>JBAXBE010000010.1:0-89396 GCA_037142155.1 Chlorobiaceae bacterium
ACCAGATTCAGGGTATCCGGAGAAAGGTACAGACATTCGAGAATTGCCCGCTCCGGTGAAGATATGCGTATGGAAAACAAGGGCAACTGCAGGTCGCTTATACCGGTTTCGTTCGGCAGGAATGATGTTCTTTCATGGACGATCAGTTCCGGCCACTCATATTTTCTGAACCATGCCGGCAAACGTGTTTTGATGGGAGAAAACAAATAGACGTTCTGTTTGCCAAGACGCAGATAATGAGCAAAACCCTGCAAAGCAAGGGCCGTGAGCGCCCCAGCATGAAGCGGAAGCCTGGCTTGCGATTGCAGGGTATAGAGGGCCCCTTGCCATGTCACCTCTTCACCGGGCCGTTTCAGCGCTCCGGTGCCGATTGATTCCATCCAGCCGCTGTTTCGGTAATGTTTCTGGAGGTCATGGGATATACCAAGTTGCTCAAGCCATGATGCCAGATCAACAGTGCCCTGGGTGTGGTGGGCGATTGTTGATTTTAATTTTATTCGATTATTGGTAGTCATGCTACTAATATCGAATTATTTGTAATAAATGTCAAATCACAAAAGGATTATCGCCGCCGAGATCTTTTCACAAACAGACAGATAACGTGATGAGTTTGTTAGGAAAATTATAGCCCATCCAAGCTGTGCCCATGCCAGTTTTATGGATTCAGTTTGTCGGGGTCCTTCTTTAACTTGTCGGTGGTCTTGTCTTCTTCTCTTTTAATCATCTCCTGCAACTCCTTGAGCATTGCCCTCACTGCCGGAATATCAGTGTTTTCTATACTGATCGGTTCAGTGTTCTGGTCGGTGTTATCCGTGTTCATATCTTCCATAATATTTCGATATTACGTTGTTTACTCTGGCCGTAAGCCTGAGTAACGGGTCAAAGTCTCTTTGATTAAGATATATTATTTATCCTTCAGCGCCAGCTCTATACTCAAGGACGTGTCCCTATTTAAAAGACCACTTCTTCATGGCACAAATCCGTGGTTGTTAACAATTGTCCGATCCCCCTGAATAGCGACGATGCGAAAAGATGAAATAGTTATTGTTTTACATTTTGGTAGGAAATATGTATATCCAAACCGAAATATCGGTTCCCCCAAACCCCAAGCCCTCGAATATGCAGGCCCCCCCTGATTTAATCAGTGATATACAGTTGCTCACCAAATGGGTTATCTTTGTCGGATGCGCCTGGTTGGCGCTCGAATTGAAATGCTGCAAGAAGAAACGATGAGATTGGCGATGGAGAGCCATGTAAGATTTTCACCTTCACTTCAAAAGAATACCCATGAGGCTGTCTCAGAAGCAAAACTGAGACAGCCTCTTCTTTTTTCAGCCGAACGATCCAGAGGGCGAGGTAATATTGATCGGATAAGAAAAAAGCGGGAGGTTATCCCGCCATCTTGGCGATGTTGTGTGCCATTGCTGCCAGCCCCATCTCAATTTCCACTTTCTGAAGGCCTCTCAATCGGAATCGCTTGAAGTTTCTGTTCTGTTTGAGCTGACCAAAAACCGGTTCGACATCGATACTCCGCTGTTTTCGCTTTCGGATACCTTCATCTGAAAGCAGTAGTTGCCGTGCTTGTGCTTTCAATCGGCTCAACCGGTGATTGACGACCAAGCTCGTCTGACCATCTACAGGTTGGCAAGTGGCCGCCATCGGGCATCCGCTACAGTTGCCGGTTCGATAGGTGTTGGTGGTTTGCAAATAGCCGGTAGCGGTCTGCCTCTGACGGTTATGAACATTCTCCATGGTCTGACCCATCGGACAGATATATCGATCGCCCTGATTATCATAATGCAAGGTGTTCGGATCAAGCGGCAACGGCTTTTGTCTTGAGGCTTTGTGCTGCTCCTTGTGAAAATAGTTGTACTTCACATACCCTTGAATCTGCTGGCGTTCCAGCCAGACATAGTGAAATAGTCCCCAAAAATAGGACAGCAAGTTTAGTTGGAAGAAAACCTGTAAATTGCTGTCATTATGAAAAAAAGCAGACGAAAATTCAGTGCTGAATTCAAGACCAAAGTGGTGCTTGAAGCTCTAAGCGAGCGGTTGACCACAACCGAGCTTGCCCAGAAACACGAGATCCATCCCAATCAGATTGCGCAGTGGAAACGCGAGTTCCTTGATCATGCTGCCGATATTTTCAGCCGTTCAGGCAAACAGGAACAACCGCAGCAAAACGACGAACAAACCGAACCGCTCTACCGGAAAATCGGTCAGTTACAGATCGAAAACGATTTTCTCAAAAAAAAATTGTTGAGCTGAAAACTGTTCAAGAACGTCGCACCATGATTGAGAAAGAACATCCAGAGATCAGCATAAACCGGCAGTGTGACTTGCTGTCTCTTCATCGATCCGGGTTGTACTATCGGCCCGAAAAAACCACGCAGCTGAACCGTGAGCTGATGCGCCTGATCGATGAGCAGTACCTGAACAAACCCTACTACGGTGTCTACCGTATGTGGGAATGGTTGCAGAAAGACAAGGGCTACAAGGTCAACATCAAAAGGATTCGCCGTCTGTACCGGCTGATGGGCTTGGATGCGATCGGTCCCAAACCGAACACCTCAAAACCGGCACCGGGTCATAAAGTCTATACATACTTACTCAGGAATCTGCCGGTAACGCACAGCAACCGGGTTTGGGCAACAGATCTGACCTATGTGCCTATGGCCAATGGGTTCCTGTATCTCATGGCCATCATCGACCTGAAGAGCCGGTATGTCCTCAACTGGTCGGTTTCGAATACAATGGATGCAAAGTGGTGTGCCGAGGTCTTCCGTGAGACCGTGCACATGCATGGAAAACCAGAAATCCTGAACACCGACCAAGGCAGCCAGTTTACCAGCGAAGTGTTCACCAAAGCGGTGATAGAAGAAGCCCAGATCAAACTCTCTATGGACGGCAAAGGCAGAGCCATTGACAACGTGTTCATCGAACGGTTATGGCGAAGTCTGAAGTATGAGTACCTGTACCTCAATCCGCCGGCAGACGGTCTCGAACTGTATAAGGGTCTGAAACGCTGGTTCACCGAATACAACACCGAGCGACGCCATAAATCGCTGAAGGGAGAGGTCCCAATGAGTGTTTATTATGCCAAAAAACGACAGGCCCCGGAGGCAGCCTGAACCATTTTAGTTGATCGAAAATACTGTCCTACAAACGGGGAGTACCTGATAGTTCTCTTCACTGCCATAACCTGCATCGGCAGTTATGGTTTCCGGCAAGCAACCATAACTGGTCTTGAACGACTCAAAATGAGGAATAAGTGTGGTGGTGTCCGTTGGGTTTTGGTGCAGGCTGAAGTGGACGATAAACTGGTTTCGGGTGCTCAGCTGGACATTGTAACCAGCCTTGAGCTGACCGTTTTTCATATGATCCTCTTTCATGCGCATGAACGTAGCGTCGGGATCCGTTTTGGAGTAGCTGTTTCTGAGCCCCATGAGCTGCTCCTTTTCAGCATACTCGATCAGTTTATCGGGCCAGTGGTTTTTGGCATAGTTCAGCTTTTGAACGGCCTTTTTTTTTATTTCCTCATCCTCTACGTCTGCAGCCTTGAGGGTCTGGCGGAGTTGATCGATGGCGGCCTCGAGTTCCTCAGGTCCAAGGCTGCCAAAATCAGGTTCCGGTTCAGACAACTCCCGCTGAGCCACCTGCTGGGTATATCGCCATAACTCCTCGAGCTGGTGTACCATGTTTGCCTTATTGTTTTTGATCGATTTGCCCCAGACAAAGGTGTATTTGTTGGCATTAGCTTCGATCTTGGTCCCGTCCGTATAGACCTCCTTCAAGCTGATCATGCCCGCTTCGGCAAGCAGCAGCACAACCTGGCTGAAGAGCTTCTTGATGTTGTCCTTGAGCCGGTCACTTCTGAAACGATTGATCGTATGATGATCCGGTGTGTTCATCCCGGCAAGCCACATGAAGTGGATGTTCTCCATGACAGCATCCTCAAGTTTGCGGCTTGAGTAGATATTGCACAGATAGCCGTAAACCAGCACCTTCAGCAACATCCGGGGATGGTAGCTTGAAGCACCGCCTCCCTCATATTTGTTGACCAGCGATTCCAGATCAAGACGATCGATGACCTTATTGATCAACCTGACAGGATGATTGGGTTTGATAAGCTCGTCCAAAGACGGCGGGATCAGCATGAGCTGATTCTGGTTGTAGGTCTTGAAGACCACCCT
The DNA here is from genome assembly GCA_037142155.1 of Chlorobiaceae bacterium. Taxonomy (GTDB): domain Bacteria; phylum Bacteroidota; class Chlorobiia; order Chlorobiales; family Chlorobiaceae; genus Chlorobium. The sequence goes on from JBAXBE010000010.1 coordinate 4,194, forward strand.
GCTATGCGATTGCATTTCCATAGCTTAAGATAATAAATACAACAGAAAAGGGCCACCTTTTCAGGTAGCCCTTTTCTGTTGTTAACTATCCTTTTGAGACAGCCTCTTTTTTTTTGCCCTTTCTCTTTTTTACCGGAATAAAATTCACTCGCTGAATTTTGTGCGTTGACCATTGACTATTTCCAGTCGTAGTATGGCATAAAGACCCAGAAAACAATCACCTAACTGGCAAAACCATGAAGCTCTACGGCGAAATAAGCAAAACGGAACAGCAGGACGACGGCACCATAAAGGTGTGGGGATACGCCTCAAGCACTGCTGTTGATTCGGACGGAGAAACAGTGACGGCAGAGGCCATGAAAGCTGCGCTACCCGATTACATGAAATTCGGTGCCGTGCGGGAAATGCACGATAGCAAGAAAGCTGCCGGCACGGCTATTGAGGCCGACGTGCAGGAGGACGGGCGCACCTATTTCGGGGCACTCATTGTCGACGCAGAAGCGGTCAAGAAAGTCACGGCCGGTGTCTACAAGGGTTTTTCGATTGGAGGCAAAGTCACTGACCGCGACGAGACGAACAAATCCATCATCAAGGGGCTGAAGCTGGTTGAGGTGTCGTTGGTAGATCGCCCGGCCAATCCTGAAGCGGTCCTCACGGTATTCAAGAGCGACGCCCATGAGGATGAGGTCCATGTGGAGGCCAATGTTGAGAGCCGTGACGGGGGTGAGGATATCTCTTGCGCCTCAACGGTTATTGATCTCACCAAATACACAGGGGAGCGCGTCTGGGACGCAGGCATTGCGTTGCAGGCTCTTGGCGAAATCCTGTACCTCTTCACAAAAGAAAAAGCTGAAAACGGAGAAGCGCCCGACCAACTTGCGGCGCTCTCTGCCGTTATCGAAGGCCTGAAAACCTTTATCGCAAGCGAGATAAAGGAGCCTGACTCCGCTGCTGGAGAGGAGGTCGTTGCCTATGCGGTGGGTCGCGGCGACCTTGAAAAAGCCGGCCGGGAGTTCAGCTCGAAGAACGCCGAAAAAATCCAGACCATCCACGACCACGCTGTCAGCATGGGCGCTGCTTGCTCTTCCGGCAAGGCGGCAGACGCCGACGACCTCCACAAGATGGAGGACTTGCAGAAGCGAGTGGACGCCATCACCGAAGAGCGAGATGCGCTCCGGGAATCCCATGACGCCATCGCAGACGAACTCCAGAAACTCAAAGACGAGCCGGCCGAGCCCCGCGCCCGGCTGAACGCCGTGGCGGTCTCGAAGTCGGAGGATTCCGAGATGGGCCCAGAGCCGGCCGTTATCCGCGACAGTACCGGAAAAATCAATGAGGCGGCAAGTCTCATCAAGGCCGCACACCGCGCAGGCAGCGTCATTGGCAACTAACACCCATTTACCCAAACCAAAAACCCCAGACGATCATGAACACAACAGAGGACACCCTTGATCTTGTCAAGCAGGCGCAGGCCAAGAGCAACGAAGATCTTGTCAAGTATTTCACCCAGACCGGGACAGCGACACAGGGATTCCAGGCATATAACCTTGAGATCCCTTCCAAGAAGCTCTATCCGGTCATGACCCCGCTCCGCAACATGCTGCCCCGCATCAGTGGAGGGTTTGGCGTGCAGGCAAACTGGAAAGCCGTCACCAATATCAATGCGTCGAATGTGCGCGCCGGTGTCGGAGAGGGCAAGAGAGGTGGTGCGATTCAGCACACCTTGAACGAGTACAATGCCGCATTCAAAAGCATTGGTCTTGAGAACTACACGACCTTTGAGGCAGAGAATGCGGCCAGAAACTTCGAGGACATCCGTGCCCTGGCAGTCCAGCACACGCTTGAGAGCCTGATGATTCAGGAAGAGCGCATGCTGCTTGCCGGCAACAACAGCGCGGTGGCGCTCGGTACCACGCCGACCCCGTCTCTGGCTCTTGTCGCCGGAGGGTCGCTGACGGTGTCTACCACCTACAGCGTCATTGCCGTCGGCCTTGGAGCCCAGGCATACCTTGATGCTGTTGGCAGCAACAACGGCACGATCGGGCAGGTTTTCAACGCTGCAACGGCAGCTGTTCCGGGCCAGATCACTCGTACCAATATTGACGGCACCACCGACACTTTTGGCGGTGGCAGTGCACAGAAATCGGTCGCAGCCACTATTGCCACAACCGCGGGCAATCTCTCTATTGCGGCAACAGTGGCGAAGGTCACGGGCGCAGTCGGCTACGCTTGGTACATCGGAGCCGCCGGATCGGAGAAACTGGCCGCGGTGACCTCGATCAACTCTGTCGTTATCACCGCACCGGCAGACGCAGGCGCACAGGCCGCCTCAACGCTTGCTGCCAGTGACAACTCGCAGTGCTCAGTCGAGTATGACGGTCTGCTTGCCCAGGCATGGAAGAGCGGCTCGAACGCCTATGTGGCCTCACTGGCCACGGGTACGGCCGGCACCGGCTCCACCCTCACGAGCAACGGTGCTGGTGGCATCTCGGAGTTCGATGCGGCCTTCCAGTACTTCTTCGATGTCTTCCGTCTGAGTCCGACGCACATCTTCGTCAGCTCTCAGGAGTCACGCAACATCTCGAAGAAGATTATCGCCAACTCCGGCGCACCGTTGCTTCGTCAGATTGAAAATGGCGCTTCCAATATCGCCAGCGGCTGGAAAGTGACCTCGGTGCTCAACTCCACCACCGGCGATGACATTCCGCTCGTCGTGCACCCGAACCTGCCAGCAGGAACGGTGCTCTTCTTTACCGACAGGTTGCCGTATCCGATGAGTAACGTCAGCAATACCGCGCAGGTGCTCCTCCGCCAGGACTACTATCAGATCGACTGGCCGATCCAGAGCAGGAAGCGCCAGTATGGTGTCTATGCTGACGGCGTATTGCAGCATTACGCACCGTTTTCGATGGGCATCATTACCAACATCGCCAACGGCTAACATTGTAATTCACGCCCCGGTCCGGAGAGCATAGGGCCGGGGCATTCTTGCAACATACCAAGCAACCCATTATGGCAACAATCAACATGAAAAGCCCGGATGGCATCAGGACGGTGTTTGTTGGCGGCAAAACCTATGAGGCGGGAGCGAGTGGCATCATCGAAGTGCCCGGTGAACATGAAGAGACGATGTACGCATTCGGGTTTCTGACCATCGGCAAGAACCTCGAGGAGGTTCTGGAACCGGAAGCAGGGAAAGTTGAAAAGAAAAAACCAAATCGGCAGAGTCCTGAGTGATGGCCACTCTTGCAAGTATCGACGATGTCAAGACATTCGTCAACATCACCACAGACGGCGACGACGAATTGCTGAACTCGCTGATTACGGCGGAGAGCGCCTTTATTCTTTCGTGGATCGGCCGCTCATTCGAGACGCAGTCATACACGGACTTGTTCGGCGGCAATGGCGGCACTGAGCATGTGTTCCGATCTTACCCGGTCGTCTCGGTCTCAAGCCTGACCATTGACGGCGTGAGTGTCCCGGAAGCGGCGACGATTCAGGATTCAGGGTACATGGTCTACGACAACCGGCTGCTGCTGTTCGGCTATCAGTTCGCATGGGGAAGCTGGAACTGCCAGCTCATCTACACGGCCGGCCAAACAGTGCCGGAGGATGTGCGTCAAGCCTGCGTCGAGCTGGTCGGGTACCGATACAAGAACCGTGAGCGCATCGGGCTGGCCAGCAAAGGCATTGCAGGAGAGACGACGGCATACATGACCAAAGACATGCCCGACCATGTCCGCTCACTGCTTAACCGGCACCGCAAGGTGTTCTTTGCATGATTACGGCCAGATTTATCAAGGGCGAGAACCTTGAGGGGAAGTTCCGGGCCGCCATTCCAGACCTGCGCTCTGCGTTGCAGAAAACCGTCATGCGGCTGGCGCTTCAGTTGACGGCGAAGGTGAAGGGCGAGAAGCTCTCGGGCCAAGTACTGAAGGTGCGAACAGGCCGGCTCCGGCGCTCTATTCACCCGGAATGGGACTTCAAGCCGGGTTATACGGGAGCCACGGTCGGCACAAACGTGGAGTATGCGGCCATTCATGAGTACGGCTTGGCGGTCGAGAGGGCGGCATTTACCAATCTGCGGTCTCGCAACCAGCACGCCGGCCGGACGATCCAGTACAAGGAACGCTCTTTTTTGCGCTCATCGCTGAAGGAAATGACGCCTGACATCACCGCGCAGCTCAAGCGAAGCGTGCGTGAGGAACTTATAAAAATCAAGAAATGACCCGCGAGACACTGTATCAGGCGCTCTTCGAGAAGCTGTCGGCTTTGAACGGGCTGGTGACATGCAGCCGACGGCTCCGCCACTTTCAGGACGTCGTTCCCAGCGAACAGCCGGCCATGTTTGTGACGCAGACAAACCAGACCGTTCAGCAGGTGACCGGCATGCCGTCAGTGGCGACGCTGGAGGCGCAGGTATGGATATACACCAACGACCCAGACCCGTCACACGCTCCGGCCGCGCAGATCAACGACCTGCTCGACCAGATCGACGCGGCACTGGCTCCACCATTGGGCCCGGCTTACAAGCAGACGCTCGGCGGGCTTTGTGAGCATTGCTGGATTGACGGCCAGATAGAGATCGACGAGGGCACGCTTGGAGAGCAGTCACTGGCACGGTTCACTATAAAAATCTTAACCACCATCTAAACCCACACCTATGTCACAGTTTGTTTTTGGAGCCGGTACCCTTTGGGGCACACCGCTCACCGATTATTCGGGATCGGCCATCTCCGTCCCCTCACCCATACAGTTCGGCACCATGCAGAGCGGAAGCGTTGACATGAGCTGTGACCTCAAGGAGCTGTATGGCGGCAAGCAGTTCCCGGTTGCTGTCGGTCGCGGCAAAGGCAAGATCACCGGCAAGGCCACCTTTGCGCAGCTCAACGGCTCACTCATCAACTCGCTCTTTTTCGGCCAGACGCTCAGTGCAGGCATCGTCGCTGATTATTTCGACGTGATCGGCGCCGTCATTCCGGCAACCCCGTTCCAGATCACACCGACCGTGCCGAGTTCCGGCACATGGTCAGTTGACCTCGGCGTCAGGAGCGCAAGCGGCCTGCCGATGACCAGAGTGGCTTCAGGCCCGACGACCGGGCAGTACAGTGTCGCGGCCGGCGTGTACACCTTCGCCACAGCAGACGTAGGCCAGACGGTCTTCATCAACTACCAATACACGGCCACCTCGACCACGGCACAGAAAAGCACCGTCATCAACGTGCCGATGGGTTACGCGCCATCGTTCCGGGCTGACTTCTCGGTGGCGTATGCCGGCAAGACGATCATCTTCTCGATCCCGAGCTGCATTTCAACAAAGCTGTCGTTTTCCACCAAGCTCGACGACTTTGCGGTGCCGGAATTTGATTTCTCGGGCTTTGAAGACCCGTCAACCGGTAACATCCTCACTTACTCACTCAGCGACAAATAAGGGAGACCCGTATGGTAAAAGGCATCAGTTACACGTTCGCCAATGGCGAGACCTACATCATTCCACCGCTCTCGCTCGGCGCTCTGGAGGTCGTGCAGGAAAGCGTCGGGCTGTTTGACGGGACAATCTCCCGGGACAGCGTCAAGGCCGTCACGCAGGCGGCCCTCTTGGCGCTCCAGCGCAACTATCCTGAACTGACCGAGGAGAAGGTGAAGCATGAACTGCTGGACATCAGCAACATGCTCGACGTCATGCAGGCCGTCATGGATGTCGGCGGACTGCTGGCAAAGGCGGCATCAGTGGGGGAACAGCCGCCGGTGACGGTGTGAACTGGAACGAGCTGTTCATGCACCTTTCCATATCGACCGGCATGACGATAGAGGAGGTGCGTGATCAGTTCGACCTTCACCGGCTGAAGGCTTTCTCAGAATACTCGCAGCAGTACCCGCCCATCCACGTCATGATGGCCGGGTATTTCGGCATCAAGAAACCCGTGACCCAGAACAACGATAATGAGCTGGCGCAACTTATCGCAACGCTTCCACAGACACCGCAGTAATGGCAGATGAACAAGTACAAGTAGGGTTTGGAGCCGAAACGGCTGGCTTGGAGGCCGGGCTGCGGCAAATATCGTCGCAGCTTGCGGCCTTTTTTGGCGATACCGCCAAGGGCATGGAGGGCCTTAAAGGGGTATCGGAAGGGTTGTCGGGCGTCATCGAGAAGGTCACGGGATCGTTTGGCAGTTTGGTTGCCATCGTGGGCGGAGGCGTGCTTTTCAAGGAAGCTGTAAAAGCGGCGGAGGAGGAAGCCGACGCGACCAGAAGGCTCATGAACGGGCTCGGCATGACGGCCGAAGAAGCCTCCAAGATGCGTGTGGCGCTGGAAATGGTCGGCATGACGGCTGAAGAGTACACGGGCATTGCCATGCGCTTTGACAGGCAGTTGACAAGAAACGAGGCTGGTCTCAATAAGGTCGGTGTAGCAACAAGAGACCTGAATGGACATCTGCTGTCGCAGGAAAAACTGCTTGACAATGCCGCCAACCGGATGATGGAGTACAAGGCCGGTACCGACAGAAACGCGTTTGCGATGATGGCGTTTGGCCGGAATGCAGAGTCGGCCTTCAAGCTCCTGAAAATCAACCCCGAACTTCGACAGCGTGCCGCAGAGCTTGCGCAAAGCATCGGCGAGATCATGACGCAGGAGGAGATCGATAACGTCAAGAAGTACAAGATCGAGATGAACGCCGTCAAGATTGTCAGCGATGCGTTCATGGAGAAACTCGGCGGTGCAATCATTCCCGGACTGACCAAGATGGCAACGGCACTGCTTCAGATCGGTGTTACCATTATGCCGGCGGTGTCGGCCGCCATCGATGTGCTGGGCGAAGCCTTCTCGGCGCTTGGCAATACGATCAAGGCGTTTGTTGATGATGCGGTCCGCCTGCTGGGCTATCTCGGCCAGAGAAGCTCGAACATCATCGGTGAGAGCATACCGGAGGATTTGTGGACATGGGCAGGCACGATGATGGCGGTAAAGGCTGTTTTTACTGACGTCACAGCAATCATCATCGAGCTGTTTGAGAGTTTATCGACAGCGATCATGTGGTGCGGAAACGCCGTCGTGTCGTTTTACTCGATGGTGTCGAAAGGGATGGCTTTTGGGTTACGGGGAAACCCGCTCGACGAGGTCAAAAAAGGCATTGCCGAAGCCGAAAAGATTAGTCGGGAGCATCAGGAGCGAGCCCTTGAAAATCACAAGAGGCATGTGGCTGCAATCGCTCGGGATAATGCGCTTGCCGCAAGCGAAAAAAAACCGCGAGGGACCGAGAATTGGGTTGATCCACGCACCAAGAAGGACGGAACGGATACGGCCTCAGAGCCATCCGAACCCTCCTACATGGAGCAACTCTCCGGTGACCTTATTCAGAAGAAACTGGCGTATGAGCAATACTATGCCTCCATCGGCCAGTTGCGCCAGATGAGCAAAGAGGACGAAGCCGCATACTGGCAGAGCGCCATCCAGTACACCGAGAAAGGATCAAAAGAGCGCACGGCCATCGAGACCCGGGTCGCCAGGTTGAAGCTCGACATCATCAAGGACTCGCTCAAGCAGCAGGAACAGCTCACGGCGATGGACATTGAGCGTGACCGGGGCAAGGCGCTCGCGGAACTGGCCATCGACGAGGAGAACGCGCGGGTGCGCTACGAGATGAACCAGTCCTCATTCGATGAGTACGAGGCGCAGCTGGTTACCTTCGAGAACCGGCGCTACGCCATTGAAGCCGGGGCACAGCAGAAGCTCATCGACCTTGACAAGATGAACCCCGACAACCCCGTCAAGGCGCAGCAGAACATGGATAAACTGCTCATCATCCAGCTGCAACACAAGCAGAAATCCCTTCAGTTGACCAACGACCAGACCAAAGAGGCGACCCAGAAATGGCTGGACTTGTTCCGCACAATCGGTGACGGAATGCAGCGCTCGCTTGGCGGGTTCATTGTCGGGACAATGAATTTCCGGTCAGCCATGCAGGGCATTCTCAGCAGCATCCAGAACGCATTCGCCGACATGATCGGCAAGATCGTCGTGAACTGGATTGCCGGCGAGGCCAAGAAACTGGCGGCATCGGTCGGGCTGAACAGCACACTGAAGGCGATGGGTGTGGCGGCGGCAGAGGAGAAGGTTGCAACCAAGGCGATGGAAACGGCGGCCGTTGTGCCGCAGGACGCGGCACAGGCGGCAAGCGGTGCGGCGGCTTCACAAGCCGGCATTCCCATTATCGGCCCGGTGCTGGCGGCGGCGGCGTTTGCGGCCACATTCGCCATGGTCATGGGTGCGCTGCGCTCGGCGTCTGGCGGCTACGACATCCCGGCCGGCATCAACCCGGTGACCCAACTGCATCAGCGCGAGATGGTGCTTCCGGCACACCTTGCCGATAACGTGCGCAACATGACCGGCGGCAGTGGCGGCGGCCAGCCGATCAATCTCCACATCAATGCCGTGGACGGACAAAGTGTCCGCCGATTTTTTAACCAGCACAAGACCGAGCTGATGAAGAGCCTGCGGGAAGCGACACGTAACGGCACTCATCTCGGCCTGCGCCCAACGAGTTAACCGGTATGGCTCTCTTATTTATCGACGGGTTCGACAACTACGGCAGTTACACCAACATGATGCGTGGCCGGTGGTCTGGGGTTAGCAGTAGTTCCACGGCATTCCTATCGGGCAGATTTAACGGAAAGTGTGTGCAGACAATCAGCGCTTCACTGAGTGTTGGTTCATCGCTCTCGTTTGGGGTGTTGGGTGTCGCCATGAAATTTACCGCGGGCCCATCATCATCGACATGCTGGCTGAATTATGCCTTGCTTGGTGCATCGACAACCTATGCCATTCAGGTGCTGATAAACACCGCGACAGGCGTCATTACCCTGTACACCAGAACAGGCATCAACACGTGGACAAGTGTCGCATCATCAGTGGCTGGGGTTATTACGGATTCTGCGTGGTTCTATCTGGAGATCAAGGAATCGGCATCATCCGGTGTTGTGGTGCGTGTGGATGGGGTGACGGTGATTAACTACGCGGGATCACTGGCCAGCACTCAGAGCGCAGGGCTATTCAACGCAATACAGTGGGAGACCACTTATATCAACAATCTCATGGCCCTCGATGACCTGTATATGCTGGACAGCGCGACCGGCGTGGGATCAAGACCCATGAACGACTTCTTGGGTGACAAGCGGGTGATAACGATGTTTCCCGCCTCCAATACCGCAGTGTCATGGACACCAGTGCCGTCCTCGGTCATTACAAGTCCTCCTCAGGTGGGGTCGACATCATACGTATCATATTCAGCCAACCGGCTGTACTTGCCAAAATATATAAGCACGGCGTATTCTGCTTCGGGAACAGTTCGGTACGACCCTATGGCTATCATTGCGCAGCAGGATTGTACGCTGCAATCGATCACGATGACGGTGCAGACTGCCGTGGCAGGCATCCATATCCGGCCGGTGGTGTACACTGAAGACCCACTGAACACCAACCAGCCGCTGACCCTGCATGCCAGAGGTGACGAGACAACGGGGCTGGCCGCCGGCGTAAACGTAATTCCCTTTGGCTCGACTGCGCCGACACTGGCAAAAGGAACAAAATACTGGATCGGTTTTATTGCGGACGCCGCCTTCTCGATGATGGGAACGACCGTCACAAGCCCATGGTTCTACAACAGCGCAACCTACCCGACGGCTCCAACGACATTCAGCTGGTCGGGAGCGACATCATCTTCGAGCAATTCACCTATGATCGACTACACCATAACCGCCACCAATTACGGGGAGGTGCAGGAGGACGATGCCGACACCGTGACCTACAATTCGACGTCAACCCTGAACAATCAGGACTTGTTCGGCGTGGGGCCATCGATGTCAACCGGCGTGACGGTGTATGCCGTGCAGGTGACCGGCAGCTATAAAAAGGATGACGCCAATACGCGCTCAGTGGCCAACCTCATTAAGTCATCGACCACGCAGGTGCAGGGCTCAGATATGGCGCTGAATGCGGACTACAAGTACCAAGGCGATCTGTTTGTGCTCAATCCGGCGACATCATCCGAATGGAGTGCCGCAGAGGTGAATGCGGCCAAGATCGGATATAAAGTGACTGTGTGATGATATGGCCTATCAAGCAACGCAAGAGAGCCTGTCGGCGCTCGCACAGAATACCGCGGCGGCGCAAAGCCGGCAACTGGCGATTGTGGCGATCGTTCAGGGCACTCCACGTGCTGTTGCCCGGCAGGTGTGCATCTCATGCCTGTACGACCTTACGCCTCCGGTTTCAGCCCTTGCGGACATGTGCACACTGGAGGCGCTCGTTGCCAGTACCGGCCCTTTTAGAGCAAGCATGGTTGTGGCTGAAGTCTTGTGTGATGGAGACGATGCGTTCTCAGCATCAAAGATATTCTTGGAGGCATTATTCGAGTTCGAGCAAATTTCACCAAACGTACCGACCTACGAGCCCATGAGCGACTACCTGTTTCCGACACTGCCCGGCCTTCAGTGGGATATTGTCAAGGCGCCGAAATTCAGCACCCAGATCGCGCCTCACCTGTCGGGGCGGGAGGTTCGGATATCGAGTTACGCCTACCCGGTCTGGACGTGGGAGATGAGCTACGAGTTCCTGCGAGCCGGAGCCGAAGAGGAGCTGCAAACCCTGATGGGGTTCTTTCTGAAGAGAAGTGGATCATTCGACACTTTTCTGTACCAAGACCCGGACGAGACCAATATCATGACGGCCGTGGCGCTCGGCACCGGCGACGCCACCCAGAGCAAGTGGACACTCAGCAAGACCTATGCCGGGTTCACGGAGCCATGCGGATATGTCGATCCGGCTTCAATTCGCGTCTATTTCAATGCTGTGGAGCAGACGAGCGGCTGGTCATTCATCAGCCCGAACCAGATCAGTTTCACCACGCCGCCTTCCATCGGCGTCACCATCACGGCCAGCTATACGTGGTATTACCGGGTGCGCTTCGGTGAGGATCGGCAGGATTACAACCAGTTCATGTTCGAGCTGTGGGAACTGAAGAAAGTCACCCTGCAATCGGTCAAGCCATGAAACCAGCCACCACAGAGCTTCTGGAACTGCTCGCATCGAACCGGCAGTTTGCCTGCTGTGACCTCTTCACCATCGTGCGCCAGAACGGCGACACCATGCGTCTGACGACGTCCGACGTGCCCATTTACTGGAACGACTCGGTTTTCTCTTGTTACGGCGTGCAGCCTTCCGGGGTACGGTACCGGATCGTGACCGGGCTGGAAGCCGATGAGCAGACGCTGATGCTGTCCTGTGACCGGGCGGTCGTTATCGACGACAAACCGTTTCTGGACGCCGTGCAAAGTGGCGCTCTTGACGGAGCCCGTGTCAAGCGTGAACGGGCGTACATGGAATCATGGACGATGCAGACGCCGAGCGGGGCGCAGCCGGTTGGATGCATCACCCTGTTCACGGGGTTTGTCTCAAGCATCGATTCATTGACGCGAACCAGTGCGGAGTTCCGGGTAAAGAGCGACCTTGCACTGCTGGACGTCTCAATGCCGCGCAACACGTGGCAGGCCTCCTGCACCCACACCCTCTACGACTCGGGGTGCGGCCTTGACCGGGCAAGCTGGGGTTCGGGCGGGACGGCCGAGGCGGGATCGACCGACTTCATCGTCAACTGGTCAGGGGCGACATCAGGGTATTTCTGGAACGGCGTCGTGTCCTTCACCTCCGGGCTGAACACCGGACTGAGGCGCACCATCAAGAACAGTAACGGGTACCAGCTTTTTCTGGCCTACACGCTGCCATTCGCGGTCGCCGAAGGAGACACCTTTGTTGCCTATCCGGGCTGTGACCATACGATGAGCGCTTGCGCAGTCAGGTTCAGCAATCTCGATAACTACCGAGGGTACCCGTTCATCCCGGCCGTGGAGACCGCGATATGATCGAGCGCATCATTACGGAAGCCAAGAGCTGGCTCCGCACACCGTACCATCACGAAGGCAACATCAAGGGCGCCGGGGTTGACTGCGCCATGATCCTCATTGAGGTGTACTCGGCTGTCGGCGCTCTGGACTGGTTCGACCCACGGCCGTACCCGAGACAGTGGATGCTGCACCGCTCAGAAGAGCGATACCTTGACGGGGTCATACACTATACCGATGAGGTCGACGTGCCTGAACCGGGCGATATGGTGCTGGTTCGGTTCGGGCGCACCATGTCGCACTCGGCCATTATTATTGAAGGCTCTCGGGTGATACACGCCTGTGCGACGTGCGGTTTCGTCACATGGGGCGACCTCACGCAACCGCCGTTCATCGGGCGGGAGATGCAATTTTTCAGGATGCGCAACTTAAAAAGGGCATAACGATGGCCGGACTGTTTCTGGGTGGCGGCAATACGACCGTGGGCACGAAGTACAACAGCCTCTCAGTGCAATCATCGCAGCAGGGTGCGCCGGTGCCGATCATCTACGGCACGGTCAAGACATCGACAAACCTCATCTGGTATGGCGACTTTCAGGCACACGAACACGTCGAGGGCGGCAAGGGCGGAGGGCCGACGGTCACCAGCTACACCTTCACCTGTGCCGTGGCGCTCGGCGTCTGTGAAGGCACTGTCTCCGATTACGGATCGGTATGGCTCTCATCGGGCAAGACGACCATCATCAGCGAGATCGGGGCAGCGCCGACAGCCGGCCTTGCCTTGACGAAGTTCTACGGATCAAGCGGTCAGACGGCATGGAGTTACCTTGAGACCGCGCACCCGGACGAAGCCCTCAACTACCGGCACACGGCCTACCTCGGATCCGGCAACTTCGACCTTGGCTCATCAAACTCCCTGCCGCAGATGTGGTTTGAGGTCAAAGGGCTCCTCTGCGACACCGGAGTGATTACGGGGGCGGCAGCGCCTTCACAGATGATCGTCGATTTCCTCACAGATGAAACCTATGGGTGCCGGTTCCCGGAGGCATATATCGACACAGCCTCACTCACCTCAAACGCGAACAGCTACGAGCGGTACTGCGGCGTGAACGGCATGGCGTTCTCGGCCGTGCTGTCGGAAGGCAAGGCGGCACGCGAGTACCTCACCTCATGGCTTGAGGCCACCAACACGGCGGCGATTTGGAGCGCAGACCTGTTGAAGTTCATCCCGTTTGGTGATAAGGAGATGACCGGGTACGGGCACACCTACACGCCTGACTTGACCATCTGCTACGCATTGAGCGCAAACGATTTCCTGCATGAGGATGGCAGCGAGCCGGTACAGATCACCCGGGCTGACCCCTATGACTGCTACAACAACGTCAAGCTCCTTGTGCGTGACAAGGACAACGAGTACAATACGGCCATCTGCGAAGTCAAGGACCAAGCGAGCATCGAGCTGATCGGACTCAGGACGCGGAGCCAGATCAGTGCGGAGTTCATCCCTACACCAACAGCCGGCATGATGGCGGCAGAGCTGATCAAGAACCGTGGCCTGTTCATCCGTAACCAGTACCGGTTCCGGCTGTCATGGGAATACGCCTTGCTGGAACCTATGGACTTGGTGACGCTGACGGTCAGTGACCTCGGGCTGGACGCCAAGACCGTGCGGATCATGGAGATCACCGAAGACGACCAAGGACTGCTGGAGATTCTGGCCGAGGATTTTCTGGAAGGATCGCAGTGGTCGGTGCAGTACCCTCCGCAACAGGGCGGCGGGTACAGCGGCAGCACGCTGATCGAGCCGGGAAACGTCAATGCGCCAATGATTTTTGAGCCGCTGGTGTCACAGATCGGCACGGCCAATCCGCAGATATGGATGGTCGTAACGGGTCCACCGGCGACGTGGGGCGGGGCGCAGGTGTGGATATCGACCGATGGAGGGCTTAACTACTCCTATACGAGCAACGTCACCGCCGGCGGCAAGAGCGGTGTGTTGAGCTCAACCCTTGCGTCTGGCGGCACAAGCATGACGGTGGACTTGACCGAAAGCGCCGGCACGCTGTCGAGCGTTTCATCGGGAGATGCGGCGCTCGGCAGGACAGCCATGCTGGTGGGCAGCGAGGTGCTCGCCTATACCACAGCGACCCTGACCGGGCCGTACCAGTACACCCTGTCCGGGTTGGTGCGAGGCATGTATGGCACCAGTGCGGCCGCGCATTCCACCAGCGCAAGGCTCGGGTTTCTTGGATCGTCGGTCTATAAGTACACCATCCCGAACTCAAGCTACTACGGCACGACCCTGCACCTGAAATTTTGCAGCTACAACGTGTTCGGGCTGGCAATCGAAGACTTGGCTGATGTTGCCGATTACACTTATGCGGTGACGGGTGCCGGCAGTGTTCAGGCCATCAGCATTCAGGCTGGCGTTTCCGGCATGCCGGCGGCCGGGGCCATCATCACGACCTACATCGCGCCATCCGCGCTGCTGTTTCCGGCAAACTTGACGGGCTCCATCGCCTCGGTCGGCACGAACCCGACGGCCACGGCAGTCTTTTCGATCCGCAAAAACAATGTGCAGTTTGCCACGGCCAGCGTTTCCACCGGCGGAGTGGTCACTTTCTCGGGGTCGGCGACGAGCTTCAGCAGCAACCAAGTGCTGACGGTTGTGGCTCCGGCCGTGCAGGACACGACCATGGCAAACGTGTCGTTTCTCCTGAAAGCGACGAGCGCGTGATTTTGTGCGTTGACCATTGACGCCTCGGCGGCATATCCTGTAAGAAATTTCTTGAACCAAACACAGGACTGCCATCATGAGCAACACCACCATAACAGCCGCCGATTCCATTACCCCGAGCGTCAGCTTCACGCCATCCGAACCGGCCTTGAAAATCACGGGTCAGTTCATCCTCGAAATGCACGACCTTGAGGGCAATCTGGTCGAGAGCCGCCAGATGCAGAACCTCATCACCTCAGCAGGCAAGGCGGCCATCGCCGGACTTGTCGGCAACACCGGCGCAGTAACCGCATTCACCTACCTCGCTGTCGGCATCGGCACAACAGCGGCGGCCATCGGCGACACCGCTCTCCAGTCAGAGATCACTGACACGGGCCTTGCTCGGGCAGCGGCAACCGTATCGCGGCAGACGACCACAGTAACCAACGACACTCTCCAGCTCACCTACACATGGACAGCGACAGGGGCGAAGGCTGTGACGGAGCTTGGCGCACTCAATGCGGCCAGTTCCGGCGTGCTGCTCGGCCGGCAGGTGTTCTCGGCCATCAACACCTCAAACGGGTTCGGCCTGACCCTGACCTACAAGTTCCAGTTCAGCTAAGACCGGGCATCCTTGGCTGAACAGGCCATGACGCGAGGGGAGGTTACCATTCCTCCCCGGACGTATGGCTGATTTTTTGCACCCACAACCCTATCACCCATGGCAATCTCGTACAGGGCGACATCGACGGCGAGCGGCACAAACAGCGCATCGCTTTCTGCCCCGACGGGATCGGTCACGGGCGATATTCTCATTGCCTTCAAGATCGACCGGGCGACTTCGGGCACAACGACCGCGCCGACAGGCTGGACACGCATAAACTCAGCATCCGGCACAAGTGGTCGTGGCGAGATATTCTGGGCGCTCTACAACTCCAGCACCAATGCCGGGCCATGGAGCTTCACCGGCACGACCCGCACGCAGGTGACGGCTATCGGACACGCCGGTGTCGACACGACCACACCGCTCGACGTCACGCCATCCATCCGCAGGAATGCTTCTGGTACCTACGGCACGACCGGCATCACGCCAGTCACGGCAAACAATGTCCTGCTGGCCATGTTTGGCACACCCATCGGTAACTACACGTGGTCGCTTGAGGCTACCGCGAACATCGCGGCGGCCAACTGGACAGAGCGGGTCGACTCGGCTTATTCGACCTACACGGAGATCGCCATCTCCACCTACACGCAGCCGACGGCGGCGGCGACCGGCGATTCAACGGCCACGCCAAGCACGGCCGGCATCAATATCGGTGCGATTGTTTCCTTGCGCCCTTCAAACAGTTATTCCGGTACACTGACCGACGCTGAAACGGCAACGGATAGGGTTGTTTTAAAAGCCGAACAACTTCAAGATGACTTTAGCGGAGACTTGAGCCGTTGGACGGTGGATGCCAATATCGCAATAAGCAGCCAAAAGCTGAACATTACGATTCCTGCTTCAGGGACATCCTATTACATGGCGCAGTCAAATATGTATGTGGATTTAACGGGTTCAAACACTACTGTTGAACTTGTTAATGCGGGTAATCAGAGCCTTGCGAGCTTGGAGGTCGTTTTTTACATCATACAGCCAACCGGTACGTCTGATGCGGTTTACTTTGATATCAATAGCAATACCATCTCTGCTTGGGAGAGGGTTGCTGGTGTCAATACTCAAGTCGGATCAGGTCTTCCCTATTCTGCTACTAACCACAGATATTTGCGGATAAGGGAATCCGCTGGAACTACCTATTGGGATACTTCTCCCGATTACACGACTTGGACGAATCGGTGGAGTGAAGTAAACCCGATTGCGGTAACAGACACCAAGATCGCTCTCCAAGCCGGGACATGGAATCCAGAGGCCACCGGAACAACCGTTATATGGGATAATGTCAATACCTCTGGCGCGAGTGGATATTCGGCAACCTTCACCGAAACAGTAACGAGTGCGGAGGGAGTTGCTCCTTCGCTGACGGGCTTTATTTCCAACACCATACCGACTGCCGATGCCGTAGAGGCCGACGCCGCTGTTGTCTTGGTCGATACGCAGGGCTCATCGGATTCAGTCACCCCATCGGCAATATATGCGGTTCTCGACACGGTGACCGGTACCGACACCTACATCAACTCAAGCGGATATTCGGCAACCTACACCGAGACGCTTTCGGTCGGTGATGCGGCGATTCAGGCAGTATCAGTGACTGTGACCGACACGGTGACGGCTGCGCCGTCAAGCGAATCAGTGTTCAGCGGGGCGCTTGAAACGACCAGCGTCACCGACACTGTGGCGATTTCAGCGGCGGCATCCATCAGTGACGGCAGTACGGCGGCAGATTCCTTGACCAGCAGTGCGAACGCCGGGCAGAGCGATGGCGTGACGGCCACGGACGTTGTGAGCGCTATGGCATCGAGACCGGCACAAACAGACGCCTGCTCGTCCAGCGACACCATGACGGCGTCCGGCCAGATTTCTCTGTCGGACGCTACCAGCGGGATCGAAGCCGTTACGGCGTCAGTTGCCATGACGGTATCGGACAGCGTCACGGCATCGGACACGACCGCCGGAGGCCAGACATACCTTGAGCTTGTGACAGCCATCGAGACTCTGGCAGGATCGGCGAGCCTGACGGTTTCGGAAACGATGACGCTCAGTGATACGCTTGCGCCGAGCTATACCCTGAAGGACAGCCTCACGACGTCGGACACCACGGCGGCAGCCGGAAGCGTGACGACCAGCGAGACGGCCGCAAGTACGGATTCCGCATCAGTCAGCGTGAGCCTCCGGGCAACGGAATCATCCACCACCACAGACACCTACTCGGCATCGCAGAGTGCAAACCTGACGGTCTCAGAAACGGTCTCGGTTACTGACACCACGGCGGCGGCCGGAAGCGTGACGGTCACGGACGGGATCTCCACCAGTGAGACGCTCGGCCGTGCTGGCGATGTGAGGGTTTCGGAGACAGCTTCTGTCGGGGACGCGGCAATCGGTGCGGCGGCTTGCGCTCTCGTCGAGTACCTTGCCGGCACGGACACCACGCTGCAATCGGCCGGCTTGAGTGTGTCCGATACCGGGAGCCTCATCGACACCAGCACGCTGGAGATCACGATGCCGACCGAGGGCGTCGGGGTTGCGGACAGTTACACGGCATGGTTCGGGTTTGCCATGACGGTATCGGACGGGATTTCTGTCAGTGACTCATTGATCGAGGAGGACTATTTCATCACCATCGGGACGGTGACGGCCAAGAATCTGTTGACCATGAGGTGCAGTGTGAGCGATCGGATTGCCATGAGGGCACGCCACACGGACGCCGTGCCGATAAAGATCATCATCCAAAAACGACAAACCTGAGAGACCCTTATGTCAATTCTTGGCTCCACCATGGAGATCGCCGTCACGGTTGCGGCCAGCGGCAACACCATCGATGACGTCCTCATCAGCATCATCGACCCGGACGGCACCGAGGTCGTCACCGGTCAGCAGGCATCGCTGGATTCCGGCATCTGGTACTACTACTGGCAAAGCCCGGCGGGCGGCATCGGCGGCAACTACATCTGCACGGCCACGGCCCGGAGCGGCGTCAATGCGGGCATCAAACAGCAAAAAATCGCCATGCTGCCGGCTTGAATGTGTTTTTTTGCGTTGACCATTGGGTGGTGGCGGCAGTACACTACGGCTGAACATAACCCCCATACCCCACATGCAGATAGAACTAAGTGACGTATTGACCGTTTCCGGCTGGCTGGTGTTGACGCTGGTGGGCGTCTCAGGCTGGCTTGGCCGGTTTGCCATTTCGGCGCAGAACAAAAACCAACAGCTCGAGGTCAGCCTTGCCATACAGCACACCTCGGAAAACTTGGCCCGGATAAGCGAGACGCAGCGCATGCTGGCCGAGAGCATGAAAGAGGTGTTCGGTCGACTCAAGGAGCTTGAGATCAGTCACGCCGCCATTCAGGCGCAACACGACATGAACCACTGACCCCATGATCGATTCCCGAAAACTCAGCGACCTGCACCCGGACGTGCAGAGCCGGTGCGTGAAGTTCGTGGCCTTGTGCCGGGCGCACGGCATCCAGATCATCATCACCAGCACCTACCGAGACAAGGAGTGCCAAGATTCGATCTATGCGCAAGGCCGGACGAAGCCCGGTCGTATCGTCACCAATGCACGCGGCGGCCAGAGCTTTCACCAGTACTGCGTCGCCTTTGACGTGGTGCCCATGCAGGGCAAACCCGTCTGGGATGACGAGGTGCTATGGCACAAAATCGGAGAGCTGGGCAAGTCATGCGATCTTGAATGGGCGGGCGACTGGCTGACGTTTCGGGAGAAACCGCACTTTCAGTACACGGCAGGCCTGACGATCAAGGACTTTCAGGCCGGAAAGACTTTACCAACCAAACCTATATAGTAATGGACTGGATTCTTGCACGACTCATGGAGCCCTCGACATGGCAGGGCATTGCGGCCATCCTTACGGCGGCCGGCGTTCAGATTGCGCCAGACCTGCAACAGCACATCATCGCCACCGGCGTGACGGTTGTCGGACTAATCAGCTGCATCAAAAAAGGCTGACGACCAGTAAACGGGTCCCCTTTTTTTTCTCCAGAAAAAGAGCGTATCTTTGACTCTGATGAGCTGTGCATGATCCGGCTTCTGCCGGTCGAGCGTCGCGTCATCTCCTCGTGCCCTTCGTCTCGTCCACGAAGGGTTTTTTATTTTTTGGGGATCTTTTTGGGGATATAATTTTTTTCGGATGCTCGATGAGCCTATTAAAACCTGCATCTTCGGTTCCCTCTCTGTCCACACCGCACTCAGGCGCTCTCCGGCGTGCCGATTCGCCTCAGGCACTTTGCAGAGTGCCGCTTCGTGAAAAACTTTCTTCCCCGCTCCTTTTTTCCTACTTTTTATCGATACCCGATACCGATCCTATGCGTACCGGACTGAACCTCATTGGCCCCCGTTATGAATATTACCACTGAACTCATTCAGGAAGTCTGGCACGACATGCGTGATCCGGGTGCTTACGAGTGGTGGTACTTCGATGCCGAGGATCCCTCAAGCGGCCTCTCTTTTGTGCTTATCTGGTTCTCCGGCTTTCCTTTTTCCCCATACTACACCGACCATTATGAGCGATGGCGCTCGAACGGGGCCAATACTGACTCATCGGCACCGCTTCCTTCCGACTACTCCAGCTTCAGTTTTCAGCTCTATGAAAACGGCATTGAGACGATAAACTTTATCAAGGAGGGGCGTAATGGTCTCTTCGAGAGCAGCCGTTCCCAAATCGGTGTCCGCTTCGAAAAAAACAGCTTCACCCATGACGCACTCCGGGACGAGTACCGCCTTGAGGTCGATTTCACCTTTCCGGCCCGCCAGAAAGAGGTCAAGGCAGAGATCGTCTTTGCCTCAAAAAGGAGGATAAGCTTCGAGAAAAAGGACGGGAACAACTGCGGCGAGGTCCCGCTTCACCAGTGGCTGCTGAGCGTCCCGAAAGCTGACGTCACCGGCAAGATCAGGATTCGTGACACACGCAGCGGCGAGCTTCAGCAAATTCCCGTCAAGGCGACAGGCTACCATGACCACAATCTCGGCATGAGGCCGATGCAGGAGTACGTTTCCCGCTGGTATTGGGGGAGAGCTTTTTCCGGCCCGTTTGACTTGATCTACTATGTCATCTTTTTCCGCAACAATCGATACAAGCCGCTTACGCTCCTTTTATTGCACGATAATACGACCGATTCGCATAGAGTGCTCGATAGTGTAAGCTTCAGCGAAAAGAGTTACAGCCGGGGGCTGTTTGCGCCTCTTCACAGCCGGGAGCTTGGGCTGCACGCCGAGGATGTCAGCCTCTGTATCCGTCACGACAGGGTGCTTGATTCCGGCCCTTTTTACCTCCGCTTCTCGTCGGCCATCTCCCTGAATGTCGACAACCGGACCTTCGACGGCATCAGGGGAATTTCCGAGTTTCTCAACCCGAATCGCCTTCAGTCAGCCTTCCTGAGGCTGTTCACCCGAAGCCGCGTATGGAGGGATGGCGAGCCCTCCGTCATGTACCGGAGCTATAACAGCGTCAAGCATACTTTTGATTGGATTCCTATGTAAAAAAACATAACTTCACCTCATCAATCGTCCAGCTGATTTTCAGATGACTTTTTCATGGCAGGATATGGACCAGTTTCTACCCTATGGGCTATGCCAAACTGCCGGGCGGTGTTGGCCTTTTGACATTTATCATAACACCTTTAAAAAGGAGAGGGATCGTAATGGCACAACAAGGTAATTTCAAGAGTCCGTCCAGGATGGGCACGTTTGGAGATGGCGCTCCGCTCTCTTCATCCGGTTCGGTATCCGCAGGCAAAGCCCGAGATGAGAAGCTGAATGATGTCGATTTCGAGCGTCGCAGTTTTCTTGCAAAAGCTGTCGCTGGCATCGGAGCCGTCGTTGCAGTCTCAGGTCTCTATCCGGTAGTGAAATACCTTACGCCACCGGTCAAGGTTGTTAAAAGCGTCAATGAGCTGGTTGTCGGCAAAGCCTCGGAAGTGCCCGAAAACAGCGGCAAGATCTACCCTTTCAATGAAGACAAGGTTCTGGTTGTCAACAGCGGCGGCAAGCTGACGGCATGCTCCGCAGTCTGCACCCATCTCGGTTGCCTTGTGCACTGGGACAGCAAGGGGAACGAGATTGCATGCCCCTGCCACGGTGCAAAATACAAGCAGACAGGCGAAATCATCTCCGGCCCGCAGCCCAGGCCGCTCAAGGTTTACAAGGCAAGGGTCGATGGAGATAATCTTGTCGTTTTCAAATCGTAATTATCTAATCTTGAAAATCAACGGAGTCAGGAAACATGGCTGAAAACAATGAGAACGCTTTGGCTGGAAAAGCGCCGGCAAAGCAACAACCCGCAGGTGGCGGAGTCTACAAACCGCCTGTTGAGCGACAGGGCTCGAATCCCCTCAAGGAGTTCCGCACCGTCGATATCGGCGCGTGGTTCAGAGAGCGCTTTTATGTTGTGCTGCCGATCATCGACTATCTGAAGAAAAAGGAAGTGCCAAAGCACCGCCTCTCCTTCTTCTACTATTTCGGTGGGCTCGCACTCTTCTTCTTCATGATCCAGGTCGTTTCCGGCCTGCTTCTTCTGCAGTACTACAAGCCGACCGAAGCCGATGCCTATGCTTCTTTCGTCTTCATCCAGAAAGAGGTCTCTTTCGGCTGGCTGATCCGCCAGATCCACGCATGGTCGGCCAACCTCATGATCATGATGGTGTTTATCCATCTCTTCAGCACCTTCTTCATGAAGAGCTACCGCAAGCCGCGCGAGCTGATGTGGCTGAGCGGATCGGTGCTCTTTGTCCTCTGCCTCGGTTTCGGCTTTACCGGATACCTGCTTCCCTGGAATGAGATTGCCTACTTTGCGACCCAGGTCGGTACAGAGGTTCCGAAGGTGATGCCGGGCGGCGACCTTGTCGTCAACCTTCTGCGCGGTGGCGAGGCCGTTACCGGCGAAACGCTGACCCGCATGTTCTCGCTGCACGTTGTCATGCTTCCGGGCCTTCTTCTTCTGATGCTTGCAGCCCACCTGATGCTTGTTCAGATTCACGGCACCTCGACGCCTATCGGTTACAAGGAGAGGGGTCTGGTGAAGGGATACGAGAAGTTCTTCCCGACCTTCATGGCCAAGGACGCAATCGGCTGGATGCTCGGTTTTGGTCTCATCATCTATCTTTCATGGGTCTACCCCGGAGAGATCGGCCTCAAGGCGGACCCGCTCTCACCGGCACCGATGGGCATCAAGCCTGAGTGGTACTTCTGGGCGCAGTTCCTTCTCCTGAAAGATTTCAGCTTTCCGAACGGTGAGTTCATCGCCATTATTCTTGTCACTGCCGGTGCGATTTTCTGGGCACTCATTCCCTTCCTTGATCACCGTGCCTCAAGAGAGGAGAAGAGCCCTGTCTTCACCATCATCGGACTTCTCTACCTTGCCGGTCTGCTCATCAACACCTATCGTGTCTTTGCAGTCTATGGCTTCTAGGTGAAGATCCGTCTGTCACTAACAAGCAAAAGCCCGGTTCATCCCGGGCTTTTGCTGTTATATGACGTTCAGACCAGAACCCTATGGCTTTTCGCTCTTCAGCTCCAGAGCGTTCAGGCGAATCATCTCTCCCATCTCATAGCCGGAGAGGAATGCCTCGAGATCTGTTTTTTCAAGTGTCTCCACCCAGCCAGCAATGGTTGTCGGCGGTTCTTTTGCTTCCCGCTCCGGCTTCCCGGCACTCTCTTCAAGCATCTCGCTGAGCGAGAGCCATGCCATGAGCACGCTGAAGCGGTGTTCGCGGAACCATGACTTCTGGTGCCGCTCATCGAACTGCATGATCCTGGAGAAATGCGCGCTTTTTGAGCTGTAAAGCACCTTCAGGCGTGTGTGCAGTGCGGCCTCAAGGGAGTGCTCCGGGGCGTATCCCACTCTTGACAGCAGGCAGCAGAGCAGGTCGGCTATTTGGTCGGCGGGAATGCCGATAAGCCCATTTTCGGGATAGAGAGATGCCAGGGCCCCGCTCATAAGCCAGTCGTCGACGATATTGAGCTGCAGTGATCCTTCCGCGGCGAGCATCTCCTGCAGGGCGTCAAGGACGATCCAGTGAAGGGCTATTGTGAAGAATCCCTTTCCCTCATCACTGCTGAGGCCAAGCGCTGCCTGAAGCTTTTTTGACTCCGCCTGAGCGGGCAACCTGGATGCAATTGCAGAAGCCCGGCGGTAGCGGGCAGAAGATTGTTCCGCAACTCCTTCAGGGACCGAGAGAGGCTTCTCCATGAGGTCACTGAACTGCACGGCAACGGTTGACATGAGTGCTTCAATCGCCTTTTCCAGCGCCGTTGTTCCCTTCTTTTCATGCTGTTCGAGAGCCGCCGCCATGAGACCTTCGGACGACAGCGATGTTGTAATCAGCCTGTGCAGGGGCGAGAGGCTCATGGTGAGCACGGCCCGTTCGATCGAATCGGTTCCGGCACCGTTGAGCTCGGTCGCAAGCCGGTCGTAAGGCCTCATCCTTGAAGGGCGGACCTCCCTGAATTCAAGAAAAACATTGTACTTGTAGCCATCGAGCGCAACGAGGAGCCCCTGCTCGGCAATCTGGCGGTTTGAGCGGATGAACTCCATGCCGCTGGCGTGGTCGCGGAAGATTACATAGGTGCCGTCCTGATGGCTGAGGTTGAGTCCGTCGAGCAGGGAGCTTTGGCGAATCTCGCCGTCCTGCAGGTAGCCTACCGACATGCTGACCCATCCGGTCGCCTGTTCAAAGCAGTTGTTGAAGACCACCAGTGCTTTCTCATCGCCAAGCCGGTTCGAATAGGCGAAAATATTCTCATTGACCGCACCGGCGGGTGAATAGACATCGTAGAGGAAGAAGTGGCGCACCTCGGCAAAGAGGGGGCGCTTCTTCATGATCGGGAAGATTTCGTGGTAGTGACGGTTGACAAGGTGTTCATCCGGGTGTTCGTCATAGTAGGCCTTCGCATACTCCATGCCGTACTTCTCGGTGAATCCTTCCACCTGTCCGTGTCCGATCATCGGCAGTCCCGGCATGGTCAGCATCATCACGCAGACGCCGAAATACTTGTCACCACGGCCGAACTGGGCAATAGCGGTATCCTCATCGGGATTGTTCATGAAGTTGACATAGCGCTTCAGAATCTCAGCGTCGAATTCAAGGGTGTTCTTGATGAGGTAGCGGTAGCTGGCATTGTCCTCCTTCTTCAGCATGTGCATGAACGCGCTGTTGTAGACGCGGTGCATGCCGAGCGTCCGGACGAAGTAGCCCTCGAGCATCCAGAATGCCTCGGCAAGAAGCAGTGTGTCGGGGACCTCGCTGTGGATGCGATCCACCACCTCGCGCCAGAACTCCTCGGGAATGGCCGCATCGAAATCAGCCATGCTCATCGCATGCGCAGAACGCGAAGGGACTCCAGCACTATGGCCGTGGAGCGGGAACCAGAGGCGCTGAATATGCCGCTTTGCCAGCACCATGGCCGCATCAAAACGGATGATGGGAAACATCCTGGCAACATGCAGGATCTGCTGTATGACACCCTCACGCACTTCAGGCGAGAGGAAGTTCAGCTGTGCGGTATCGTTCCACGGCATGTTGGTGCCGTCGTTGCCATGGTAGATATATCGGGTGTCGCCGGTCAGGTAGTCGACCCTCTTGAAGGTCACGGCAGCATCCGAGCGGTTCCAGTATCCATCCTCGAGGTAGATGCCGTAGCGCGAGTCGCTGCAGAGGTTCGGGCCGGTATAGGAGTAGTTGTAATATGGCGCAG
The DNA here is from genome assembly GCA_037142155.1 of Chlorobiaceae bacterium. Lineage (GTDB taxonomy): Bacteria > Bacteroidota > Chlorobiia > Chlorobiales > Chlorobiaceae > Chlorobium. The sequence goes on from JBAXBE010000010.1 coordinate 29,175, forward strand.
TATTGGAAGAGAGGAACCAGTCGGGGCAATCCCTGACCAGCTCCGAATCCATGCCCGTATGGTTCGGGACCATGTCGCTGGCAAGGCGGATTCCGCGGATCATCGTCCGGTGCCGGAGGTTGAGGTACCCTTCATAGCCGCCGATGTCATCGGAGATCTCATATTTCTCAAGAGCGTAGGCAGAGGCTTTCGCTTCCGGATTGCCCTGCATCTGCTTGATTTTCTGTGAAGCCTGGCTTCTCTGCCAGAGCCCGATCAGCCAGAGGGCGGTAAACCCGCGGTCAGCCATCATGTCAAGCTCGGCATCGGGAATGTCCTGCAGACGGTGCACCGGGCGGTGGTAGATCTTGCTCAGCTGGTCAAGCCAGACATAGGTGCTTTTTGCAAGCATGACCACCTCAGGCATCCATGAGGAGTCCGTCGAGTAGTTTGCAGGGGCATCGTCGAGCGAGCTGTAGCTGGGAATATGGGCCTCTTTTTCAAACCAGTGTCCATCCTGCTCGGCACTTCGCTCTCTGGCAATCTGCTCGAAAAAGAGATATTTGTCCTCATCCTCAATAAAGTCGATTGCCCCGTCCAGCAACTCCCAGAACGGGGAGTCCTCAAGCAGAGAGTTCCAGTTCAGCCTGATGAATCGCAGCTGTTCAAGGATCGATGCCGGAGCGTGGCGGATGGGCTGGGTGAGCAGTTCGGCTAGGTCAAGGCCGCCAGGTCCCACAGGCCCCATCTCCTTCATGGAACCCTGCATGGTCAAAATCAGCTTCCGATAGGCCTCTTCGCGCATCAGCGAGTGGTCGGTCAAGAGATCGGAAAACTGCTCAAGCGCGGGGTTCTGGTTGTTCAGCCAGACGAGGAACGACTCCTCGAGCACGCCAGCCCGCTTGTTTTCGCGGTTCAGCCACTCCTCGGGAGTTTCAAAGCCGCAATATATTTTCTGTGTCGGAAATGCCTTGAGAAAACGAGTCAGATATTGTGCTGAACCCTCCACAGAGAGCTCTTCGGCAAGTTTTGAGTAGACCTTTTCGAGCAGGTCCGGCTGACGCCATGTCATTGAGCGCGTCATGATGTAGTGAAACAGCTCGTGCAGCAGTTTCATCCCGTGCAGCTGGGCGGGAAGCACAGGTTTTGCCTCTTCGCCCTTTTTCTCTTTGAGATAATCGTTGATGACGAGGGCCTGATCTTCGGCTTTCTTGAAGCTTTCACGACCGCTGGAGGGAAGCGAGAGGAACTCGGGATCGGTCAGATGAAAAAGTTCTCTGGCATTCCGATTGACGTAAAAGTGCTCTTTGTTCTGAAACACAATACTGTTTGGCTTGATTGTCAATAGTCGGAGTGCAATGCCAAGGCATCAATCCGTTTGGAAATAAAGGCAGTGCCCCCGGGTTGCAGCAACATCTGCTCTTGCACCAGACAAGGTACGGAATTTCTGCAACAAAAGGGTAGCACTCTTCTCTTGATGTGCGGGTTTTGCCGGGATTGGCCCATGGAAAGGTGGCGTTGCAGAGTGAGTTCTGCCAATCAGGTTCCGCTAAAGAGGGGCTGCGGGGTAATCGCTATTTGATTTTCCGGTCGATGTATCGCTGGAGATAGCCGATCCCGAGATCTTTTGCGGAGCGGAGCACCTCGAGGCCAATGCCAGCGAGAGCCGTTGATGTGGCGGAGGGGGCCGCTTCCACAACAGTGCAGGCTTCGCCGGTTGCTGCTGGGCGCCGGCTTTTTTTTCCTTTAAGCGCGCGGGTGACGAGGAGTCCGGCTACAAAAGAGAGTCCGATAGCCTGAAACGGGTGGTTTCTGATGAGTTTGTCGGGTGAAAGCTCACCCTCCAGCTCCTCTCTGAGGTGACGTCCTCTGGTCTTGAGTTGCGCTTCTTTCTCCTCAATGGTGTTCTGCAGCTCTTCTATTCTTGCCTGAATGCTGTGCAATTGCTCATTTTTTGTAGTCATGGACGGATAAAAGGATGTTCTGGATCATGGTTTTTAGAAGCAGCGGCTTGGCTTTGGAGAAAAACAGGAAACCCAAAAGAAAGACCATGCCGACAAGCAAAAAGCCGAGGTAGGTATGGCCGAAAAGCTCTCCCGAGCAGAGGGCCAGCGTAGTGAGCAGATAGGCGAGTCCGATGATCAGAATTACGCCAAGAATGACCACGGAGGAGATAACGGCGATCTTTTCCGACATCTCAATCTTCAGCAGCTCAATCTTTGCTTCGATAATGGTCGTAACGTCGTTGTATGTAGATGCAACACTTTCGTTGAGGATGGTGTGGATTCCTCCGCGCCTCTCTTTTGGCACCCTCTTTTGGCTCTCTGTTTCTTCCTGACGGTTCATCATGGCCTTATCGCTTTCTTCTCATGAGAAGCCCGAAAAACGCCCCGGTTCCCAAGGCATAGAGCATCGCCTGAGTCGGGTATTTTTTGATAAACTCTTTTGCGGTGTCAGCTCCCTGCAGGAGGCGGTCATATGACTCACTCTCCTTGAAGCGAGCAAAGGCGTCGGAAAGGGCAGCTCCGATCTCTTTGATCTGATCGGGAATGTTCGATTCATGCTGCGGCTCCCTCGGCTGATCAGCTGTCTCTGGGCTGTGTATGGTAACCGGGACTTCCTGTGCCATGGTAGTTGTGTGCGCTGTAGTTGCATCTCAGTAACTGAGCCTGAATGCAATATATAAAAACAATATGGTCTTTACATCGAACACGCTCTTGCCATCAACCCGATAGCACGGGCGGTGCTGGAGGCCTTGTTATTTCAGCAGCCTTCCGCCGTCGACATTGATTACCTGCCCTGTGATGTAATCGCTTTCGAGCAGAAAGAGGAGCGTTTTGACAATGTCGAGCGAATCGCCCAGTCGCTTGAGCGGTATTTTTTCTGTCAACTCCTCCTGTGGCGTTGCTCCCTCCTTGGGGGTCGGGGTCACGGTTCCGGGAGCTATCGAGTTGACAAGAATATTCGGCGCGAATGATTTTGCGAAAATCCTGGTCAGGTGCTGGATGCCGGCCTTCGATACGGTGTAGGGCGCAAAGCCCGACCACACGAGATCGGCCGAGATATCGGTCATGGTGATGATGCGGGAGAGAAACGGCTGTTTCCGCATGATGCGTGCCGCCTCCTGCATGGTGAAGAAGGTTCCCTTAAGATTGGTGTCGACCAGGCTGTCCCACTCCTCTTCGGTGACATCAGGCAGTGGGGTGCTGAAAAAATTCGATGCACTTGCAATGAGGAGGTCGAGACGGTCGAACTGCTGGCTGAACTCCGCAAACGCGCTCGTAATCTCGCCTTTTTTCGAGACATCGCACCGCACCATCCCCGACTCGGGGCTTATCCATCGGATTTTTTCAAGAGTTTCCTCGGCTTTTTTCTGGGAGCCATGCCAGGTAAAGAACACTGTGTACCCCTGCCCCGCAACGGCCAAGGCTATTTCGCTGCCGACACGCCCCGAAGCGCCGGTCATAAAGCAGACTTTTTTTCCTGAACGTTTCATGCCGCAAGAGTTTATACCACAAAGGTACTCTTTTTGGCCGTATTTAGCCAACGCGGGTGAGGGGACGTTAGTGACAAATTATACAAACGTGCATGGTTGACTTTGAAAGTTCCGCCCGTTGTTTTTGCAACGCACGGTTAACAAAGAAGAGCGCGGTAGTAGATGTTTTCTGCTTTAAAAGAACATGTGGCCTCACTGAACGAGATCTGAATTTCAACAAGCTCTTCATACGTCGGGCTGGGGAAGGGAGGGTCACTCTTTCATCATGCAAAAGGGATCCTGTGTGGTGCCTGGTTTGTGCAATTTGTCACTAACGTCCCCTTTATGGGTTGCTAATTGATTTTTCGATAACTTGTTGTTGAACTTGTTTTTTTTCACAAATTTCTTCACAAAAAAAGGTCATCGTGCTGCTTTTAAATAAAATTCTTCCGATGCTGCTGCTCCCTCTGGGGGTCAGCATTATCTGCCTGCTTCTGGGCATTATCCTGAAAAAACGGCTTCTGCTCTCCTATGGAGTGCTCTGGCTATGGGTGTTCAGCATGCCGGTGGTTGGTGATGGCTTGATGCGTTTTGTTGAGGGGGGGACTTCTCGCGTCCCGGTCACAACGCTTCCCAGGGCGGATGCCATTGTTGTGCTCAGCGGAATGATTGAGCAGGTGAAAGGGGCACCGAGAGGCGAGTGGAACGGGGCCGCGGACCGCTTCGAGGCTGGCATCGAGCTCTTCCGGGCAGGCAGGGCTTCCCAGCTTGTTTTCACCCGCGGATTGCTCCCCTGGCAGACCGATGCGGTGCCGGAAGGCGAGTTGCTTGAGCGGCGGGCAGTGGCACTCGGCATTCCCGCCACCGCCATACGCCTGACAGGCAATGCTGAAAATACCGCCGATGAAGCGCTTGAAGCAAAGAAGCTTCTCGGGCCGGGAGTGCCAAAAAAAATCATTCTGGTCACCAGCGCATTCCATATGCAAAGGGCGGCGATACTCTTTGAAAAGGCCGGTTTCGAAGTGATTCCTTTCAGGGTTGACTACCGGACTTCGGACAAATACGGAAAAACGGTGCTGCGCTATCTGCCAAATGCCGCTTCGCTCGACAAGTCCGAGACGGCGCTGAGGGAGCTTCTCGGAGGGCTCTTTTACCGGATGCGGAGCATGCTGAAACCCCGATGACCGGCGCCTCTGTCGCCGTGACACGACGATGGAGCTGAGATAAGGATGCCCTTTCATTCCACCCCTTTTGAGTCGTTTTGTTGTGCCCTCCTTCTGTGTCATTTCGTCCCGATTTGTCGGGAGAGAAATCTCATGTGTTCGATCGAAAGAAACTCTTCGCCAATCCACGAAGAGGTGACAAAGCCCTGCTGGCAGGGCGGTGTCAGTTCCCTTGTCCGATTTCAGTGGAGCATTGCATTTTCTTTGCATCAATCGTATATTTGCGATGAACTAATGAAAAAGATTATGCAGAGAACAGGGACGTCGATTGAATACAGCGGAGAGGAAGAGGTCATGGCGGGGATTGCCAAGGCGCTTGGTCATCCTGTGCGCATAAAGATATTGAAGCTTCTTGCCTCGCAGGCTTGCTGTTTCACAGGGGAGTTGACGGAGGTCATTCCTATGGCTCAGTCGACGATTTCGCAGCACCTCAAAGCGCTGCTTGAGGCAGGTCTGATCCAGGGGGAGATCAACCCGCCGAAGGTACGGTACTGCATCAACCTTGAGCGCTGGCGTAAGGCACATAAGCTCTTCGAGGGGTTTTTTATAGAAAAAGGGTCCACGAATTGCAGGAATTTTCACTAAAAAGTTTTGGGGACGTTCACAACAAACTAAACTAACGTTTGCATAACCCATAGATTGGAAGAGGCTCCATGAATTGCACGAATCAAAGAGTTGGCGGGGTAGTGGAAAATGCAGTAGGCATGAGAAGTTGGTAGCCTGTGGACAAGACGGAAGGATTTGTTGGATTAATTGTTTTTTGCGACACACATATAACAAGGAGAGGTACATGAAAGAGATAAAGATTCTTGGCAGCGGTTGCGCAACGTGCAATCAGCTTGCAGACGCGGTAAAGGCTGTCATTGAAAAGGATGGCATCGAGGCTTCAGTGGAGAAGGTGGAGGATATTCAGGCAATCATGGCCTACAATGTGCTCACGACACCGGCCCTTGTCGTTGATGGTGAAGTTCGTTGCAAGGGGCGCGTTCCTTCCCATGAGGAGATCAGAGAGATTCTGACGACCAAGAAGCACAGCTGCTGTTGTGGCGGGGCATCCCATGGCAGCAATGGAAAAAATCCTTCCGGATGCTGTTCCTGATCTTTCTCGAGAGATTTTGAATTTTGGATTCCGGATTTTGAATTGAAAAACAGCTTTGGACGATGAATAACTCCCGCGGGAAGTCATTGGGATCTGGTGCCCTCCTGCTTGCGGCGTCGTTGCTCTGGATAGTTCTCTACGTCAGGCTTGAAGCTCTGGCAGGGCTGGTGCTGCAGCTTTCCGGGGTCTATAGAGGCAACCCGTTTGGCGAGGCGCTTTTCTTTTTTCTCTATGAGGTGCCGAAGGTGCTTCTGCTTCTTCTGGCAGTGGTGTTTGTCATGGGAGTGGTGCACACCTTCATCTCCCCGGAGCGAACTCGAGCGATGCTTTCCGGTCGCAGAACAGGTATCGGTAACATCATGGCCGCCCTGCTCGGCATCGTCACACCCTTCTGCTCCTGCTCTGCTGTGCCGCTCTTTATCGGCTTTCTGCAGGCAGGGGTTCCGCTCGGCGTTACCTTCTCATTCCTTGTTTCGGCCCCGATGATCAACGAGGTGGCGCTTGCGCTGCTTTTTGGCATGTTCGGATGGAAAGTCGCCCTGCTCTACTCCTCAATGGGACTGGCCGTTGCCATTGTTTCAGGAATGGTGATCGGCAAACTCCGGATGGAGCGTTATCTGGAGGAGTGGGTGCAGAAGATGCAGCGCGTCAGCGTTGACGATGATGTGGAGGGAACATCCATGAGTAGCTCCATGCGTATGCTGGAAGGGGTTCGCCATGTTCGCGAGATTGTCGGGAAAGTGTGGCCCTACATTGTGGCAGGTGTCGGCCTCGGTGCGGCAATTCATGGCTATGTTCCAGAAAACCTTATGGCTTCGCTCATGGGCAAGAGTGTCTGGTGGAGTGTTCCTCTGGCCGTGCTGATCGGGGTTCCGATGTATTCGAATGCGGCGGGCATCCTGCCGGTCGTGCAGGCGTTGCTTGAAAAAGGCGCTGCGCTCGGGACGGTGATGGCATTCATGATGAGCGTAATCGCCCTCTCGGCTCCGGAAATGATCATCCTTCGCAAGGTGCTCAAACCACGCCTTATCGCTGTTTTTGCCTCTGTGGTGGCAGCAGGAATCATGCTTGTCGGCTTTGTTTTCAATCTTCTTCTGTAATCTTTTTTTCGTTAACCTCCTGCCCTCACAGCCTCCGATCTGCATCTCATATCCCGCCGATATTTTTTTCTCTCTTTTAAGTTGAGCTTAAAAATCCTTTAAGGGTTGCGGTGATACCTTTATTCCAGAACGAGATCAGCAGGAACACCTGCCGAACTGTTCCGAAATGCAGGGAAAGAAGAGATAATCAAATCAACAGAAGAAAAAACCAAACGAGAGGAATACCATGAAAAAGAGAATGAGCGCGATGTATGCATTACTTATCCTTGCCCTTGCCATGTTGGGCGCTGCCACCGGGGTCCAGGCCGCCGGTGCCGGGAATGCTGTCGATATCGACGGCCAGAGCTACCAGAGTGTCGTCATCGGGAGGCAGGTCTGGATGAAGGAGAATTTGAATGTTTCCAGATACAGAAACGGAGACAGGATCCGATACGCAAAAACCAACAAGGAGTGGCTTGATGCGGGTGCCAAAGGGGAGGGTGCCTGGTGCTACTACGGCAACGACCCGGCAAATGCTAAAAAATATGGCAAGATGTATAACTACTTCGCTGTCAAAGATCCCAGAGGCCTTGCTCCTTCGGGATGGCATGTTCCAACAGCTGAAGAGTGGCAGAGCATTGTGAAAAATCTCGGAGGAGAGAGTGTGGCCGGCGGAAAGATGAAGTCTACAGAGCCAGGCGCCTGGAAATACCCCAATCACGACGCTACCAACAGCAGCAACTTTAACGCGCAGCCTGGAGGATTCAGGGGAATGACCGATCTGGAGTACAAGTTCGCGGGTGAAAACGCCTACTTCTGGTCATCTTCGGAGTTCTCAGCGACTCAGGCCTGGTGTGCGCTCCTGCACTTCGAGCACCCAAGCGTCATTTTTACTGCTGAAGAGAAGTTTGAGGGGAGCTCCGTGCGCTGTGTCCGCGATACCGATATGCTCGGAAAAACGTTAAAAAAACAGAGCATTGTCAGAACTACACCATTTCAGAAAACTTCACGCGCAAAGGCCTAAGAGCGGCCATTGCCGCTGTGTCACTCCGTGTTCGGCCGTGCAATCAATTCTATTTTATTGATAGAATTATGTTGAATTTGTTGTGAACGTCCCCTAAGTTGTAAGTTGGGGAAAAGAAAAAGGCCGGAATATAAAATCCGGCCTTTTTTGCGTTATCGCTGAAAGTGAAAGAGAGATGCTTACTTGCTCTGCTCGACGATGTAGGTAACTGCGTTGCCGACTTCCTGTGTGGAGAAAGAGGCCTTGCCGCCTTTGGCTGGCATGGTGCCTTTCTTGCCCTGGAAGCCTTTGTCGGCATGCTCAACAAGGACGTCGATGCCCTGAGCGATACGAGGTGCCCATGCTGCTTTGTCACCGACTTTCGGTGCGTTGACGAGGCCGGTCTTGTGGCAGGCTGAGCAGCTTGCATCATAGATTGCTTTACCAGCGGTTGCGTCGTAGGCAGCCGATGCATCGACAGCGCTGATAGCGACAACGGTGAGGGCGCAAAGGGCCGCAGAGATGATACGGGACATTGGTGGTTCTCCTTGTTGTGTTATAAGATGATAGGTCGGGATACTTTTGTGTAATAATGCACACAAACCTTTTATACTACAAAAACCATTCGACTTTTGCAAATTCTTCGCGGTTACTCTTCACAATCGTGAACCCGGTGCGGCTGCGGTGATGGAAGGGAGTAAAGATAATCTGCTGAAATAAAAAAAGGCAGGAACGTCGGGTGACGATCCTGCCTTTCAAAAGCGGCACTGCTTTTCCGGTCAGAAGACCGAAGAGGACAGTTGCTTAGAACGCAGCCGAGAGTGCCAGGTTGAAGGTGTTAGCCCTGGAGGTCGCGGTTGCTGGTAGTCTGGATGGCAGGAACTGACGCTGGCTGTACACATAGGTGCCGGTCAGCGAGATGTTCGGAGCAACCCACCATGCAAGAGAAGGAGTGATGGTCGGTGTGTGGACCAGTCCAGGTGTGGCAACAGCACTTGCATTGGCGATGTCTGCATAGGTCACCTTTGCATAGAGGTAAGGAAGTGCATACCAGCCGAGCGCAGTCTGGTAGTTGCTGAGCTTCAGGTCTTTGTCTTTGCTGGCAGCAAAGCCGAAGACGACGTTGTGGTAAGCAGCCTGAATGTCGCCGCCATAAACCAGGGTTTCGCCGAGATAGCTGGTGCTGGTGAAGCCATTTGGTATGGCAGCTTTGTTGGCTTTGGTCAGACCTCCACCGATGGAGAGCTGGTTGTCGACACCGAGGTAGTTGTCGCCGAACTCGCCGCCCGTGCCGCTGAGCAGGCCAGCGCCGATGAGCTTGATCTTGCCGCGAACGTAGGTGAGGTCATTGATTCTAGCCGAACCAGCAACATAGTCTATTGAGTTATACTTGACGCCGGTACTGGTGCCGACCGTGAGGGTGTAGCCGCCGGTTTCGCCAGCAGTGTAGGTCAATTCCGCATAGGTCTGCGGTGCAGGAAGCACGTTGTTGACCTGCGAGACGTAGCCGTTGTATGCACCGTGAGCGAAGCTGTTGCCGAGTGCGACTTCCAAACCTTCGGTGATTTCGTAGACCATCTTGACACTGTGGGTCAGGTTGGTCTCAATCTGCGAAACTGTTGTTGCGTCTGAGTCGACTTCTGCTACAGCAGTGCCGAGACCGCTGAGCTGACCGAAGACGGTAAAGCTTTTGCCGAGCGTTGCACCGTAGAACAGGCTCAGGGTGCTCGGGGCGTTAATAGTAAGGATTTTTCCTGAGGTGACACCTGCAGGGGTGTGGACCGGGTGTGAGTACTGGAGGACGTTTCCGCTGATGGCAACGGCCAAGGGATCGAACTGGGGAATGGATCCGGAGTTCGGTGCGTCAGCTGATTTTTTCCAGTCGTCAACGCTCAGCTTGATGTTCTCCTGCTTGGTGAAAGCCTCGTCTCCGCCGCCTGGAAGGTGGAAGGCGTTGTTCATGAAGGCCTCACCGGTGGCGTTGCGGTTTGCAAAGCCGGAGTGACACATGTAACAGGATACGTTGTACTTTCTTGCCCATGACGGGATTGCAGAGCTCTCATTGCTCCAGAACATCGCCGGTACCATGCAGAGTGTAGCAATGGACGCGAATCTCATTTTTTTCATAAGTCGGATACTCCGTGTTTGTGATTGGATGGATTGTTTGTTGCTTGCAAAACATAAAAAAAACAAGGAGGTGTTTCCTGACAGATCCTTGTTTCCACCGCTTCTCGAATCTCCCCGACTGGTTATCGGGGGTCGGACGAACGACGCGATATAACCAAAAGTCGGATTTATTTTCAAATAATCCAAATATTCCTTGCAATAAGTTCTCAATTGTTAATCTTTTTTTGTTGTTATCCTTTAATGAAGATTGCACTTGGCCGTCTGCCGCAGATGCCCGCAGTGCTTCAGGTTCACCACTTTTTTCATTATACTTGTCTATTAAAAGATGATTCCGGATTTTGATGTTGACTAATCCAAAATTTAGAATCCACAATTCAAAATCCAATGAATGAGCGAACCAATTCTCCGGCTTGAGGGAATCCGCAGGGAGCTTGAGCTTTCAAAGGATATCCGCCAGACCATCATCCCGAATCTCTCTCTTGAGATAGGGGCAGGGGAGTTTATCGCCATTACCGGCCCTTCCGGCTCGGGCAAGTCGACCTTGCTCTACATCATGGGCGGGCTCGACAAGCCGACCTTCGGTCAAGTCTTGCTGGACGGAGAGGATATTACCGCGAAGAGCGAGACGGAGATGACCCGCATCCGCAATGAGAAGATCGGCTTCATCTACCAGTTCCATTTTCTTCTTCCCGAGTTCAGTGCCCTGGAAAATGTCAGCATGCCGATGATGATCAACGGCCGGCGGAGCCGGAAGGAGATTCGCCAGCGTGCTATGCAGTTGCTCGACATGGTAGAGCTCCAGAACAAGTATGCGAACAAGCCGAGCCAGCTTTCGGGAGGACAGCAACAGCGCGTCGCCATAGCAAGGGCGCTGGCCAACGAGCCGAAGGTGCTGCTTGGCGACGAGCCGACCGGCAATCTTGATTCCCGCTCTGCCGACAATGTCTATCAGCTTTTCGACCGGCTGAACCGCGAGCTCAACCAGACCATCATTGTCGTCACCCACGACGAGGAGTTCGCCAACCGTGCCGGCCGGCGGATTCACCTTGTCGATGGCACGATAGAGAGCGACCTGAAGCTCCGGGGAGCTATGGCCATGCAGTCGCAGGAGTGATTGCTTTACATATATACTTTACTTCTCATGACCCTGTCACTCGATAGCATCAAGCGCTCCCATCCGCACCTCTACCGGAGCTTTGCGGCGCTTCCCGACGGTGCAATGCATCTGCAGCACCTCGGAGAGCTCGACCGCTACTGGGAGCGGGTGAAGATGCCTTCCCAGGAGGTTGTCCTTCCCGGAGCGCGCCTGCCGGAGGATGCCGTTATCAGCGGCGAGTATGACATTATCTATGCCGGCGGTACGCTCAGCATGCTCCATGCTGCGGTGATGGCCGGTACCTACGGCCGCAAGGTGATGATTTTCGACCGGCGCATGCCGGCTAAGTCGACCAGGGACTGGAACATCTCACGCGAAGAGCTGGTGAAGCTCTCCGCAGCAGGCCTTTTCAGTGAAAGCGAGGTCGATTCGTTCATCGTCAAAAAGTACAAGACCGGCTGGGTTGGATTCCACCGGCCAGATGGCAGCCAGAAGAAGCTCTACATGCAGAATGTGCTCGACTGCGCCGTTGATACCGACAGGCTGCTCGGTCTTGCCGGGCAGAAGGTGCTGGCCAAACCCGGAAACCGTGTGCTTGAGCGGACCACCTTCAGTTGCTGCTACCGTTTTGAAGATCATATCGTCGTTCGGGTTATGGACGCCGAAGGCCACCCCTTCTACTACAGGGCGAAGGTTCTGGCTGACGTGATGGGCATCCTCTCTCCGATTGCCATGCAGCTGAACCGGGGAAGGGCGCAGACCCACGTCTGCCCGACGGTCGGCACCATTGCCAGCGGTTTTGAGAATGCCGACCCCGACGTGGGCGAGATTCTCGTCAGCACGGGTCCGGCTGAAACGGACGCCGGCGGCACGAGGCAGCTCATCTGGGAGGGATTTCCCGCTCAAGGTGATAAGTACATAACCTATCTTTTCTTTTATGACGAGGTTGATTCGCCGAACGACAAGAGGCTGCTCACCCTTTTTGAGAGCTACTTCAAGCGGCTCCATGAGTACAAGCGGCCGGGCAAGGATTTCCTCATCCACCGTCCGGTCTACGGCATCATTCCCGCATACTGCCATGACGGGTTCAACAGGACTCGTGAAATAGCTGATGATCGCATCATCCTTCTTGGTGATGCGGCCTCTCTGGCCTCCCCGCTTACCTTCTGCGGTTTCGGCTCGATGGTCCGCAACCTGCACCATCTGACAGCCGATCTTGACTGGGCTATAAGTCAGGACACGCTCGAGAAACGCCACCTCGAGCGGATCAGTGCCTATGAACCCAATGTCGCCTCAATGGCCTATCTCATGAAGTTCATGTGCTTCAACCCCGCAACCGATGAGCTGGATTTTGTCAATGAACTGATGAACGAGGTGATGATCGTGCTCGACGAACTTCCAGTGCACTACCGCGAGGCGATGTTCCGCGATGAGATGCGCATCGAGGAGCTGATGCTGGTGATGTCGAAGCTCGCCATGCGCTATCCGAAAGTGCTGATTGCGACATGGGAGAAGCTCGGCCTGCCTGGCTCTGTGGGCTTTCTGAAAAATCTGGCTGGCTGGGCTTTTATGCCGCCGCGATAACCCTGTTCCCCTTAACGGCCCGTCTCAATGACTGATTTCAACCATGCCGCCCTTGAAGCTGAGAGGCTCCGCAGGGAGATAGAGCGGCACAACCGTCTCTACTACCTCGAGGCCAGACCCGAAATCTCCGACTACGATTTCGACATGCTGCTCGAAAAGCTCATCCTGCTTGAGCGGCAGTTTCCCGAACTGGCGACCCCCGACAGCCCTTCCCAGCGTGTTGGAGGCTCGATTACCCGCGTATTCCCTTCAGTGCAGCACCGCGAGCCGATGCTGAGCCTTTCGAACACCTACTCTCCGGCCGAGGTGGAGGAGTTCTCGGTGCGCCTCAGGAAGCTTCTTCTCCTTGAAGGGGTCGAAGAGGGGTCGATGGTTGCGGAGCTGAAGTTCGATGGCGTGGCTGTGAGCCTGCTCTACCGTGATGGCGTTTTGGCCAGGGGCGCCACGAGGGGTGACGGCATTCAGGGCGACGATATCACCCCGAACATCAAAACCATTCCTTCGATTCCGCTCCGCCTGCCCGCCGGGGAGGGGTGTGAGGGGGAGATGGAGGTTCGAGGAGAGGTCTTCATGCGCCGTGAGGATTTTGAGCGGCTGAACGAGAGCCGGCCGGATGAGGACCGGTTTGCCAATCCGCGCAATGCCACGGCCGGCACTCTGAAACTTCAGGATTCAGCTGAGGTGGCAAGGAGAAGAATGCAGTTTGTTGCCTACTTTCTGAAGGGTTCCCTGGAGAGCGCGGGCACGCAGTTTGACAGGCTGCTCCAGCTTGAGCGGCTCGGATTCTACACCGGAGGGCACTACCGGCTCTGCCAGTCTCTTCAGGAGATTATCGCCTTCATCGAAGAGTGGAGGGAGCAGCGAAAGAGTCTGCCCTATGAGACCGACGGGGTGGTGCTGAAGCTCAACGACACTGCCCTCTGGGATCGTATAGGGGCCACCGCCAAAAGCCCCCGCTGGGCGATTGCTTACAAATATCCGGCCGAGGAGGCCAAAACAGTTCTTCTTGATGTGGTCTTTCAGGTAGGCCGTCTCGGCAGCATCACGCCGGTTGCCGAGCTTCAGCCGGTGCTCCTTGCCGGCTCAACGGTTTCGCGCTCCACCCTCCATAATTTCGATGAACTCGAGCGCCTCGGGGTTATGCTCCGCGACCGCGTGATTATCGAGAAGTCCGGTGAGGTCATCCCCAAGGTCAAGCGGACGGTTCCAGATGAACGGCCAATGGATGCCACGGCAATCGTGTTGCCCACCGTTTGCCCGGAGTGCGCAACAGCGCTGGTCCGGCCGGAAGGCGAGGTCAGCTTCTACTGCCCGAACGAGGATGGATGTCCTGCACAGATCAGGGGGCGGCTGCTCCACTTTGCATCGCGCCACGCCATGGACATTCAGACGCTCGGTGAGGCACTGGTTGAGCAGCTTGTTTCCAGCGGTCTCGTCAGGGACGCGGGCGATCTCTACTTTCTGCAGGAGCCGCAGCTTGAGCAGCTTGAGCGCATGGGCCGAAAATCTGCACAGAATGTTTTGCGTGCCATCGATGAGAGCCGCCGGAAAAGCTATGAACGGCTGCTTTACGCCCTCGGCATCCGCCATGTAGGTCGAGCCACCGCCCGGGAGCTGGCAAGTGCCTGCCCTGACATGGAAAAGCTGCGCCACGCCAGCGAGGAGGAGCTCTCCATGGTGCCCGATATCGGCCCGGTGGTTGCCCGGAGCATCTGTGAGTTTTTTCAGAGACCCCCGGTCTGGGAGCTGCTCGAAAAGCTTCGGCAGGCGGGCCTTCAGATGCGCGCATCCGAGCCGAAATCACAAATAAACCGGAATTTTGAGGGGCTTTCGGTACTCTTTACCGGAGTGCTTGACGCTCACAGCCGTGAAGCCGCCTCGGAACTGGTGCTCGAGCGGGGAGGCAGGGTTGTCGGTTCAGTCAGCAAAAAAACCTCAATCGTCGTAGCCGGTCGCGACGCCGGCAGCAAGCTCGAAAAAGCCCTGAAGCTGGGGGTTAGGGTGATATCGGAGGAAGAGTTCGAAGCAATGCTTTAGGAGGCACGGGGAGATTCTGGATTTTGGATTTTAGGAGCACGGACCTACACGGACACTCACGGACTTACACGGACTGACACTATGGATTTTGTCAACCAGGGTTCCATGGGTCCCATTCCCCCTTTTACTTTCTCGCCACGTATAGTATTGAGGTCTCGAAGGTCATGGGGATATACTCGGCATTCCGGAACCCTGTTTTTTTGAGGATTGCCGTGAAGGCTTCAGCCTGAGGGAACTGCTCCACCGAGTGGGGGAGGTAGTCGTAGGCGAAGGTCGATTTGCTGAAGAGTCCGGCGATTTTCGGCAGGACGTTTTTGAAGTAGATGAGGTAGAGTTTTTTGAGCATGGCGTTGCGCGGTATCATCGGCTCGATGATGAGCGCGTGGCCTCCTGGCTTCAGGATGCGGTGGAACTCGCGCATTCCCTCTTCAAGGTCCTCGAAATTCCTGACTCCGAATCCTGCGCTGACAATATCGAAGCTCGCATCCGCAAAGGGCAGTTTCTCGGCGTACCCTTCGTGGAAGGTGATGTGCGGGTACTTTTTCCTGGCCAGCACAAGCATCTCTGGCGAGAGGTCAAGTGCTGTCACCTTCGCTCCCGCTATGCGTGACATCGAGGCGGCCAGATCGCCGGTGCCGGTTGCCACGTCGAGAATTGCGGGCGCCGGATTCTGCGCGAGCAGCTTTTTGGCCCGGTTTGTTGCAGTTCTGCGCCAGTAGTTGTCTATTCCCAGACTCAGGAGATGGTTGAGAAAATCATAGGTGGGTGCAACCTCGTCGAACATCTGCTGAATCGATGCCCTGGACTTTGTCCGGTTGAGGGATTTGGCGCTCTCTTTCGGGTTGTTCACGGCGGCCTCAGTGTTTTTTTCCATAGACCTCTTCGGGGTCGAACATCAGCGTGTCGCAGATCTCCATCGTGCCGTCCGCTTTGGCTTTGCGATAGAAGCAGGAGTGGTAGCCGACGTGGCAGGCTCCGCCTTTCTGGGAGACTTTCAAAATCAGTGTGTCGCCGTCACAGTCGATGAGGATCTCGTGCACCTCCTGCATGTTGCCGGAAGACTGCCCTTTCAGCCAGAGTTCCTTGCGGCTGCGGCTCCAGTAGCATGCTTTCTTTTTCTCAAGGGTCATTTCGAGACTCACCCTGTTCATCCACGCCATCATGAGAACCTTGCCGGTCTCATGGTCCTGCACAATAGCCGGAACCAGTCCCTTTTCATCGAATTTCACCGTTTCAAGGAAGCTTTTCCGGAGATCTTGGTTATCGCCCATCGATGGTATAGATTAAAGGTTTTCAAGCACTGCTGCCGGTGAGGAGGCCCGTGGAAGAATGCCCTAAAGATTGATAAAATTATGGAAAAACCAATGCTTGAATGGAGAAAAAGTTCAAAACGCTTAACTTCCTGAACGAGAATACATAAAGTCAGTACCCATGAATACCCTCCAGAAAATTTTCCCTAAATATTCAATAGCGATTGGCATCCTTTTCATCGTTACGGTGTTTTTTCTGATCACCAAGGGAAACACGGTCGATATCGATGCGGGTGAGGTCACCTATGCGGAGCTGGTCCAGGCAATCTATGCCACCGGCTTTGTCGAGGCTGACGGTGCCGCCAGTCTCAGCGCCGAGCTCTCCGGCACCGTTCGCAATGTCGCGGCCCTGGAGGGGCAGCATGTCACTGCGGGACAGAAAATCCTGGAATTCGACAGCCCGCAGCCCGATCTTGCCGCACGTTCAGCCAGGGCGGCAGTGGCCGAACAGCAGGCGCAGGCCACCGATGCCCGCCTCCAGATTTCCAGAAAGCGGAATCTTTTTCGCGAAGGAGCCATCTCCCGTCAGGATCTGGATGATGCCGAGCGGAACTCCGGGCAGGCCGAAGAGCTTCTCCGCCAGAGGGCCTTGCAGCTGAAGATGAAGGAGGACGACTTGAAGAAGCTTGTCGTCAGGGCACCCTTTTCAGGCATGCTGACCCTGCAGAGTGTCAAAAAGGGGGATTATGTTACTGCAAATACCCTTGTGGCAAGGGTGGTCGATACGTCGAAATATCTGGTCAGCGTCGAGGTGGACGAGCTTGATGTGCCGAGGATACAGAGTGGCCAGCCGGCTGTGGTCATTTTTGACGCATACCCCTCCAGGCGATTCTCCGCAACGGTTGTGCGTATTGTGCCACAGACCGACAGAACCACCAAGACCTCCCGCATCTATCTCTCCCTTAAGGAGCCAGCCCTGAACATACAGGCGGGCATGACGGCAACTGCAAACATCATCTACAACATTCGCCAAAATGCGCTGCTTGTCAGAAAGAGCTCGGTCTTTGAGGAGAACCACCAGAGCTATGTCTGGAAGATAGATAACGGTCGCCTGAAGAAGCAGCCTATCCGTCAGGGAGCCAGTGACATGACCTTTATTGAGGTGGTTCAGGGTCTCCGCAAGGGTGACCGCGTCGCCCTCGTGCCGGAAAAGGGGCTGCACGAAGGGATGGATGTCAAGATTGTTCGAACGGTCAAGCAAAAAGGGTAGGTAACGCGCATGGCATCACGCCCGAAAATCGCAGTCATTCTTGTTGCACACGGAGAGGCTGAAACAACCCGCTTCAGCGAGAACTATCAGGTGATGAGCCTGACGCTTCTGCATGCCGCCCAGATTATGCCTCTCCCTCTCCCGGTGCAGAAAGCCATTGCTGTCTCCGCATCAATCAAGAAAGTCCTCACCACCTTCTCCGACCCGCAGCGTTCGCCGCAGAACAGGATTACCCGGGAGCAGGCGGCTCTTCTCCAGCGCCATCTGGACCAATCTCCAGCCAGAGAACAGTTCGATTTCGAAGTGCATGCCGCTTTTTTGGCCTCGCTTCCCTACGCTGAGCGTGTTATCGATGCCACCCGCCACTGTGACGCACAGGTGATTGTCTCCATGGCCCCTGTCGATACCACCCTCTCCTGCGGTCGCCTCTGCTCCGGCCTCAACGCCACACTCCAGAGCAGTGAACTCGCCAAAGTCCGCGTTCTCAGCCAGTTTTGGGATGACGAGCGCCTTCATGCGCTCTATTGCGACCATCTTTTCCAGAGTGCGGCACCACTCCCGCTCTCCGCGCCAGCCGGCCGGCGGATACTCGTTCTCCTCTTTCACGGCACGCTTGTTGCGGACGTCAAGGGTAACCCACCCCTCTTCCGGACAGGGCGAGAGGCATCGATAAGCTTTGCCCGGCGTTTCGCGAAGGCGGTTCTTTCGGATCCGAGGAACCGCTACAGTGCGGTTATGCCGGCCTACCTCAACCATGATTTTGGCGGCAGATGGACCACTCCCTCATTCGAGGAGCTTTGCCAGTCGTTGAAGGACGAGCACAACGCCAGTGTCGATATTTTCGGTTGCGGTTTTTTTTCAGACGGCAATGAAACCATCCGCCGGGCAGATGAGCTGAAGCAGTCGACACCGGTCGGTGAGGCATCCATCATTTCCTGCGTCAACAGCTCCCCGCTGTTTGCCTCCTATCTCGCAGGCCGGGTCTCGGATGCGGCCCGCCAGATCATCGCTTTGAATGGTTAATGCCCTTGCGGTGTTTACTCTCTCTGGTGCCATTCAACTGCAGCGTTCACGTCTGTAACAGAAAAAAGAGGAGCTGATTCTATGGGTCGGGCCGCATTGTTTATTGACGGTGCAAATCTGTTCTTTACCCAGCGCCATCTCGGGTGGCAGATAGACTTCTCCCGTCTGATGGCGCTCTTCATGTCGCGCTACGGCTCGGTGCAGGCGAATTACTATGTTCCGGCAACTGAACCAGTATCGGAAGAGAGTGCCGCCTTTACCCGGATGCTGATGGCGCACGGCTATCGTATCACCTCGAAGCCGGTCAAGAAGATCGTCAACAAGGAGACCGGTGAAGTCGTCATGAAAGGCAATCTTGATGTTGAGCTTGCCGTCGATGCCATGAGCGGAGCCGGAGAGTACGATACCTTTATCCTTTTCAGCGGTGACAGCGATTTTCTTCCCCTGATCAGGGCATTGAAGGAGATGCAGAAGGAGGTCGTGGTCTACTCCACGCAGGGGCTGAGCGCACGGGAGCTGCTTGGCGAGCCGGGGATCTCCTATTGCGACATCGCTCTTCTCAGAGAGCGTGTGGGGCTGCTCCGGCCGGGGGAGCACTCCAGAACCCAGGCCGGGGGAGTTGAGGCTGAACCGTTCTTTCCTGCAAGGCTTCCCGACCCCGGGGAGAAGTTCACCGGCTCAGTGCTCAAGGTCAAGCCCTACGGGATTTTTCTGAGCAACCCCTTTCATGTCAAATGTCTTCTCCCCCTGAGTTTTATGGGTATAAGCCGCCATGTCGGTGACTTGACGGCCATTGTAAGGCTGACCGATTTTTTTGAGGTTTCCGTCTTTCACGTCAACACCGCAAGGGAGGTTCCCGAGATCACCGTCAAGCTTGCCGACAAGAGGATGGCTGAAGAGCTCTCCGCAAGGCTCACCGGGTGAAGAGAAAAGTGGACCCAGTGGACAAGAATAAAAGAAGTTCGCTTCATCCTTGCTCTCCCGTATCGTCCTTTTCTTAACAACCAAACGCAACCTGCATGAATATCCTTGACTCTATCACCGAAGGACTTTCGGGTTTATGGCCAACTCCGCAAGAACCCCCGCATCTGGTTGACGGGAAGCTGCGGCCATGTCCCGCCACTCCGAACTGCGTCAGCAGCGAAAGCAACGACATGATTCACCGGATTCAGCCGTTTCCTTTTACGGGCTCTCAGGCAGAGGCCATGGCGAAACTGAAAAAGGTCATCAGTGAACATGGCGGGACAGTGCAGGATGACACAGAGGGCTATATCTGGTCGACTTTTACGGTGCCTCTCTTCGGCTTTATTGATGATGTGGAGTTTCGGCCGAGCCCTGAGGAGAAGGTGATCCACGTCCGATCCTCCTCCAGGCTGGGAATCTCGGACCTCGGTGTCAACCGCGGCCGGGTCGAGGAGCTGAGGGTTTCCTTTATCAAGGGATAATTTTGAATTCTTGATTCTGGATTCCCCAATCCAAAATCCAAAATTCAAAATCCGGAATTTCTTCAGCCTTGAAGCCTGAGGGGGAGTTCGAGGTTGCTGGCCTCAAGCAGCTCCCTGTTCGAGAGAATCTCCCGTGCCGCTCCCTCTGCGACAATGCGTCCCCGGCTCATGATGCATACTTGCTGGCATGTATCCCAGAGAAAATCGAGGTCGTGCGAGACCGTTACAGTCGTTTTGTCGAGTCCGCGCACCAGATTGATGAGCATGCGGCGGTTTTTCGGGTCAAGATCGGAGGTCGGCTCATCCATGACGATGACCGAAGGGTCCATCACCAGCACTGCGGCGAAAGCCGCAAACCGTTTCTCCCCCTGCGACAGGAGTGAGGGGGACTTGTCTCGCAGTTCCTCGATAGCAAGCCTTCTGAGGACCTCATCGACCAGTGGCTCAATCCGCTCTTTCGGGATGCCGAGATTTTCCGGCCCAAAGGCGATATCGTCGTAGAGCCTTGCCGTGAAGAGCTGGTCGTCCGGATTCTGGAAGAGCATGCCGACCTGCTTATGGATCAGGTCGAGATTTTTTTTCTCAACCCTTACGCCTCCAATGGCAACGCTGCCCGTCTGAGCGAGGAAGAAGCCGTTGAGGTGGTTGAGGAGTGTCGATTTTCCCGCTCCGTTCGCCCCGGCAATGCCGATAGAGCTTCCCTCGACGATGTCAAGCGTGACCCTGTCGAGTGCCTTTGTTCCGTCGGGGTAGGAGAAGCTGACCTCTTGAATGGTAATCATGTGCGGGGTTTGTTAAAAGATCAGGCGGAGCATCATGAAGCCGAGCGCCCATAAAGTGGTGGTTCCAAGCTCTCCCGCACTGAACGCTGCGGGCTCTTCGAGCAGGAGGGCTCCAGAAAAGCCACGGGCTTCCATTGCTCGATAGATTCTTTCAGCGCGCCCGGTCGTTCTCATGAGGAGTGAGCCGAGGAGCGGCGCGGTGCGGCGGAGCTCTTTTCCTCTCCGACCGAAGGATCGCAGATTCCTCGCTCTCTGCATTGAGGAGGCCTCCTCCTGAAGCACCCAGCTGTAGCGGTAGAGCAGCAGCAGCTGCGTTACCAGCACATCGGGCAGGTGCAGCTCGGCAAGTGCCCTGCAGATTCTGTGGAAGGGCATGCTGAGGGTTATCAGAAGCAGCGCCGAGAGGGTGACTGTCGTTTTTGCAAGAATGACGGCACTCGAGAGCATGCCGCCGGTGAAGGTCGCTCCCATGAACTCCATCGCCGGAGTTCTGTCAAGCAAAAGATTTCCCGCGGCCATGAAGAGAATGAAGGGGGAGAGCTTCAGCAGGTGACCGGAGAGTGTGCGGAGGGCAGTGCCGGAAGAGGTGAGGAGAAAAACCGGGTATGCCCCAAGCGCAGTAACGGCTGCAAGGTCGAATTTCGGAACGGAGACCACGGCAACAATAAAGATTGCCGTGACCAGAAGCGTCGAGCGGTCGGTTCCCTTCACTTCGCAGCCCCCACGCGTTTTGGCCGGCAGAGCAGACCTGCACCGCCTGCCGCCCCGAGCACCAGCAGCGCGCCCGGCATTCCTGATAGCGTGTTTGCGGGCACTCTGTTTCTCTGCACTTCCTTGTTATTCCTGGTATGGATGATCGACCATTCGAGCCCGTCCGGAGCTGATGAGGCGAAGCTGGAGAGGAGGAAGAGTGCCAGAAGTGCCGCCAGGGCAATGGCCGCAATGGCAAATCGCGGCCTCCCGGGTTGTTCGTGACCCGTCAGCAGTCCGGGCTCCGTCTTCATGATAAAGCTGACCACCGCCCAGGTCGCAACCCCTTCAACCAGGCCGATAACGAGGTGGATCGGCAGCATGAAGAGGAGAAAGGTGGTGAAGGGAAGGTCACTGACGCCGGAGAGGGCTGTTTGCAGAACCACCGATGATGCCCCCATGAGGAGGCCTGCTGTGGCGGCGCCGATGCTGCCGGCGGCAAGCCTGACGGGGGAGAGGGCGGAGCCGGCAATGAGGCGGAAGATGAACGGATAGGCGATGAATATCGGGAAAAAGGCGATGTTGAATATGTTGCAGCCGAGTGCGAGCACTCCGCCATCCGCAAAAAACAGGCACTGGATGATGAGTACCGAGGAGAGTGTGATGAAGGCCCTGTGCGGTCCGAGAAGCGCGGCAAGCAGCAGTCCGCCGCCGAGATGGCCGCTCGATCCGGTGCCGGGTATGGTGAAGTTGATCATCTGGGCGGCAAAGATAAACGCGCCGAGCACACCCATGAGGGGTGTTTTTCTTGGATCGTTCTCTCTGCTGATCTCTTTTGCAGACCAGCCGATGAGCGTGCTGGAGAGAGCCCAGAAGGCACCCCCGACAACGGGCGAAACCAGCGCGTCAGCCATGTGCATGATTATTCCTCCGAGGTCGTTCGGGTGAGAGGAGCTCTGATTTGTCGGCAATAGCATAAATATAAGATATGTGCTACCGCGATTCAAGGGGAAATTGTGCATCAAAGATCTCTCTTCAAATGCCGTAGGCATGAAATGCTGGCAGCCATGGGGGCGCAAGAAAGAATCAGTCGGTGGCTGATGAGATGCTGAGGCTGAGGTGCTTTACTCCGACCTGCACCTTGAGGGTGTTGGCGAGCTTTTCGACGTCGGAAGCGCGCCCCTTTACGGCAAGTATTTCGAGGCAGTGGTGGTGGTCGAGGTGGACGTGCTGGGTTGAGATGATCGTCTCCTGAAAATCGTGCTGGATGTCGAGCAGCAGGTTTACCAGTTCGCGCTTGTGATGGTCATAGGTCATGACGATAGCGCCGGCAACCGTGCCGCCCTCTGTCCACTGTTTTCTGACGAGCTCTTCGCGGATGAGGTCCCTGATGGCTTCCGAGCGGCTTTTGTAGCTCAACCCGTCAATATGGCGGTCGAACGAGTCGATCAGCGTACGTTCAAGTGAGATGCCGAACCGGTAGAGGTCACTCATCTTCTGCTCCAGATTGAAGAAAAAACGGACCGGATCAGCTCCGGCCCGTCTTGCTGTTTCAGGTTGTGCTCGACAGTTTTTCGTGTATTGCTTTTGCAGCGGTACGCCCGGCGCCCATGGCCAGAATGACCGTTGCTCCGCCAGTCACAATATCGCCTCCTGCATAGACGTTCTCTTTCGAGGTGGCCATGGTGTTGACGTCGACAACGATGGTATCCCTCTTGCTGACCTCGATGTCCGGCGTCGTCTGCCTGATGAGCGGGTTGGAGCCGTTGCCGATGGAGATGACCGCCATGTCGATTGGCAGAATGAACTCGGAGTCTTTTATCGGCACCGGTTTGCGCCTTCCCGACTCGTCAGGCTCTCCCAGCTCCATCTTGATGCATTTTGCGCCGGTCAGCCACTGCTCGGCATTACCAATAAACTCCAGTGGATTCATGAGTATGAGGAACTCGACACCCTCTTCCTTTGCATGATGGACCTCTTCAAGGCGGGCCGGCATCTCTGCCTCGGAGCGGCGGTAGACGATGTAGGCGTGTTCAGCGCCAAGCCTTTTGGCTGTGCGGACAGCGTCCATGGCCGTATTGCCGCCACCGAAGACGGCGACGCTCTTACCCTTGCAGTTGAATACAGGGGTGTCGCTCTGAGGGAAATCGTAGGATTTCATCAGGTTCACCCTTGTCAGGAACTCGTTGGCGGAGTAGACGCCCAGAAGATTCTCTCCCGGGATGCCCATAAACCAGGGCAGTCCTGCACCGACGCCGATAAAGATTGCGTCGAAATGCTCCTCTTTAAGCAGCTCGTCAACCGTTACGGAGCGTCCTGCAACCGTGTTGTTGACAAATTCCACGCCGAGTTTTTTCATCCCCTCTATCTCGCTCTGCACAATGGTCTTTGGAAGGCGGAACTCAGGGATGCCGTACATCAGAACCCCGCCGAGCTCGTGCAGTGCTTCGAAGACGGTGACGGAGTGGCCGAGCTGGGCAAGGTCGTTGGCGCAGCTCAGTCCGGCAGGGCCGCTGCCGATGACCGCCACTTTTTTGCCTGTCGAAGGCATTACTTTTGGAAGCACCACCTTTCCGCTCTCGCGTTCGTAGTCGGCAGCAAAGCGCTCAAGGTTGCCAATGGCGACCGGTGGCCTCTTTTTGCCGATGATGCAGAGCTTCTCGCACTGGTCCTCCTGGGGGCAGACCCTGCCGCAGATTGCCGGAAGAACGTTGTCCTCCTTGATCTTTCTTGCTGCACCCGAAAAGTCCCCTTCAGCAATCATCTTGATGAACTGGTCGATTTTGATGTTGACCGGACACCCCTTGATGCACTCCGGGTCCTTGCACTGGATGCAGCGGAGCGCCTCCTGCTGTGCCAGCTCAGGAGTATAGCCGAGGTTTACCTCTTTGAAATTTCTGCTACGCGCTTTGGCATCTTGAGCAGGCATAATCTGGCGCGGAATGGCAAGGCGCTCCTTGTTTGTGATATTTCGAAAATCCATAGTGATCCTCTCTTTTAACTAATAGAGTTTGTTTAAAACAGCCGCTGCCCGCCCTGAATGGAGAGAGCGCGCTCTCAAAAAGCCGGTTGAAGAATCGTTGCGGCTGGTCAGTTCTGGAGGCCGATTTTGCATTTGTGTGCAAAAGAGTCTGCAGCCTGCTTTTCTTCAGGGATATAGAGCTTGTTGCGATCGGTAAGGTTTTTGAAGTCGACCTGGTGTGCATCGAATTCCGGGCCGTCGACACAGGCGAACTTGATGTCGTTGCCCACCGTTACCCTGCAGCCGCCGCACATGCCGGTGCCGTCGACCATGATCGGGTTGAGGCTCACCATGGTTTTTATGCCGTATGGGCGGGTCACCTCTGCTACGGCCCGCATCATCGGAATCGGTCCGATGGCCAGGACGAAATCGACCGGTTTGCCGGAGTCGATGATCTGCTGAAGTTTCTGTGTGACGAATCCATGAAAGCCGTAGGAGCCGTCATCGGTTGTAATATAGGCCTCATCGCTCACCGCTTTCATCTCATCTTCAAGGATGACCAGCTCTTTGGAGCGTGCGCCGTTGATGGTAATGACATAGTTGCCTGCTTCCTTGAGCGCGACAGCCGTCGGGTAGGCTATGGCTGTACCGACGCCACCGCCTATGCTGACGGCCGTGCCGAACTTTTCGATGTGCGAGGGGGTTCCCAGCGGACCGACGATATCACTGATGGAGTCGCCGGCATTTTTGCTGTTCAGCTCACGTGTCGATTTCCCCATCCCCTGCACAATAATGGTAATCGTCCCTTTTTCGGGATCAGAACCGGCAATGGTAAGCGGCACCCTCTCACCGTTTCCTGAGACCCGAACCATGACAAACTGGCCGGCTTTTCTTTTTTTTGCAATACGAGGGGCCTCTATTTCAATTTTTTTGATATTTTCAGCTAAAAATTCAGCCGAGACAATTCTATACATTGGCGCTCAGGTTTCGTATGATGATGGAGACTTCGCTCTTTTGCATGGTGGGGCGCAAAAGTCACTATAATAAGCAATCTTTTTTCAAGAAAAAAATCGTACGGAAAGGCAGGCACCCTGGCCGCGGCTCTCTCTCAGATCTGACCCTTCGCAATTTCACTACTTCCCTTCATGGTTTTTATTGCTGATTACGGTGCCGGAAACCTCCGATCGGTTCACAAGGCCTTCGACTTTCTTGGTGTCAAGGCGCTTGTCAGCAGTGATCCCGGAAAGCTTGCCGGATGCACAAAGGTGGTTCTTCCAGGTGTAGGGGCCTTCGGCCAGGCCATAGAGAATCTCAACGCCTCCGGATTTACCGAGGCGATAGGCGAACATGTCGACAAGGGCGGCCAGCTTCTCGGCATCTGCCTTGGCATGCAGCTTCTTTTGACCGATAGCGAGGAGATGGGGGCTTACCAGGGCATGAACCTGATCCCCGGTCACGTGCTCCAGTTTAAAAGCCAAACCGACAAGATTCCCCAGATAGGGTGGAACTCCGTTGATCAACAGAAAGAGAGCGTTCTCTTTCGCGGCATTCCGGACCACTCGTTTTTCTACTTTGTCCACTCATATTATTGCGAGCCCGAAAGCCCTGAAGCCATTGCGGCGACCACATGGTTTGCGGGAAAAAACTTTTGTTCAGCCATTGAAAAAAATGGTATTTTTGCAGTGCAGTTTCATCCGGAAAAGAGTTCCGATGCGGGTCTTCAGGTTCTGAAGAACTTCGCCGACTCCTAAAATCAGGTCTTTTGTCTATTCGACTATGTTGATAATCCCAGCTATAGATATCAAGGACGGGAAGTGCGTTCGCCTTACCCGTGGCGATTTCAGCCAGAAGAAGATTTACCTTGACAACCCCCGTGACATGGCCATCATCTGGCGTAAACAGAACGCCAAGATGCTCCATGTTGTCGATCTCGACGCGGCACTGACCGGAGAGATGGTCAATTTCGAGAAGATCAGTGAGATTGTGGCCGAGCTTGATATTCCTGTGCAGGTCGGAGGAGGCATCCGTTCGGCTGATGCTGTCAAGCGTTATCTTGACATCGGCGTGAGCCGGGTGGTTATCGGCTCTGCCGCCGTGACCAATCCCCGTCTTATTGACGAGGTTCTCAAATCATACAGGCCATCCCAGATTGTTGCCGGCATCGATGCCGAGAATGGCGAACCGAAAATCAAGGGGTGGACCGAGAGTACCGGCCTTCAGGATTTCGAGCTTGGCCTCAGAATGAAGGCGATGGGCATTGAGCGTGTCATCTATACCGATATCTCCCGTGACGGCATGATGCAGGGCTTCGGTTACGAAAGCACCAAGCGCTTTGCCGAAAAGACCGGCATGAAAATTACCGCATCAGGCGGTGTTTCCAGTTCCATGGATCTCCGTAAACTTGCTGAGCTCGCGCCCTGCGGAGTTGATTCGGTCATCATCGGCAAGGCGCTTTACGAATGCAATTTCCCTTGTCAGGAGCTCTGGTACTCTTTTGAGGAGGGGATCTGCCTGGATCACAATTTCTCGACAGCCCGCAAGAGATAACCCCTTTTCATGCAGGCCTACTCCCCCAGCTCCTCCCCTGAACGTTGAGGGCTGGATCCTCCAATCGCAACAAGACCACGCATTGCAATGCCCGAGAAGGATATACAGCTGCAGCAGAGTATCGAGGCGGTGATCTTCGCCTCCGAGGAGGCGGTCACCCTGCAGACCGTAAGGAGCGTCACCGGTCGGGAGCTTGATTCCGGAGAGCTTCAGTCAATTGTCGAACGCCTCAACACCGAGTATGAGCATTCCGGCAGGACCTTCCGCATTCACCGGATTGCAGGCGGATACCGTTTCCTCAGTACTCCTGAATTTGCCGATACGCTCAAGAAGCTCCTTGCCCCAAAGATTCAGCGGCGGCTTTCCCGATCAGTCCTTGAAGTTCTGGCTGTTATTGCCTATAATCAGCCGGTGACGCGCAGCGAAATCCAGCAGATTCGCGGAGTGAGCCCTGATTACGCTATCGACAGGCTGCTCCTGCGCGAATTTATCGAGGTCCGCGGCCGGGCGGACTCTCCCGGCAAGCCTCTGCAGTACGGTACGACAAAAGAGTTTCTCGATCTTTTTCACCTCGCCTCAATCAAGGACCTCCCCAAACTTCGCGAGATCAGGGAGATTCTTCAGGAGCATGAGGAGCAGCAGTATCTGGCCGGCCCTGAGGAGAAGCCATCTACAGACATTATTCACGAGGATTTGAACGGGACAGATGAAAAGCAGCAGTAAGAACGAAGAGGTCAGGATCAACCGCTTTCTGGCGATGTGCGGAATCGCATCGAGACGGGCTGCCGAACAGCTCGTGCTGGAGGGCCGAGTCATGCTCAACGGCAAGGTGATAACGGAGCTTGGCGTCAAGGTGAACCCTTCGACTGACGAGGTGATTGTCGACGGGCAGAAGTATGCCCAGCCAGAGCACAGGAAGGTCTACATCCTCCTCAACAAGCCGCGCAACGTCATCACAACCAGCAGTGACGAGAAAAACCGCGAGATGGTGCTCGACTACATCGATGTCAAGGAGCGGGTCTTTCCCGTCGGCCGGCTTGACAGGAAAACCACGGGTGTCCTGCTCTTGACCAACGACGGCATTCTGGCGCACAAGCTCATGCATCCTTCTTCTAATGTAAAAAAAGAGTATATTGCAGAGCTTGACGTAAAGTTTCCCCCGAACATGATGCCTCAGCTGACAGGCGGCATGCGTTTGAAAGATACGGGGGAGAAAGTCAGTCCCTGCAGAGCCAAGCTGCTCGAAGACGGCATGCAGGTACTCTTGAGCATTCATGAAGGAAAGAACCATCAGGTAAGAAGAATGTTCGAGACCCTCGGTTTTGAGGTTAAACGGCTCGAAAGGGTTGCTTATGCAGGCCTGACAGCCGGTGAACTCCGGAGGGGTGACTGGCGACATCTGAGCCGCAAAGAGGTGCAGGAACTATACAAGCTGGCTGAGATCTCATAAGCCCCGGGCCGGTTTTGTCAACCAGCAAAACCCTCTACGGCTATGAAATCCAGGCAGCGTCCTCTCTGGCAGTTGCTTCTTTTGGCACTGCTCTCACTCTCCCTTCTTTTTTCCCCCACTGCCTACGCTCAATCGGGCGATATCGAGGAGCTGCTCCAGAGAGCGGACTCCGAGGGCAATGTTGAATCGCTGCTCGAACTGATCGAGGAGCTCCGGCACAACAAGCTGTCCATCAATGAGGCTGATGCCGATGCGCTTCGCCAGCTTCCCTGGCTGACGCCGTCAGATGTCCATGCTATTCTTGTGCGTCGGGCCAAGAAAGGGGGCTTCCACACCATGGAGGAGCTGCAGGCGGTCATAGGCGAGAGCAAAGCCGCCAGTATTGCGCCCTTCATTGTTATCGAAAAGCCTCCGGCACTCGCCAAAAAGGGAGAGATGCCCCCCTTTTCAGGAAGCTTTATCACACGATATTTCACAGAGACAACCGCGCCAGAGGGCGTCCGGAGCGGCGCTTACGGCGGTGGCAATGCAAAGTCGTACAACCGTCTGCAGCTTTCCACCCCGCATCTGACGGCAAGCCTGGTCAGGGAGAGCGATATCGGGGAGCCGGAGATGCTCGATTTCACCTCCTTCACGCTTCATCTTCACGATCTCGATCTCTTCAAGAGCGCTGTCATCGGCAACTATTCGCTCAATTTCGGTCAGGGCCTTCTCATCGGTCAGAGCCGATACTTTTCAAAAGGCTCCGATCCTTCCGGAAGCGTCAGGCTTCCTTCGAAACAGCTGACCCCTTTTACATCGAGTGCTGAATACGGATTTCTCCAGGGCGCAGCGGCAACCCTCAAGCTTGATCCCTTTGAACTTACCGAGTTCTACTCCTTCAGTCCGGTCGATGCCCGTATCAACTCCCTGGGGGTCATTACCAGTTTCGACGAGTCAGGCTATCATCGAACCCCGCTTGAGCTGGCAAGGAAAGACAATGTCACACAAACCGTCGCAGGAGCCCGTCTTCTCTATGACTTTCATTCCCCGGAGCTCTCGGGGCGGGTAGGAGGAACCCTGATATACTTCCGATACAGCGAACCGCTTCAGCTGCTTGAGCCGGACATTGCAACAACAGCCCGCGCATCCTCAGCGCTCAGCAGCATCGAAACCAATCTCTCGATCGGCAAGCTCAGCGTTTTCGGGGAAGCGGCACTCTCTGAAAACCCCGGTGCAACTTCGTGGATAGCCGCCAGTGAGTATGAGCTTTCCAAGGGGGTCACCATGGTTGCCGCCCTCCGCAACTACGGTGTCGGCTTTTACTCCCCTTTTGCCGGAGCGTTTGCTGAAAGGGGGACAGGCGCATCGAACGAGCATGGCCGCTATGTCGGCATCAAGGCAACGTTCACGGAGCGCTTTACAGCTGGAGCCTATTACGACCACTTTACCTTTCCCTCCCTCAGCGGAGATGAACATTATCCCTTCCCTTCCAGAGGCCATGACACGAGGGGCGAGGCAAGCTGGAAGGCAACCCCCTCGATGAGCTGGACACTTCAGCTGCAGGATAAGCTGAAGGAGGAGGCCCGGTTGCAGTATCCTTCCGGCATAACGGCACCCAGCGCGGAGAGGGTTTGGACAGCGTTGCCGATAGCGTCGAAGCGGGCTCGGCTGGACTGTGATCTCGGGCCGTTTTCCCGTGTAAAGTTACGGAGCAGAGGGGAGGTGAAGCGGGTGGTTGAGAGGTTTCTCGCTGGCGACCAAACTCTCTATGGCTGGCTCGCCTACCAGCAGCTGAGCTGGGAGGGTGCGCGCTCGGCAGTGAAGGGCAGGGTTACGGTTTTCAATACCGATGCCTACGACGCAGCCATCTACGCTTCGGAGGACGACCTCCCCTTGACCTCAAGCCTCGGTGTTTATGACGGCCGTGGGAAATCGGTCAGCCTGCTTCTTCTCTGGCAGACGATGAAGCAGATGAAGCTCGCATTGCGCTATGAGACCACCTGGTACAGTGACCGGTCATCATACGGCAGTGGCAACGACCAGCGCATGAGCAGCTCTCCGGGCTCGCTGAATCTTGGATGCTATCTGTCGTTCTGAAAGATATTTTTTCACTCCTCCCCGGCGGCACGGAGCAGGCGGTCCCTTATGGCGCGGCCGAGACCTTCGCGGGAGGGGAGTTCACAGTAGATGAAGCTGATTCCTTCGCTGTCGCAGTGGCGGAAAAAGCTGAAGAGTTCGCGACCGTACTCTTCGAGGTTCCTGCAGATTTTTTCCGTTTCCCACTCACCCGCCTGCCGGGTCAGGCCGATAAATGCCGATCGTGGCCGGGGAGTTGTCGGCTCATCGGGGGTGCAGAGAATAATGGACGCCGAAGGGGCATAGTGCGGGTACTTAAGTCCGGGACTTTTTGGCGGCATTCCGTCATTTGCCTCCTTTTCGGCCCTCACCTCAGGCAGAACTTCCTGCAGCTGCTCAAGGGTAATGGCGCCCGCTCTGAGCAGCCTTGGTTCGGGGACTGAACAGTCGACAATGGTCGATTCTAGTCCGATGCTGCTGGGCTTGCCTCGCAGGATGCAGTGGATTTTGCCATCAAGATCCTTCAGGACCGTCTCCCAGCTGGTCGCGCTCGGCAGGCCGGAAAGGTTGGCGGATGGAG
Organism: Chlorobiaceae bacterium; assembly: GCA_037142155.1. Taxonomy (GTDB): domain Bacteria; phylum Bacteroidota; class Chlorobiia; order Chlorobiales; family Chlorobiaceae; genus Chlorobium. Next base: position 59,934 of record JBAXBE010000010.1, read on the forward strand.
CCGCAACGGGGGTCGAGCAGTGGCTGAGAAACGCTCTTGCCACCATATTTGCAGGGCAGCGGACCCCGACGGTGTCAAGGCCTGCCGTTACCGAATCCGGTATGAGGGGACTCTTTTTCAGCACAAGAGTCAGCGGCCCCGGCAGAAAGCGCGCAATGAGTTTTTGTGCGGCGGGGTTGATTTCACGGGCAACCTCCTCAAGCTGCTCCAACCGGCTGACATGCACAATCAGGGGGTTATCCGCGGGTCGCCCCTTGGCCTGAAAGACCTGCCGGATTGCCTCCGCACGGGTGATTGCGGCACCAAGGCCGTAGACCGTTTCGGTCGGAAACGCCACAATTCCGCCCGAGTTCAGTATGGCGGCGGCCTCTTCAGGCGAATCGGTCAGAAGTGTCTGCATGGTATCGAGCCGAAGTGTTACCTGAAGTTGGTGAGCGTTTCGAACTGTTCGGGCAGCAGCAGAATATAGGATAAGGTGCCGAAGAGAGCGCTGACAATCGGTATGGTCAGGTTGTCGTCGATTCTGAACCCGGCGATGCGCACCACAAAAGCCTCCGTTATGGTCGCCGTTGCTGCCATGATGAAGCCGATGAGTGGATTAATGCCGGGAACAATGGTCACAATGGCCATTGCAGAGAGAAAAAACGCAGCGCTTCCCTCAACGCTTTTCTGCCCGAACCGGTGTTTACCGAAGGCCTTGCCAATAATGGCGGCAAGGGTATCGGAGACGGCTACCATAGAAAAAGCCGCGACTACGATGATTTTCGGGAAAAAATAGACCAGGATGAGTGCACTCATGGTGATGCAGGTCGCTCCATTCAGGTGTGTTTTCACTCTCTGGATCTCATGAGTCCTGAGCATGGCATCAAAGGTCCGGTGGTACCATATCGCAACCGGCTCGACGGAGTTCTTGAGCAGATCGACCATGAGAAAGCCGGTAAAAATCGGGGCAAGAAGGAGCAGCGCCAGCTCGCGGCTCATGGAGTAGTAGAGGATGGCAATCGAAAGAGAGGAGAGATGAATGGCTTTGCGGGCTATTTCATATCGCAGGGCAAGGTGGTCGGTTTCTTCCATGGTCGGTAAAATGCACGGTTGTTTTGCGTTTTTGCCGGGATATCAACTGCGGCTCTTTCCGGGTTCAAGGCATGAATATACGTTGAAATCTTCTCAAGCGGAAAGCGTCATGAAGAGTTCCCCTCCCGAACTGGTAACTTGAGCCCTTCGCTCTTACTTTTCATTGCAAAACTTGTATTTTACGGCTCACTTCAAATCCCTTCCAGCCCAACCGTATGACGACTGACAAATTGAGAGTGGCCGCAATCGACCTCGGTACCAATTCATTTCACATGATTGTTGTTGAAGAGGGCGGCGGCAAGGGAATTGTCGAGATTGACCGTGTCAAGGATATGATCTGCATCGGAAGTGGCAGCATTTCGACGAAAATGCTCGATGAAGAGGCTATGCAGTCAGGTGTGGTGGCCCTGAGGAATTTTCTTGTGCTTGCCCGCCAGCACGGGGTTGCTCCTGAAAATATCATCGCCTTTGCTACCAGCGCTATCAGGGAGGCAAAAAATCAGGATCTCTTTCTCAAGAAGGTTCGCGATGAGACCGGTCTTAAAATCAAAGTGATCTCCGGAAGGGAGGAGGCTGAATTCATCTATTACGGAATCCGCAATGCCGTGCAGCTTGGCCCGGAGCCCGATCTTCTTTTTGATATCGGCGGAGGTTCCGTTGAGTTTGTCATCGCAACCCGCGAGGGAGTGCAGCTCCTTGAAAGCCGCAAGATCGGTGTTGCAAGAATGCTTGAACGTTTCGTTCCAAGCGATCCGATCGCCCGGGGGGACATCAAGCTGCTTGAACAGTTTTTTGCTGCCGAGATGGTATCGGCCGTTGAGCGTGCGACCGAACTGAAGGTCCACCGGGCAATCGCATCCTCCGGAACCGCCCAGAATATCGCACGGATGATCCGGTCGATGAACGGCGTGGAGAGCGATCTGTCGCTCAACAACAGCGTCTTTACCCGCAGCGATTTTCAGAAGCTCTACAGGGCGGTGCTTCCGCTCAACTCTTCGGATCGCAGGAAGATGACCGGTCTTGATGAAAAAAGAGTTGACCTGATCGTACCGGGACTTATCCTTGTCGATATGATTTTCAGGTGCTTCAATCTGAGCGAAATAGTCCTCTCTGATTACGCTCTTCGCGAGGGAATGGTGCTCCACTATCTTCAGCAGCGCGCGAGTGACGATGGTGGTTTGCTCTCGGTTCCCCAGACCGATATCAGGCGGGAAAGCGTCTATGAACTCGGATTCCGCTGCGACTGGAACAGGGAGCACTCCGAGCAGGTGGCCGGGCTTGCGCTTCAGCTCTTTGATGCTCTGAGTTTTCTGCACGCTCTTGAGCCGGCCTATCGTGAGCTCTTGGAGTATGCATCACTGCTCCACAATATCGGAACCTTCATCTCCATCTCCTCCCACCACAAGCACAGTCAGTACATCATCCTGAACGGTGAACTCCGCGGTTTCTCTCCTTCCGAGATAGAGGTCATGGGCCATGTTGCACGCTATCACCGCAAATCGCCTCCTTCCGAGAAACATCTTGCCTACAGCCAGCTCAAGGGGAAACACAAGCGGGCGGTCGATGTACTCTCCGGGATTCTGCGCATTGCCAACGGCCTTGAGCGCGGGCACCGGCGAAACATTATCTCCATCGATGCCATACCAAAGGGCGCAGGCATTGCGCTGCGTCTGAAAAGCCGTTATGAGCCCGATATCGAGGTCTGGGCCGCCGAACAGCTGAAATCCTGGCTGGAAACTGTCCTTCAGAAACCTGTCGCCATTGAGAGAGCCTGAGAAAAGAGAGCGTGCATCCCTGAGGCGGCTTGCCGATACTCTCGAAAGAGAGGGGTCGCTCTGGTTTGAATCCGCATTCTGCAAGGGTCTGGATGCAGGGGCGCTGCTCTTCACCGATCCGGTGGAGGTGATGACGCTGGACTCGCATCTGCAGCTCAAGAGCTTTTTTCAAAGGCTTGAGGCGAGACTCGCCGAGGGGTTTTTTCTTGCCGGCTGGATGAGTTATGAGGCAGGGCTCGGTTTCGAGCCGTCGCTTGCTTCCCGAGCCTCCGGGGAGCCTTCATCCGGCCCGCTTGCCTGGTTTGGCGCATACCGTGCTCCCGAGCAGTTTTCAGAGGCGGATATCGAAGCTCTTTTCGCAGAAGAGGCGTGGCCGGAGGGGCTTGCTCACCATGAGATCGAAGGGTTGTCGTTCGATCTTTCACCGGAGGAGTATGCGTCCAGAATACGGGAGATCAAGAGAGAGATCTCCGCCGGCAATGTCTATCAGGTCAACTTTACCGGGCGCTACCGCTTCGGCTTCAGCGGTTCGGCACCGGCGCTCTTTCGCCGGCTGAGAGGCTCACAGCCCCACTCCTACACGGCCTGCCTCAATACCCGAGAGCGTAGCATTCTCTCTTTTTCCCCTGAGCTTTTCTTCGCCCGTCGGGGCGCGCACATCGAGACCAGGCCGATGAAGGGTACCGCCCGGCGCGGTCAGACGCCGGGCGAGGATCTGCTTTTTCGCCAGGGGCTTCTGCACTGCCCAAAAAACCGGGCAGAAAATCTCATGATTGTCGATCTCCTGCGCAACGACCTCGGCAGGATATGCAGGCCCGGTTCTGTCGAGGCCGGCGAGCTGTTCGTAACGGAAACCTATCCGACACTCCATCAGATGGTCTCTGCCATTCGAGGAGAGGAGAGGCCGGGTGTAGGTCTCTATGAGCGCTTCAGGGCGCTCTACCCTTCCGGTTCGATAACGGGAGCCCCGAAAATACGATCCATGAAGCTCATCCGGGATCTTGAGGCAGGGTCGAGAGGAATCTATACCGGCACGGCGGGTTTTATCGCGCCTGATGGCGACATGATTTTCAACGTGGCCATCAGGACCATTGAACTCTCCGGGGGGAGGGGTGTCTACGGGACTGGGAGCGGCATTGTCTGGGACTCAGAGCCTCTTGAGGAGTACCGGGAGTGCCGTCTGAAGGCGAGAATCCTCGAAGATGCGTCAGCGCCCGGGTTTGAGATTTTTGAAAGCATCCTTTGGAGCTACGCCTATCTTTGGCCTGAAGAGCATCTTGAGCGTATGGCAGCTTCAGCGTCTGCACTCGGCTTTCCCTGGCGCAGGGATGAAGCCCGAGGGCTCCTCGGCCGGCTTGAAGAGGAGATGCGCCAGAGAGGCACCCGCTTCAAGGTCAAGCTTACCCTTTCCTTCAGGGGGGAGTTCGGTGTCAGCTATGCCCCGGCTCCCGTTTCGCCGGGCATAACACCCCTTCGTCTTTGCGTTGCAGCGCACCGGACAGACACATCCACGGCGCTGCTTTTCCACAAAACAACAAGAAGAGCGCTCTATGACCGCTACTACGGCCTTGCCCTGCAGAAGGGGTTTGATGAAGTGCTCTTTCTCAATGAGCGTGATGAAGTGACCGAAGGGGCAATCAGCAATCTCTTTGTCCGCAGCGGTCGGCGGTTTCTTACACCCCCGCTTCAGTCGGGAATCCTTAACGGGATTTACCGGAACTACGCGCTCTCTTCCCGCCCGCTCTTTTCCGAAAGCGTTCTGACCCTTCGCGACCTGCAGGATGCCGATATGGTTTTCGTAGCCAACTCCGTGCGCGGACTTCGGCCGGCTTTTTTCGGTGGTGAGGAGATAAGGCTGGAGGGGAAGACAGACGGACAAGGACTTACACGGGGGGAGTGAGCGGTTAGCGAGGTTGTTGGTTTTTGCTTTTTTTCAGGTTTTTCAATGCAGCCTGTACGTTGCGTTTCAGGCGGCGCAGGCCTATGCGGTAGATTGGGGTTCCTTTGAAGAGCTCTCGAAAGCCTGAGCGGGTGAGGCCGAGAAGGGTTTCGGCCGGAAGGTTCATGAGTTTCTCGTTTACTGGAAAGGAGCCGCTTGCCTGGATGAGGGCCTGCTGGTTGTGAGGGCAGAGCTCCTGGCAGATGTCGCAGCCAAATATCCAGTTTCCTGTCATCTTCTCCTCCTCGTCGGTGAAGGCTCTCTTCAGCTCAACGGTCAGCGCTGAGATGCAGCGCCTTGCGTCGAGCACTCCGGGCCCGACGAGCGCGCCGGTCGGGCAGTGCTCGATACAGAGGCTGCAGCTTCCGCAGAGGTTGGGGAGGGGAGTTCTCTCTTCAGTGATTTCAAGGTCGGTCAGTATCTCGCCGAGAAAAACCCTGGAGCCGGCAGAGGGGATGATAAGGAGTGTGTTTTTCCCTGTTTTTCCAATGCAGGCCCGCTCCGCCCAGCTTTTTTCCAGAACCGGTGCGCTGTCGACGGCAATGAGGGTATCTATTTGTTTCCCCGCAATCACCTGAATCGCTTCGACGAGCTCATTGAGCTTTCTGTGCAGGACCTCGTGATAGTCGGCAACAAGCGCGTACCGGGAAATCCTGAGAGATTCAGCGGGTGAGCCGGCGGGATGGTTGTAGCTGATTGCTGCGGAGATGACCGTTTTCAGGCCGGGAAGCAGGCGCACGGGGTCCGAGCGTTCGTCCATCCGCTCTTCCATCCACGCCATCTCTGCGTGCCTTTTCCCGGCAATCATCGCCCTGTATCGCTCCATGGCAAGTGGCTGCGGCGACGGGACGGAAAATCCGACGGCGGCGAAGCCAAGCCGCGAAGCTTCCTTCCGTATCTGGAGGGCAAGGCCCGGTGAGTTCTGGGGCATTTCGGGCTGTAGAGAAAAGTATTGTTCCGGCACTCCCCTTTATTTGGGCTAAGCGGCTCACGCAATTTTTGGCTCAGCGGCTTCCGCCTTTGTGACGAAATAAATATACATTTAAGTGAGCTATTATTTTGGCTCAACCTTACCCGGCTTGCGAATGGAACGACGGGAGTTTATCAGGAAAATGCTTCTCGGCACGGGCATCGGTGCCGGAGCTGCCTTGACCGGTTCGGCCGCTCTCATCGGCTATTATCAGCCGAGAAAGGAGTTCTACCCCAAAACGCATGAGGAGACGCCACAGAGGGAGAGGCTCGACGCTGTGAAAAAAGTTGTGGTTGTCGGAGGCGGTCTTGCAGGCATCAGCGCTTCCCTCGAACTTGCTTCCAGAGGGTTTCAGGTGACGCTTGTCGAATCATCCTCTTCGCTCGGGGGGAAGCTGACCGGCTGGGATATCGATGCCCTTGGGGAGCGATTCCCCGTTGAGCACGGATTCCATGGATTTTTTGACCAGTACTACAACCTTAACGAGATTTTTGCTTCGGCGGGGATTTCCAGTACGGCTTTCGATGTTTCGCCCGGCTATCCTGTTATCTTCAGGAACGCCCCAAAAGAGGTCTATGGCAGGACCTCGAGGATCTTCCCCTTCAATGTCCTCTCCGTTCTCCAGCAGTCCCGGCGCCTTGAGCTTGGCGCCTTCCTGAAAAATTCAAAAGGGTGGTTTTCAACGAGCGAGCTTTTCCGGTATGAGTACGGCCACACCTTTCGTCGGTTCGACGCCATAGATTTTATGACCTACTGCCGGAAAGGGGAGACACTTCCTGCATTTGTCGACACCGTGCTTCACCCCTTTGCAGATGCGACCATGAACCGGATGGAGATGCTTTCTGCTGCAGAGGCGCTTCGGTATTTTCATTTCTATTTCATGGGCAGTCCGGAGGGGCTCTCTTTCAGGATTACCAATCGAGACTGCATGACGGCGCTCATTGGTCCTCTTGAGGCCCGGCTGAAGTCGCTTGGCGTCACCCTCCGCAAAGGGTGCAGTGCCAAAAAGCTCCAAACAGCGGGAGGCAGGGTTTCAGGGGTTACTCTTGATTCCGGCGGTCGCGCCAGCTCGATCTTTCTCGATATTGATCCCGCCGCTCTTCCGGAGAAGGGGTTTGCATCCTTTTCAACCGCCGACGGGATTCCTCTCATGGTCTCAAAAAAGGGGAGGGGTTACCTGGCTTTCGACGGTCGCTGCACCCACATGGGATGCCCCCTCACGGTTGACGGGAGCTCCGGAGGTTTCTCCTGTCCCTGCCACAGCGGCAGGTTCGATGCTTCAGGTCGTCCGGTGAGCGGCCCACCGAAAGCTTCACTGGCAGAGCTTTCAGCGGAGATGAGGGGTGCCAGGCTTGTGGTGAGCAGTTCCTCCAAAGGAAGCGGAGAGCTGCTCGAGTGTGATTATTGCGTTCTGGCATCCAACGTGAGGGGGGTGCGTGAGCTGGTGGAGGCTTCCGATCTCAAGCAGGTGGAGTTCCAGAGAGCGGTTGCTTCACTCGGAGAGGCCGACCCGTATGCGGTTTGCCGTCTCTGGCTTGACAGGCCGTTCGACTCCGGCGGATTTCCGTTCCATACGGTTTCGGGCTATGCCTATACCGATTCCATTACCCACTACTCCATGTTTCAGGAGCCCTTCAAGGCATGGGCCAACAAAAGCGGAGGCTCCGTTGTGGAGCTGCATGCCTACGCCATCGCCCCGGAAGATCTCCGGTCGGAAGGAGAGATTAAGCGGGCAATGCTTGAGGAGCTCCATGCCGTTTTCGGCGAGACACGGCGTGCAAAGGTGCTGCATGAGCTCTTCATGATGCAGTCCAATTTCACCAGATGGGCGCCGGGTGACCATCTCTGCCGTCCCGCTGTGGAGACACCCCTCGAGAACCTCTTTCTTGCGGGGGACTGGGTGAAGGTCGATGCACCGGTTTTTCTGATGGAGGCCGCCGCATTTACCGGCCGCATGGCCGCCAATGCGATTTTCCGTCATGAGTCACTCAAGGTGGTGCCGCTTCCTATTGTGCCGATGAGAGGGCTTTTTGCCTGACCTCTTCTCCCATGCATTCTACAATCGTGTCGTGCAGCAGTGGGCGGAAAGCCCTGATTTTGATATTCTCCGCTGAAGGGTAGACCCTGTTGCTGAGGAGGATGACGGCCAGCTCTTTTTCAGGATCAATCCAGATGCTGGTTCCTGTATAGCCGAGATGACCGTAGGAGCTGCTTGAAAAGAACTTTCCGGAGGAAGAGCTTCCCTGGGCGGGGCGCCTGTCCCATCCGAGGGCGCGTTCGGAACCGTTGCCGGAGAGGAACCTTCTGAGGGTCGACTCCCTGAAATAGCGTTTTGCGTCCAGCGTCCCGCCATTCATCACCATCATCACCATCCGCGCAAGATCTCCGGTTGTTGAATAGAGTCCGGCATGCCCTGCAACCCCTCCTAGAAGTGCGGCGTTCTGGTCGTTGACCAGCGGTCGCGGAGTGCTGAAGGGCCAGCTGGTGTCCCTGTCGACCGGGGCGATGCGGCCCAGGGTTTCGGGGGGCGGTGTGAACATGGTCTCTTTCAAGCCGAGCGAGAGAGAGAACCGGGCATGAAAGTTCTCGTCGAGGCGCTTTCTTGTGCGGGTCTCAATGATTTTTCCGAGAAGCATGAATCCGAGATCACTGTAAAGTGTCTTGCTCCCGGGCTCGGAGAGGAGCGGCTCGCGCTCGATGGCCTGAAAGAGCTCTTCGGGAGTACGGCAGCTTTTGGCATAAAAGGTGTGGGCCCGCAGTCCGGAGGTGTGACATAGAAGGTGCTCAATGGTGACCTTCTCCTTACCTTTGCCCCTGAAACCCGGAAGCAGGGAGGAGACGGCGCTACCCAAAGAGAGCGAGTCGCGTTCGACCAGCTGCATGATAATGCTTGTGGTGGCGATGGCCTTTGTCAGGGATGCGAGATCGTAGATTGTCGAGGTATCGGCAGGAGTGCTTGAGGGGCTGTAGGTCATTCTTCCGAACGCCTTGTGAAAGACAATCCTCCCTTTTGAGAGCACTGCAATGCTGGCGCCGGGAAAGACACTGTCACGAACCGCTCCCTCCATGAGCGTTTCAAGAGGCTTGAAGCGAGGGGGTTCCGCCCTTGCCGGGAGAGCAGGGCTCAAGGTGGCAAGGGCAAGGAAGAGAATGGCAAGAGTACGGAACGGCTGCATGGCTGGTTCCGGGGTTAAAAGAGCGAGAACTGGACGTAGCGTTTCGGATTCCTTTTCAGGTCGACCAGCACTGAGTCAAGCGAGGAGAGCGTCTTTGACAGGTTGTTGTAGAGTGCCGGATTCGAGGAGAGTTGGCCAAGGGTGCCTTTGTCGCTGTTGAGCTTCGTCATCAGACTTTCGGTTTTGGCGGCAGCCTGGTTGAGGCGCTCTACCGTTTCCGTGGTGTTCTTGGCGAGGGCCTTGTCGTTGAGGAGCTTTGGAAGCAGGCCCTCTCCGCGGGATGCCTTCCGGGAGAGCGTTGAGAGTTCCGTCGATGTGGTTTTCAGGCTGCTTATGGTCTCTGCAAGCTCACGGCCCATCTTTTCATCCGAAATAAGTCTTCCGGCAGGCCCCTTGCCGTTATTGAGACGGTCGAGCAGCTCATTGATTTTGCCGAAAGCCTGACTTGCCTTGCCGGTAAGACTGCCCATCCCCTCTTCACTCTCCAGAGCAATGTAATCGCCGTTCTGGACAGGGGGGCCTTTTCCCGTCATGATATCGACATACTTGTCGCCCAGAACGCCGAGAGACTTGATCGAGGCCTTGGCATCTTTGGTGACGAGGGGAGCAAACTCCTGCTTCAGCTTCAGCTCCGCTACAACGTAAAGTTCCCCGTTCTGTCTGACGAAATTCATCTTTGACACGGTCCCTATTTTTTTGCCTGAGATCGAGACAAAGTTGTTTTCTGCAAGGCTCTGAACATCTCTTGACATTATTCTTACCGTTGTTATGCCGGAAAACATATTGGTGTTTTTACCGATGAACAGTCCGAGATAGGCAGCAAAGCCAAGGCCAAAAACGAAAAATATGCCGGTTCTCAGATCGCTCCACTTCAATGCGTTCGGGTTTTTCATACAGGTAGACGTCTAGGGATGTTATAATTCAAGAATCTTGTCGGAGAGGATCGATCGAATAAACGGATGCTCTGCATCATGCAGCTTATCGGTCATATCGTCGAAAATAATCTCTCCCTGATAGAGCACGGCAACGCAGTCGGCCACGTTGAAGACGTCTTCAATGATATGGGTTACTATCACCGCCCCCAGGTTGTTGTTGTGGCGCAGAGAGCTGATCAGTGAAAGTATCTTTTTTGAACTCACCGGATCGAGCCCGGCAGTCGGCTCATCGAAGAGAATCATGTGCGGCTTGAAGATCATCGCCCTGCCGATGGCGACCCTTTTGCGCATGCCGCCGCTCAGGCTTTCGGGAAGTTGGTCCTCATAGCCCTCAAGGCCTGCAAACTGTATCTGTTCGGTGACTCTTTGCCTTACCTCCGCCTCAGGAAGGTTGAGGTTTTCACGGAGAAAGAAGCCGAGGTTCTGGCTGATGGTCATGGAGTCGAAGAGCGCATTTCCCTGAAAGACCATGCCCATTTTCCTGCGGATGGTGTAGAGCTCGCTCTCTTTCATGCGGGTGATGTCGGCTCCATCGATGAGCACCCTGCCACTGTTCGGCTTTATCAGCCCGAGCATCAGCTTGAGTATGGTGCTTTTTCCTACGCCGCTCGGGCCGAGAATGGCCTTGATGGTGTTGTCGCGCACGGTAAGGGATACCTGTTTCAGGATCTCCTTTTCGCCATACTTCAACGTTACCTTGTCTAACTCAATCATGCGCTCACATGTTTTCCAGTACGATCTTTGAGACGTAGAAGTTGGCAATCAGCACCAGTCCCGATGAAACGACGATTCCCTTGATTGTCGATCTTCCAACTCCGGAGGTTCCTCCCCTTGCCGAAAATCCGTTGAAGCTGCTGACCAGCGTTATGATGACGGCAAATACGGGGGCTTTCAGGAACCCGACGACAAAATCCTTGGCCACAAGCCGGGGAAAAACTGCGTTCCAGAAAATTCCGGGGTCGATATGGTGGTAGTGTTCGGCCATGTATGCCGCGCTTTGAAGGCCGGCAAAGTCCGAGAGTGCGGTCAGGGGAAAAAACATGATGAGCGCAGCCACAAGCCGGGGCATGACCAGCTTTGCAACGGGGTCGGTGCCAAAGGCGCGAAGCGCATCGATTTGCTCGGATATCTGCATGGCGCCAAGTTCCGCGCCATTTCTTGAGCCGAACCGGGCGGAGAGCATAAGGCCCATGAGCATCGGGCCGAGTTCGCGGATAACCGAGAGCGCTGTTGAGCGGCCAAGCATGGTTTTTGCACCGAAGTCTTCGAGCAGGTTCCCGACCTCGATGGCCAGAAGAGCGCCGATGGAGATGGAGCTCACCAGCACGATGGGTATGGAGTCGGTTCCGCAGATGGTCGCCTGATCGAGAAAGTCTCTCCAGTAACGCTTCACTTTTGGAATGGCAGCAAAAGCCCGCACTGAAAAAAGAAAAAACTCCTGCATTGTGAGGAAGAAATCCTTGAGCTGCAGGGCCACTTTTTTTTCAAGGGACCGGATAGCGTTTACTGGCATAAATCAGTGTGCGGTAAGGTGCTTTGCCGGGGGCCACGTTGCATTGAAAACAGGGTTGAATAATAGCGAATATTCATCAATAGGCCAACCGCCCGTTTTTCAGGAATTTACAAGCCTGCTTTTCATCTTCTCAACCCACTCGCAGGGGATGGTGACCTTGCCGAAGAGGTCTTCATCGCGCTCCTTAAGGCCGTGGTAGTCGGAACCTCCTGAAAAGAGCAGGAAATACTCGTTGGCAATCTCCCTGTAGTAATTCTGCTTGTAGGTATCGTGCGAGGGATGGACGATCTCAATGCCGTCAAGGCCGAAGGTGATGAGCTGCTTGAGCGTCTCATCAGGGACGTTCTGGGCCGGATGCGCCAGGAACGAAAGCCCCGAGGCTTCGTTAATGAGCCTGATGACCTCTGCCGGATGTGTCTCGATGCTTTTGACGTAGGCAGGGCTGTGCGAGCCGAGATAGCGGCTGAACGCTTCGCTGAAGCTTTTCACGTACCCGCCGTCCTGAAGCACCTGGGCAATATGAGGGCGCCCTACACTGCCGTTCTGCGCCTTTACAATGATCTGTTCAATGCCGATCTTCACGCCCATTTTGGCGAGTTTGCTCACCATGCGCTCCGCTCTTTCGGTACGCAGGTGCCGGCAGTGATCGAGATACTCCTTCAGCGCGGATTGCTGATAATCGAAAAAATAACCAAGGACATGAATATCATAGCCCTTGTAGGTTGAACTCATTTCCACTCCGGGAACAAGCTCAACGCCTCTCTCCAAGGCTAATGGCTTTGCTTTGTCTATACCAGAAACAGAGTCATGATCAGTAATGCTGATGGCCTTCAATCCGTTGAGTGCTGCCTTTTCAATGATTTCCTCAGGAGAAAAGATGCCGTCAGAGCATTTCGTGTGTATATGTAAGTCTGCTTTTTCAAAGCCATTATGCCCTACGCCGGATAAGCTGTATGGCATGGCTGAATGATTATATGGTTAGCTTTAGATAGGTATATATAAGAAAAAATCCTTGCCCGCTTTACATAGGAAAGAGAATTATTTTTTCAGGGAAAAAGTTGCTTCAGGCGAGCCTTTACTTGCCGCAAAGTGCGTTTTCACTCCAGCGGAACCTTCGGCCTCTGCGGGCAGGTGCGGAACTCTCCCTGTTGTGAGGAGGAAAAGAACACCGATTCCGGCTGCAACCCGGTAGAGGATGAAGATGGTTGTGGTGTGGCTTTTCAGATAGTTGAGCAGAAAGGCGATAGCCGCGTAGCCCACAACAGCGGCAGAGAGGGTTGCTACAGCAATGTTGATGCCCTCGTGGGCGGCCGCGATGACGTGCCATGTTTTGTAGAGCTCAAAGAGTCCCGCTGCAAAGACTGCAGGCAGGGAGAGCAGGAAGGAGAATCGCGCGGCAGCTTCGCGTGAGAGGTTCATGAAGAGTCCGCCGGTTATGGTGACTCCGGAACGGGAGGATCCGGGAATGAGTGCGACACTTTGGGCGAGCCCTATCAGAACGGCCTCTTTCCATCCGATCTCTTCCATTGATTTCTGCCGGCGTCCGCTTTGCATGCGTCGCTTTATTTTTTCCTCGGCAAAGGCGAGCACCAGTCCAAGGGTTATGAGCGCGCCGCTGATCCAGTATAGGGAACGGAGGCTGGTCTCTATCTGTGACTTGAAGATAAGGCCGAAAAGAACGATTGGAATGGTGCCTACCGCAATCATCCATCCCATTTTCGCTTCAGGGCTTTCCAGAGGCTTCCCCTGAAAAACACCCCGGATGACAGCGGCCGCAATGGAGAAGATATCCTTCCGGAAATAGATGAGCAGGGCCATGAGGGTGCCGATCTGGATAATGGCGGTAAATGCCGCGCCGGGGTCCTCCCAGCCAATGAGCGCGGGAATGATCCGCAAGTGTGCCGTGCTGCTGATGGGAAGGAACTCCGTCACGCCCTGGATGACGCCGAGAACCGCGGCTTCAAAAAGTGTCATGGATCTATGGGGTATCGGTTAGGGGAATCTGGTTTTCTTTGAGAATCTCATGAAGTCGTTCAATGGATTTCCGGACGGCGAGTGAGCGGTGGCTGAGCCTGTTTTTTTCGGCAATGTTCATCTCCGCATAGGTTTTGGCGGCGGCAGCAACAAGAAAGAGGGGATCGTATCCGAACCCTCCACACCCTTTTTTTTCTCCGGTTATAAAACCTTCGACAACGCCTTCAGCTATCTCCTCGAAAGAAAAGGTTTTTCCGTCGGGCGTCGGGATGCTTCCCTTGAGGGCAATCACCGTCCTGAACCGGGCACTCCTCTCTTTTTTTCCTTCCATCTGCTGCAGGAGATGGTTGACATTCTCTTCGTAGGTGGGCGATTTCCCTTCGGGAGCTGGAGCGAAGCGGGCCGAGTAGACTCCTGGCGCTCCACCGAGCGCGTCCACTTCAAGGCCGGTGTCGTCAGAAAGCGCAATCATGAAGGGCAAGCGCTCTGAAAGATGGCTGTAAATGGCTCTTGCCTTGATGAGGGCATTTCCTTCGAGTGTCGGCTCGGTTTCTTCTACCTCAATCTCGGCATCGAGCTCGCGAAGTGTCGCAACCCTGAATGCTCCGGAGATACTCTCCAGCATCGGCCGAAGCTCACTGACCTTGTCGGGGTTCGCGGTAGCAAGGACAATGGTGATTATGGTGTCGGTCGTGTCGGCCATTGTTGTCATGGTGAAGCTACGCTATGATTGCCAGCATCTCCCTGACGGCCGATTCAAGGCCGGTAAAGGCGGCGCGGGCGATGATTGCGTGACCGATGCTGACCTCCTCGATCTCTTCGATATCCCTGAACGGAGCGATGTTTCGATAGTTGAGTCCATGGCCGGCAACGACCTTCAGTCCGAGGCTTCTGGCGTAGGCGGAGGCACTCCTGATTCTCTCAAGCTCCAGTTTCCTCTCCCGGTCACTCGATTTCAGTGCATAGGCGCCGGTGTGCAGCTCGACAAGGTCAGCCTCCGCCTGTGCGGCGAGTTCTATGGCGTTTTTTTCGGGTTCGATGAAGATGCTGCTCTCTATGCCGGCGGCTTTGAGCGGCTTGAGAAACTCGGCCAGCGTCTTGAAGTGGCGCGTGATGTCGAACCCTCCCTCGGTGGTGAGTTCCTCGCGTTTTTCAGGAACCAGCGTTATGAGCTCAGGTTTGGTTTTCAGGGAGATCTGCTGCATCTCCATGGTCATGGCCATCTCAAGATCGAGCTTGGAGGTCACGGCCTGGCGGAGTCGGGCAAGGTCAAGATCCTTTATATGACGGCGGTCTTCACGCAGGTGGCAGACGATGCCGGCGGCTCCGCTTTTTTCGGCAATCAGTGCGGCTTTGACCGGATCGGGCTCCTCTTCGCCACGGGCGTTGCGCAGTGTGGCGATGTGATCGATATTGACGGCTAATCTCATAGGGGAAAAGTCAATTGTCCGGCAAACAAGCGAGTGCTTTTTTCGGCCTGCCGCGTGTTCTGGATGTATCAGCTGAAGGTAACCAAAAAAAAGGAAAAGAGAGAAGAAGGGCGGATGGTTGAGGTGCATGCCAAATAAAAAAACCACCCTCTGCGGCAAGCCGCGGAGGGTGGCTTTTTAGTAGCGTCTGCTCTTTACTTTTTAGGAGTCATGGCTGCTGCAACGCCCTCAACTGCCTGGGTTGCTGATTTTGCAACGCCTTCAACGACAGAGACAGCGGTTTTGCCGAAAGTATCGACAATCTGACCGGCAGTGCCGACTGCGCTGGTAGCTGCGCCGATAGCTAAGTCTACGCCACTCTGTACAAGATTGCCTACAGAGATGAGCAGGTCTGTAAAGACGCCATTGTTTTCGTTTGCCATAGTAGTATGTGGTTTTGTTTAGGAAAAAAGTTGTTCGGAGAAAAGGTCGCCAGTTGAGTGCCAAGGCGCACCCAAATGCGCGGTATATTTTCTTTAATATAACATATTAGATAATCTTGCACTAAAATTTGCTTGCGGAAAGTGTTGGATGAAATAAATTTTCATCACCTTCAAAAGCCGGTTTTTATCAGGATTGACAGGGTGCTCCGGCATGGAATTTTGCCAAGTTGGCATTGCCGGTGACGCGCTTCAGCCCGCGCACCGTAAATGATTATAGCGTTATCAGGCAGATATGAACAGCGTCACGATAAAAAAACTTGAGTTTGATCGGGTCGCCGGCTATGCGGCTCGCTTCTGCATGTCGGAGCCGGGGCGCGACATGTTGCTCGCAGCTGCGCCCTTTAGAGAAAGGGATCGGCTGCTTAGGGAGCTTGAACGGGTGCTTGAGTTCAGAAATCTGCTTCAGGAACGGGTAGCGCTTCCGTTTTCATACCTGCCCGATACCCGGCCGCATCTGAAAAAACTCGAGGTGCTTGAGAGTGCGCTTGAACCAGCGGAGCTGCAGGATATCTTCCATCTGCTTTTTTCCTCAGGGCAGCTTCGCAAGTTTCTCTTCGCTCTTCGGGAGACCTGCCCGCTCTTGAATGAGTGTACTATGGCTCTCTGGATTGAAAAGAGCCTGCAGGCAGCCATCCGCAACGTCATCGACGAGCAGGGCAGGGTAAGGGATTCGGCGAGTGAGGGGCTGCAGATGATTCGGCGGGAGCTTGGCGAGAGTCGTGAGCTTCTCCGCAGGAAGATGGAGCGCCTCTTGCGGCGATGCCAGGACGAGGGGTGGCTGATGGATGATACCGTTGCCATCAAAAACGGGCGCCTCACGCTCGGGTTGCGGGTGGAGTACAAGTACAAGCTTCCCGGTTACATCCAGGATTACTCGGGGAGTGGCCAGACCGTTTTTATCGAGCCGGCAGACACCCTCGAGGTGAGCAACAGGATCCAGGACATGGAGATCAGCGAGCGGAGGGAGATAGAGCGTATTTTGAAGGAGCTCTCCGCCATGATACGCCTTGAGCTTGAAAATCTTCGCCATAACGAAACTGTTCTCTCTGAATTCGACTCGCTTTACGGGCGGGCACGTCTGGCCGTCGAAACCCGTTCTGTTCTACCCGCCATTTCCGATGGCGAGGAGTTGCGAATTAAGAGGGGGTTTCATCCATGGCTCCTCATTTCGCACAAAAACAGTGAGGTTATTCCCCTTGATCTGGAGTTGTCGGGTGACGAGCATGTTCTGGTGATTTCAGGGCCAAATGCAGGAGGCAAGTCGGTTGCCATGAAGACCGCCGGTCTGCTCTCCGCCATGCTTGCCCACGGATACCTTCTGCCCTGCAGCGAGAGCTCGATGTTCCCGCTGTTCAACAATATTTTCATCGAGATCGGAGACGACCAGTCGATCGAGAACGACCTTTCGACCTTCAGCTCTCACCTGGGCGAAATCAAAACGATTCTTGATTCTGCTACCGGTCGCGACCTGGTGCTTATCGACGAGCTCTGCGCCGGTACGGACGTTGAGGAGGGGGGCGCTATTGCCCGCGCGGTCATCGAGGAGCTGCTTTCAAGGTCAACAAAGACCATCCTCACCACTCATCTCGGCGAACTGAAAGCCTACGGCCATGAGCGGGCGGGGGTGGTCAACGGTGCGATGGAGTTCGATCGTGCGGGGCTTCTGCCGACCTTCCGTTTTCTGAAGGGAGTGCCCGGCAGCAGCTTTGCCTTTGCCATGATGCAGCGAATGGGATTCCCCCGACCGCTCATCTATCGGGCAACCGGCTTCATGAAGGGTGAGCGGCTCGGTCTGGACCGTATGCTCGATGATCTCGGCCGGCAGCTTGAGGAGAACAGGGGGCTGAAGGTGCGTCTCCAGGGTGAACTTTCGGCGATAGAGGGGCGTGAGCTTGCCCTTCGCTCCCAGGAGTCGGCTCTTTCGGAGAGGAAGCGCGAGCTCAGGATTGCCTGTTCGAGAGATCTGCAGAAGGAGCTTGAACATGCACGAAAAGAGATTCAGCAGATTGTCCAGGAGGTCAGAAGCGCCCCTTCGGATGAGAAAAAAGTGCAGGAGGCGAGAAAAAAGCTTGGTGTAAAAAAAGATTCTGTTGAAAAAAACGACGCTCTTCTGCGTGCCGAAGCCGAGGCGGCGCTCACTGTGGACCGAACCATCAGGCCGGGCGATCTTGTGAGGATCCTTGATACCAGCACCTCCGGAGAGGTCGAGAGCCTGAGTGGCGAGAGCGTTGTGGTGCTGTGCGGGAATTTCCGGCTGACGACGACCTTGAGAAATCTTGAGAAGAGCTCGAAGACACAGTCAAAAAAAATGCTGAAGGAGAGGGACTCGGCGGTCGGGAAGGGTTCATGGACGGCGACTGCCCTCGATTTTGAATCAACGAAGCTTGACCTTCGCGGGCTCAGCGGTGACGAGGCCATCATGAAAATCGACCGGTTCATCGACGCCATGCGGATGCACCGGATCCGAACGGCAACGATTGTCCATGGGAAGGGAACAGGAGCCCTCCGCCAGAGGACCGCGGAACTGCTTCAGCAGCATCGACATATCAGGAGCTTCCGCCTTGGAGAGTGGGGCGAAGGTGGAGCGGGAGTGACCGTTATCGAGCTCGATTAGCGGTTGGCTTGAGGCGTCCCCGAAAATTCAGCGGGAATGGATGGTTCTGCAATTGAAAAACACATTGCAATACTGTATCTTGAGCCGATAAAGCCGGCCCGCCCTTTTTTAGTGTTTGCGGCCGTTAACCATGAGCCATAGCGTGAAGGAACCTTACCAGACATATCTGACCTTGCCAAATCAGCTGACGGCCCTCAGGATACTGCTTGTGCCGGTTTTTGTGGTTCTGCAGGTGCAGGTCGACCCCTATCTCAAGCTGCTGGGAGTGGTCGTTTTTGCCTTCGCTTCGCTCACTGATTTTTATGACGGGTATTATGCCCGCAAATATGGTGTTATAACCCGTCTGGGAGCATTTCTTGACCCGCTTGCCGACAAGCTGCTCATCACAGCCGCATTTCTTCTCTACGTCTGGATGGGATTTCTCGGTCTTTGGATGGTCGTGCTCGTCATTATACGCGACGTCGTCATTACGGCGCTCAGAGTTTACGCTGAGTTCAAGGACAGGCCCGTCGTGACAAGCATGGAGGCGAAGTACAAGACCCTGGTGCAGAACATTTTCGTCTATCTCATCATGGTGCTGATACTATTGAAAGAGTCGGCGTTTTCCGGAAAAGAGCTATCCCTCATGGTCAAGACCTTTCTTGATTCGGGATTCATCAACTATGTCATGCTTGCCGTCACCGTATTTACCGTCTATACGGGGATATCATACCTGGTGAGCAACTGGAAGGTCTATCTCCAGAAGCCCCTTCAGGGCAGCTGACCGCATGAAGCGCGCCGCCGCCAGAATCCTCTCTACCTGTTTCGGTCTCGGTTATTTCCCGGCAGCTCCGGGGACGGTAACGAGCATTGGTACCGTCATCCTCTTTATTGCCATTCCCCTTTTCAGGGAGCTTCCGATCCTTCTTATTAGCGTGGTGCTTGCGACAGCCCTCGGTATATGGGCCGCTCCGATTATGGAGGAAGAGTACGGCGAGGACCCGTCGGTGGTGACGATTGATGAGTTTGCCGGTCAGCTGCTGGCCCTTGCCGCCTTGCCGGCCGGAGTGCTGCCGGCGATCGGCGCACTCCTCTTTTTCCGCTTTTTCGATATCGCCAAACCGGGACCGGTAGATGCCGCCCAGAGGCTTCCGGGCGGCTGGGGCATTATGGCCGATGACCTGCTGGCAGGGCTGCTTGCAAACCTCTCAGTGCGCGCCCTGCTTCTGCTCCTCGGGGCTTTTCACCTTTTCCCCCCTTTGTAGAAGTTCACTATTCTTTCTGTAAGCGACGGGGTGTCGAAGCCGATTTCGCCGTAGAGGTCGTTCATGTGCCCGTGCGTCACGAATGCGTCTGGCAGAGCGACCTTCAACAGCGGCCTCTGGAGGCCGGCCTCATTGAGGTGGTCAAGCACTGCGCTGCCGATGCCGCCGATGCCGCTGTTCTCCTCAAGCACAACAAAATGGGTCGATCGGGCAGCCATCGCTTCAATCATGGCGGTATCGAGCGGCTTGAGGAATCGCATGTTGACGACCGAGGCATCGATGCCCAATTCTTTCAGGCAAGCCGCGACCTCGAGAGCCTTTTCAACCATGTTTCCAATCCCGAGGAGCGCAACTCCGCTTCCCTCCCTCTTGATTGAAGCCTTGCCGATGGGCATCGACTCGAAGTTTTTTCTGAGCGTGACACCGGTTCCATTTCCTCTCGGATAGCGAATGGCAACCGGCCCCTGCACCGAGTAGAGGGCGGTATAGAGCATGTCGCGCAGCTCCTGCTCGTCGCCAGGCGCCATGACCACAAGGTTCGGGACGGAGTGCAGATAGGAGAGGTCAAACGACCCGTGGTGGGTAGGGCCGTCCTCACCGACCAGACCTGCACGGTCGATGGCAAAGATGACATGCTGGCGCTGAAGGGCAACGTCATGAATCAGCTGGTCGTAGGCGCGCTGCAGGAAGGTCGAGTAGATGGCGCAAACCGGCTTGAACCCTTGCAACGCCTGACCCGCGGCGAAGGTGACGGCATGGCCTTCGGCGATGCCTACATCGTAGAATCGGTCGGGCACAGCATTCTGGAAAAGGTCGAGCGAGGTTCCGCTCGGCATGGCCGCGGTGATGGCCGTGATTTTCGGGTCTTTCAGGGCAAGCTCGACCAGCGCTTCGCCGAAAACCTCCTGATATTTCGGCGGGAGGGAGGTGTCGGCCTTTTTGAGCGTTTCACCGGTGGTGATATCGAATCCGCCGCTGTGGGCATGCCACTTGCTCTGGTTCTGCTCTGCGGGCATGAATCCCTTGCCTTTTTTTGTGATGATATGGAGCAGCTTCGGGTGCGGGAGCTCCTGCATCTCCTTGAGCGCCTTGACGAGCTGCTCCATGTTGTGGCCGTCGATCGGTCCGAAATAGCGAAATCCTAGCGCCTCGAAAAATGCGCCGGGAGTGAATGCCGCCTTGAAGCCGTTCTCCATCTTGCGCACCGCGTTTTTTGCCGCATCGCCCACCTCGTTGTTGAGCATGGAGATGGTGTTCCAGACAAACTTGCGCGCCTTGTTGTAGGTCTTGTTCAGGGTTATGTTGACCAGATGGGTTTTCAGTCCGCCCGTGCTTGGCGAAATGGCCATCTGGTTATCGTTGAGGATGACGAGGACATCGCTTTTCAAGTCACCGAGATGGTTCATGGCTTCGAAGGCCATCCCTCCCGTCATGCTGCCGTCGCCGATGACGGCAATCACCTTCTCGCTGCCTCCGGCCAAATCCCTTCCAGCCGCCAGTCCTGCGGCAGCCGAAATCGAGGTCGAAGCGTGGCCGGTACCGAATGCATCATGAGGGCTTTCTGCTATCTTCGGAAACCCCGCAAGCCCGCCGTACTGACGGTTGGTCTGCATCCGCTCCTTTCTTCCTGTCAGAATTTTATGGACATAGGCCTGATGACCGACATCCCAGACGATTTTGTCGTGCGGGGTGCTGTAGACGTGATGAAGCGCGACGGTAAGCTCCACCACCCCAAGCGTGGATGCGAAATGTCCGCCGTTCTCTGAGACCAGCCTGATGACCTCTTTGCGGCACTCGTCGGCCACGCCCTGAAGCTCCGGGATCGAGAGATTTTTCAGGTCATCAGGTGACTTGATCCCTGACAGACGTTCGGGCTGCGGTATGGTACGAGCAGGCTGTGAATCGGGCATAGTATTTCAAGTCTTGGGGTTACGGCAACAGAATGTATCTCTAACCATGCGGAGTCCTTTACGGTTCCGTGCGGCATTTATTTATTCATTCATGGAAACCAGGGGGGAGTCAGATTCCTGCGATCTGGATGAGCACAGAACGCTCTTTTCTCGGTCCGTCCAGTTCGATGAAGAAAACGGACTGCCACTGGCCAAGCAGCATTTTGCCTCCAAAGAAGGGAATGGTTTCAGAGGCGTTCATCAAGAGTCCCAAAAGATGCGAGTGCGCGTTGTGGCGGCCGTCAATCGGGCTCTTGTTGTGCAGGTACTCCCCGTCCTGCGGGGCAAGGCGCTTGAGGAAGCTTTCCATGTCCTCCTGCAGGCCGACCTCTTTTTCGTTGATATTAATGAACGCAGTCGTGTGGCGGCTGATAATGGTCACCTGTCCATTTTCAAGCCCGGAGTCTGCCACCTGAGAGGCAAGCTCAGCTGTCATGTCGATGATCTCGATCGGCCTTTCGGTTTTAAGCGTAATGGTCCTGGTGATGAATTTCATACGATCGATTCTGAAGCTTTCCGCCTTTCAGCAGGTTATGACTATCCCTTCATGGGGGGCGAGCAGCACCTTAAGCCCCTTTTCAGCAGTGCTGATATCGTCGATCTTGCTCTCGGTTGAGGAACTGAGCACGCTGAGCCGTTCAAGGGCGATTCCCTCGAGGGCAGGATGACGGAACTCGATACCGATGCCGGTAGCACTGAAGTTGGCCAGTATAAAGCCGTGCTCTTTGTTGGTGAACCGGTGAAAGCCGAAACAGTGGGAGTTGTTGGCCGCATTCAGGTTCAGCCACTCTATGCGTCCCGACTGAAAGAGATCCTGCTTCTGCAGGGTAAAGAGCTTTTTATAGAGTGTTGCAAGTTCCGCGTCACAGGGTTCCGGAGCCTGCTTGACAAGCTGCACGGGGATTTTCTGGTGGAATCCGTCCATCTGGTCCTGATGGATGAGATGCATGCCCGGGGCGCAGAGGAGGACGAGCGCGGCAGCCCGGTTGTTCAAGCCTATTTTGTCGGCAGCTCTTGGTTCGTCATGGTTTTCCAGGAAGCGGCAGAGTTTTTTCTGGTAGTCCCACTGGGCGAGAATATGCCCCGTCAGCTTTTCGGTGTTGACCGGCGCACTGACGAGATAGTCATAGAAAGGCTTGTCATAGGTAAAGTCGAATCCCTGCTCCTGAAGCTCCCACTCCTTGTTCCAGTAGGATTCCGCCAGAAAGAGGAATCCCGGGTGGCGCTTCTTGACCGCAGTAATCGCTCCGGCCCAGAACTCATCCTTCATGTGTCCGCTGAGGTTGCTCCAGGTGGTGTTGAAGACGCTTTTGAGAATCAGCATGGCGACGTCGCACCTGACGGCGTCACACTGGTCGCTTATCTTGAAGAGGTTTTCGGTCATCATCCGGTGCGTGGCCGGATTGGCGTAGTCGAGCTGCAAGGTGTCAGTCCATGGCGCAAAGTATGGGTCCTTGCCGTAAGCCAGATACTTTCCCCGGGCATACTCGAAGGCTGAGCCGGGGTCGTTGCTGTGTTCAGCGCTGGAGACCGGGATGAAATACTCCGCATTCTCCGGCAGCCACTCGTTGTCGAGAGCAAGGTGGTTCGGAACAAAATCGAGCATCAGCTTTATTCCTCGCTCCTGCAGCCTTTTGCGGAAGAGCTTGAGCTCACGCTCTCCTCCGAGGCTTTCGTTGACGGTATATGAGGGAATCGAATAGGGGGAGGAGGCGATGTCATCAGGGCGGACGGTCTCGATGTGCTCAAGAAAGGAGGTTCTGAGGCCAGCATGCCCGGTGGCGATGGACTTGCTGTACTGGCTTGGCTGCCAGACCCCCATCAGCCAGACCATATCGAAGCCGCAGGTTGAAAAGAATGCGAACTCCTCGTCGGGAATATTGCCGAGTGTGACAGGTTGATTGTAGAGACGGCTCAGTTTTTTCAGCCAGATTCTGGTATTGATCTCGTAAAGAAGTGGAAACATTGAACCGTATTATTATATGGGTTTTGACCTTACGCGAATATAGCAACTCCTTGAGCTAAAAGAGAGCAGTCGACCCTAAAAAATGGAAAAAGAGTTGTTTCGCCTGCTATTGGAATGCGTGTTGCATTTGTTCGGCGGCTATTTGTAAAAGGGGGAAAGTTATACGAAATTCAAGGCGAGGTGTCACGGGGTATTCCGGCGTTTAAGAGGTTTGGCGGGGCACGGTAACTGTTAACAGGTGTAAAGGTTTTGACGGATTTTTTAAACGATCTCAATGAAGTGCAGCGTGAGGCTGTAAGCGCAACTGAAGGCCCTGTCATGGTGCTTGCAGGCGCCGGTTCCGGCAAGACCAGGGTAATCACCTACAGAATAGCCTATCTCATCAGAAACAAGGGTGTCCCCCCCGGCAATATCCTCGCACTGACTTTTACCAACAAGGCGGCAGGGGAGATGCGCCACCGCATCGACTCGCTCCTCCACCACGGAAGCTCGACAGGGCTCTGGGTCGGCACCTTTCATTCGATTTTTGCCAGGCTGCTCAGAAGCTATATCCATCTGATCGGTTACGATCGGAACTTTTCGATTTTCGATACCGATGACAGCAAGAGCCTCATCCGCCAGTCGATGACGGAGCTCAACATCTCTCATGAATCGGTGCCGGTCAATACCGTTCAAGGCCTTATCAGCAGGGCCAAGAACAGTTTTGTCATGCCCGCAGAGTTTCAGCGGAGCGCCGGGGACTACAACCAGCAGAAAACCGCGCAGATATACGAGCTTTACACCAGGAAGCTCAAAGAGAACAATGCGCTCGATTTTGACGACCTCCTCATCAAGCCGCTGGAGCTGTTCAATCAGCACCCCGCGGTGCTCGAAGAGCTGCAGAACATTTTTCGCTACATCATGATCGATGAGTACCAGGACACCAACAAGGTCCAGTACCTCGTGGCCAAAATGCTCGGGGCCGCCCATCGCAACATTTTTGTGGTCGGTGACGATGCCCAGTCGATCTACTCCTGGCGCGGCGCCGACATCACCAATATCCTGAATTTTCAGGATGACTATAAAGAGTCACAGACCTTCAAGCTGGTCGAGAACTACCGCAGCACCGGCAATATCCTCAAGGCGGCCAACAGCGTGATTCTGCGCAACGAGCGCCAGATCAAGAAAGAGCTGGTATCGCACCGCAACGCCGGGGAGCCACTGACGCTTATCGAGGCGGTCAACGAGCGCCACGAGGCCGAAAAAGCCGGCGATTATATCCGTTCGATGCGCATGCGTGACGGTCATGAATACCGGAGCTTCGCTATCTTCTACCGGACCAACGCGCAGTCGAGGGTGATTGAGGATGTGATGCGCCAGAACCGGATTCCCTACAGGATTTTCGGCAGCGTCTCCTTCTACAAGCGGCGAGAGATCAAGGACGCGGTTGCCTATCTCCGTTTCATCCTCAATGAGCGTGACAGCGAATCGCTCTTGAGGATCATCAATTTCCCTCCCCGCAAAATCGGCGATGTCAGTATCGGCAAGCTCAAGGATTTTGCCGAAACGGAGGGCATCTCCCTCTATGAGGCCATCCGGCGTGCCGAAGAGGGCGGGTTTCAGGCGCGGCTCGTCACGGCGCTCAACTCCTTCTCCAGCGTCATCGAAACGCTCCGTGAGCTTGCCTCAGGCGGCACGGTTTATGACGTCCTTTCACAGCTTTTCAGCCTGACCTCCCTCCTTGCGGTGCTTCAGGCGGAAAACACTCCGGAATCGCTTGCCCGCCATGAGAACCTCCAGGAGCTGCTCTCAATGGCCAGAGACTTTTCGGATCATAACCCGGACAGCGGATCGCTCGGTGATTTTCTCGAGAACATCTCTCTGGCTTCCGACTACGAGGAGAGTCAGGACAGCGACAACTATGTCTCCCTGATGACGGTGCATGCCGCCAAGGGGCTTGAGTTCCCGGTCGTTTTTATCACCGGTCTCGAGGAGCGCCTCTTTCCGCTCAACACCTATGAGCCCGAAGAGCTTGAGGAGGAGCGTCGGCTTTTTTACGTTGCCATGACCAGAGCCCAGGAAAAGATATTCCTCTCCTGGGCGCAGAGCCGCTATCACTATGGTCAGCCGCAATACTGCCTGAGATCGACGTTTATCAACGAGATCGACACCTCGATTGTCCGTACGGAAGGCGGCAGCCTGCTCTCTGAACGTCCTGCGCAGCAGAAGCCGCAGCAGCAGACGTTTCAATCCTCATCTTCCTTTTCGAAAGGGTCTCAGCCGAAAATGCCTGTCCGGCAGTTCAAGCCTGCTTCGTCAGCTCCAGAGCCGAAGGCTGCCCGAACGGGACTCAGAGAGGGGTCAAATGTGCATCATGCGGTTTTTGGACCCGGAACGGTTATCGACATTCAGGGGACGGGTGCTAAGCAGAAGGCCCGAATCAGTTTCCGCAACGCCGGCGAGAAGACACTCATGGTACAGTATGCCAATCTCAAAATCCAGTAGCCAGAAGCGACAGTTTCAGCCACTCCATCCCCTAAATCAGTCAGCAGCATGAGGATTCTCTTTGGTGTTCAGGGTACGGGGAACGGCCATATCAGCCGGAGCCGTGAGCTTGCCCGAAAGCTCAAGTCAGACGGTCACGATCTTCAGGTCATCATCAGCGGCAGAAAGGAGGATGAGCTTAAGGAGATCGAGATCTTCTCTCCCTACAGGGTAATGAAGGGGATGACGCTCATTACCTACAAGGGAAAGCTGAACTATGTCGATACAATGTTCCAGCTCGACCTTGTTCGCCTGATGAGCGATATTCTGACGCTCGACACCTCGGGCATCGAGCTGATCATTACGGATTTTGATCCCATTACCTCGATGGTCGCCAGAATACGGAACATCCCCTCAGTTGGCTTCGGCCACCAGTACGCCTTTCCCTATCATATTCCCTTTGCCAAAGGCAATGTATTCGAGAAATTCACCCTGCTGAACTTTGCCCCGGCCCGTTACAACGCGGGTCTTCACTGGCACCACTTCAACCAGCCGATCTTTCCGCCTGTGATTCCCTCCTCACTTTACGAAGAGAGCGGCCGGAACCCGGTGAAGGGAAAGATTCTTGTCTATCTCCCTTTTGAGGAGGTCGAGGATGTGGAGGCATTTGTGGGCCCTTTCGACGGTTTTGAGTTTTACATCTACGGCAAGGTGACCGGGAGTCGTGATGCCGGGCATCTGCACTTCCGGGGCTACTCCAGGGAGGGATTCCTCAACGATCTTCTGGAGAGCAACGGGGTAGTCTGCAATGCCGGCTTTGAGCTTCCCGGCGAGGCGCTTCATCTTGGAAAGAAGCTTCTTCTCCGCCCGCTCGACGGGCAGATCGAGCAGGAGTCCAATGCGCTTGCCATGGTGCAGCTCGGTTACGGCATGGCCATGCACCATCTCGACCGGGCCATCCTTGGTGACTGGCTCCAGAACCCTTGCCGCGAGCCGTTGCGTTACTGCCGGACGGTCGATTATATTGCCGAATGGATCAAGAGCGGCCGGTGGGACGATCTTGCGAAATACTCAGCTGCGGCGTGGGAGAAAAACGGTGGATAATGGAATAATGCCTTTCAGGGACCTTGTTACGAAGTGCCGGAGCTACCGGCGGTTTGACCAGAGCCATCAGGTCGAGGGGGGCCTTCTTCGCGATCTTGTGGAGCTTGCAAGCATGGTTCCCTCCGCCAAAAACCTTCAGCCGCTGAAATATATCGCCATTTCCGATCACGCTCGGGCTTCGGCACTTTTCCCGCTCCTCTCATGGGCGGGGTATCTTGCGGAGTGGCCGGGTCCTTCTGAAGAGGAGCGGCCGACGGCCTATATCATCATGCTCGGTGACAGCCGTATCTGCCGTGATTTCGCCTGTGACAGCGGCATTGCCGCCCAGACCATTCTTCTCGGGGCGACCTTCGCCGGCCTTGGCGGGTGCATTGTCGCCTCCATCGACCGGGAGAAGGCGCGGACGCAGCTCAAGATTCCCGACCATTTTGAGATTCTTATGGTCATCGCCATCGGTCTGCCCCGGGAGAGTGTTGTGATCGACCGGATGGCCAGGGAGGATGACGTTCGTTACTACCGGGATGCCCACGCTATCCATCATGTTCCCAAGCGACCGGTGGACGAGATTCTTCTGGATTTCAACTGAACGGCGGCGATGATCCGTATCGATCAACTGCTCGGCGCCTATCGCCAGGGCTTCTTTCCGATGTCCGACCCCGAGGACGGCAAGGTATACTGGTGCCAGCCCCACAACAGGGCGGTCATCTCCCTGGCTACCTACCGGCCTTCCAGGGATGTCGCGCGTCTGGTTCGGAAAAAGGCGTTCAGGGTGACAATCAATAGCGTTTTCGAAGAGGTGATCAGAGGGTGTGCGGCTCCGCGCAAAGATGATGACAAGACATGGATCTCTGAGGAGATTATCGAGGCCTACTGCACCCTTCACCGCGAGGGCGTGGCTCACAGCTTTGAATGCTGGCAGAGTGGGGAGCTTGCAGGGGGGCTTTACGGCTTGGCTTTGGGTGGCGCTTTTTTCGGCGAGTCGATGTTTTCGAGGCGCTCCTACGCTTCGCAGGTCGCTTTTGACCGCCTCGTCCATCATCTGCGGCTGAAAGGGTATCTTCTGCTTGATGCACAAATCATGAACCCCCATCTCAGCAAACTTGGAGCCGTAGAGATCAGCCATGAGGAGTATATGGTGGAGCTGGAACGGGCTCTGCGCAAGAGGGTTGTTTTTGAGGCTGCAGGGGGTGAAGAGAGATTTATTAATCAATAGGGTAAGATTGCCTTTCTCTGGTTATCTTCCCTCTTGAATGTTGCAGCCCCTCCCGGAGGAGCGGTGCCTGGCAGAACAGTTTTCAGAGGACGCTTCCATTCAGCCAAGAGCGAGGCCTTCTGGGGATTATCGATACTTAAAAGGGGAGTTCATATGTTGTCGAGGGAATTAGCGGAAAGTCAGCCGAAGCCACGGGTTATCATATATTCCGGCAAGGGGGGGACGGGGAAAACCACAATCTCGTCATCGACGGCAGTCGCTCTTGCCAGGCAGAACAAGAAGGTTCTGATCATGTCGTCCGACCCTGCCCACTCCCTTTCTGACGTCTTCGATACCAAAATAAGCCGTAACGATCCGCAGAAGATAGAGGAGAACCTTTACGGCCTCGAGGTCGATACGGTCTACGAGCTCAAGAAGAATATGTCAGGGTTCCAGAAATTCGTCTCCTCCTCCTATAAAAGCAAGGGCATCGAGAGTGGCATGGCGGCCGAGCTGACCACACAGCCCGGTCTTGACGAGATTTTTGCACTCAGCCGCCTGCTCGATGAGGCTCAGTCGGGAAAATGGGATGCGGTTGTGCTTGATACCTCCCCTACAGGCAATACGCTCCGACTGCTTGCCTACCCGGAGATCATTATCGGCGGCAACATGGGCAAGCAGTTCTTCAAGCTCTACAAGAGCATGTCATCGCTCGCTCGTCCGCTCAGCGGCAACTCCATTCCCGATGACGAGTTTTTCAACGAGGTCAACGTTCTGCTCAAGCAGATGGAGGATATCAACAAGTTCATCCTCAGCCCCGAGGTGACCTTCCGCCTGGTCCTCAACCCTGAAAAGCTCTCCATTCTTGAAACCAAGCGAGCCTACACCTTCGTTCATCTCTACGGGATCAACATCGACGGTATCGTCATCAACAAGATTCTTCCGACGACGAAAACCGTCGGCGAGTATTTCGAGTTTTGGGCCGATCTGCACAGCAAATATCTCATGGAGATCGACAACTCATTTTATCCGACCCCGGTTTTCCGCTGCCAGCTTCAGCGAACAGAACCTATCGGTGCCGATGCGCTCTATGATATCAGCCGTCTGGTTTTTGGCGATCAGGTGCCCGACAAGACTTTTTATTCCGGAAAGAATTTCTGGATGGAGAGCAAAAAAAGTGCGCTCACGGAGGATCAGAGAGAGATCCTCTGCATAAAGGTGCCTTTTCTCAAG
Source organism: Chlorobiaceae bacterium (assembly GCA_037142155.1). Taxonomy (GTDB): domain Bacteria; phylum Bacteroidota; class Chlorobiia; order Chlorobiales; family Chlorobiaceae; genus Chlorobium. Next base: position 88,967 of record JBAXBE010000010.1, read on the forward strand.
GATGCCGAAGATGTCGGTGTGGAGCGGATGGGCACTGATATTGTGGTCACTGTTGACCGTGCCCAGAGGATTATCACACTCCCCAGAGCGCTCTACAGTCTCGATATGGAGAGGTTTATCAGGGAGGATAATCTCTTGCGGGTTGTCTTCAAGGAGACGATAGTCGAAAAAGAGGCAACAGAGCTGAACGTGAATAAAAATGTGCTTGACAAGCTTCGCTCAATGAGGCGGTTAAAAATATAAATACCGATATAAATCAGGCCCTTCAGGAACGCATCCGGTAAAAATTACGGCTGAGAGTTTAGGTTTTCGAGGGAAACTTGTATCTTAAGTGTTTATTATCTTGAATTAAAGGGAATTCATCCCCCAACCTTCGTTAAAGAATCAGCTTATATCATGTCCGAGAAAGCGCACTATGGTTTGTTGAAAG
>JBAXBE010000011.1:0-75907 GCA_037142155.1 Chlorobiaceae bacterium
TTCAAGCGCCACGACTGGCAATTTGCATCCCCTTGTCATATGCCTGCAATGCTCCCATCATTTTTTCTTTCAAAAGAATTTATACCAAGCAGAAGTGGTCTTATAGACGGGGGCACGTCCTACCGACTTATTGTTTTTGCGGAACAGCGTTAAGTTCTTAGAGTTGGCTCCTCTGGATAAAATCGAATAAAATCAATGCCATCCCATGACTTAAATATTCTCTGTTACCTATGCTTGAATATGAGCCATATTCTTCTTAGGTTTTCCTGTAAGCCAAGCCGTCAGGCTTATTCCTTCCTTCCGAGATGGCATTCCTTTGAGCACTACAGACGCCCCAGTAAAAAATGACTTCAGAAAACGAGATGTCGAGGCAGGAGATGGCTTCCATCGCCATTCACTGCGACATTGCTGCAAAAATTAATTTTGCCTGCCAGCAGAGTTCATTTGCATTGTTACGAGATCTGCGAATAGAGAACCAGAATATCGATTCGGGCATTTCCGATTTGCGCATCACTCTTCGTTCGAGTCCGGCATTCCTGAAAGAGAGGTCATGGATGATCGATCAGCTTGCCGCAGGAGAAATCGTCACCCTCAAGGATCGTAACATAGAATTGGATGGCAATTTTCTGTTGAATCTCGTTGAATCGGTTCGGGGAACAGCAACATTTACCGCGGAAGCTGGAGGCAGGATTCTTTTTGAGCAGAGCCTGGCGGTTGAACTGCTGGCGTATAACGAATGGGGAGGCGCAAGTTACATGCCCGAGATTCTTGCTGCATTTTCGACGCCGAATGACCCTGCTGTAGATCGCGTGTTGCATGATGCAGGAAAGGTACTCAGGAAAGCGGGTAAGCCGGATGGAATCGATGGGTACAAGGCCGGTAGCCGAGAACGGGTATGGGAACTGGCCGCAGCCATTTATGCGGCGATAGCCAATCTCGGTATCGGATATACCCTTCATCCTTCGAGTTTCGAAAAGAATGGGCAGAAGATCCGATTGCCCGGATATATACTTGAAAACCGTGTGGCCACCTGTCTCGATACGACCATGTTGTTTGCGTCGGTTTTCGAACAGGCCGGTCTCAATCCGATTGTTGCGTTGCCCGATAGCCATGCCTTCGTCGGCGTCTGGTTGCAACCCGAAGAACTTTCAACTATCGTCATCGAAGAGGCGGAGATCCTTCGCAAACGAATACAGCTTAAAGAGTTGCTGCTGATAGAGACCACCTATGTAACTCAACATCCGGTCCTTCCGTTTTCAAAAGCCCTTGATGCGGCTGTCGATATTATTGCCCCAGACCATGATGAGACATTCAACGCTGCCATCGATATCCGGAGGGCGCGCGCACACAGGATCAACCCGCTTGCCCTCAAAGTCGACAGGCAAACAGGTGCTGTGGAACCGGGCGATAACACCAAGATTGAGCAAGTTCTGGAAACGGCGCCTGTGCTACCCGATTTTGTAGGAGAGATCGAAGAGGAGTTCCCGGATGAGACTCCGACTGGTCGGCTGGAGCGCTGGCAGCGGAAACTGCTCGATCTTTCAACTCGTAACTCATTACTCAGTCATAAATCCTCGAAATCCAGCCTTCGATTCATCTGCCCCGATGCTGCTCTTCTTGAAGATAAACTCGCTGGCGGCAGCAGGATTTCAATCCGCTCAGTACCACGTTCCAGCATACAGGGACAAGATGAGGCGCTTCATAGGCAACGAACCGGTGAGGTGATTACCGATGAATACGCTCTTGAAGCCCTTGAACAAGGGCAGGTTTTGGTCGATTGTGATGAAGATGAGCTCTCGAAGCGGGCTGTGGAGATCTACCGGAAGGCCCGGACCTCCCTGGAAGAGGGGGGCTCCAACACGCTCTATCTTGCCATCGGTTTTCTGCTCTGGAAACACCAGGATCGGAAAGACGAACGCCGCTTCAGGGCTCCGCTCATTCTTTTGCCAGTTACGCTTGAACGCAAATCCGCCCGAAGCGGATTCCGGTTGTCTGCACATGACGATGAACCCCGGTTTAATACCACCCTCCTTGAAATGCTGAGGAAAGATTTCGAGCTCGACATCAGAGGTCTCGATGGACCTTTACCGACCGATGAAAGCGGCGTCGACGTGAAAGGGATCTGGGAGCGGATCAGAAAAGAGGTGAGGGATGTTTCTGGTTTCGAGGTGGTCGAGGAGGTTGTGCTTGGACATTTCTCCTTTGCCAAATACCTCATGTGGAAGGATCTGGTTGATCGTACCGACGATCTGCGGAAAAGCCCTGTCGTCAAACATCTTATCGATTCACCCCGGGATGCGTATCCGGGCAAGGCGGCTTTTGTCGGCCCGGCAGACCTTGACCGGGATTACAAGCCTTCTGACCTGCTGACACCTCTGCCGGCGGATGCCTCCCAGATGGCGGCTATCGCCAGTGCTGACAGGGGAAAGGATTTTATCGTCATTGGGCCGCCCGGTACTGGGAAAAGCCAGACCATCAGCAACCTGATCGCCCATATGCTAGGCAAAGGGAAGTCAGTGCTGTTCGTTTCCGAAAAGACTGCTGCCCTTGAGGTAGTTCATCGTCGGTTGCAAGATGTTGGCCTTGGACGTTTCTGCCTTCAGCTTCACTCCAACAAGGCTCGGAAAACCGATGTGCTTGGGCAGTTGCATCATACCTGGGAGCAACGTCGGCACGCAAATATCGATAATTGGGAAAAAGAGGCCGCCCGGCTCATGCTACTGCGAGACCAGCTCAACCTTGTGGTCAACAGGCTGCATCTTCGGCGTCATAACGGCTTGACTGCCCACTATGCCATAGGCATCAAGGTGCGGGATGAAGAGCTCGCGTCCAGGGTGAGCTTTTCCTGGCCTTTGGCCGACCAGCATGATGAAAACCGGTTGGCGGCCATGCGTGAAGCAGTAGGAACGCTGCGCGTGCAATTCGCATCCATCGGTGATCTGTCGAGAAATCCGTTCAGGCTGGTCAGTTCTGGCGAATGGTCGCCGCAATGGGAAGGACAGGTCGCAGAACAGGCGGTCAGGCTTGCCGCAGTCGCAGCCAGGTTGGACAAGGCTTGCAGTGCCTTGCTCGATGGCGCAGGGATCACCGTGCCCGACCGGACACTTGAACGTCTCGATGCGGTTTCGGAGTTCGCCTTGTTACTTGCGGAGTCGTGGCGAAAGCAGACTTCCTATGCCCTCGAGGCAGATGGTCAGGACCGAATCGAAGCACTCGAAGAGGCTGTCAGGAGACTCAAGGCCTATGCCGAAGCCCAGGCATCGCTTAGCTGTTCTTATGAGCCCATGGCATGGCGCCGCCTCAATGGAGACGATATCGCCCGCCGCTGGCAGGAAGCTGAGGAAGCTTGGGGACCGAAAGGGTTCTTCGCCAAGCGAAAACTGATCAAGGAGATGAAAGCGGCCGGTGCGCTCGGTCAACCGGATCCCTCACGAGATGCGGGTACCCTGAAGCGCCTGCGCGAGGAGGGTGAAGCCATCGACCGGCTTGAGAAACTGCTCTCGGGGTTCAGGGAGTGGCAGGGTCATGTCACCGATGCAGATGCCGTGAAAGCGCTCGAAGAGATCGGCAAACGGGCAAGGCTGGTAGTCGGCCGCCTTGTCGAAGATCCGATGGCTCTTGTCGAATTGCGCGGAAAGGTTCGTATCCTGCTGTACGAAGGCAACGATCTGCTCTCCCCTGATGCCACGGTCGGGAGGGCGGTAGCGTTTTTCCTCGACGCCCATAGCGACTTGCAGGAAACCTGCATCAGATTCGAAGCCCTCGCAGGCCGTTCAGTTCGCGAGCATTTCGCCGTTCAAGGCAAAGCCCTTGACGCCATCAGGGAAACCGCTGAAGAGATCGTCTCCCGACATGCGGAATTGCGTGCATGGTGCGCATGGCAGCGATGTCGCAACGAAGCCATGGCTCATGAGCTCGAACCCTTTGTCGAAGCTCTCGAAAATGGACGCATACCGGTAAGTGAAATTGAGAGTACTTTTGAAGCGGCATACTGCGCCTGGTGGTCGGGCATGGTGATCAGTGAGGACGAGGTGCTACGAACCTTCTCTACACCGCAGCATCACGCCACCATCGATCAATTTCGCGAACATGACGACCGTTTTCGGAAACTGACGACAGACTATATCGCAGCAAGGCTTTCAGGCAAGGTTCCGAACCCCGACGATATCGACCGGACAACCTCATGGGGCTTGCTTCAACGAGAAATTCGCAGGTCTCAGAAATCTGTAAGGCAGCTCATCAAGGAAATCCCGGATGTTCTGACATCGCTGGCGCCATGCCTTATGATGTCGCCGCTCTCCGTCGCCCAGTATCTGCCCGCCGATCAGGCGCTGTTCGACGTCGTCATCTTCGATGAAGCATCGCAGATTACCGTTTGGGACGCAGTTGGTGCTCTGGCGCGCGGCAAACAGGTCATCATTGCCGGCGACCCGAAGCAGATGCCGCCGACCAACTTTTTTGCACGTTCCGAGGATGATTCCGATGGTGATGTGGACATAGAGGTTGACCTCGAAAGTATTCTCGATGAAATGATTGGAGCAAGTATTCCGCAATGCCTGCTTAATCTTCATTACCGTTCACGTCGCGAGAGCTTGATCGCGTTTTCCAACAGCCGTTACTACGACAATGCCCTCATCACTTTTCCTGCTCCGGTCCATCCCGACAAGGCGGTGCGGCTCATGCGTTCTGATGGCTTTTACGCCCGCGGCAAAGCTCGCCATAACGAAGGTGAGGCAAAGGCGATTGTCGCTGAAATTCTCAAGCGGCTTACTCATGCCGACACACAGGTTCGCAAGCAATCCATCGGTGTGGTGACGTTCAACACCGAACAACAGAGGCTGATCGAGGACCTCCTTGATAAGGCCCGCTCTGCGAATCCGGAGATCGAGCCGGCATTTTCGAGGGAACATACTCTCGAACCGGTTTTCGTCAAGAACCTCGAAACCGTGCAGGGTGACGAGCGTGACGTCATCATGTTCAGCGTCACCTATGGGCCGGACCAGTCGGGTCATGTTACCATGACCTTCGGTCCACTTAATCGTGACGGGGGCGAACGGCGGCTTAACGTGGCGCTTACAAGGGCGCGTTTGGAGATGCTCGTTTTTTCGACACTCACTCCGGATCGTATCGACCTATCACGCACCTCGGCACGGGCGGTCATGGATCTGAAGCACTTTCTCGAATACGCCGAACGCGGCCCGGTCGTGCTCGGGTCGGCCGTTCATGGCCCCATGGGGGATTTCGATTCTCCCTTCGAATCAGCCGTTGCTTCGGCATTACGAGGCAAGGGGTGGATGGTGCTGCCACAGATAGGCGTTTCAGCCTACCGCATCGATCTCGGCATTGTCCATCCCGACTTTTCTGGGCGCTACCTTGCCGGCATCGAATGCGACGGTGCCATGTATCACAGCTCGGCATTTGCCCGTGAGCGCGACAAAATCCGTCAGGCCGTGCTCGAAAACCTCGGATGGAAAATTCTGCGCGTCTGGTCGACCGACTGGTGGACCTACCGCGCAAAAGCACTCGATGATCTTCACCAGTCCCTCAACGCTATTCTCGATGCTGATAGGCAAGGCTGCGATGAGGATCCGGCAAACGATTTCGTGCCGATCGAGACAGCAACGATCGACAGGTTGCAGACACCGCCAACCGAACGTATGCAATTCATTGGATGCTCAACCGGCGAAACACTTCCTGAAAAAGCAGAAAGCACCTATCAAGTCGCACTGCTTGACGTGGGTCGACTCAGCCCTGAGCCCGATCTATTCTACACCGACGAGTACCAGCAGCGTTTGACTGAAATTATCGATTATGTCATCGATCAGGAAGGGCCGATCCATGAAGATGTTCTCGTCAGGAGAATCGCCCGCTTTCACGGTTTCAAACGTTCGGGCAATCAGATCCACGACATCGTGCTCGTTATCGCCAAACGCCGTAAAACCTACAGCAGGGAAAAGGTCGGCCTCTTTTTTTGGCCCAAAGAAAGGTTCGAGGAACGTCACGCCCCTGCACGCTGGCAAGCCCGCGATGACGAAATGCGCAAGGTCGAATATATCTGTATGGAAGAAATAAAGTCGATGTCCCAGCTGCTTGGAATCAGCTCAGACCCAGTTGAATTGGCCCGCCATCTTGGAATAGCTCGCCTTAGCCAATTTGCCCGAGAGCGGCTAAGCCAATCGATGGGTGGGTGAGAAATGATCTTTAGGGGGAGGCGAGGGGACGTTGATCGATAGGCGAAGAAGTCCTGACTTCTGCCAATTAGTGCGGAAACTCAGGGCTCAAAAGTTGTGGAAGCACGGGGACGTTCCTGAAAACATGAACTTGTTATTCCCCCATTCTCGTTCTACCCCGCTTCGATAATAATCAACCTTCACCGGTATTCAGAGCGGTACAGAGTGTTTAAGCATAATGTTGTTCCGTAAGTTCACGTTTTCAGGAACGTCCCCGTGTCGGTTTCTTTAAAATCAGAGCTTGAGGATGTTTCCTGCGGTTTGACGGATAGGTGAAACTCTGGCCAGAAGGATTATATTTCGCAATGGAGTGTCCAACAATTCGCCGCACTCTCAGATGTTCAGCATCGCTTCGGCTCTTTTACGCAAAGACAAAATCGACAAGGATATGCCTGCTGAACCAGCTTATCTACGCTTGATTGCAGAATAACAGAGTTGTTATAAAGGAAGGATAAAATTATGTATTTGCTGGAAAGTGCTGATAAAGACGATGAAGCAAGAAGTGCGCTTTGGAAGGCGATATGCATTGCATCCAAAGAAATTCGATACCGCTTTCGAATTGACAATGTTTATGAGCGTAATGGGACGTTGATTGGAAATAATACAAAAACGCCAAATGTGGCAACATGGCCGCTTGTTGAAGCGCTTTGTCTATTGGGTGTAATAATACGTGCCGAAGACGCCACGGCAAAAGATGTTAGTATATTCGGAAAAACAGGCCCAATCGAAATAAAGGAAGCCGGTATTGTGAAATATTTATGGGCTCAACAGATAATAAAAGGAGATAAGAGTACTCTAAATGGGCGTCCGGATTTAATCATAACTTCCACATCAGATATTCCTAATTCTCGCAATGCAATTGGTGTTATTGAGGCGAAGTGCATGCATAAAATAGGCGCACAAACAGTGAGAAGTGAGTTTGGAAAAGCGCACGATCTTCGTGTGGCCACATATTTGATATGGAGTTTCTATTCATTGCCAAAAAAGGTTATAGAAGGCGCAAAAAGATTAGGGATTAATATTGAGACGCTCGGTTTTGATTCTGAGTGGCGGCGTGATTTAATAAGTAATCCAGAGGTTTTGATTTCTAAGGTTGTAAATGCACAACATCAAGCGAGTAAAGAAAAAAGATTTGCATATACGCTTGAAAAGGCAAGTCGGGAGGCACAAATAAAACTATTAGAGAATTAAATTTCGAGCCTTTATTAAGGGGATCTCGAAAAAGTCCGATATCCTATAAATCGTTATAAACAGGCAATATAGATCATCGACAAGGTCTGAATATTCCGTATTTTACAGCAGTAGCCATCCCATCATCCATACTGCCATGAAGAACATCAATCCGTTGGGCCTTTTCGACGAATATTTTCTCATGGAACGCCTGACCAAGCTGAAAGACCCGCTGGTGAAGCTTGAGGCGCATATCGACTGGGAGATCTTCCGCCCAGTGCTTGAGGTTGCCTTCAACAAGCCAGCTAATCGGAGTAAGATGGGGCGTCCGCCGTTCGACAGGACGCTCATGTTCAAGATCCTCATCCTGCAAAGCCTTTACAGTCTTTCAGATGACCAGATGGAGTACCAGATTACCGACCGCCTGAGCTTTAGGCGCTTCCTCAAGCTGAGGTCCAGCGATAAGGTGCCGGACTCCAAAACCATCTGGAAGTTCCGTGAAACCTTGATCGAGGAAGGCGTGATCGAAGCACTGTTCGCTCGCTTCAACCAGGCACTTGACGATCAGTGCGTCTTTGCCCGGACGGGCCAGATTGTCGATGCCAGTTTCGTCGAGGTTCCCCGGCAGCGAAACACCCGTGATGAGAACGAACAGGTCAAGCGGGGAGAAACTCCCGAGGCCTGGAAACAGCAGCCCAACAAGCTTCGCCAAAAGGATATCGATGCGCGCTGGACAAAGAAGAACAAGATGAACTTCTACGGCTACAAGGACGTGAGCCCGTATAACGGGACCACTTGGTTGTTGAAAAAATGATTATTGCGTGTATCCCCTTAATCGGTCCCGCCTATGCCTACACCTGAGACAAGAAAATCAACCTCTCCGGCGGTATCGGCCCAGATTTCTTCAGCCGTGGTTTCCCGATGCAAATCTTCAACATATTTTATTGATAGCCTCGCTTGTGTCGGTCATGCCTCGTATGCAGGGATCCAAAAAGATTAATTATTTCAGTTTCCCAGATTCGCTCCCGCTGTTTATCTTTTCTCTTTCGGTATCTTACCAGTGAAATTTTCGTTTCTCAGGAAAAAGACCGCGCCCTAGTACGAGGGAGAAAAAAATTGGGATTTCTGAGAAAAATTGTAATGTTTGTGTGATGTTTTGAGCTGACAAGGAGCCGTGGCGACCCATCTATCACGCTATAAACAAGTGACTTACAGCAACAATTATGAGCAAAATAACAGGGAATTGTTTATTTTGCATATTACGGTAATTATTGAGCAGGATTTTTTTTCAACCAATCATAAGAGCAATGCAGAAAAAGACCTTGTCGGACATCTCCATCCAAGGCAAACGGGTACTGATGCGTGTCGACTTCAACGTTCCGCTTGACGAGAAAAAGAACATCACCGACAGCAAGAGAATCGTCGAGTCGCTGCCATCAATCAGAAAGGTGCTTGATGGCGGTGGCCGCCTTATTCTGATGTCGCATCTCGGCAGGCCGAAAGGCAAAGTCAACATGGAGTACTCGCTGGCACCGGTGGCAGCAAAACTTGCGGCGCTTATTGACGCTCCGGTGACCATGGCCAAGGATTGCGTCGGCACCGAGGTCATGCAAGAGGTGCTGGCAATGCGCGATGGCGAGGTCATCCTGCTTGAAAATCTGAGATTCCACCCTGAGGAAGAGGCTAACGACCCTGAGTTCGCCAAAGAACTTGCGTCCCTCGGCGAGGTCTACGTCAATGATGCATTTGGAACCGCACACCGCGCCCACGCCTCAACCGAGGGCATTACCCATTTCGTACCGGTCGCTGTTGCCGGCTATCTGATTGAGAGGGAGCTTCTCTATCTTGGCAAAGCGCTGCAGGAGCCGGAGCGTCCTTTTGTTGCCATTCTTGGCGGATCGAAGATATCGGGCAAGATCGATGTGCTGGAAAACCTCTTCAAAAAAGTCGATACCGTGCTGATTGGCGGGGCGATGGTCTTCACCTTCTTCAAGGCTCAGGGCTACAATGTCGGAAACTCCCTGGTTGAAGAGAGCAAAATCGAGCTGGCTCTCGAAATCCTCGAACAGGCCAAAAAGCTGGGCATCAAGCTTCTCCTGCCGGAGGATGTCATTGTGACCTCCGAAATTTCCGCTGACGCGCCATTCCATGCCGAGCTGATCAGCGCCATTCCTGACGGGATGATCGGCGTCGATATCGGCCCCAAGGCCGCGGAGGCCTACCGCAATGAGATCATTGGCGCTCGAACGGTTCTCTGGAACGGCCCGATGGGCGTCTTCGAAATCGACAACTTCGCATCGGGGACGATGGCCGTCGCCCAGGCGCTTGTCGATGCTACCGCAAAGGGCGCAATCACGATCGTCGGCGGCGGTGACTCCGCAGCAGCCATAGCCAAGGCGGGTCTCGGCAGTGGAATCACCCACATCTCGACCGGTGGCGGGGCAAGCCTCGAATTCCTTGAAGGCAAGGAACTTCCCGGCATCGCCGCACTGAACGACTAACCTCTTATCGGCCGCCCCCGCAGCTTTCGGTTGCGGGGCAGGCAGAACCCATAGCTAGCACAATGAACTATTCCGGCAGGCCTTACAGCCCGGGGGGGTTTCAGTTTATACCTCCGGCAATCAAAAGCCTTATCATACTCAACATCGGCGTTTTTCTCTTGCAGATGACTCCTGCAGGGGAGGTTATCAGCACACTTGGTGCCCTCTGGCCTCTGGGCTCCGGCAATTTCAGGATCTGGCAGCCGCTGACCTATATGTTCCTGCATGGCGGAGGCACACACCTCTTCTTCAACATGTTCGCCCTCTGGATGTTCGGCGCTGAGATCGAGAACTACTGGGGAACAAAGCAGTTCAACGTTTATTATTATGTATGCGGCATCGGCGCAGCCGTCATCAACCTGCTTATGACGATTGGCGATACGAATCCTACCGTCGGCGCATCAGGGGCCATATACGGCGTCCTCTTGGCCTTCGGCATGATGTTTCCCGACCGATACATTTTCCTCTATTTCCTTGTCCCGGTCAAGACCAAATACTTTGTTGCGGGATACGCGCTCATCGAATTCTTTTCGGGCCTTGGCAGCAGGGCAATGGGGAGCGGCAGCAACATCGCGCACTTTGCCCACCTCGGCGGGATGCTGATCGGCTTCATCTACATTACCATAAAGAGAAACGAGTGGTCAGCCGGAGAGCTGATAGAGAAGGTCAAGGCACTCACGAAGAGGAGCAACGGCCCCCGCCTCTACCAGCAGAAACAAAAGGATACGCCGGTATCAGAAGCGGAGATCAACGCCATCCTCGACAAGATTTCCGAAAAAGGGTATGGAGCCCTGACCGAAGAGGAGCGCCGCAAACTGCTCAGAGCCGGCGGCAAATAGAGGATACCCATGAATACAACATTCGAGCAGAGCCGCAAAAAGGCTGAGACTCTGGCTAAAAGCCCCCGAAAGACAACACGGCTTGTCGAAGCGGCATTCCGTCTGCTGATGCAACAGGGGAAAGGCTCCTCCATGCTTGGCGACGCCGCCGGTAAAATCCGCGCGCTGGGACGGATGCTCCGCTGCTATGCAACCCGGGAGTACACCGACATTCCATGGCAGACCATTGTCCTTATTGCCGCAGCCCTCATCTATTTTGTCGCACCATTCGACCTCATCCCCGACTTCATTCCCCTTGTCGGGTTTGCCGACGATGTCGCCATCATCTCCTCGCTTTTCTCCTCAATCATCACCGACGTCGAGCGCTTCACCGCCTGGGAGGCCAGGAAAGTCTCCGGGGCGGCAACTGCAGATTACACCGTTCTGGAAGCCGGGGAGTAATCCATCCGGTCAAAACAGGCGACGCTCTCGATATGCGCGGTGTGCGGAAACATGTCGACCGGCTGAACCGATGAGAGCGTGTAACCGCTCTGGGCGATCTCTTTGCCGTCACGCGCAAGGCTTGCCGGATTGCAGCTGACGTAGACGATCTTGCGCGGCCTCAGCCTGAGCAGCGTTGAGAGCGCCTTCGGATGCATGCCCGCTCTCGGGGGGTCGGTGATGATCACATCCGGATTGCCGTAGTGCTCAAGCGTGTCGAGCATGGCGTGGAAATCCTTCAAATCGACCTGGTAGAACGCCGCGTTGGTGATGCCGTTCAGTTCGGCGTTGCTTCTGGCGTCCCCTATCGAGCTTTCGACAACCTCGAGGCCAACAACCTGACGGCAGTACCGAGCCATAGAGAGCGCGATGGTTCCGGTTCCGCAGTAGAGGTCATAGACGGTGTCATCCTTGCCGAGCCCGGCAACATCGAGAATGCTCCGGTAGAGCACCTCCGCCTGCGAAGAGTTCGTCTGAAAAAAGGAGTTTGCCGATATCTTGTAGTCAAGACCGCCCAGCTGCTCGGTGATATACCCTGCGCCGGAGACGGTAAACTCCTCCTCGCCCGCAGCAACGGTATTGTGCCGCGTTGTGACATTATTGACGATAGTCATCGCCTGACCCGCCATTGCAGCTTCAAGATGCTCGCGGTAACGCTCCATCAGAGGGGCGTCATGCCAGGAGGTGACAAGGTTGACCATAACCTCCCGGCGGTTCTCGCTGAACCGGACGACAAGATTGCGCAAAAAACCGGTGTGCGCCTTCACTGCATAGGGCGCCAGAGCGTTGGCAAGCGCAAACTCCCTTGTCAGCTGCAGTACGCGGTTCATCTCCTCGACGGCAAGGTAGCAGTAATCGATGTCGATAACCTTCTCGAAATTGCCCGGTGTATGAAAGCCGAGCGCAAACTCTTTCGGCCGTTCAAGCTTCTCAAGCGAAAGCTCTTCGGGAAGGAGGTAGCGCATGCTTGAAAAGGAGAACTCGATTTTGTTGCGGTAGTGAAAAGGGGAGAGGGCCGCAAGCGCCTCTGCGACTGGCGGAGAGGGGAAGTTGCCGAGATGCACAAGGGCGTCACGGACCTTCTTCTGCTTGTAGCTGAGCTGCGCCTCGTAGCGGATATGCATCAGCTTGCACCCGCCGCAAACGCCGAAATAGCTGCAAAGCGGCTCCGTCCTGTCCGGTGAGGGCTCAAGCACCTCGATGGATGCCGCCTCGATGTATCGCTGGCGGACCTTTCTGATTTTGGCCGCCACCCTGTCTCCAACGGCAAGCATGCCGCTGACCATGACCGCCATGCCGCTGTCCAGCCGCCCGAAACACTGCTCCTTTTCCGCCAGATCGGTCACGGTGAGCGTAATGATATCCCCTTTCCTGTAAAGCTCTTCTGCCATAAATGCCCGGTTTACAAAGTATTTGTTGTTAATAGTGCGGCTCCGAATACCCCTGCGCTGTCGCCGAGAAGAGGCCGGAGCAGCGGGATGCGGAGTTCGCTGGTGAAGAGATGTTTTTCGATGGCCTTTACGGCCTCTTTTGAGTAGAGCATATCGATGTTCCCGACTCCGCCACCAAGAATGCAGATGTCCGGATCGAGTATATTGATGACCTGCCCAAGCGCTTTGCCAAAGTAGAAAAGCAGCCGTTCAATCGTGGCAGAGGCAGCGCTGTCGGACGCCCTTTGGCGAACAATCTCGGCAAGCGGCTTCTGCTGCCCGCTCAGCCCAAGATAGTGCCTTTCGAGTGCAGGACCGGAGATAACCGTTTCGACGCACCCCGCCCGGCCGCAGTAGCATTTTTGGCCGCCAGCAATCAGCTCATTGTGCCCCCATTCACCGGCAATGCCGTGTGCGCCACGCCTCACCTTTCCGCCGGAGACGATTCCGCCTCCGACACCGGTTCCGAGAATGATGCCGAACGCCATGCGGGAAGGATCCGTCATGAGTGCCGCCCCCGAACCAAGCATTGATTCAGCGAGCGCGAAGCAGTTTGCATCGTTTTCAAGCACAACACTCCGCCCCAGAAGCTCTTCGATATCCCGCTTAAGGTCGCGGCCGTTCAGCGAAACGGTGTTGGAGTTTTTCATAACCCGAAGCCGGTCATCATACCTTCCGGAAGTGCCTATGCCGAGCACCCCGGGAAGAGCAATTCCCGATTCGGCGGAAACCTCTCCCAGCAACTGGCCTATGCGTCCAAGAATATGGCTGTAGCCGCCCTCCGCCTCTGTGGCAATCCTCCTGCGGACAAGAGTGCGCATGGCGCAATCGATCACAACGGCCTCGATCTTGGTTCCGCCGAGGTCGACACCCCAACGGAGCTCACTCATTTCGAGGGAGCTCCCTTCGCATGAGGTGCGGCTGAACGATGTTTTTAACGATATATGAAAAAACGAGATAAGAGAGCGCGGCAGAGAAGATGCCTATCACGATGCCGGCAAGGACATCGCCGGGATAGTGCACGCCGACATAGACCCGCGAGTAGGCGACCCCCATAGCGTAAAGGATCATCAATCCGGAAAAGAGCTTCTCGATGGCCGGGCCACGATGGAAAAAGATCCATGCGGTCGTCGCAACGGCGGCAGAGTTTGCGGCGTGGGAAGATGCGAATGAGTAGCTGTGCACCTGAGTGATGAGCAGGCGAACGTGCTCAAGCGAAAAGCAGGGGCGGCTACGATGCACAAGAGGCTTGAAGATGCCGGATGCGATGAAATCGGAGAGTCCGACAGCAAGAAGGGCGAGAAGAACAATCTGAACTCCCTCGCGGCCCTTCCTCATGATGATGAAAAGGGCCGCAATGAAAAGAATCGGCCATGAGAGCGACCCTCTGGTCAGAAAAACCATCAGATCATCTGCTGCAGGATGAACCAGACGGAGGTTCACCAGCTGGAAAAGCCAGACATCAGCCTGCTCGATCGGCGTCATAGGCTTGGCTTACTTTTTAGGGCCCCCTTTAAGCTTTTTGCGGGCTCCTGAGGATGCTGTGCCGATATGCACTTTAGGCATGTCGGCCGCTGTCGTGGTCTTGTTGATATAAAACTGCTGCCCAACGCTGAAAATGTTGAACATCAGATAGTAGAGTCCAAGACCTGCAGGCATGTTGTTGAAAAAGAGCAGCATCATGGCAGGGAACATGTAGGTCATGATCTTCATCTGCTCATTGGACTGTGTCGTCGGGGTAATCTTCTGCTGAACATAGACCGTCACGGCCATCAGAATCGGGAAAACCGCAATATGGTCTCCGTACATCGGCACACTGAAGCCGAAATCGAAAATCGAGTCGGGAATCGACAGATCCTTTGCCCAGAGAAAGCCGTGCTGACGAAGCTGGATAGAGGAGCGGAACACATAGAACATGGCAAAAAGCAGCGGCATCTGCAGGACTACCGGAAGGCATCCGCCGACAGGGTTCACTCCCGCTTCCTTGTAGATACGGCCAAGCTCGCTCTGCAGTTTGGCCGGGTTGTCCTTGTACTTCTCCTGGAGCTCTTTGAGGGCTGGCTGCAGGGCGCTCATCTTTTTCATCGACTTCGTCGAAGCCATCGAGAGGGGGTAGGTCACCATCTTGATGAGGAATGCGAAAATGATGATGATGAGTCCGAAATTGCCCATGAAACCATTCATCCAGCTGAAGACCGGAAGAATGATATACTCTGCGAAAGGCCTGGTCAGCCACTCCCATCCGAAGTCCATAATCTTTTCAAGCCCGGCGTTCTGAGCCTTGACGGTATTGTAATCGAGAGGCCCCATGTAGAGGCTGAAGTGATTGTCGGAAACGGTGCCGGTAGAAGGGACCGCGATTTTCAGAGCCGCCACGTAGTCCTCGAATTCGTTGCCCATCCTTTTACCTCCAAGAAAGAACCCTTCAGTACGCCCCTGGGGAATAAGTGCGGCCACAAAATACTTGTTGCGAACAGCGACCCATTTCGCCTCACCGGACTGCTCCTCCCGGTAGACCTGCTTCTCCTTTGCCGCATCGAGCTTCACAAGGCTTCCCGCAAGATATGCGCCTGCCACTGCACTCTGCGCCTCATCTTTCCGGTTTTTTTCCGAATAGGCCAGGCCGCCGTCCCACTGGAGCTGATACTCATTGCTGGCAAGTTCGCTGGAGAATCCGGTCAGTTTGACATCATAATCGACCTTGTAGCTTTCGCCGGAAAAGAGATAGGTTATATCGACCGCCTGCCCGTGACCGGCTTCGAGATGGTAACGCACCGCATAGCTCTCCTTGCCTTTGATTGTATGGAGTGTATCGAGAGTGGCCGTTCGGAAATAGAGGTCTCTGGTATCGATTTTCTTGCCGTCACGGGTCTGAAAGAGCAGTGAAAGCGCCCCATTCTGGCTGCTGTTGACCAGATTGAATGGGTGGCGGTTTCCATCAAGATGCTTTTTCAGCACTAGCGAGGTCAGTGTGGCTCCCTTTGAAGAGAGTGTTGCGCGGAAAAGGTCGTTCTCGACGGTGATAGGCTGCGCCTTGCCGCCTGAAACCGGAGCGAAGGCACCGAAACTTTCGGCGGTTGGAGGCAAATTGCTCTGGGCCGCCTCTTCCTGACGGGCAGCCTGCTCCGTCTTCACTGCAGCATCCTGCTTCAGCTGTTTTTTATCCGGCGACATAAACTGCAGCCAGACAATCATGATCAGGGCGATAAGCGCAAGACCGGTTACTGAATTTCTATCCATTACAACACTCGTTTGTTTTACCAGAACTGTTATTGAGGCCGAGGGGCAAAGGATCGAATCCGCCCTTCGAAAAAGGATTGCACCGCAGGATGCGCCACAAGGTCAGCCAGGACGCATAGAGGGGATTATAATGCTGAAACGCTTCAAGCGCGTAGCTTGAACAGGTGGGGACAAATCTGCAGGACGAACCGAGCAGGGGCGAAAGAAACGCCTGGTACAATTTTATCATCAGAATCGGCAGCTGATTGACATATTTCCAGACCATCATGCTTCACTCGTCCTTTATCAGCTAAGAAAACATTTTCATCATGGAGCTCACTCTAGCCAGCCACCGAGAATCCTGGCGCAATCAGCAACCATCTGCGCCTTCAATCAACCTCGCAATCTCCGCCCTGAATGCATGAAGGCCGGGAATATCGCGGTTTCTCGTCGTATAAAGGAACACCAAACATCGCCGGGTCCCCTCACTTCCTCCCGCCGACTCTTTGCCGACGCCCTTTTCTGATGATTTTTCGAGCCTGTAGGCCTCCCGCATCATCCGCTTTACCCTGTTGCGGCGAACAGCCGATGGAACGTTTTTTTTACTCACCGCGAACAGAATTGCCGGCACGTCACAAAGGTCGCCATGTTCCGGCTTGAGGTCAGCGTAAATCATTTTTATGAAATCGCCCCTGAGGCTGGTTCCGCTCCTGAAAAGGAGTGAAATCTGCTGCTTTTTTCTCAAGATCTCATGCTTCCGCAGAGAGTGAAGGTGGAGCTTATTCAAAACCTGAAAAGAGCGGGTTATTGTATCCTGCCGGATTCGTTCCGGCAGCGACAGGAGTTACTATTCGCCCTGCTGGCGCGTGCCCATGGCACTGCTTACTGAGAGCGCATGACGCCCCTTGGCTCTTCTTGAAGAAAGAACCTTGCGACCGTTCTTTGTAGACATTCTCTGTCTGAAGCCGTGCTTGTTCCTTCTCTTTCTATTCCTGGGCTGAAACGTTCTTTTCATCGGTGATAACTCCGCACTTGTTATTTATTCAAAATTACCGGGCGCGTAATTTAGCATAATCACCCGTCATTAACAAATACAACTGGCACCCCCTTTTCACTCTGGCCCTCAGAAGCCTGAAGAGTAGTGCAAAAGCCACACCCGGCTGCATGAAACAGGAGCGCCACTTGGCGATATCCGTAATGTTGACAATTTGTTGAGAAAAAAAACCACCCACCCGCAAACCCCAGTGAAGACCGCAGCGCCCACTGGTCAACACATGTTGACTACTTTCAGGCAGGAATCCGCTAAATTATTATATAAAAACATGATGGGGTGTTGAAAACCCTGCCGTTTTCTCCCCCGGAATCTCTTTGGATTTTCTCCCTTGAAATTGTTTTTTGTCTTCCTAAAACACTAACTTGTAGACACTGAATGTTGATGGGCCGCCTCAAGTGGAGCCCTTACCCTCCAAATTCCCGTATATTATGCTCGACTATACAGTAAAGGCGGTGCGGGATAATCCGCAGGCGCAAAGCCGTAAAAACGCCTCCATAGAGCATCAGGTATGGGAGAACTGCCTCGACGACATCAGGGAAAAAATAAACCCCCTTGCTTTCAAAACCTGGTTTCTGCCGATAAAGCCTCTGAGCTTTTCCGGTAGCGAACTGACCATCGAGGTGCCGAGTCAGTTTTTCTACGAATGGATAGAAGAGAACTACTCATCATTCCTGAAGCAGGCACTCAAGGATGCCATTGGACCTGAAGCCCGGCTCATGTACTCGATTGTTATGGATAAATCACAGGGCCAGCCCGTAACGATCGAGCTGCCCCACCAGAGTGCACTGCCTTCCAATTTCATCCCCGAAACGCAGGCATCTCCGGCAAAGACAAAAGCTGCCGCAGACTTCGAGCGCAACCTGATCCGGTTCGAAACACACCTCAACGTAAAATACACCTTCGATACGCTCATCCGCGGCGACTGCAACTCGCTTGCCTTTGCGGCATCCAAATCCGTCGCACAGAGCCCCGGCCAGAACGCATTCAATCCTCTTGTCATCTATGGGGGCGTAGGACTCGGAAAAACCCATATGATGCAGGGGATAGGAAACACCGTACGGGAGCAGCGCCCTGCATCGAGGGTCCTATACGTCTCGAGCGAAAAATTTGCGATTGATTTCGTCAACGCCATCCAGAACGGAAAAATCCAGGAGTTCTCCTCATTTTACCGCTCCATCGACGTTCTCATCATCGATGATATCCAGTTCTTTTCGGGCAAGGAAAAAACCCAGGAGGAGATTTTCCATATTTTCAACACCCTGCATCAGTCCAACAAGCAGATCATACTCTCGGCAGATCGCCCAATAAAGGATATCAAGGGTATCGAGGACCGCCTGATCTCGCGCTTCAACTGGGGACTGTCGGCAGACATCCAGCCGCCTGACTACGAAACTCGCAAAGCAATCATTCTCAGCAAGCTACACCAGAGCGGCGTCAACCTTGATGAAACCGTTATCGAGTTCATCGCCACCAATGTAACGGAGAATGTCAGGGAGCTCGAGGGGTGCATCGTCAAGCTTCTGGCCGCCCAATCCCTCGACAACCGGGATATTGACCTGAATTTCACAAAATCCACACTGAAGGATATCATACGTCATACGACCAAGCAGCTGACGCTCGATACCATTGAAAAGGCCGTCTGCCTCTACTATTCAATCACACCCAACGACCTGAAGGGAAAATCAAAGAAGAAGGAGATTGCCGTCGGCCGACAGATAGCGATGTACCTTTCAAAATTACTGACAGACTCCTCACTGAAGACCATCGGGCTCCACTTTGGCGGCAGGGACCACTCAACAGTTATTCATGCAGTCAATACCATCACCAAAAAAGTCGATGCGACAGCTGAGGAGCGCAAAAAAATCGATGAAATCAAGAAAAGAATAGAGATTTCATCGATGTAGTCGATGTGAATTTTGGTGTTGAGCGGGTGTTGAAAAGATGTTCAGGCACTCTTGATAACTCCCTTCTTGTCAACATATTTTGGAGTGGACTGATTTCATCAACAAAGGGCAAACAAAGGAAAGGGGGAGGAAAGGGTTGGTTATGAACATCCGATTCTTATTGAATACTGTGTTTAAATAATTTAAAATTAACGCATTATAGGTTCCGATCATTAAGTTATAACGATATCCACACTACCAATAACAACAACAATCTTTTTATAAATCATCAATAGTTAAAGTTGGAGCAGATGAAATTAACTTCCTCAATCAGGCAGCTGCAGGATGCAGTCGGTAAAGTTGTGCAGGCAATCCCTGCAAAAGCCATTGACCCCCGCTTTGATAACATCCACCTCTCCATGGAGTCTGGTTCCCTGACTCTGTTTGCTACTGACGGAGAACTTTCGATTACGGCAAAGAGCGATGTCGATACCACTGATACGGCAAACATCGGTATCAAGGCAAGAACTCTCCAGGATTTTCTGAGAAGCATGTATGATACCTCGGTGACCTTTACCATTGAACGTCAGGAGATAAGCGACCATGGTACAGTGCTTATAACGACCGATAAGGGACGATACAAGATCCCATGCCAGTTTGAAAGCAAGCCTGAGAAGCATGAAAAGAACTACGATATATCCCTTGAACTGGAAACTTCAGAGTTTCTTGATCTTGTACAGAAAACGATTTTTGCCTGCAGTGTCGACGATATGCGCCCTGCCATGATGGGTGTTCTTTTTGAACTGGAGGGAAGCACTATCACCGCAGTCTCCACGGATGGTCATAGACTGGTCCGCTGCAGAAAGAGTTCTTCCTCTGACGTTCCTGAAAAACAAAAAATAGTCGTTCCATCGCGAGTGCTCGCCATTGTTCAGAAACTTGCCCAAAGCGAAGCAGTAACGATGAGTATCGATGCGGACAGAAAATTCGTAAGGTTTGTCAGTGGTAGTGTTGTCCTTGATGCTGCTCTTATTGT
Source organism: Chlorobiaceae bacterium (assembly GCA_037142155.1). Classification (GTDB taxonomy): domain Bacteria; phylum Bacteroidota; class Chlorobiia; order Chlorobiales; family Chlorobiaceae; genus Chlorobium. The sequence goes on from JBAXBE010000011.1 coordinate 19,882, forward strand.
CGAACCATATCCGAACTATGAAGCCGTTATTCCTGTAGAGCATGACAAGCATCTGGTTGTGGAGCGTTCACTGATTTATGACTCAGTGAGGCGTGTTGGAAGGTTTTCAAGCATCGGTGATGTACGTCTTGTCATCGAAGGTCAGCGCCTGAAAATAATGGCTGAAAATACCAATGAAGGAGAAGCTGCGCAGGAAGAGCTACCCTGTACTTTCCATGGAGAGGAGATAACGATAGGATTCAATTCCAGGTTTATTGAGGCAGCGCTTGCTCATCTTGATGACAATGAAATCCGCATCGAGCTGAAAAGCCCCACCACGGCTGTTATCTTCAAGCCCCACAAGGAGCAGGATGACGACAAGCTGATTATTCTGGTTATGCCGGTTCGAATAAACAATTGAATGGGTTGAGGGCTATTATTGAGAGTTGAGCGTATTACGTATGAGAATTTCAGGAATCACCCTTTATCGGCATTTGAGCCGGACGAGGGGATTAATCTCATCCACGGCCCAAACGGATCAGGAAAAACCTCGATTCTTGAAGGAATACACTATTGCGCGCTGACAAGGGGCTTTGTCAGCGCAGCCGATAGTGACTGCCTGCTTTTTTCTTCAGACTACTTCCTTCTTCATGCTGCTTTTATTGATGGGACGGGTCGCAATACAGCCGTTAAAATTGCATACACTCAGCAGAAAGAGAAGCAGATAACGGTAAACAACAGTGAGCTTACCACATTTTCAAGCCACGTTGGCGCCATTCCATGCATCACTTTTTCACCTCCCGAGATAGCTATTGTCAATGGCGCTCCCGGAGAAAGACGACGCTTTCTCGACAATGCTATCAGCCAGACCGACCGCAGGTATCTTGAGGATCTGATGGCCTATCGAAGGGTCCTCTCCCAGCGCAACGCCCAACTGCTGCTCATCGCAGAAAAAAGGTCGGATGATGAGGCTATGCTCTCGATATGGACAGAGAGCCTTGCAAGGCTGGCGGCATCGATCGTCAGGAGAAGAGTGAAGGTCACCGCAGCTATTTTTAGCTGTTTCACCGAGATCTACAGACGTATGGGCGTTCAAGAAATCCCGCTTATTACCTATAGATCATCATTTCCGGATATCGGCAAGGATCCTTCCGTGGAGGTGCTCTACAACCGCTATCTTGAGAAATTCAGCGACATCAGGAGAGTGGAGATCCTTCGGGGGCAGACGATGGCGGGCCCTCACCGGGATGACCTGGTGTTTATGCTCAACGGCCGGGAGATAAAAAAATTTGCCTCCCAGGGTCAGATGAGGACATTTCTTATCTGTTTGAAGCTCGCCCAGCAGCGATTCTTTTTTGAAACTCTTGGCGAACAGCCGATCTGCCTGCTCGATGATATTTTCAGTGAACTTGATTCAATGCGGATTGCTGATATTTTCAGCATTCTTGAATCGTGCGGCCAGGCCATCATTACCTCGGCCGACCGGCATGAACACCCCCGGATGAGGCCTATTTCCATTGAATCACTGAGGCGAAAAGGATAGAGGAGAAAAATGGCAAGAACGAGGGATCCGAAAAAAATTTCCTCAGTCGTCACGGAGATGTGCCGGACGCTTGGAATCGATGAGGCATACCGTCAGTTCAAGACTCTCCAGATCTGGAGCAGCGTTGTAGGAGAGGCGATTGCCGGAGTGACCTCCATTGAGAGGTTTTCGGGCGGGCAGCTCTTTATCAAGGTGAAAAATCCATCCTGGCGCATGGAGCTGAATTTCCGAAAGAAAGATATTATCACCAGGCTTAATGCGGAGCTGGAAAGCCCAATGGTTCAGGAGATCATCTTCAAATGAAAAAAGGGCCATCACCGAATGGTGACAGCCCTCTTCCTCTCTTTTCAGGCTCTCTCCCCTGGGCGCGCTCTCCCCGATCAAAGATCGCAACTCAACTGGTACATCTCGATCATTTTATCGGCGTAGGCCTTTCCGAACGCTTTGCAAATCTCGAATTCAGGCTCATGGGGCTTGAATTTAACCATCACGTTCTGCTCGAACACCTTCAGCTTCAGCATGGTCAAGTTGTTCTCAATCATTTTCGATGCTTCACCGCTCCATCCATATGAACCGAAGGCCGCACCGAGCTTTCCTTTGTCGCGGATGGGATTGATGGCGGCAAACAGCTGATAGATCTGGGGTAGAATGTTCTGGTTTATTGTCGGAGACCCCACGATAATGCCCGAACAGTGGGCGATCTTCTCTTCGAGCTTGGCAAAATGGATGTTTTCGATATCACAGATATCAATGCGGAAGTCACAGGACTGCTGAAGCCCCTCGGCAATTTTTTCTGCAAGCAGTGTCGTGTTTTCGTAGGCTGAAACGTAGGCTATCAGGATGTTCTTTTCGTGCGGCATTGCTATTGCCGCATTCGAGTACTTCAACGAAAGATCGACATATTTTTTCCAGTGCGTTCTCAAAATCGGACCATGTCCAGGGCATATCGCTTGAATATCCAGCGAGCGGATCTTGTCGACAGCCTGAATCATGTATTTGCTGTAGGGTCTGAGAATGGCATCGAAATAGTAGGTAAATGCATCATCGAAATCACCGACCGCATCATCATACATCGCTTCATTGCAGAAATGAGAGCCGAATGAGTCGCAGGTGAAAAGAATCCGATCCTCCTCCAGCCATGTATAGATGGTGTCAGGCCAGTGAAGGTTTGGTGCATTGATGAAATGGAGCGTTTTGTTGCCCAAGTCAAGCGTGTCGCCGGTCTTGACGACCATGGACTTGAAGTCATGGCCGGTCTGGTCGCGGAGAAACTTTATGGCATTGCCGCTGCCGACTATGGTTGCATTCGGCGCAACACTGAGCAGGTTACGGACATTGCCCGAATGATCCGGCTCGGTGTGGTCCACGATGATGTACTCGATATCGGCGGGATCGGTAACCTGCCTGATTTTATCAAGATAGGCTGGCCAGAACTTCTCCTTCGTGGTCTCTACAATGGTTTTTTTATCGGCATTGATAAAATAGGAGTTATAGGTGGTGCCGTGCTTGGTCTCCATGACGATGTCAAAGGTGATAAGACCCGGATCCAGAACTCCTATCCAGCTGACGTCGCCCGTTACGGGAAGAACTTTATTGTCGGTCATTGTTAAATTAGGAATTGATTTAAAAGAAAGAGGTTACCACTATTGCACACTACTGTACATTAATATACCATTCTTAGTTCCTTGTCGAGAATACAAAAGAGTAGCGAGTGCGGCAAGCCGGAGCGCTCTTTTCCCTTTTTTCAGAGTGGCAGCTCCCCCCCCAGCTGGCTCGATTCAGTATGGCGGATATCCCGGACAAGCTCTATGCCTTCCGGAGTGAAGGAGAAGAGCGTGTCGGCTGAAAAGATCATGCTGTAGTCCTGAGGCTTGAAAAACGGGAGAAACTTCTGGCAGTGCTCGTCAAGGCGCTTCAGATAGAACTGCGTGTTCTCATCGGGTTTTTCCCGCCTCCAGTCAGTTGCGAGTTTACCCTTTTCATACGAGGCGCTTCCTGCACCAGCCCCGGAAACATAAAAGGTTATCCTGTCGCCCTTTGTCACCTTAAGCCCTGATTTTATAGCCAGCTCATAGGTAATCGACCTGGATCTTTTTCCGGATGCAACGTCCTCCCGATACTGTTCGATTGTATTTTTCAGAGATTCCGTTCTCGTGAATTCCGAAACATCGAGCGCATGGTTAAGAATTTTTTCCCGGTACTCCATAAACAGGAGATGAAGGCCGGTGATATCCTCCGAGAGGAGCTTTTCAAAACCGCGCCGAACGAACTCCCTGCCAAATTTCTCCCCGCTCCGGCTGGTGAGCGATGAGCCTTTCAGGGCCATAACATTATCGTATCCCAAAAGGGCATAGTTTTTCTTCATGTAGGAGATCATCTTCTTGAACCTCCCGTCAAAGCCGATTTTTATCCCTTGAGGCATGAGCGCGGAAACTCCGCTTACAAGCGCTCTTTCGGCAGACTCAGTCGTTACATCAGGTGGCGGAACAAAGAGGATACCGTCAGTATCCACTTCAATGACTCGGCACCCTCGTGCCTCAAACTCCATAATCATCTTTTTGGCAATGCCCTGCCCTGTGGAGGTGACCTTGTCGGCCTCATTGAAATCGTTGAAGATTCCGCCACCGAAGCCAAGATAGCCGTACATGGCATTGATAAGTATCTTGACGGAGCCCTGCATGGCGTCAAAGTTGTCTGCCAGCGTCCGGTTGCCCAGCTCCTTCTCCTGGCGCGACTTGTCTTTCGCCTTGAAGCGCAGGTCCTTAAGGTCATGCAGGATGCTCGGGAATATCTGCAATTCATCGCTTTTCGGGCAGATGTCGTAGGCAAGCATGATTGAAGGGTAGAGTGACTCAACATCAGCGTAGACGATTGGGCCAAGAATTCCCTTCAGAAAGACTTCCGTATACCCCCCGGAGTGCTGCTGGCCGGATGATGGCTTGGGAATGGAGTGTTTTCTTCTGAGATACGCTCTTACGAAAAGCACCTCTATTTTAGCCGCCTGCCCTATGCGCGAGGTCATCGCATAGGTATAGGGCATCATCTGGCTGAGGTAGAAATTGCTCCCGGACAGAAGAGATGAGAGCGCTCTTGTTTCGCGGACATCGTCCAGGGCGTAAGCAAGGAGCTTCTCATGGTCGTTTATCCAGAGAGACGCAATATCCTTGTACTCGACATAGGTGCGCTCAGGTGATGCAAAACCGAAATGTTTCGCTACAGCTTTCAGTCCGTAGCTCTGCATGGAGCGTTTTGCCACATCGTAGCTTTGAACAAGAAAAAGCGTGTCGATAACATGTCTGCCCGGAATGTCAAAAAACGGGTAGTCGATACTCCTGTCCGCAAAGCGGATGCTTGCAGGGTAGGTTTTCGGCAGAAGGCCGTCCCGGCCCACTGCGAAAGGAACTCCGTGACGCTCGCATCGGCGTTGCAGGTATGGAAGGTCAAAGCTGAAGATGTTATGCCCCTCTATGACGTCAGGGTCTTTCTCCCTGATTACTTTGACAAGCTCTTCAAGCATCGCCTTTTCATCCCGCCCTTTTGAGTGGAGGACAGCCTCCCATCCCCGGTTATCGCATAGTGAGATGATGATGATTTCGTCGGCCCCGGGCCCGGTGCCGTTGCCCTTCCGTGAGGCCGGATCATAATTCGTCTCAATATCGAGTTGCATCCTGTAGAGGTCATCGAAAATCATCCCCTTGAAGAGCGTTTTTCCGCTCTGCAGGAGGTATTGCGTAATGGCATCCCCCTTGTTGTAGATCAGAGTGCTGATTTCAGGCGCCTCATCTTTTGATGACCCGTCACCACTGTCGGCTTGACGCCGGCTGTTGATGAACTCAACTCCGCCGCGGTAACTTCGCCAGCTTTTAAATATGGCCAGGTATTGGTAGTAATTCCCCCCGGCTAGCTTAACCATCCAGAATTTGCTCTTGTCCTCCGGAGCAAAGCCTTCAAGGAGTCCGCTGTCCGAGAGAAAAAAGAACGGAAAGAACGTGTCATCATGGCTATGAACGCCATCCTGCCCCCTTGTAAATATCCTTACCTGCGTGTCAGAAAGCTGATAGGCGCCGACAATGCCCGCCTCCTTGTCCTTTCCGAACAGAAGGTCGTTGTTGACAATGTCTCTTATTATACTTTCCATGGAGGTGCTCTGTTAGGCCATAATCATAAGCATGCGAAAATGTTTCACGTGAAACAACTTCTCTTTTTATCTCCCGAGCCGTATGGTGAGCACGGAGAGGTCAGATGGTGAGACGCCAGGGATTCTGGATGCAAGGCCTATCGTTTCAGGCCTGTGTTTCAACAGCTTCTCTCTCCCCTCGCTCGAAAACCCTGAAACCGCTGTGTAATCGAATGAATCCGGGATTTTCAGCGACTCCAGGCGGGAAATCCTTTCGGCCATCAATGTGTCCCTCTTCAAATACCCTTCATACTTCAAGTCAATCTCTACCTGTTCATAGACAGCGGGATCAGTCGATAGTGACATCGCCCTTTCGCGGAACCCGGGAGAGGCTTCAATGAGAAGAAGGATCTTGATTTCCGGTCGCCTGAGAAGCGTCGCCGCACTTTGCGCCACCGCAATCTCGCCCTGCCCAAGGGACTTGAGGAGAGGGTTGATCTCCTCGGGAGCAACTCTTTGCTCAATCGAAAGGGCTTTAATTGCTCCAATCGCATCGATTTTGCGCATTGTAGCTTCCAGCAGCTGCTCATTGACAAGCCCGGCCTTGTGCCCAAAGTGACGAAGCCGAATATCGGCATTGTCATGGCGGAGCAGGAGGCGATGTTCAGCTGACGAGGTGAACATCCTGTATGGTTCAATCATCTCCTTGGTGATGATGTCGTCGATCAGGACGCCGATATAGGCTTCAGAGCGATTGAGATGAAGCGGTGGTCGTCCTTTGATTTTCAGCGTAGCATTGATTCCTGCCATAAGCCCTTGTGCAGCAGCCTCCTCGTAGCCCGACGTGCCATTGATCTGCCCGGCAAAGTAAAGGTTGCTGACGATTTTGGTCTCAAGACTTCTGTGAAGCTGATAGGGCAGAAAGTAGTCGTACTCTATCGCATAACCAGGCCTTATCATTTTTACTTGCTCGAGGCCTGCAATAGATCTCAGTCCGGCGATCTGGACATCTTCAGGCAGGGAGGTTGAGAACCCGTTGACATACATCTCGTTTGTTGCTATCCCTTCTGGTTCCAGGAAGATATGATGGCTTTTTCTGTCGGGAAAACGGCAAATCTTGTCTTCAACAGAAGGGCAGTATCTCGGTCCTGTTCCCTGCACTTTTCCGGTAAAGAGGGGTGAGCGGTCAAAGCCGGTCTTAAGAATATCGTGAGTCTCTTGGGTTGTGCGGGTGAGGAAGCATCCTGCCTGCTCGCCCCTCTCAATAGCGGTTGCGCCAAAGGAGAAATGGACGGGCTCCTTGTCCCCCATCTGCAGCTCGGTCATCGAATAGTCCACGCTTCTGCCATCTATACGGGGCGGCGTCCCTGTTTTCAGTCGCCCCGTCTTGAATCCCATGGCCACCAGACACTCCGTCAGTCCGTGTATAGGCGGCTCAGCCGCTGTTCTTCCTCCAGGGAAGTGATTCATTCCAATGTGAATCAGTCCGTTCAGAAAGGTTCCGCATGCAAGTATGGCTGTCGACCCCATGATTATTCTGCCGGACGTGACGACCACTCCCCGGAACGCTCCGGAGCGTGCATCTATCGCTATAACAGAGTCCTGCAGAAGATCGATATTCTTTTCCCTCTCAATCACCTGCTTCATGTAGTCGGAATACCTTGCCTTGTCCGCCTGCGCCCGCGGTGAGTGCATGGCAGGCCCCTTGCTCCGGTTGAGCATCCTGAACTGGATTCCTGTGGCATCGATTGCCTTTCCCATCTCTCCGCCCAGGGCGTCGATCTCTCTGGTTATCTGCCCTTTAGCGACCCCTCCAACGGCAGGGTTGCATGACATCCTTGCGACCGCTGAGAGGTCGGACGTTATCAGCAGGCACGACGCCCCCATTCTTGCTGCCGCAAGCGCCGCCTCGCATCCGGCATGACCGGCCCCAACTACAATGACATCATACATGATTGCTCTATTGTTTCACGTGAAACATTAATGCGTTGCCCTTGCTTCAAACTTGAACATGCCCGCTTTTTATGAATCACCTTCTGAGAGCGGGAGGATTGCCATACATATAATACACGGAGCCCCAATGTTCACTATCAGGATGATAATAAGTCAGGCATTTTAAAATGGGAGATTTGGCTATCCTGTTATTTTAAAATACCTTAGCGGTATCGCTCGCTGTTTCTGGGGGCTCCCTGCATCATTTGACAAAATATCAACTTTATCGATAACACTCCCGCTTAAATTCATCACGGGCAGGCTACTGCTGACGTGAGGGCTTGTTGAGGTGCCAGGGGCGCAATGTCGGGCTCTGCGGGAAGCTGCATTGATAGTTAATCCGTACCCCAATTTTTTATATATTGGCTGAATTATTTCTTTCGAGCGTTATAGCGAAGCCATCAATGAAAAACAAAAGATTTAACCTTCTTCTCATCGCTGTGGTAGCCATTGCTGCTGTTTGGTCCCTATGGCCCACCCTGCAAAATTACTCCCTGACGAAGCAGATAGAAAGCTACCGGTTGCCGCAGGACAGCCTCCGCTTCGCCTTGAGCCACCGGGAGGAGATAGAGCGCGCCCGTAAATCAAGCCTCAGGCTCGGCCTGGATCTCAAAGGGGGGATGCACCTTGTCATGGAGGTCGATCAGATCGATCTTTTCGAGCAGAAGGCATGGAACAAGGATGCGAAGTTTTTTGCCATCATGACAGCCGTCAGGGAGAAGGCGGCCAAGAGCGACGCAAGGGTCATCGACCTGATTGTTTCAGAGTTCGGCAAAGAGAACATCCGCCTGAGCCGGTATTTTTATGATATCCGCAATACCGATCGTGAAATCATCGCCAAGCTTGAAAAGGAGTCCGAAGAGGCCCTGAACCGGGCCAAGGAGATTGTTCGCAATCGTATCGACCAGTATGGTGTGGCCGAGCCGGTCATTACAACGCAGGGCAGCCGGAAAATCATTATCGAACTTCCTGGTGTTGCTGATGAGAACAGAGTAAGAAACCTTCTTAAGGGCACCGCCAAGCTTGAGTTCAAGCTTCTTCGCGATCCCGAGACGCTTGTCAGGGCTCTTGACCGCCTCAACACCTATCTTGCCAAGGGCGGCACGCCCGTCAATGACAGCTCTGCGGCCGGCAAGGCATCGAGCCCTGCGCCGGAGGGCAAAGCTTCCGCAAAGCCGATTTATGACGTGATCGGCATCACCCAAAACGGTGAGGCATACACATCAGAAAAAACAAAAGAGTACGTTTCCGCACTGCTTCGCCGCAGCGACATACAGGCCCAGCTGCCACAGGATACCGAGCTTGTGCTCAGTGCCAAGTCGGATCAGGGCAGGACCGGCGAAAAGCTCTATAGCATCTATCTGGTCAGAAAGACCCCGGAGCTGACCGGAGGCGTTATTACTGAAGCAAAGGCTACTTTCGGCTCTCAGGGCGTGCAACCGGAGGTGATGATGACGATGAACTCCGAAGGCACGTCGAAATGGGCTCGAATCACTGGCGCCAACATCGGAAAGCGCATTGCCATCGTGCTTGACGGAGCGGTCTACAGTGCGCCGGTTGTGCAGTCGAAGATTCCTGGCGGAAATTCGGTGATCAACGGCATCGGTAGTCTGGAAGAAGCAAAGGATCTTGAGATTGTGCTCAAGGCAGGTGCGCTTCCGGCGCCAGTCAGGATCATCGAAGAGCGCACCGTCGGACCTTCGCTTGGCGCCGACTACATCCGCGCAGGCATGCTCTCCCTCTCCTGGTCGTTTATTGCCGTATCGGTCTTTATGCTGGTTTACTACCGGAAGGCAGGCATCGCTGCAGATGTTGCCCTTGTGCTCAATATTCTGATTGTTCTCTCCGTGCTGGCGGGATTCGGCGCTTCGCTCTCCCTGCCCGGCATAGCGGGCATTGTGCTGACCATCGGCATGGCCGTCGACGCCAACGTGCTTATCTATGAGCGGATACGCGAAGAGTTGGATGCCGGCAAGGGTCTGGTCTCTGCCATAGAGCTTGGCTATGACCGCGCCTTCTCCTCGATTCTTGATTCGCATGTGACGACGCTTTCGGCAGCATGTCTGCTCTATAATTTCGGAATCGGGCCGATTCAGGGTTTTGCCCTGACGCTCATGATCGGCACGGCCGCAAGTCTCTTTACCTCTATCGTGGTGACCAAGGAGATCTTCTCGTTCCTGCTTTCAAGGAACTTCATGTCGCAAAAAAGTTTCGGTTAATATTTCAAGACGCTTCAACTCATGAGGATTTTTCATCAGGCTAACTTCGATTTTCTGGGCTTCCGCAAGATTGCATACGGGTTTTCTCTCTTCATCCTGCTGGCAGGAATGCTCTCTCTGGGTTTTAAGGGGCTCAATTACGGCATTGATTTCAGGGGCGGCTCAGAGGTTTTGATCCGGTTCGAGAAAAACGTCGATGTCAGCTCGGTTCGTTCCGTTATCGATAAGGCGGGGCTTTCCGGCTCACTCAAGCAGTACGGCCTTGATCGCTCGTTTCTTTTCAGCACCGCATTCAACGGAGAGACCAATGATCTGAAGTCGCGCATATCTAATGCCTTTACCGCAAACATGCAGGGCAATCATGCAGAGATCGTCCGCATCGATGCGGTAGGGCCTAGCATCGCCTCTGATTTGAAGTGGTCTGCTGTAAAGGCCCTTCTTGCCGCCCTTCTGGCCATTCTCATCTACGTCGGGTTCCGTTTTGAACTTAAGTTTGCCTCGGCCGGTGTGGTTGCGATTTTTCATGATATTCTGACGGTTCTGGGTCTTTTCAGTATTCTTGGCGGGCTGTTCGATTTTATGCCGCTCGAAATGGATCAGAGCATCATCGCGGCATTCCTGACCATTGCAGGCTATTCAATCACGGATACCGTCGTCGTCTATGACCGCATACGAGAGAGAATCCGGGGGCAGAAGCAGTCTGATTATGAGAGAATCTTCAATGAAAGCATGAACCAGACCCTTGGCCGTACAATCATTACCTCCGGTACGGTACTGCTCTCTGTCTTTGTCCTCTTCATCTTTGCCGGTCCCGCAATCAGAGGATTTGCTTTTGCCGTCTTTGTCGGTATCCTTATCGGAACCTATTCGTCGATCTTTGTCGCAGCTCCACTGGTTTACGACTGGCTGAGAATCTCGAAAAGTCCTGTTCACCTGAGGGGGAGCAAGGTCTCCTGAGGCGCGGAACCTGTTTTCAAGACGCAATCTTCTCCCTGCATCAGGCCTGTTTGCGATGCAGGGATATTCTTTTTATGTTGAACCGAGTTCACTTTACGGCCGAGCGATGTAACGCACCGGGGGAACCTACAATTATCACAAGAAAGGACGCATGGGCATGAAAAACGCATGGATAAAAGCCGCACTGCTGGTCATAGCAGGACTCTCTCTACCGCATTCGGCGTCCGCCGAAGTCGCGGACAGGGTTGTTGCCGTTGTCGGCAATGAGGCCATACTCAAGTCGGATGTCGACTCACGGGTGCTTATGGCCCGCATGCAGTCTCCAGATCAGGCTTCGAGGAAAGATTTTGCCCGTACGGTCCTCGACGCGTTGATCGATCAGAAAATCATGCTTGCCAAAGCGAAAATAGACAGTCTCAAAATCGACGAAAGTGCCGTCGAGTCATCGGCGAGCGAACGATTTCGCCAGATGAGCGAGCGGTTTGGATCGAAATCCGAGATGGAGGCCCGTTTTGCCAAGAGCTCAGCGGGCATTCTTGAGGAGATTCGCAAGGAGTTGCGTGGCCAGGAGCTGGTGGATGCTCTGCGCAGAAAGCGGTCAGCGGCGACCTCGGTGAGCTACGCCGAGGTGACGGCATATTTTAACGCCAATCAGACGGCGGTCGGTGGGCTTCCTGAGATGGTATCGGTTTCGCAGATATTGAAGTTCCCTGGTGTCACAGAGGCCAGCAAAAGCAGTGCGCTCGCACTGATGAGGCAGGTTCGCAGTGAGATCAAGGGGGGCGCAGATTTTGCCACCATCGCCCGCCGATACTCCCAGGATCCCGGTTCTGCGAGGCTTGGCGGTGACCTCGGCTATGTCCAGAAAGGGGAGTTGATCCAGAGCTTTGAGGATGCCGCATATGCTCTCAAGGAAGGCGCACTTTCAGACATCGTGGAGACACGCTATGGCTATCATCTCATCCAGATGCTCAACAAGGACTCGAACGCTATCCATATCCGCCATATCCTCATTGCTTTCGATCATGCGAATGCCGATTTTGCGGGGGAGCTGAAGCTGCTGCAGAGCATACGGGCCGATGTCCTCAGTGGAAAGGCGGATTTCGCCGATATGGCAAGGAAGCACTCTGATGATCCGTCATCCGGAAGGCTTGGCGGCCTCATCTCTCCAGCCGGCAGCACAAAACCACAGATTGTCTTGTCAACCATACGCCCGGAGTTACGGCAGATTATTGATACACTCAGCCGTGCTGGTGATATCAGTGAGCCTAAACGAATCAACCCGCCACAGGGCGAGCCGTTCTATGCGATATTCAGGTTGAACGAAAGGATTCCAGCTCATCGTATCGACCTCGAAAAGGATTATGCCCTTATCGAGGAGAAGGCGCTTGACGAGAAGAACCGCAAGCAGTTCGATGAGTGGCTGAAGGAACTCCGCAAGGAGGTCTACGTCCGCATCTCAGACATCTAGGCGGCGGACATATCGTGCGTTTTTCTCGATAAAATCACGGCGGGGCTCAACCTTGTCGCCCATCAGTGTCGAGAAAACCTGGTCGGCTTCCATCGCATTTTCAACGCTGACCAGAAGGAGAGAGCGGTGAGCTGGATCCATCGTTGTGCTCCAGAGCTGCTCGGGGTTCATCTCTCCAAGACCCTTGTAGCGCTGGATATGGACGTTTGCCTTGCCCTTCTGCATCTTCTTCATCCCATCCGAAATGCTGTTGCGCTCCTCATCATCCCATGCATACTGCTGCTCCTTGCCTGATTTGACAAGGTAGAGCGGCGGCTGGGCAATGTAGACCCTGCCAGCCTCGATCAGCGAACGCATATGGCGGAAGAAGAACGTCAAAAGCAGCGTGCGGATATGCGCTCCGTCAACGTCAGCATCAGTCATGATAATGATTTTGCCATACCGGAGCTTCTCCGTTGAAAACTCCTCTTCTCCGAAGCTTGTGCCGAGGGCAAGAATGATGGTTTTTATCTCCTCATTCTCGAGCATCTTGTGCAGACGCGCCTTTTCGACATTCAGGATCTTGCCCTTAAGCGGAAGGATGGCCTGAAAGCTTCTGTCGCGACCCTGCTTCGCACTGCCGCCTGCCGAGTCACCCTCGACGATATAGAGCTCGCAGTGTTCCGGATCGTTGATCGAGCAATCGGCAAGCTTGCCGGGAAGCCCTGAGCTCTCAAGCACGGACTTTCTGCGGGTAAGTTCCTTTGCCTTTCTTGCCGCCTCGCGCGACATTGCCGCGCCTTTGACCTTCTCGATAATCATCTTCAGCACATTCGGGTTGCTCTCGGCAAACTCCGCCAGCTGCTCGTTGACAATCGTCTCGACAATGCTCTGCGTTTCACTGTTTCCGAGCTTTGTCTTGGTCTGGCCCTCAAACTGCGGTTCGGCGACCTTGACGGAGATAACCGCAGTCAAGCCCTCCTTGAAGTCATCTCCGGTAAGCGAGAGCTTCAGGTTTTTAAGCAGGTCGTTCTTCGTTGCGTAAGCGTTGAGCGTCCTCGTCAGTGCCTTGCGGAAGCCGGTGACGTGCGTACCGCCCTCGTGGGTGTTGATGTTGTTGACATAGCTGAACACATTCTCCTGATAGGAGTCATTGTACTGGAGGGCTATTTCAACGATCGTGGAGTCGCGTTCACCGTAGAGATAGACGGGATCCTTGATCAGGTTGATGCGGTTCTGGTCGGTAAACTGGACGAACTCCTTGATGCCGCCCTCATAATGGAAGACCTCCTCGATGCCTTCAGTATCCTGGACGGTTATGCTGAGCTCCTTGTTGAGGAACGCCAGCTCCCGCATCCTGTCGATGATGATATCCTTGCGGAACTCCGTCGTCTTGAAGATCTGCTCATCCGGCATGAAGGTGGTCTTGGTGCCACGCTTGTCGGTTGTGCCGATAGCCTTAACCTCCCCCTGCGGGATACCACGCTCGAAACGCTGGAAATAGATCTTCCCGTCACGGTAGACCTCAACCTCGCACCATGCCGAAAGAGCGTTGACCACAGAGGCGCCAACACCGTGCAGACCGCCGGAAACCTTGTAGGCCCCCTTGTCGAACTTGCCGCCGGCACCGATGACGGTCATGACGAGCTCAAGAGCGGACTTCCCCTTCTCGGGGTGAATATCGACAGGGATTCCACGGCCACGGTCGATAACGGTGACCGATCCGTCGGGGTTCAGCGAAACAAAAATATAGTCGTTGAAACCGCCAAGGGTCTCATCAATCGAGTTGTCGACAATCTCGTAGACGAGATGGTGAAGGCCCCGGCTGTGAATATCGCCGATATACATGGCAGGTCGCATCCTGACATGCTCGATGCCGTCAAGAACCTGGATGTTGGTGGCGCCGTAACTCGATGTTGTCGAAGGTGTTGCGGGGGTGAGGATATCGTCTTCCTGCATAATTTTCAGCTAAAGCATTAGGGATCAAAATGATGTTTAAGATAAGAAAAAAAAGCACCTAATCAGACCAGAATGCGTCGGCAAAATGTTCGACTGCGGCGCGGCCGATTCGGCCATCTTTCATGCTTTCGACAATGACGGCGAGCACGTCGAACCGGCAATCATCTTCACCTTCGCCCGATATCGCCAGCCATGCCCGGGCGGCTTTAATGATCTCCTTCTGCTTCTGTGGCGTTACCGCCTCGGCGGGGTGACCCTTTGCTTCAGAAGTGCGCGTTTTGACCTCCACAAAGCAGAGTGTTCCCCGGTGTCGTGCAATAATGTCTATCTCATTGCGATGGTAGCGGTAGTTGCGCTCGATAATGCGATACCCCTTTTTTTTGAGGTAGTCAGCCGCGAGGTCTTCCCCCTCCCTGCCGAGCAGGTGCGTGTCGTGGCCGGTCACGCTATTTCTCCCCCAGCTCGCGAAGCCTGAAGCTTCGGCGGTGGATTTCGCACCGACCGAGGGTTCTTATCGCCTCAACGTGCTCTTTGGTCGCATAGCCGAAGTGGCGTTCAAAGCCGTAGTGAGGCCAGCGCTTTGCCGATTCGGTCATGATCTCGTCACGGATTGTTTTTGCAAGCACCGATGCAGCAGCAATCGAAAAGACCCGACTGTCACCCTTTACAATGGTTTCGAAGGGAATTGGAAGCGCAGGGCGGAACCGGTTGCCGTCGATAAGCAGCAGTTCGGGTAGCACCGGCAGGCTTTCAATGGCGAGGTTCATAGCACGAAAGGTGGCCTGCAGGATGTTTATCTGGTCGATGCTCTCCGGCCCGACCGCCTTGACTGCCCAGAACATTGCAGCTTTCCTGACCTCAGGGGCAAGGGCGCTTCGCAGTTCCGGCGAAAGCTTCTTGGAGTCGTTGAGTTTTTCAAGCAGCGTTCCCTTGGCATTGAAGCAGCGGGGAAAGACGACCGCAGCCGCCACTACCGGACCCGCCAGAGGTCCCCGCCCCGCCTCGTCGACTCCGCAGATCATGCTGGCGCTCTCCCAAAGCGGCCACTCATAGCTTGTGTTCATGATCGCATCGCCAGATTTCCCAAGGCCTGATTGATAAAATCGATCAGGGGTTTCACGGAGCCAAACATCCCGGTGAGCTGGCCGAAGAGCGCTGGCGAGGTCACCTCTGCATCATCAAGGAAGCGCTGTGTGTAGTACCCTTTGAACTTGAGATACTCTAAGGCCGGATCCGAGAGTTCATACCCCTTGGGAGCTCTTTTCAGCTTGCCAGAGGGCTGGACGCCATCCGGGAAATTCGCCGCCATCGCCTTGTCATGCACTATTTTTGTCCACTCCCGGAAGTTGTCGCTTATCTCCCGTCGAAGTTTTTCCAGCACAGGAGCCTCCGGCATATAGATTCCGCCACCGATGAACGAGGCGCCCGGCTCAATATGGAGGTAGTAGCCGGCGTAAGGGCTTTTTCTGCCGCCCTTGTTGATGAACAGAAAGAAATTGGTCTTGTAGGGCGACTTGTCTTTCGAAAAGCGGACGTCGCGGTTAATGCGCATCAAGCATGATTTCGGATCAAGAGCCGAAGCGGCAATATCGCTGTCGAACGCGCCGATCCGGATCAAGAGATGCACGACCGTGTCAAGCGCATCACCATAGGCGCGCTGATACTCATGCTTGTGCCCGCTGAACCACTCCCGATTGTTGTTGGCTTTAAGCCCGCTGAGAAAATCAAGGGTCTCTCTGGTAATCATGGATTTCATCGTTGGTTAAGCCCGTCGCCGCCCGGACGGCATAATACGCGAAAAGCGCTTCGCCCGAAATGTACGCAACTTCAGTCAAAGAGTGCAATCCGGGAGCGCTCTTTACGGCCATCTGACGGGTGGCCGCTTCAGGCCGGGGCCTTTTTGCTGTTTGCTTGTATAATTTCTTATCTTCTCTGCTGGTCTGTCTGGATTTATCGGCAGGCTTCTGGCTCTCCACAGTGCGCTCCCTGATGAGGAGGTGTGCTCCCGCTCCGGAAGAGTTGCGGAATTTATGCGCATCGGCCTCAGTGTTGCCGCTGATGCGACGATAGACGATAATGTTATTCAAAAAAAGAGATACCGAATGAGGAAGAGTTTGAACAAGCAGTTGCTGATGAATAAGACCGGCGACGAGATACAGGTTGCGCTTGTAGAAGATGGCCGTCTTGCCGAGTTGATCATTGAGCGTCCCGAAAGCCGCAGGAGCATAGGCGATATCTATCTCGGAAGAGTGCACAAGGTTGTCGAGGGATTGAAAGCGGCGTTTGTCGATATCGGCCAGAAATCTGACGGATTTCTCCATTTTTCCGATGTAGGCACCACCAGCGAGGACTACCGTGCGCTGATTGAGGATGATGAGGACGATGATGATGCAGCCGTCGGCGAGGATGAGGAGGGTGACGAACCCAAAGCGGCAGCAATCTCCGGCGCACAGACGGTTGTTGAGCCTGGCATCAAGCCGGCTGCCCGAAGCGGAGGCAAGCGTCCTTCGGGTGACGAGAAGGAGAAGGCCGAAAAACGCCAGTCCTATACGCAGTTGATTGCCGGAAAGCTCAAGCCGAACGACTCCATCCTTGTGCAGGTCATCAAGGAACCGATCAGCAGCAAGGGCTCTCGGCTTACCTCCGACATTACCATTGCCGGCCGATTTATGGTGCTTCTTCCGTTCGGAGGCGGCCAGGTTGCCGTATCGCGCAGGGTGGTAGCCCGCAAGGAGCGCTCAAGGCTCAAAAAACTGGTGCGCTCAATGCTGCCCGAAGGGTTCGGCGCCATCATCCGTACCGTTGCCGAGGACCAGGAGGAGACGCTTTTGAAGCAGGACCTCGAGAAGCTGCTGGCCAAATGGACGCAGATTGAGGTGCAGCTTCAGGACGCTGTCCCGCCCCAGCTTATTTTCAAGGAGGACACCATCATCTCAAGCGTCCTGCGCGACTCGCTTACCTCGGACGTCACGGAGATTGTGGCGAACTCTCCGGTAATTCACAAGGAGACACTGAACTACATCCAGTGGGCCGCCCCTGAAATGGTGAAGAATGTCAGCCTCTATCAGGGCAAGCTTCCGCTTTTCGAAGGGTACGGCATCGCCAAGGATGTCGAGTCGATTTTCTCCCGCAAGGTTTGGCTCAAGTCTGGTGGCTACATCATCATCGAGCACACCGAGGCGATGGTTGTCGTCGACGTCAACAGCGGACGGTATGCAGCCAAGCGCGAGCAGGAGGAGAACTCCCTTAAAACCAACCTTGAGGCCGCCCGGGAGGTTGTCCGCCAGCTCCGTCTCCGCGATATCGGAGGCATCATCGTTGTCGATTTCATCGATATGCTTGATCAGAAAAATGCGAAAAAGGTCTATGACATGATGAAGAACGAGCTTCGCAACGACCGCGCGAAGTCGAATATCATTCCCATGTCGGACTTCGGGATCATGCAGATCACCCGCGAGAGAATTCGGCCGAGCCTCATGCAGCGCATGGGCGACCAGTGCCCGGCCTGTGGCGGTACCGGAGTTGTGCAGGCTCGCTTTACGACGATCAATCAGATTGAACGGTGGCTGAGAAAGTATGCCCTCAAGCATACACTGAAGTTCCAGCAGCTTGACCTTTACGTCAGCCCGACGGTTGTCGAGCCGCTTTCCAACAGCGATATGAACACCGAGCTGAAATGGTTTCTCCAGCACCTTCTTTTTGTCAAGGTCAAGCCGGACGAATCGCTCAGAAGCGATGATTTCAGATTTTACAGCAGGAAAAGCAACAAGGACATAACCGCCGAATACGGCGATATTTAACGGCACAAGGTGTTTTATGGGACAGTATGATGGTCTGAAACAGGAGATTCTCGGCTTTTCAACCCTCGGGGCTGCGGCCCTTCAGGAGATACCGGAAGCCCGCAGCGTGTTTGCCCGCTTCAAGCAGCTTCTCAATGAGGGAAAGGTGCGGGCTGCGGAAAAATCCGGCGGCGACTGGGTGGTCAACATGTGGGTCAAGGAGGGCATTCTGCTCGGCATGCGCCTTGGCAGGCTCCAGGTCATTGAGGGAGGCGGCCTGACCTTTATCGACAAGGATACCTATCCGCTTAAATCGCTGACGCTTGCCGACAATGTCCGCATCGTCCCCGGTGGCTCTGCTGTCCGGGACGGCTCATATCTCGCCCCATCGGTCGTCATGATGCCTCCTGCCTACGTCAATGTGGGGGCCTGGGTTGATGAGGGGACCATGATTGATTCGCATGCCCTTGTCGGCAGCTGTGCCCAGGTTGGAAAAAAGGTGCATCTCTCTGCCGGAGTCCAGGTCGGCGGCGTGCTTGAGCCGGTCGGTGCGATGCCGGTCATTATCGAGGACGAGGTCATGGTCGGCGGCAACTGCGGCATCTATGAAGGAACCATTGTCCGTGAGCGTTCCGTGATTGGTACCGGCGTCATCCTCAACGGCTCCACGCCGGTCTACGATCTTGTCAAGAATGCTGTATACAGAAAAACAGCAGAGAGCCCGCTGATTATCCCTGCAGGAGCAGTCGTCGTGGCCGGGTCGCGCAAAATCAAGGGTGAGTTTGCCTCTGAACACGGACTCTGCATCTACACTCCTCTCATCATCAAGTACCGCGACGGGAAGACCGACAGCGCCACGGCACTCGAAGAGGCTCTCCGGTGACCCATGAGGCGCATTCTGCAGGGCCATAACGTCCAGAGAAGAGCTGTGCGGCTTGTTACCCTCCTCTTTTTCTGCTTTATGCCGGTCGCGCCACTCTACCCGGCCGTACCCGCCGACAGGGGGTATTTGGATATTCTCAAAAACATCGATCTGCTTGGCGAGGTTTATGGAAACCTTTCGCGCAGCTACGTCGATTCGCTTGACGTCAGCAGCCTGATGTCGGCCGGCATCGACGGCATGCTTCACACACTCGATCCCTACACTGTTTTTCTGGACAAGGCGGATTCTGAGGAGCTTGACGAGCTCACCAGCGGCCAGTATGCGGGCATCGGCGTCACCATCGCCTCTGTTGCCGGAAAGGTCTACATAGCCTCAGTGGTCGATGGCTATGCGGCCGCTGCGGCCGGTTTGCGCGTTGGAGACAGGCTTGCCTCCATCAACCGGACGGGGCTGCATGACAAATCCCTTGACGATGTCAAGGCGCTGCTCAAGGGGCCTTCGGGCGAGGAACTGACCCTCACCGTCGAGCGTGAAGGCTCAAAACCCCTCACCGTCAAGCTTTCGAGGGCGGAGGTGAGGGTCAACACGGTGAGCTACAGCGGGATTACAGGCGATATCGGCTACCTCGAGATGAAGAGCTTTGGCGCCCGTTCGCCTGAAGAGCTGCGCGAAGCGTTGCAAGCCCTGTTCCGGCAGGCTCGAGAGCGTAAGGTTGTCTTGAAGGGGGTCATTCTCGATCTCAGAAACAATCCCGGAGGGCTGTTGACTGCCGCTGTCGAGGTTACCTCGCTTTTTGTTCCCAAAGGAAGTCTGGTCGTCTCCATCCGCGGTCGTCAGCCTGAAGCATCCAAATCCTGGCTAACCGAAACCCAGCCGCTCGATGCCTCAATGCCTCTTGCGGTGCTGATAAACCCCCAGAGCGCCTCGGCTTCCGAAATCGTCTCCGGTGCCATACAGGATTTGGATCGGGGCGTTGTTCTCGGAGAGCGTTCCTACGGCAAAGGCCTGGTGCAGTCGGTTCTGCCGCTCTCCTACGACAACACCCTGAAGCTCACTACCGCCAAGTACTATACCCCTTCCGGCCGTCTTATCCAGAAGGAGTCTCTGCCGGTCAAAGACGCTCGCAAGGTGCTCCTGAAGGGGCCTGCCGAAAGCTCCGCGAAGGTATTCCATACAAAAGGGAGGCGGAAGGTCTATGGCGGCGGCGGCATCACCCCTGACATTACGCTTGCTGAACAGCCCTCCTCCCCCTATCTTAATGCTCTCCGCAAGAGCGGCATGCTCTTCCTCTATGCCGCACGCTACCGCTCCGAGCACCCGGTTTTACCTCAGTTTCCGCTGGAAGAGAAGGCGTTGATGGCCTCATTTAACGCCTTTCTGAAGGAGAGATCCTATGTTTATCTTTCCGAGCCTGAACGAAGGCTCAATGCCCTCAAGGAGAGCCTGAAGGGTGTCGCCGGCGGGCAGGACGAACGGAGAGTGAAGCTTCTGGGTGACCTCCAGGAGGAGGCGGGCCGACTCAGGGATCTGGAGACCCTGCGGGATTCGGAGCAGGTGAAGAGTGCCCTTGAGGTTGAGATCCTTCGGCACTACAGCGAAAAGCTTGCACGAAAAGAAGAGGTTGACCAGGATCCTCTGGTGAAAAAAGCCGTTGCTATCCTGTCGGATCAGAAACGCTTTTCACGAATTCTTCATCCCTGACCCTTCGCGCCGCCCGCCGCTTTACACTCGACTATTTTTTTCTGGACCCCGATGGCAATCATCAGATTGCTCATGGAGAGCAGGCTTTCGGCCATGCCGTGAAGGAGGTCGTCGTGGGAGAGGGTCGGGTAGCCGCGGACCTCTGTGGCAAGGTACATGCAGAAGATCGTTATCGCAATAAAAACCAGGACAAACCAGAATCCTCCGACGGTGATGCCCGAAAAAATGGTGCGGTCGCGCCGGTGCAGGATGAGGAGCATCACCAGAAAGGCGATGTAAACCAGGCTTGAGAGCTGCAGTACGGCGTCAAAAATATCGGAACCCATGTAAGACTGTGGCTTGCCTGCCACCATGATTGCTCCAAGCCCTGCGGCATAACCCAAAGATTGCCGGGCCTTCACGGATTTCAGGAGGTTCAGTGTTGCCAGGAGGAGCGAGATGCTGCCGAAGAGGTTGATGACCTCCGACAGGTCGAGCAGGAGCGGTACCAGGTCGCCCGAAATATGGTACCCGAGCACAAAAAAGCTTCCCATCCAGTGCGGAAGCATCGCAATGCCGAAGAGGGATATCTCGCGCCGCCCGGTCATCCTGCCGTAACGGAAAAAGAGCGCGGCGGCTATGCCCCATTCGAGGGCCGAGGAGATGTGGATGATCCAGTTGGGAAAGGAGAGGAGCATTCAGCGGCCCTTGAAGAGATGATAGAGGTTTTTCGAAAAGATCTTCATCTGGACACGCCACGGGGCAGGGATCATTTTCTTGTAGAGATAGGAGTCGAAGGTGATGCGCTGCACGTCATCATCGGCGCAGATGGCCACAAAGCTCTCCCTGAGCCTGTCGTTGCGGTAGTAGACTGCCTGCAGCACCTCAAGACCGAAAAAGATCGGGGCGTAGAGCTTGCGGAACTTCCGCTCGTAGTTGCTGAGGGGCGCCTTGTTCCTGAAGTGGTCGATCATCGCCTCGGCACCGAGCTTTCCTGAGCGCATGGCGAAGAATATGCCCTCGCCGTTTGCCGGCGTTACCAGTCCGGCGGCATCCCCGACAAGAATCGCATTTTCAATCGTAAAGGATTTGCGCGGCTTCATCGGAATTTTTGCCGCTTCATCCAGATAGGGGGTTTCGGTGATGCCGATTTTCTCCAAAAATCGCTTCTGGAGCGCTTTGATGTTGTGGCGGTTGTCCTCTGTGCCGGTTCCTATGGCAAGGTGATCGGCCTTCGGGAATATCCAGCCGTAAAAATCGGGAGAGACCTCGCCGTCGAACCAGATCTCGACAATGTCTCGGTATTTCTCTGTGGCCGGCGTGTAATGAAAGCGCTGCTGCATGGCAATCACCTTCAGCTCGTTCGGCGGAAAGCGCAGCTCTTCAGCGGTTTTGGAGTTTGCTCCGTCTGCGCCGATAATCTTGCGGGCGCGCAGCGCCGGCACCTTGTCGTTGAGGGTTGTGATGCGGTAGCCGTCCCCTGAAGGGGTAATGGTTTTCACCAGCCCCTCCACGACGACCGCTCCGGCACGTTCGGCTTCAGAGCGCAGATAGCGGTCGAACTTCTCGCGGCGGACCATGCCGACATAGCCGTTCGGCATATGCATGTCGATTACCCGCCCCTTCGGCGAGCGCGCCCTCATGCGGGAGAGCTTTTTTTCGACGAGATCGAGAGGAATACTGAACTCTTCGATGAGCCCGAGGGGGATAGCCCCTCCGCAAGGCTTCACATTGTCGAGATTGCGCTCGACAAGAACCGTTGAAAGGCCGGCTTTAGCCAGTATGGAGGCGGCAACAGCCCCGGCCGGACCTCCTCCTATGACAGCAACATCGTATCGCATGAGGGTGACGGGTGATTAAACGAGGTTAGCCGCAAGAAACTCCCGGACCTTCGACATATCGATGCGCTCCTGCACGGCGGTGTCACGGTACCGTGCCGTAACGGTCCCGCTCTCGAGCGTCTCATGGTCGACGGTGAAACAGAACGGCGTGCCGATCTCGTCCTGGCGGCGGTAGCGCTTGCCGATGGAGCCGGAGTCGTCATACTGGACAAGATGGTTCTCCGAGAGCTCCTCGGAGAGTTTTGCCGCAGCCTCGCCCATCCCGCCTTTTTTCATCAGAGGCAGAATCGCCGCCTTGACCGGAGCGATTCTCGGCGCCAGCTTCAGCATCACGCGCTCCTCTCCGTCGACCACATCCTCGCGGTATGCATCGGCAATAAGGGCAAGGAAGAGCCTGTCGCAGCCGGCGGAAGTCTCCACCACATAAGGGATGTAGCGCTCATTGGTCAGCTGGTCGATATACTCCTGGTTCTTGCCGGAGTACTCCTGATGCTGCTTGAGGTCGAAATCGGTTCGCGAGTGGATTCCCTCGATCTCCTCGATGCCGAAAGGAAACTCGAACTTGATGTCGTAGGCAAGGTCGGCATAGTGAGCGAGCTTGTCGTGCTTGTACCAGTGCAGCTTCTCGGGGCGAAGGCCAAGCGTCTGGCTGTACCAGGCAAACCGCTCCGCCCTCCACGCCTCGAAGGCCTCAGCCTGGGTGCCCGGTTTGACGAAGTACTGCATCTCCATCTGCTCGAACTCCACCATGCGGAAGATGAAGTTGCCCTTCACGATCTCGTTGCGGAAGGCCTTGCCGATCTGCGCTATGCCGAAAGGCACCCGCATGCGGGATGATTCGCGCACATTGTGGAAGTTTACGAAGATGCCCTGGGCGGTTTCAGGCCGGAGATAGACAATGCCGGAAGAGTCCGCCACTGCACCCATATTGCACTGGAACATCAGGTTGAACTGGCGGACCTCGGTCCAGTCGCCCGAGCCGGTGTCGGGGGCCTTGATTCCTTCATCGACGATGATTTCGTAGAGTGCCCTGTTCGGATCGGCCGATTCTGCTATGCGCTCGTAGCGGGCCTGCACCCTTTTGGCATCATCATCCTTGCCGTCTCGAACCAGCTTGCCCAGGTGGTTCTCAATCAGATGGTCGGCGCGGTAGCGCCTTTTGGTGGTCCGGTCGTCAATCATCGGATCGTTGAAGCTCGCCACGTGCCCCGATGCCTCCCAGACCGTCGGGTTCATCATGATGGATGCGTCGATGCCCACGATGTTCTGGTGCCGCCGGGTCATCGAGTTCCACCACAAATCCTTGATATTCTTCTTCATCTCGCTTCCCAGCGGGCCGTAATCGAAGCAGGAGGAGAGTCCTCCATAGATCTCCGAAGAGGGGAAGATGAATCCTCGGCGCTTTGCCAGCGAAACCAGCTTGTGCATCACTTTATCCGGTGACAGGTTCAAATCCTGCACCCGCTTTTGATCGGAATTGCTCATCGTTGGTTAAAAGAGGTTGCAAAAAATCTGCCGCGCCATCTCGTTTGCGCGAATGTTGAGCAATATAATAAACAAAGGAGATAATCCGTTCCGGAGGAGAGCGCCTTAGGGGAAGATGGGAGTAAAGGCGAGCAGTGTCGCGGAGGAGTGGCGGCTTCTCCGCGGGTAGTGGCCGGCAGCGCTCAGCTTACGCCGAGGATGACGCTGGAGGCTTTGAAGAGTGCTGTGGCGCTGTCGCCCTCTTTCAGGCCGAGTTTTTCGGAGCTGCCGTGAGTGATGATTGCCGAAATGACGTTCCCACCTCCGATTTCAATATCGACCTCGCTGCTTACAGTTCCTTCGATGATTTTGCTGATGCGGCCTGTCATGATGTTTCTGGCACTGATTTTCGTTGCATCAAGACCGGTGCCGATAATGATGGAGCTCGACTTGATGATTGCGTAGGCGTTCATCCCCTCTATAAGACCGAGGTTGTCGACAGCGCCGTTGGTGACGATGGAGGTGACTGCCGTGCCTCCGGTGAGCGAAAGCAGGACCTCTGCATTGACGGCGCCCCGGGTGATTTTCCCGACCTTACCGGCAAAAACGTTGCGGGCACTGATTTTCATGGATATCCTTCTTAAGAATTGATAGAGATGTTTGGAGTCTTCGAGCCGTTCTTCGAGGTTTTCGAGGAATTTCCGGTGTTCATCCTGGACAACACGGAACTGCTCGATCACGTTCCTGCCCTCTTGGGTCAAGAGTGTCCCCCCGCCCCCTTTTCCGCCGGCCAGACGTTCGACAAGAGGTTTTTCGGAGAGGTTGTTCATCATGTTGACCAGGTGCCATGCGGTTTTGTAGCTAATCCCCGCAGCTTTGGCTGCACTGTTGATTGAGCCGAGTTGATCGATCTTCTCAAGAAGAGCAATCCGGTCCCCGCCCAGGAACATGTTCTGATCTTTCTGGAACCAGAGAGTTCCGTCTATCCCGAGATATTCTTTCGAGTTCAACCTGCCCATTTTTGTTTCTTTCTTTTATTAGGCTCCACATATCCAAATCCTTAATAAGTTAAGGTAATTAATTTATTGTTATAATATTTTTAATATATTGTACTATTCTTGGCAAAGGGGATCCGATTTCCGGATGACTCTTGCCTTTTTTTTGGGGAGCGCTATGCAGTGAAGGTTATAACGATGCTGCCGCTTCTCCCTTGGCGGTTATCACTCAACACCAAAATGAAAACGACAATGATGCAGATCGTGAAAAGGTTAGCACTTCTCTGTTTTGCCCTTCTGATGATGGCTTCGCCTGCCATGGCCGGTGAGCTGAGCCTTTCGGTGGCGGCAAGCCTTAAAGAGGTCTTGAGCGATCTCAGCGCCAGCTATGCAGCCAAGCACCCGGGAACGACGTTTGTCAGGAATTTCGGCGGTTCAGGTACGCTTGCCGGGCAGATTGAAAACGGCGCTCCGGCTGACATCTTTATTGCGGCCAACACCGAGTGGATGGACCATCTGAAAGGCAAAAAGCTTATCGATGCCCAAAGTGTCAGGACATTTGCAGGGAATTCGCTGGTCTTTGCCGGAATGACTTCCAAAAAAGTCACCTCAATGAAGGATCTCGTGAAGCTCGATAAAATAGCGATCGGCAGCCCCAAGAGTGTTCCTGCCGGTGAGTATGCCATGGCGGCCATGACAAAAGCCGGCATTGGCGACAAGCTTTCCGGAAAGATGGTCATGGCAAAGGATGTCAGGGAGTGCCTCATGTATGCCGAACTCGGCGAGGTTGACGGCGGCTTTGTCTACAGGACCGATGCTCTGCTCGGCAAAAAAGCAAAAATCCTTTTTGCCGTCCCGCAGGAACTCTACCCAAGGGTGGTCTACCCCATGGCGCTGACTGCCAGAGCCGCACAAAACGAAGAGGCGAAGGCATTTCTCGCCTACCTTCAGGGAGATGAAGCCAAAGCAGTGCTCGCCAAATTCGGCTTTCTCATTAAATGATAACACCTTGCTCAAACAGGTCTGATTAATTGAACTTTTGTTGAGACATGGGGCTGACACCGGAAGATATTATCGCTATAGAGCTCTCGATGAAGGTTGCCCTTACGGCTACGGCCCTGTCGCTGCCCCTCGGCTTTGCCGTTGCCTGGCTGATTGTCTTCAGGTCGTTTCGGGGGAAGGTGGTGCTGGAGGTTCTGGTCAACCTTCCGCTTACGCTTCCCCCGGTGGTTATCGGCTATCTTCTGCTCCTCTTTCTTGGCAAAAACGGATGGCTTGGCCAGCTTCTCGGAGCAGCAGGCATCCATCTTATCTTCACATGGAGGGCGGCTGTCATTGCCTCGGCCGTCGTCGGATTTCCTCTTCTGGTACGCTCGATCCGGCTCGGTATGGAGTCGATTGACCCCCAGCTGGTAAAGGCATCGCGAACACTTGGAGCATCATGGCTCGACAGTCTCCTGACGGTTGTCCTTCCTCTTTCGATGAAAGGGATTATTGCCGGCTCGTCACTCATGTTTGCCCGAAGCCTCGGTGAGTTCGGCGCGACAATCATCCTCGCCGGAAACATTCCCGGCGTCACCCAAACCATTCCGCTCGCCATCTACGACTATGCCAGCTCCCCGTCGAGCACCTCCATGGCACTCTCTCTCTGCATAGTCTCGATCGTCATCTCTGTTGCAGTACTCTTCCTCCATGAACTGCTCTCAAAAAAAATCGACAGGAGCACCGAAGAGTGAAGCTGCATATCGACATCGAAAAAACGCTCGGGCGTTTTTCGCTTCAGGTCGCCACTGATCTTTCTGGTGAGCGGCTCGGTATTTTCGGTGATTCGGGAAGCGGAAAGACAACGCTCATCCACCTTGTTTCGGGGCTGCTCAGACCCGACAGAGGAGAGATTCATCTTGACGGAGAGTGCCTGTTCAGCAGCCGCAAGGGGGTGGACCTCTCCCCGGAAAAGCGGCGCATCGCCATTGTCTTCCAGCAGGCGATGCTCTTTCCCCACCTGAGCGCGAAGAACAACCTGCTCTACGGCTACAATCGGCAGAGGGATGCCGAGCGCTCCATCCGGCCGGAGGCGCTGATCGAGCTGCTTCAGCTCGAGCCGCTCTTGCATCGGCGGGTCCGCCATCTTTCCGGTGGCGAAAAACAGCGGATTGCCCTTGGCCGGGCCGTCTTGGCAAACCCGCGCCTTCTCCTTATGGATGAGCCGCTCTCAGCGCTCGACGACACGCTCCGCTTTCAGATCATCCCCTACCTTAAGAGCGTCAGCGAAGAGTTCTGGATACCCTATCTTTTCATATCGCACTCGATGACCGAGATGCGACTCATGGCCGAGCAGGTCATTGTCGTCAAGGGCGGACGGCTCGCCCAAGAGACCACCCCCGAGGGGCTGGCCCGGGCCCGCATGGCCGAGAGCCAGGGCGGCTACCTCAATCTGCTGCGACTTGAGGACCCGGTTGAACAGAACGGGTTGGTTTCCTGGAGTTGGGGAAGAAACAAACTCCTGGTCTCCGCCGGACGGATTGAAAGCCGCTCTCTTTTTGAGCTCTCCTCGCGCGAGATCATCCTCTTCAAAAAGCATCCGGAAGCCATCAGCGCCCGCAATCTGCTGGAGTGCACCGTCAAGGAGATGTTCGACTCGGATGGCCGGGTCGGGGTGGTTCTCTCCGCCAACGGCGACCAGCTGGTCGCTGAAATTGTAAGGACAGCTTCAGATGAGCTCGGAGTAGAGCCCGGAACGACGCTCTTTGCCGCATTCAAGGCCTCCGCCTTCCGCCAGCTCGGATGATTTCCGCTCATTCGGTGAGAGCGGAGCTTACATCACAGCCATGAACATCAACAAGGAAAAGTACTATGACCTATCGACTCTCTGACAGCGATATCGACCGGCTGATTGATGAAGATATCCCTTACGGAGACCTGACGACCGCGCTCCTGGGTATCAGCGAAAGGGCGGGGGAGATTGTTTTCACAACCCGCGAAAGCACGACTCTCTGTTGCACCGAGGAGGCCGCCCGCATCCTCGAAAAGTGCGGTGCGTCGGTGAAAATCCTGTTGCCGAGTGGCACAGAGGTCAAATCGGGTGCCACCATCCTTTCGGCAACCGGCTCTGCAGGAAGCCTTCATGCAGGGTGGAAAGCAGCGCTGAACATGCTCGAATATGCATCCGGCATCGCGACCCGCACTAATCGGATTGTCAGCCGTGCGACCGCGTTCAACCCGGCCATCAGGGTCGTCACCACCAGGAAGTCTTTTCCGGGTACGAAAAAAATAGCCCTCAAGGCGATCATGGCCGGAGGTGCAGTTCCTCACCGCCTCGGTCTCTCCGACTCCATCCTGCTCTTCAGGCAGCACGCACTATTTCTTGGGGGTCATGAAAAGGTGGCGGAGGCGATTCTCTCCCTCAAAGCAAAAGCCCCGGAACACAAGATTGTCGCCGAGGCGGAGTGTGAAGAGGAGGCCATGCTGCTCGCGGCCGCCGGCGCTGAGATCATCCAGCTCGACAAGCTCGACCCGGCCCCTCTCGGCCAGCTGGTCCTGAGGCTTCATGCCGGGTTTCCCGACCTCAAAATCTCCGCCGCAGGAGGCATCAACGGTGAAAACGCGGCCGAATACGCCGCAACGGGTGTCGATATGCTGGTGCTCTCATCACCCTATTTTGGAAAGCCGGCTGATATAGGCGTCGCTATTCTGCCTGTAATGCAGCAATAAACCAACGGTCAGTTTACTTTCGCCCCTTGTCATCCCGCAATCAGAAATTGCGGGAGTTGTTCTCGCGCTGATATATTTGCGTTACGGATCAACGTCCCCTGAGTTCCCCTGAGTTCCTCCCCGAGTTCCCCGACGTTCCGGAAAACATGAACTTGTGTGTGGATTAAGGGGAGGTTATACAGAAAAAATGATTCAGTGAGAGGCCGAGGTATACTTCACGAGGTCAATGCCTCAAAGTTGTCTACTCGGGCTTATCCCGCTGAATCAGCATAAGCAATGTGCAATTGATAACTTCTTTCTGTTTCAGAATCCCCAAGGCAACGATCGGTTTGGGGCCTTCGTAAAATGCACGGGAAGATGTCTGCGCTTGCGTTATAGGAAATATTTAAAAATTATACGCGAAATCTACAAGCGGCAAGGCGCTCGAAAACCTTTTGGGGTGAGCGTATTCGATGATGTTCCAGCTGTCGAAACATCGAGGATATCAGGTTCGAGCCGTCGGAGGATTTCTCTTTGGTTTCGTTGCGATGCCCATCTCGTCGTTTTGTTTGCGTTACTAAACAACCTTTGGCTTTAGCTGGTCTGGATCTCTGTTTTCAGGGCGATCTCTTCGAGGATGGCGCTTACCCGGATGCACTCCGAAATCGGGCCGGCGTAGACGATGCTGCGCCCTCTGGTGTGTACCTCCCAGGTGTGGCGCTCGGCTTTCAGGCGGGAGCATCGCACGGCTTTGATAATCTGGTAGATGACCTCGTCGAAGGTATGCTCCTCGTCGTTGAAGAGCACGACACGGTATTGATCAAGCTGCTCCGTGCCGGCGGTCTGTTCGGCCTGCTCTGACGCTGGTGTCGGGAGCGATCCGGCCCGAAAAGGATTCATGCTGAGAGCCTTTGTTTTCAAAAAGGTAAAATAGCCACTCCTGAGGAGAGACGCAACCGGCGAATCTACTCTTCGATTACCGGTTCGAACGCCCCGAAGGTGAAGGTGCCGTTTGCAGAGATATGCACCTTGAAGCGGGAGCCGACGGGGATGGTCATCAGCTCGCTGATATGACCGTAGGAGAGTCCCGAAAGGACCGGAGCATCGGGGTTGAGTGCGCTGTAGTATTCAAAAACCTTCCTGATCCGCTCCTCTTCACTCGTTTCAAGCGGCTCGCTGGAGAAGTGGCCGAAGAGCATCGCGCTGCATCGGCGAAGCAGCCCTGCGTTGGAGAGGTGCGAAAGCATGCGGTCGATTCTGTATGCCGGCTCGTTGATATCCTCCGCGAAAAGCATGGCATCTTCGAAGGATGGAAGGAAGGGTGTGCCTATCATTGAGGAGAGGACGGAGAGGTTTCCTCCGACAAGACGACCTTCAGCGTATCCTTCCCGGACAGCAGTAACGCTGTGACCTGCAAAATTTTCGAGCGAAAGAGCGTACGAGGGGCTGGTGAGCATCCCCCAGAAGTGC
This sequence comes from Chlorobiaceae bacterium, assembly GCA_037142155.1. Classification (GTDB taxonomy): domain Bacteria; phylum Bacteroidota; class Chlorobiia; order Chlorobiales; family Chlorobiaceae; genus Chlorobium. The sequence continues at coordinate 49,900 of JBAXBE010000011.1, forward strand.
TCTTCAGTGTAAGGGGTTGGTGCGTAAAGCTCGGTGGCGAGCATCGGTCCCGAAAAGCTGATCAGGCTGGTTTTGGCAAAGAGGGCCAGAGAGAGAGCTGTTATATCTGAGTAGCCCGCCAGAATCTTGGGATTAGCGGCTACGAGGCTGTAATCAAGCCGGTTCAGCAGCCGTGCGGCTCCTGCTCCCCCCCGAAGACAGATGATAGCCTTGACTGAAGAGTCGGCGAACATCTCATGGATATCGTGGAGTTTTTCGCTGTCGGCGACGGCAGGATCGGTATCGATGCGGTTGAGATGGGTCGAGGGCTTGACGCGGTATCCGTTCTTTTCGAGATAGCTAATCGCCTGCCCGATTTTTTCGGGGTAAGCGCAGTGTGAGGAGGGGGAGATCAGTCCGATGGTGTCTCCCTTGCGCAGCGATTTGGGTATGATGGGTCTCATAAAACCAGAAAACACCAGCACCCGCGAGGATGCTGATGTTTTAGTCGCATTTGCATGGATATCAGGAGATCTCTTCGGTCAACAGAATCGCCTTGTTGCTGCTGACTTCAAAAAAACCGGCGGCGATTGAGAAGGTCTGCTCGCTGCGATCCTCCATGGCGAGCTTGACCTTGCCGGCTCTCAGCGAAGAAAGAAGCGGAGCATGGTTTTTCAGGACCTGGAACTGACCTTCATCTCCCGGAGCCGTTACGCTGACAACCGACCCTTCGAAGTAGAGCTTCTGGGGGGTGACGATCTCAATGTGAAAACCTTTATCGCTACTGGCCATGGTTCTTCGGTCCGTTTAGAGAGTTTTTGCTTTCTCGATGGCTTCCTCAATGGTTCCAACAAGGTAGAACGCGTTCTCAGGCAGGCTGTCATGCTTGCCGGCGATGATCTCCTTGAAGCCCTTGATGGTCTCGTCGAGCTTGACATACTTGCCGGCAAGACCGGTGAATGCCTCTGCGACGAAGAACGGCTGAGAGAGGAACCGCTGAACTTTTCTTGCCCTGGAAACAACAAGCTTGTCCTCGTCACTCAGCTCGTCCATACCGAGAATGGCGATGATGTCCTGAAGATCCTTGTAGCGCTGCAGGAGCTGCTTGACAGCCTGTGCAGTATCGTAGTGGTCGTCACCGACAATGTTCGGGTCAAGAATGCGCGAGGTGGAGTCAAGCGGATCGACAGCAGGGTAGATGCCGAGCTCTGCAATCTGGCGCGAAAGCACCGTCGTTGCATCAAGGTGGGCAAATGCCGTGGCAGGTGCCGGATCGGTCAAGTCATCAGCAGGCACATAGATAGCCTGAACCGAGGTGACCGAACCTTTCTTGGTCGAAACGATTCTGTCCTGAAGCTCACCCATTTCGGTAGCAAGCGTCGGCTGGTAGCCCACGGCGCTCGGCATGCGGCCGAGAAGCGCGGATACTTCGGAGCCGGCCTGTGTGAAACGGAAGATGTTGTCGATAAAGAGAAGCACGTCGCGGCCCTCTTCATCACGGAAATACTCTGCGATGCTGAGTCCGGTAAGCGCGACTCGCTGGCGGGCGCCGGGAGGCTCGTTCATCTGGCCGAAGACGAGGGCGGTCTTGTCGATAACGCCCGACTCCATCATTTCGTGCCAGAGATCGTTTCCTTCACGGGTACGCTCACCGACACCGGCGAAAACGCTGAAGCCCGACTGCTGCTTTGCAATGTTGTTGATCAACTCCATGATCAGAACGGTCTTTCCTACACCGGCACCTCCGAAGAGACCGGTTTTGCCGCCTCTGGAGTAAGGCTCAAGAAGATCGATAACCTTGATGCCTGTTTCGAACATCTCTGCCTTCGTGGAGATTTCGTCGAATTTCGGCGCCGAGCGATGTATGGAGTAACTTTTTGTGGTGTTGACCGGTCCGCGCCCGTCAATCGGGTCCCCGACGACGTTAAGCATCCTGCTGAGCACTTCGGGGCCGACGGGAACCTGAATCGGTCTGCCGGTATTGGCAACGCTGAGCCCTCTGACCAGGCCATCGGTGCTCTCCATGGCAACCGTACGCACGCGTTCTTCGCCGAGGTGCTGCTGCGTCTCGAGAACCAGCTTGGTTCCGTCAGGCCTTGTGATGGTCAATGCATCGAGAATTGACGGAAGCCGGCCTTCAGGGAAATCGACGTCAACAACAGGGCCGATGATCTGAGAAATCTTACCTTCTTGCATAGTGACAGTTTGGATAGGATTTTATAGGGAATCAAACGTTCAATCTTTCGGGCCAGCCAGCCCTTCGCCATCGTCAGGGCATCGGATGCCTTGATTGATGGTTTGGTCGGCCCGGTGAAGAGCCACCTGAGGGACTTGAACCCACGACCTACTATTTACGAAACAGTTGCTCTACCAACTGAGCTAAGGTGGCTTAAGCATATAAAAAACACAAGCTCAAATATATTTCTTTTTACACAGAATCACAAAGATAAAACCCGCCCCTTTTTTGGCGGATAAAAAAAAGAAGAATCGTATATTAGCCAACGGATGAGTCGCGGATTATTATTTACTTGATTCCGAATGATAACGAAAGGCATGAATAAGCATATGGCTAAGCGTATAGGCTCTTTTTTTAAGGCGATGGCGACAGGCGCCATTTTCCTCGGCGGCGTTACCATAATCCCTGTCGCGACTTCTGCTGCTGAATCGGTATCGGCAGCCCCTCTCTTTTCGGCAGTCGCCCTCGATGGCAAGAGCGTCAGCTCCGCTAATCTTGCCGGCAAGGCCTACATCATCAATTTCTTCGCTTCATGGTGCCCTCCGTGCCGCTCCGAGATTCCCGACATGGTCGCCCTTCAGACCAAGTATGGGCGCAAGGGCTTTACCTTTATCGGTGTGGCGGTCAACGAGAACGAGCAGACGATCAAGGCGTTCATGAAGAATAATCGTATCAGCTACCCTGTAGTCATGGCGGATCCTCAGATTATCGGCGCTTTCAGCCGCTACGTCGATGGCGGGATTCGTTCCATACCGACCTCGTTTGTCGTCAGCCCTTCAGGCAAGATCACCCAGATTATTACCGGCTCGAGAAGCAAGGATGTGTTTGAGCAGCTGATTCAGGAAGCGCTCCGCAGACCGGGGAAAGCGAAATAACGCATTGCATTATATGGGTATGGCTTTCAGTCCCGGGCAGCGAACCAGTCCGGATTTCATAAGTTCCTTTTTTAACGTCCGCAGTCAGCGTCTCGACTGCGGACGTCTTTTTTTTATAGCTGACTTTTTTATAACCGATACTCAACAAGAGAAACAATCATGACAGCAATGCAGATTAATGCACCGAACTATGTGAACAATAAAAAGCTGTTGCAGTGGGTGCAGGAAACAGCTGATCTCTGCCAGCCCGACTCCGTCTACTGGTGCGACGGCTCGACCGAGGAGTATGACCGCCTCTGTCAGCAGATGGTTGAGAGCGGCACCTTTATCAAGCTCTCTGAGGAGAAGCGCCCGAACAGCTATCTCTGCCGCTCCGATCCGAGCGATGTGGCCAGAGTCGAAGACAGGACCTACATCTGCAGCATCCGCCGCCAGGACGCGGGCCCGACCAACAACTGGGTTGCCCCGAAAGAGATGAAGGCTACCCTCGCCAAGCTTTTCGCCGGGTGCATGAAAGGCCGCACCATGTATGTCATCCCTTTCAGCATGGGGCCGCTTGGATCGCATATCGCTCATATCGGCGTCGAGATTTCAGATTCTCCCTATGTGGTCACCAACATGCGCATCATGACGCGCATGGGTCGCAAGGTCATCGACCTCCTCGATGAAACCAGCGAGTTTGTCCCCTGCCTGCACTCTGTCGGCGCGCCGCTCGAGCCGGGCGTCAAGGATGTTGCCTGGCCATGCAACGACACGAAATATATCGTCCACTATCCGGAAGATCGTTCCATCGTCTCCTTCGGCAGCGGATACGGCGGCAACGCGCTTCTTGGCAAAAAGTGCTTCGCTCTGCGCATTGCATCCTCGATGGCCCGTGACGAGGGATGGCTGGCCGAGCACATGCTCATTCTCGGCGTCGAATCCCCGGAGGGAGAGAAGAACTATATCGGCGCAGCATTTCCGAGCGCATGCGGCAAGACCAACTTTGCCATGCTGATCCCTCCCCAGTCCTTTGAAGGGTGGAAGGTGACGACTATCGGTGATGACATCGCATGGATCAAGCCAGGCGAGGATGGAAGGCTGCATGCCATCAATCCCGAGTACGGCTTTTTCGGCGTAGCGCCGGGCACATCGGACAGTTCTAATCCGAACGCCATGGCCACGCTCGCTCGCAACTGTATTTTCACCAACGTGGCGATGACTCCGGACGGCGATGTCTGGTGGGAAGGGATGACCGATACTCCGCCTGCAGAGCTCATTGACTGGCAGGGCAAGGAGTGGACCCCGGATTGCGGCAGGCTCTCTTCACACCCCAATGCACGTTTCACCTCGCCGGCAAACCAGTGTCCTTCGCTCGATCCCGATTGGGAGAACCCGAAAGGCGTGCCGATCAGCGCATTTATTTTCGGCGGTCGCCGCGGCGATACCGTCCCCCTTGTCTACCAGTCCGCCAACTGGAACTTCGGCGTCTACCTAGCCGCCACGATGGGTTCAGAAAAAACAGCGGCAGCGGCCGGCAAGGTCGGCGATGTTCGCCGTGACCCGTTTGCCATGATCCCGTTCTGCGGCTACCACATGGGGGACTACTTCAACCACTGGCTCCACGTCGGACGCACACTGGTTGAGCCGCCGCGCATTTTCGGCGTCAACTGGTTCCGCAAGGACGAAAACGGCAAGTTCCTCTGGGCTGGATTCGGTGAGAACATGCGTGTGCTCAAATGGGTCGTCGACCGGGTCCGTGGCCGTGCAGGCGCGGTGGAAAGTCCTCTTGGATGGATGCCGAAGCACGAGATGATCGACTGGACCGGCCTTGAGTCAATGACTTCGGAGAAGTTCTCCAAGCTCATGTCGGTCGATCGTGAAGCGTGGAAGAAAGAGCTGCTTTCGCACGAAGAGCTTTTCGAAAAGATCTACGATCGTGTGCCCAAGGAGTTTACCCATATCCGCGAGCTGATGCTTTCGACGCTCTGGCTCTCACCGGAACATTGGTCACTGGCCCCAGAGGACCACTGATCTTTAATGCTTCATTATACAAACGCGAAGGGCGCCGGCAAGGCGCCCTTCGTGTTTGTGTCCACCTCCAAACTTAGGGGACGGCATTCATGACGCACACTTTCTTGAAGAGATTTCGGGTTTTGCATTCTGAAGTTTGGATTGGGGGGAGGAAAGTGGAATTGGTGGACGAAGAAATGGTGGACGGAAGTGGACAAGAGGGGAAGGGATTCCGGATTTCGGATTGGAAGGGGCGTCGAAATGACAAAAAAATAGCCGCCTTGGTTATAAATGAGGCGGCTATAGCGAGTTGGATGTTTCCGGTAAAATCAGTTCTCTTCGATGTTGAATCCGATTTTCACCGTTACCTGCCAGTAGGCAATCTTCTGGTTTTCGACGTGGCAGCGGGTTTCAACAACCTCTACCCAGCGGATGTTCCTGACCGACTCAGCCGCCTTTGCAACAGCGTTGTTGACTGCATCTTCGATGCTGGTCTGTGAGGAGCCTACGATTTCAAGTTTCTTATAGATATGAGCGCCCATGATGCGAAATGGTTTTAGTACTGAAAAAACTGGAGTTGATTTTCTGGCGCACATCTCCGTGAGCCAGCTCCCATATTAGCAAATCGGGAGATAACTGCAAAAGCAGCGGGAAAAAAAACGGTCCGGCCGGCCGGAACATGCCGATGCGCAACGAATGTTCCGGCCGTGGGAAGGGGCGGATCAGATTCCCAGAGCGTGCAGGAGGATCGGCAGGGCGCAGATTCCGATGGCGATGTTCGTGGCGCCGCAGATTTTGGTGATGAGTTTGTTCTGGCGGTACCAGGCGATGGGAAGCAGGAAGGTCAAAAAGTTGATCAGGAGCAGAACGGTGCCGAGTGGCCAGACTTTTCCGAGCATGATGGCCTTGTAGCTGAAGAGCGCCGTCATGAAAAAGATGCCGAGAAAGAAGTGCGCATAGACCTTCTTGTCTCCGGGGTTGTAGAAGTGCATGGCAACGACGACCCAGAAAAGCCCGTAAGTCGCAAAGATGGTTCCGGTGAAGACACGGGCTTCGGGGGGCATGCCGACGTCAAAAAGGTAGATGGCGAGCGCGGTGAAGAGCTGGGCAAAGCCGCCGAAATAGAGGGCGATGTGGCCAAGGCTTCTCTCAAGCTTTTCGGGATCGGTATCCTTATTGAGGCCGAAGCCCAGCTGCTCGAGCCCGAACACCCATACGGTTACCATGAGGCCGAATAAACCAATAGCTTCCGGATTTACAACATTCATCGGAAGAACTCCTTTTTTGTTGATTGTTAAGTGAAAAACAAACCACAACCCTCTTGCTCACTGCCGCAGAAAACGAAAGTTGCTATGGGAGTGTAAGGTTAATTTCTGTCAATCCGGCGGGGTAAATGCGGCTTTTCGGTCAGTCGCAAAACATTCGGTGATATGGGGTGGTTGGCTGCGTGAGTGCAACGTAAAGCGGTGGCGGAAACCCTTCTCCAAAACGGTTTTCCCGGACTGAGAAAAGCGTGGATTTTCATACCTTTGTTCTTCGCTGTTCGAACAAGCCTCAAGATGATAGCTGATGACCATGCCTGCCACTGACGACGCCGCCCCCAAGGGGGACTTGCATCACATCAAGAGTGAGGAGTCCGGCATTCGAGCGAAGCTTCTTCAGGGATTTCCCGCGTTCCGGAGCCGCAATTTCAGACTTTATTTTATCGGCCAGATCGTCTCGATGGTCGGCACCTGGCTGCAGATGGTAGCCCAGGGGTGGCTGGTGCTGGAGATGACCGGCTCGGCCTTCTGGGTGGGTGTTACCGCTGCGACCTCAACCCTGCCGACCCTGTTCCTCTCGCTTTTTGGGGGAGTGATTGTCGACCGTTACTCCCGCAGGACAATCCTGCTCTGGGCCCAGTCCGGCTCAATGGTGCTGGCATTCATACTCGCCATCTTCACGCTGACCGGGACGGTGACCATCTGGATCATTCTTGTGCTGGCATTCCTGCTTGGATGCGTCGGCGCGGTGGCGACTCCCGCCATTCAGGCATTTCTGAGCGAGATGGTCGACCGCAGCGAGCTTCATTCGGCAGTCGCCCTCAATGCGGCCATCTTCAACGCCTCGAGGGTAATAGGCCCTGCTCTGGCGGGACTGATGATCTCATGGATTGGTACCGGGGGCGCCTTTATGGCCAACGCGCTGAGCTATCTGGCTGTCATTGCGGCACTTCTGGCCATTTCGACGACGGCGCCACCCTCTCGTCCTGGCGCGAAAGAACATCCCATCAAGTCAATCCGGGACGGGCTCGCCTACACCTGGGCGCACCCGCTCATCAGGACCATTGTGATTTTTGTCGGGGTGGTGTCGGTTTTCGGCTGGTCTTTCATGGCGATGCTTCCGGTGGTCGCCAAGCACACCTACGGCCTTGGCGCGTCGGGCATGGGTTACCTCTTTTCGGCGTTCGGGCTGGGGTCGCTCTCGGGAACTTTTGTTGTTTCCTTTGCGAGTGGCAAAATCAAAAGCAGCCGCATGATAGTTATTGGCATGCTTACCTTCTCGCTGGCGCTGACGGCATTTACCTTTATTGGTGACGTGCGCGTTGCCGCTGCCGCGCTCTTTATCGCCGGAATCGGGATGCTTTCGGCATTCGCGACCATGACCGCCACTGTTCAGAATCTTGTCGAGGACCGTTACCGTGGCAGGGTGATGAGCATCTACCTTATGGTGCTGATGGGTCTCATGCCCCTCGGAAACCTTGAGGTCGGTCTGCTGTCCGAATATTTCGGGACAGCAGTTGCCATAAGAGTGGGAGCGCTTGCGGTTTTCGGCGCCACCCTTTTTCTCATTACCCGCCGGAAGGGGATCTCAAGCGCCTGGGAGCTTTACACGAACGCCCGGGAGGAGTAGGCGGCCCCTGCGGCTTCAGTGTGCCGAGGAGAGGTCGGCTTTCTCGCCTTTTTTCAGATTGATCAGGAGCAAGAGGGGCGTGACGAGCGCGAAGAGAAGGGCGATAAGCTTCAGCGCGTCCATGTAGGCAAGGTGGTGGCTCTGGGCCATGATGGTTCCCTCCAGCGCCCGCCAGGAGATCTGCTGCGCCTCGACGGGCGAGAGCGCTCTTGCCGCAGCTCCCTGCTGGATGGCGTCAAGACGGGCAACCGTTGGCGGGTCGAAGAGCGATACATGGCTCAACAGCTCGTTGCGGTGAACCGCTACCCTTCTGGCGATGTAGGTATTGGTCAGGGCGATGCCGAAGGAGCCCCCGAGCTGGCGGACCATGTTGTTGAGCCCGGTTGCCTGGCCGATATCCCTGCCATGCAGGCCTGAGACGGCGAGCATAGTCACGGGAATGAAGACGAAGCCGAGAGCGACGCCTCGCAGGAGGAGTATCCAGAAAAAGTTTTCCGCTCCGGACTGCATGGTCTGCTGCCCGATCTGCCAGCAGAAGACCATGAAGGCGACCATTCCGAAAAACATCAGCTTTTTGGGCGAAATGCCCCGCTGCATGGCGATGCCAAGCGGCATGGATATCATGCCGGTGACCATGGCGCTCGGAAAGAGCACCAGCCCGGTCAGCAGGGCCGTAAAGCCAAGCAGGCGCTGAGCGAAGACCGGCAGGATAAACATCGACCCGTAGAGGCCGAAGCCGATAATAAAGGTGAGGACCGCCGCGATGGGGAGGTTGTGGCTCCGGGCGAGCACGCGCAGATCCACCGCAGGGTGTTCGGTATGCAGCTCCCACCAGACGAATGCGACGAGAGCGACAACGGCGATGACGGTGAAGAGAGTGATATAGGGGGTCTCAAACCAGTCCTTCGCCTCCCCGCGCTCAAGAATGAACTGCAGAGAGCCAACCCCAAGAGCCAAGAGGCCAATGCCCGCCCAGTCGATTTTCAAAACCTTGTGCACCACCTTCGGCTCCTTGATGAAGGTGAACGATGACCACATGGCCAGCAGCCCGATGGGGATGTTGACGAAGAAGCACCACTGCCAGGAGAAGTAGTCCACAAGATAGCCGCCAAGCAGCGGGCCGATGGTCGGGCCGAGCACAAGCCCCATGGAGAAGATGCCGGTCGCCTTGCCGCGCTCTTCGGGGCGAAATGTTTCGTAGAGAATTGCCTGGGAGGTTGGCAGGAGCGCGCCGCCGCCGATACCCTGCAGGAAGCGGAAGAAGACGAGCGCCCAGATGTCAGTGGCCATGCCGCAGAGCAGGGAGGCTGTCGTAAAGAGCAGGATGGAGCCGATGTAGTAGTTGCGCCGACCGAAGAGGTTGCCGAGAAAGCCGGAGAGCGGGATGATGATGACGTTGGCGATAGCGTAGCTGGTGATCACCCAAGCGACATCATCGATGCTCGCCCCGAGGTTGCCGCTGATTTGGGTAAGTGCGACGTTGACAATGGTGGTGTCGATCAGCTCAAGCATGGCCGAGACGATTACCGTGAGGGTGATGATGACTTTCCGCATTCCGGTTTCGTAGGTATGGCTCTCCTGCAGCATCGGAGCTACGGAAATGCCTTTTGCGGAAGCTGGGTATGCCATTACGATCGCTGGTTACGCTGGGTTATCGCTGCGTTGCTGCAGCATCTGTCATTTCGAACAAAGAGAGAAATCCCGACCTTTGCGCAGTTGCGTCCTGAGGTCCCTCGCCCCTTCCTCTGTCGGGGATTCGGGATGAAGGTAAAGTGACCCGGGGGTCACTTTACCTTCACCTCTACCACTACATTCATGCCGGCGGCTAGCGGGTGGTTTTTGTCGGGGTTATCGGAGAAGAGGATCTTCACCGGTACCCGCTGCGTTACCTTTACAAAGTTTCCGCTGGCGTTGTCGGGCGGCAGCAGGGTGAATTTTGCACCTGTGCCCGATGAGATGGACTCTACTCTGCCCTTGAACTCCACTCCGGGGTAGGCATCAACCCTGATAGCGACCGGCAGGCCCGGGGTTATTTTATTGAGCTGTGTCTCCTTGAAGTTGGCGACGACCCAGAGCTGATTGCTGCCTACAAGGGCGATAAGCTGCTGACCCGGTGCGACATACTGCCCCGGCTGCACATTTTTCCGGGATACATGTCCGGCGGCAGGAGCCGTAACGGTCGTATAGGAGAGCTGGAGCTCGGCCTGGCGGAGCTCAGCTTCGCGCATTTTCAGCTGCGCCTGTGCAGCGCTCTTCTGGCTTGTCGATGCTGAATACTGAGCCTTCGATGCTTCAGCACCTGCTCTTACGGCGTCGAATTCAGCCTGGGAGATGACATCCTGCCGCTTCAGGTCGCTGTTGCGGCGCAAATCGGCTGTGAGCTTGCGATCGGTTGCCGATGACGCACGTGCATTTGCTTCGGCCGCCAGAAGCGATGCCCGGGCGGTCTGCACAGCGGCTTCAGCCATGTCGCGGCGCACCTCGTAGTCGGCACGCTCAAGGCGGATGAGCGTGTCGCCCTCTTTGACGCGGCTGTTGTCAGAGGCAAGCACCTCCTGTACTCTGCCCGGAACGCGGGAGATGACAGGGTAGACATCGCCCTCGATCTGGGCGTTGTCGGTCTCTTCGTAGTTGAAGGAGCGGTAGAGTCTCGTGCCGCCAAAGATGAGCCCTGCGGCAATAAGCGTAGCGGCAATAACCAGCTTCATCGGGTTCTTTGCCTGCTTGGGAGGCTTGTTTTCAGACATTGGTTTTGATTCAGGTTGTTGCATAATCGCTGTTGTTATTGTCTGTCAAAAGTCTTGCTTCTGCGCTGCTTACCGCTCTCTCGGATCCTCCCAGAAAACCTCGCCGGTTAAGCGTTTCAGCATATAGTCGCTCATCACAAGCTCATAGGATGCCTGCAGCCGGGAGAGCTCCGCCTGTGAGAGGGAGGTTTCGGTGCTGAGGAGGTCGAGTGTCGTCGCCATGCCGTTGGAGTATCGTGTTCTTGCATGGTCGGCGGCCAGTGCTGCCTGCTTTACCTGCAGGTCGGTTGCAGCAATCTTGCTCGAAGCGGTCAGGCGGGCATGCAGCGCCTCCTCGACATCCGCTCTCGACTGCTGCTCCAGATCGATGCGGCGATCTTCAGCGGCGCTGAGGAGGGCTTTTGCCTCCTGCTGCTCGGCGCTGTTGCGAAATCCGGTGAAGAGAGGGACCTCCAGGTGGAGACTTCCGGCGAAATTGGTTCGCATGAGGGTGATATCGGGCATCATGCCGTTGGTCGTTCCCCAGGATGCGCCTGCGGTGACCACCGGCAGACCCTCCTTGAAGGCTATCGAGCGTCGCTCTCTGGCGGCAGCCTCCTGATCTCTGGAGAGCTTCATCTCAAGGCGCTCCTGCAGGGCCCGGTCGACAAGGGAGCCATCTGCGGTTGCCGACGGTTTCACGCTGAACGAGCCCTGCAGGTCGAGCGGGGTGCTCTCCGGAATGCCTGCAAGACGGCGGAGGGTCAGTTCGCTGCGTCGCAGGGCGTGCGCGAGGTCGAGCATTCTGTTTTTTGCCGCTGAAATTCTGACTTCCGTGGAGAGAAGGTCGAACCGGGTGGCGGCACCCGCCTGATAGCGTTTGGCGGTGAAATCGAGCGCCTTGGCAAGAGCGGCAATCTCTTTCTCCTCTACCTTTATGCTTTCGCGAAGGAGGAGGATTCCATAGAAGAGCTGGACTGTCTGAAAGGAGAGCTCTCTGTGGGAGAGTTCAAGCGAGTTCCCGGCCGATTTTTTGCCGATTAGGGCAAGCTCGACCGTGTTGCCGCGCTTTGCAAAGTCGAAGAGGGTTGTGCGTGCCGTGACCTTGGCTTCGTAGTTGTTGTTGGGCATGAACTTGCCGAATGCGGGGACCTCCGATACGGGGTCGAGATAGGTGTATCCGGCAGTGGCCGTGATTTGAGGGAACCATGCGCTCCGGCTTTTGGTCACCCGGGCGTCGGCGGCCCTGAGCTCTTCAGCTGCAGCCTTCAGCGCAGGGTTGTTCTGGCGCACAAGGTGTATCGTTTGTTCGAGCGTCAGCGGAGTTTCCGCCGCCCCGGCCAGAGCCTGCCAAGCCAGAAACAAGGCGGCAGTTGCCAGGGAGGCGGTTCTCATCACTTTATTTTTCATGGATCTTCTTTTGGATGGCTCCGTCGGGTTCTCTTCTCTTTGATAATAAGGCAATTCATGTGCCATAACAAATCCGGGATCGCGTCTTTGCTAACTCTTTATTAAAAAGCAGGATGCGTTTGTTGTTCTCGCTTCAGATGCTTAATTGTTCGGAATATTCCGTAGCTTGTGTTCCTAATCTTTAGGAATTTCGCGAATTATTGATGCCATGATTGGTTCTTCCGTTCATGAGGCGCACATGCTCATGCAGTACATCAGTGACGCGGTCGGTTCGATCCGTGACTCGCAGGAGCTTTTCGGCACGGTCACCGACAAGCTCCGCCTGGTCTTTGAGTTTGACTCCGCCGTCATCATCACCTTCGACAAGGAGCGGCGCTTCAGCAGTGTATTCTTTGAGATGCTGCGCTTTCAGTTTCCCGAAGGTATCGAGCGCAAAAGAAGACCGATTGCAGGGTCGTGGATCGAGCCCCACATGACAGACAGGTCGGTCTCTGTATTGAGAATCGGTGACGGGCTTGACCAGTACTCTGCGGATTTCCCGATTCCTCAGCTTCTCTACGATCTCGGCATGCGCCAGGCAGTGCTTTCGCCTTTGCGTGCCGGGGGAAAGGTGATCGGCTTTCTGAATTTCGTTTCGAAGAAGGAAAAAAACTGGTCGGAGAGTGAAAAAGAGCTTCTTGCGACGATTGTTTCTCCAATAGCGGTTGCGGTCAGCAATGCTCAGGCCTACGAGGAGCTACGCCAGCGGGAGGCTGAGACCGCCATGCAGCTCGCCGTTAACAACGCCCTGCTCACCATCAAGGACCGCAGCCGGATGCTGCAGGCGGTCTGCGAGCAGATCGACAAACTTGTTCCGAGCAGCTTTCTTGGCATTCGCGTGCTTGACGAGCATGGTGCCTACCCCGTCTTCGATAACTTCATGCGTGACATTTCAGGTGCGTTTGTGGCGGTATCTGCGGCTGAACTGATCGACCTTGCTGAATTCGACGAGATCGCAAGAGAGAGCGTGCCACTCATTGCCAATCCCGGTGCCTACAGCGGGGAGAGCTTCCTTCGGCTCTGCGGCAGCTATCGTATTCTGGAGCATGTCCGCCAGAAATTCGGAGTCTGCTCGCTGCTTACCGTTCCGCTCTGGAATACCCCCGGCAGTCAGGCCGGGCTCTTCATAGCCAATACTTCAACGCTTTTGGGGGAGCATGATCAGGAGACGGTAAGCCTGATTGTGCCGCAGCTCTCTCTTGCCCTGCAAAACTACCTTGCTTTTGAGGAGATTGACGAGCTTCGTCTGAAGCTGGAGGGAGAGCGGACCTGTCTTATCGAGGAGATCAAGGAGGTGCACAACTTCGAGGAGATAATAGGCCGAAGCGACTCGCTTGCCGCAGCGCTCCGCAGAGTCAGCCAGGTGGCCTCGACCGATGCGACCGTGCTGATAGGCGGGGAGACCGGTACCGGCAAGGAGCTTTTTGCCAGAGCGCTGCACAACCTCTCCGCCCGGCGGAAACGGGCTCTGATCAAGATCAACTGTGCGGCTCTGCCTCATCAGCTTATCGAATCGGAGCTCTTCGGCCATGAAAAAGGGAGCTTTACAGGTGCGACGGAGAGGCGGATCGGCAAGTTCGAACTGGCTGAAGGAGGAACCATCTTCCTCGATGAAATAGGCGAGCTTCCGCTTGACCTTCAGGCAAAGCTGCTCCGCGTGCTTCAGGAGCGCGAACTTGAGCGGATCGGCGGGAGGCAGGTCATCAGTGTCGATGTCCGCGTGATTGCCGCCACTAACCGCGACCTTCAGAGGGAGGTCGCCGAGGGGCGCTTCCGGGAGGATCTCTTTTTCCGTCTCAATGTTTTCCCCCTCTTCATTCCGCCGCTTCGGGAACGGAGGGATGATATTTCGATGCTCGCCTCGCACTTCGCTGCAAAATTCTCAAGGGAGTTCTCGAAGCCGCTCCGCATGTTCAAGGAGCGCGACATGCAGAGCCTTGTCAGCCGGGAGTGGAAGGGAAACATCCGGGAGCTTGCCCACTGTATTGAACAGGCGGTGATTCTCTCCGAAGGCCAGACGCTCGACTTTTCAACAATCCTCTCGTCCCGGACCCCGGCGGCGGAGCGTTATGTTTCCAGTCCGGAGAAGACCATGAGCGAGTTTGAACGGGAGATCATGGCAATGGAGCGCGAGCTGATTCTTGATACACTCTCCCGCTCAAGCGGCCGGGTCAGCGGCGCGGGCGGTGCCGCCGAGCGCCTCGGGATGCACCCCAAAACCCTCTACTCCCGCATCGAGAAGCTCGGGCTCAGCAAGCGGTACCTATAGAGGTTACCTTCAGCTATCCGCAGAGGGCCTTGATGGCTCCGGCTACAATCGGGATTCCTTCGGCAATCTGTGCGGGGGTGTTGTTGCAGTAGGAGAGGCGCAGCGAGTTGTTGCGCTTCCCCGATGGATCAAATGTTTTTCCGGCAACGAAGACCGCCCCTCCTTCCAGAGCGCGCATCATGATTTTGGTGGCGTCAGCGCTTTCGGGCAGGGTGAGCCAGATGTAGAACCCTCCCCTTGGCGCCTTCCACTCGACGCAGGCCGGCAGATGCTCCCTGAGCGCCCTCACCATCGCATCAGCCCGCCGTTTGTATTCGCGCCGCACGCCCTCGATGTAACTGTAGATCTGGCCTGAGCGGATGAAGGCGTCGGCAAGCACCTGAGTGAAGCTTGGCGAACAGGCATCGGCGGACTGCTTGATGAGCTCGCACTTGGCGTAAATCTCCTCGGGCAGCAGCATCCATCCAAGGCGCAGGCCGGGGCCAAGGATTTTCGAGAACGAGCCGGTATAGCAGACGTCGATTCCTTCAGGGTTGATAGCCTTGATCGGCTTCAGGCGCAGGCGGTCCTCCTCAAAAAAGTAGAGGTCGCCGTAAGCGTCATCCTCGATGAGCGGAATATCCTTTCCCTGAAGCAGTTCGATGAGCTGCTGCTTGCGCTCTGCGGTGTAGAGCAGCCCTGCCGGGTTGTGGAAGTAGGGGGTAACGTAAAGAAATTTGGCAAGTTCGCTGTTCTCGAGTTCCCGCTGCAGCGGTCCGATGGAGATGCCTTCGTCATCGAGCGGGATGGCTGTGAGTTCCGCCTCAGAGGATCGGAATGCTGCGAGGGCTCCGATGAACGAGGGGTTCTCCAGAAGCACCCGGTCGCCCGGGTCGAGGAAGGCTTTCGACAGGATGCTCAGCCCCTGCTGTGAGCCGGTAGTGATGAGCAGCCGGTTCTCTTTGACAGGGAGTCCCTTCTTTTCGAGGAATCCCGAGAGTGATTCAAGGAGCGAGGGAAGGCCCTGCGTGGGGCCGTACTGGAATGCGGACTGCTTTGTTTTGAGGTCAAGTCCCCCGAAAAGCGCTTCGACCTCCCTGACCGGAAAGAGGTCGTTGCCCGGCATTCCGCCCGCAAAGGAGATGATGTCGGGCCGGGAAGCAAGGGTCATGAGATCCCGGATTTCAGAGGAACGCAGAGAGGAGACTGCTTTGGAAAATCTTGGCATGGCAGGATTGAATCATTACATCTGGTAGACATCGCCCTCCTTCAGCAGCTCCATTTTGTGCTCCTGAAGGACTTTAATGAGTTTTTCCAGCGAATCGGCCCTGATGACAACGGTCGCCTTGCACTCACCCGAGGCGAAGGCGTACATGTAGTCGATGGCGACGTTGTTGTCGGAGATGATCTGCAGCGCCTTGTGGAGCCCGCCCGGCCTGTGCGGCACAACCATGCCCACCACATCGGTTACCTTGACGGCAAAGCCGTGCTTGCGCAACACTTCGGCAGCCTCAACCGGCCGCCCGACAATCATGCGCAGGATGCCGTAGTCGGCGGTGTCGGCGATGCTGAATGCGGAGATGTTGATGTCGTTCTCCGCAAGGATGCCGGTCAGCTCGGTCAGCCGTCCGGTCCGGTTTTCCAGAAAGATCGATAGCTGCTTGATGATCATTGCGCCCTCCCCGTTTATTTGAGTTTTCGTTTGTCCACCACCCGCTGGGCCTTGCCCATGCTGCGCTCAATCGTGCCCGGTTCGACAAGGCGGATGGTTGCGCTGATGCCGAGCAGGCTGGCGATGTTCGCCTTGACGCGCTGGCGGAGCCCTTCGAGCTCCTTGACTTCGTCGGAGAAGAACTGCTCTTCGATCTCCACCTGGATTTCGAGGGTGTCGAGATTGTTTTCGCGGTCGACAACAAGCAGGTAGTGCGGTTTGGTTTCGCTCATCTCGAGCAGGACAGCCTCCACCTGTGAGGGGAAGACGTTGACGCCACGGATGATGAGCATGTCATCCGAACGCCCGACGCACTTCTCCATGCGCACCAGCGTGCGGCCGCAATCGCATTTTTCGGCGTGGAGCCGGGTCAAATCGCGCGTCCGGTAGCGGATGAGCGGCATCGCCTCCTTGGTGGCGGGGGTGAAGACCAGTTCGCCGAGCTGGCCGTAGGGGAGCACTTCGCAGGTTTCCGGATCGATGATTTCAGGGATAAAGTGGTCTTCGAAGACGTGCATCCCCTTCTGGCACCGGCACTCCATGGAGACGCCGGGTCCGATGATTTCGCTGAGGCCGTAGATGTCGAATGCTTTGATGCCGAGCAACTGCTGAATCTGGGCGCGCATCTCCTCCGTCCATGGTTCTGCGCCGAAGACTCCCACCCGGAGCTTGAGCTTGTTCCGCTCAATCTTCTCCTCCTCAAGCGCCTCGCCGAGGTGGGCGGCGTAGGATGGGGTGCAGGCGATGACCGTTGAGCCGAAGTCCTCCATCAGCTGGAGCTGCTTTTTGGTATTGCCGCCCGATATCGGGATGACCGATGCCCCGACCTTTTCGGCACCATAGTGCAGGCCGAGGCCGCCGGTGAAGAGTCCGTAGCCGTAAGCGACCTGGATGATGTCTGATTTTGTGACCCCCGCCATGGTAAGCGAGCGGGCAACCACCTCGCTCCACATCTGGATGTCGTTGTGGGTGTAGCCGACAACGGTCGACTTGCCCGTCGTGCCGCTCGATGCATGCAGCCTGACAATCTCCTCCTGCGGCACGGTAAAGAGGCCGAAGGGGTAGTTGTCGCGCAGATCCTGCTTGGTGGTGAAGGGGAGCTTTTTCAGGTCGTCGATGGTGTTGATGTCGCCCGGCTCTATGCCCTCTGCCTGAAGCTTTTTGCGGTAGAAGGGAACCGTGTCATAGACCCGGCGGACCATCTCCTTCACCCTTTCGCCCTGGAGCTTTCGGAGCTCCTCGCGCTCCATGCACTCGTACTCGGTGTTCCAGATCATATTGCTGTGGCTTGTTGTTGCGATAAGAGCGCTCCTCGTCTGAAGGCGCGGATGTTCATGTCGACGACCTCCTCACCCTTCGCCTGAAAGAGCTTTTCGATAGAGGCTTCGAGGGTTTCAGGGGCAAGGCCGGTGAAGCGGGCGGCCGCACCGAGCATGATCATGTTCGATGTCCTCACGCTGCCGGCCTCGCGGGCAAGCTCGGCGGCGTTGACCAGCACCGGGTGAAATGTGCGGCCGAGCTCGGTGAGAATCTCCTCCATCTCGGGGTAGCCGGTCATGTTGATGAAGGGGTCGGTGGAGGTCACCACCCGCCCGTCGGGAGCGAGAAAGGGGAGATAGCGCAGCGCTTCGAGCGGTTCAACCGAAAGGATGAGGTTGGCCGTCCCTTCCGCAATGAGGTCGGAGTAGATTTCGCGGTCGGCGATGCGCAGGTGCGACTGCACCGCCCCGCCCCGCTGGCTCATGCCGTGCACCTCCGCCTGGCGCACCGTGAGGCCGCTATGAAGCGCCGCCATGTCAATAACGGCTGCGATGGTGAGGATGCCCTGTCCGCCGACTCCGGCAAGAATGATGTTGATCTCCATTGTCTTCAGGCTTTGGGTGCGGGGTTTCGTTTCCTTCGTGCGGCGGTTTCGATGCACTCCCGCTCGGCAATCACCACCGATACTCCTTCGTAGGCGATCTCCTCCGAGAGCACGGCGATGTTCTCCTCAAGATGTGACTTCAAGGGGATGATGGTTCTGATATGGTTTTCCTCGACGCCGAGGCCGCGGCAGATCGCCTGAAGCCGCGAGCCGTTGGCCGCGGAGTTTTGGCCACCGGTCATGGCCGTGGTGTCGTTGTCGGAGATGATAATCGTCATTGGCGTGCGGTCATTGACAGCATCGAGCAGGCCGGTCATGCCGGAGTGCGTGAAGGTCGAGTCGCCGATGACGGCCACGGCCGGCCGAAGCCCGGCATCAGCCGCACCCTTGGCCATGGTGATCGAGGCGCCCATGTCGACGCAGGTGTGGATGGCATTGAAGGGCGGGAGCGCACCGAGCGTGTAGCAGCCGATGTCGGAGAAGACGTGGTGTGCTTCATGCCTCTTCATCACCGTGGTGAGCGCATCGTAGAGGTCGCGGTGGCCGCACCCCTTGCAGAGTTCCGGAGGGCGGTTCACGACAATCGGAGGCACCGGCATTACTTTTTTATCGGGACGGCCGAGCGCACGGGCTACGCTGTCGATAGTGAGTTCCCCTGCTCGCGGGAGCGCGCCGTCAAGGCGGCCCCTGATATTTTTTCCGCCGAAAAATCCTCTCAGCAGCTCTTCGTAGACCGGGTAACCCTCTTCGGCCACAAGGATGGTGTCGCAGGCAGCAAAGAGCGCTTCAATCTTTTTGCGCGGCAGCGGGTAGTGGCCGATCTGGAGGACGGGAAAGTCGAGGCCGAGGGAACGGCGCACCTCCATCACATAGTTTGAGGCGATGCCGAAAGCCAGTACTCCCAGCGATCCGGTTCCCGGAACCAGGCGGTTGAGCCATGAGGTTTCCGAGCGCCTTTCGAGTTCAGGCTGCAGGTCAAGGAGATGCTGGTACTGGCGGCGTGCGTTGTGCGGCATCAGTACGAAGCGTTCAGGAGCGTAAAGCGCGTTTAGCGGGTTCTGAATGCGCGGCTCGCGCTGCTCGACTCCCGAGCGCGAATGCGCAAGACGCGTGGTGATGCGCAGCACTACCGGCAGTTTGAGGGATTCCGAGAGGTCGAACGCCTCGCGGGTTGCCAGATAGAGCTCCTGCTGTGAGGCTGGCTCAAGCACCGGCACCATGGCGAATTTGCCGTATACCCGGCTGTCCTGCTCGTTCTGCGACGAGTGCATCGAGGGGTCGTCAGCCACAGCGACCACCAGCCCGCCGTTGACGCCGGTGATGGCGGAGTTGATGAAGGCATCGGCCGCCACGTTCAGCCCCACATGCTTCATGCAGACGAGGCTCCGCTTTCCCGCGTACGACATGCCGAGCGCGGCTTCACAGGCGGTCTTTTCGTTGGCCGACCATGCGGAGCGGACCGTGTCGGCACCCGGTGCACTGTGTTTCTGGATATATTCGGTGATTTCGGTCGAGGGGGTTCCGGGGTAGGCGTAGACGCCCGATATTCCGGCATCAAGAGCGCCAAGGGCAATCGCCTCCGCTCCCAGCAGCAGTTGTTTGTTCATGCAAAAATCAAATTTCGCAACCGCGAAGAGTTCGCGAGCCGCAAAAAAGTAACAGGATTACAATAAACGTCTCCCGAGAACTTACAAAAAAGCCGACGATGAACAGAAGATTTTTTAGGGATTTAGGACCAATGGATCCCATGGGACTGATGGACCCTACCGAAGATCTGAAATCAGTTCTTCGGCGTTCCCGACTCTTTTTTTCCTGAACTCAATCTTCAGCCACTGCTCCTGGTAGCCGGCTTCGGCTACTCTCGTCCCTGCAAGGAAGCCGGTTAATTTACGTTCACAACTATTTCAACTAACCGGCCATTGTGGGGATAGAGGACCTTATGGAAGAGCCAGGACCAGTTCTGGTCGATTCGGTTGAGTTTTAGGGGGTTCTGGGTTCCAGAAGAGAAATGATTATGTTGTCTGATTACATCTCAGTAACATGATTACTGCCATCATGCGTATTTATTTATCGCCATGAACTCCGCCGCTGCCCCCCATCAGCGGATATTGAGAAAGCTTTCCGCATGTAGTGCGCTATATTTGCTGCTGCTTTTTATCTGCGCCCTAACGCCTTTCAGGGCTGGTGGCGCCGTAAAGCCGCTTATGCTCGATCGCGACGACTCCTATGGCCTTGCCGGGCACATGGAGTCCTTCGTTGATGTCAGCGAAACCATGACTCTGGAGCGACTCCTTGCGCAAAAGGGTGTCGGCTTCAAGCCTCTCAAAAACAATCTCAACGCGGGGGCAGGCCATAAGGCAGTCTGGGTTCGCATCACCATGGTCCGATTGCCATCATTTCCCGCGGAAGCATGGCTTCAGCTCTACCCCTCATACCTCGAAAACGTCGATCTCTACGTGCAGGAAGGCAGTGACCCCTCTCAAAGCGCCTCTTACCGACGCATCACTCTTGGCTCTCTTGTCCCGGTCGCCGAGCGCCCAATGGCCCATCCCGAGTTCGTTGCTCCTGTGCGGCTGAATGCCCGCGTCCCCTGTACCATCTATCTGAGGTTGCACTCACATACCGCAATCGCCATTGCCGGGGCAATGCACACCATTTCCGGGCTTAGCTTTTATACCAGCAAGCTTACCATTATCACTGGCGGCTACCTCATTATGTGCCTGGTGTTGACTCTGGTGAACATCCTTATTTACATAAGGCTCCCTGACGCTATCTATATCATCTTTTCCGCCTGGATTTTCACTCTTTTTTGCTCTCTGCTCTCATCCTCAGGCGTCATCACCCTGCTTCTGCCGGAATTTGCGCACCATCTTTCCGGGCCGCTTTATGGAGGGGGGCTTGGCATCGGCGGGTTGCTATTCACCGCGCTCGCAATGCAGATGTTTGAAACCAAAAGCGTGCCAGCTCTTCACCGTGCGTTACTCTTCATGCTGGGATGCGGGACTCTTTCTCTGCTTGTTCTTCCCATCGGCCGCTTTGGCGAGACAGTACCCTTTATAATCAACGCGGCTTGTATCATCCTTTTGCTCTTTAGCTGGCAGAAATTCAGGGGGCTGACCACTATCGTTTCAGGCGGCATGATCTTTTTTGTGGCCTACGCCTTTACCGTTCTGGCCTATATGGTGCAGTTCATGCATGCACTTGGATGGATTCCGATGAGCTGGTGGGATATCAACGCACTCTACCTGATTTCAATAGCCGACATGATTCTGATGTTTCTGGCTTTTCTCAATCGCCTTCATGCAGCCGAAGAGGCGCTTGTTCAAGCGGCCAAAGGGTCAGAACAGAAGGCATTGAAGCTTGCCGGCGAGATGACTCTGGAGTTGCGTGGACGCGAGAGTCAGCTTGAACTGTCGCTTGCCTCAGAACGGCTTGCGCTTGAAGAGCAGCGGCGCTTTCTGTCGATGCTATCTCACGAATACAGGACACCGCTTTCTGTGATTCGCGGCAATATTGACATTATTGAGGTTCTGGAGTCAGGTCAAGATGGCAGATATCGCGACAAGCTGGATGCAATCCATATCTCCCTTGATCGCCTTGTTGAAGTTATGGAGGTCTCTCTTGAGCGGAGCCGCGTTTCTGATGATTCATATGGTGCCGGACGGCAACGGATTCTCCTTGCCTCATTTCTTTCCGCTCAGATTGCCAATGCCCGCGCACTGTGGCCCCGTCATGTTTTTAACTATTCAGAGCCTTTTGATGAACATCATGTCATCGGTGACCCGCAATACCTCAAGACGGCGCTTTTCAATCTGCTCGACAACGCCTGCAAGTACTCTTTGCGCAAGTCACCCATAGCAATCGACTATTGCACTGAGGAGGGCGAGGCCGTCATAAGAATAGAAAATCAGGCGAAATCACCGATTCAGGAAGATGTCGAAGAGTTTTTTTTGAAGTACAGGCGAGGCAAGAGTACTGCCAACACAAGCGGCGCAGGTGTCGGCCTCTGGCTGGTTCGCCAGATTATCATGCAGCAGGATGGCCGGGTGACGCTCGAAAAATCCTCATCCGGGGTGGTTGCCACGGTGCGACTTCCTCTTGCCGAAGAGGCCGGCCTCGGAATCTCAACAATTAATATCCCCGAACTATGACACAGAGTCCCAATAGTCCGCGTATCATTATCGTTGAAGATGATATGCTGCTGCGCAAAAGCGTCGTTGAATATCTTGCTCTTCAGGGATACGATATCACCAGTGTCGGCTCGGCGGGTGAGTTCTATTACCAGTTCGCCCTGCAGCCTTACGATATCGCGATACTCGATATCGGTCTGCCGGATCAGGACGGAATGGTGCTGAGTGAATATCTCAGAAAGAATAGCGGGGTGCGCATCATCATGTTTACCGCCCGGGCCGCAGTCGAGGATAAAATCGCCGGGTATCAGGCTGGTGCTGATGCCTATCTGGTCAAGCCTGTCGATTTTCGTGAACTCGCATTGGCCATTGATGCGATAGTCAGTCGTCTTGACAAGTCGGATATCGGTGCGATGTCACTCGCTCCTCTGATGGAAGTTACGTCCTGTGCCGTGCAGCCACCGTGGCGTCTAGTCACCGGCAAATGGAGCCTTTACACTCCTGGTGGCATGCACATAAAGCTTTCGGCCAAAGAGCTTGAATTCATGAAACTGCTTTGCAGGGATAGAGGCGCCACAGCTTCCCGTCTCAATCTTTTGCGGCAGCTTGGCTATTTTAATAATGACTCAGGAAACCGCGCCCTCGAGTCTTGCGTCAGGCGTTTGCGTAATAAAACGATGGCCCTCCATATCGAACTGCCCGTGCAGACAGCCTATGGGGTAGGGTACTGCTTTCTCGCCGATATCAAGGTCGAGTGAAGTCAGAAACCTCTTTGGTTTTGCCTGCGCCACTGGAAAAGGTAAAAATTTTATCCCGTTCTCCTGCGGACGGCGCAAGATTAGGGCGACGTTCACACCTTCTGCTCCCATGGCTGCCAACATATCGCCCCCGACCCGTCGGGGTCCGGGGCGGGGAAATGCCGGGTGGTTCCCCACCCGATCACCCTTTCTTGAATCCTGACTGCACTCTGTCTGCATTCTGACGTTTTGGCGTAAATTCCCATCCTTTTTACACCATGCATTTCTCTGCGACGTCAGGATAAGCCCGTATTGATAGGTTGTATTGCTGGGCTCTTTAGAGTTAAAATCAAAACGAATGAATTCGAGTCTGCCAGGAAGCAGGCTTTAGCGTGCCATGCCATGAAAAAACTCATGGTGCTGGTTTTAACTTTTTTGACAACGGCAATAATAATCCCCCCAGTTCATGAAGATTACAAAATCGATAACGCTACTGGCATTCGGCGCGCTCCTCTCTTCGGCATCGGTCGAAGCCGCCCAGCAGGCTCAGGCGACCCCGACGGCAATGCCGGAGCTCTCAAAATCCATCGTCGCCGAAGCTCTCGGTGGCAGTCAGGCAAAACCTCTTGGCGGCGTAGGCGGCGCAATGTATAATGCCCTTGCCAGTGCGGCCTCAAGCAGCAGGACAACTGCATCGCAGTCGCAGTACCCCTCGGCAAGCGCCGCATCCCTGCTTCCCTCGGTGCCTCTGATGCTTGCCGACGGAGCCGTCAGCGGAACCATCAGTTCCGGCGCAACATCGCTCGGGTATCGCGACAATAACAGCACCGCGAACATCAATCTCGGCTTCGGCTACCTTAAGGAGCAGAATGCCGCTTCGGCCGCAATCGGCAAGGTGGAGATTGCAAAACTTCCGTTCAGCAACCTGGCTGTTGGCAGCGCCTTGACCCTCACCGATAAAACCAAACGCGACCTGACGCTGAGCAGCGTCTGGCAGCTCCCCGACTCAGGGCTCCGCTTCAAGGCAACCGGCGGCTACCTCTGGGGCAACCAGAATTTCGACTTTGTTTCCGGATCGGCAAATACCAACCTTGAACAGTTTGGTTACGTCTTTTCGGCCCAGTACATCGTGCCCAAAACGGACGAGGCAACGAGCCTGCACTCCATCGGGTTTTCGGTATGGGGCGCACGAGCCAATCAGCTCTCAGACGGACTCAGCTCGGGCATTGTCCAGAGGGAAAGCGCCACGGACTATCTTGTCTACAGCGATGCTCACGCGCTCTCGGAAGGTCGCCAGTTCGGCGCATCGGCAGATACACAGATTGCCCTCTTCAAAAACCTTGTTACGAAAGGATCGGTCGGTTACGAACAGATTCGATTTCCCTTTGCTGACGGCACGACTGAGCTCAACAAATCAGCATTCTACAACGTCGACCTCTTTCTCGAACTCCTTTCAGACGTCACCCTTGGCGCCGGATACAAGAGGGGCGCAACTGAAAACCGCCTCAGCCTCAACCTCGAGAGCGGCAACTGGCAGCTCAACGCTTACCAGAATGAAGGACAGAACGGCATAGCAAATAACAGAGGGGTTCTTCTCAGCTACCGCCTCGGTCTCGGCAGCAGCAGCAAACCGCAGGGCGCACTTGCCAGCCGTATGCAGCCAAGCAGAAGCAATGACAAGGCCGCGCTTCTTGCCGCAGCCACCGCACGTCCGGCACAGCTCGCGCAGAGCTTCCTTGCAAAGGTTGATCTCACGGCTGTAACCGAGATTCTGAAAATAAGTAAAGCAGGTCTTCCCGATTCAGGTGTAACCATCAACACTGATGAGGACATCCTTGTAACCGTCGGCGATGGAATCAGCCCGGCAATCAACACGACAGGCGTAACCCGTAACGGAGTAACCTACGATTACACCGGCCTTGTTGCATTCACCGCCACGAAGGTTGTTATCCACGGCAAGCAGTTCCCTGCCGCCACGACCGCCAGCGACACCTACCTGATCCACGTCAAGGATTCAGCAGGCAGCCCGTTCACCATCACGGTCACTGTTGAATAACCATCTTATTAATCCTCTTAGGAAACCATAATGAAACACAGAGCAACAACAGTCATAATAAAGCTGAGGGCAGCCATGCTGCTCCTCGGCCTGATGGCGGCCTTCGCCATGCCACAAACAGCATCGGCACTCGTCAAGGTCACCAGCGTTTCGGTTACTGCCGATACCCCAACGCCAACGCTGACCTTCGATACTCCGGCCGGCATTACAGTAACTGTCGGCAGCACGGGCCCCAATCCAGCCACGTCCTCCATTGCTGATGGCGGAGCAATAACCTATAGCAGTGCCGACACCAGCATTGCCACCGTCAACGCAGACACAGGCGTTGTCACAGGCGTTGCCGCAGGAACCACCACAATTACTGCCACACAGGCAACGAAGGCCGGGGTGAATTCTGCCACATCGGCAACATATGAAATTGCAGTTAGCCAAACATCCTTTGCAGTCACCGCTGCAGACGCCGATAAATTCACTGTGACAATGTCACTTGCATTGAAGAATCAAATTGGCAACGACATTATTATACTTCTAAAAGACAGTGCTGGCTGGATCCTAAATCTTGTGAAGGGTAACAATTTTGTATTCCTTAACGACATGCAACCGAACGCTGACGGTAAGACAGTATCCATACAGATTTCCACCCATTACGGGGGGGACTCGAATTACACTGTACAAGCTGGCGATAATATCACCCTCAATGGGCATCGTTCGATATCAACCACCTATCCGGCCCCCAATTAATTATTAAGAAAAATCCCATAAACTGGGGAGGAATTAGGAATTAGGGGACGTTGACCCGTAACACAAATAACCAAGAAACAGAAGGAGGTCATTCTTCCTTTGGCATCGCGTCATCTTCCGGATTCCAGATAATAGGGAACCCCGGGACGTTCACAACTCCCATGGGTTGGCACCCACGGCTACCAACAGGTCGCTCCTCTGGAGCTGAAGAGAAAAAGGGGAGGGGTTGTTCATCTCATGGGTTGGCGCCCATGGCTACCGATATGTCGCCCCCCTGGGGCTGAAGAGAAAAATGATAGGAATTAGGGGACGTTGATCCGTAACACAAATAACCAAGAAACAGAAGGAGGTCATTCTTCCTTTGGCATCGCG
>JBAXBE010000012.1:0-69273 GCA_037142155.1 Chlorobiaceae bacterium
GACGGAGTGTTCGAAGTTCAGCGGATTTTGTGTTCGAGGTTCGGCGGATTATACAATTTGCTCGTTAATTTGGCAGTCGTGTCGGGGGGGGGGCTTCGGATTATCCTGAGATTTACTTGATGAGAAACGTTGAACAACTTAAAATGGAGAAGCACTATGAAACTCATGAAAACGAAACTCTTTGCCATCTCATGCATGGCCGCCACAATCGCATTTGGAAGTGATGCTCAGGCGGCACCCTATACCCCTCCGTCGGGTACGGCTAGCGCTACAAGTGCAGTTGCCGGGGCTAAGATTAAGCAGAGCATTGTGGTAACGAAAGTGCGAGATCTTTATTTTGGAGAGGTCATCGCTAATAGCTCGGCTGATAATTCGGGAACGGTCACAGTTGCAGCAAACGATGGCGGAGCAAGGAGTTGCACCGGTGGTATATCGGAATTGCCTGGTACAGCTACCCCTACTTCGGCAAAGTTTGAAGTAGGCGGTGAGGGTGCGGTCCCTTATGCGATAACCCTTCCTTCAGCCTCTGCGACTATCACGAGAGTAGGTGGTAGCGAAACAATGACAGTAAATTTAGCACTGGAAAAGACTAGCGGTACGATACCGCTTGGTCCTTCAAAAGATACGTTTTGTGTCGGTGGCACCATGAATGCCGCATCACACCAGCAATCCGGAGAATATACGGGGAGTTTTGATGTCAATGTGGCATACAATTAATCGTTCTTGATTCGCATTGTTTCAGCCGGCAGGGGGGGGGGTGTAGAGGAAGCTTCTTCTTGCATCTCCCTTTTTTTATAAAGTATCAGCTCCTGCAGGGGAGCTCGAAACGAGAAAGAACAGTTTTTATTTTTCAACAATGAACATCTGGAAGAAAATTTCCCCCCTTGTTATTGCAGCTCTGATTCTCCTTTCGCATAAAGCTTTTGCAGCTGACTCCCCGACTTCAGAAAACTCTTCGCCTCAGGATCTCGCTGTGACTCCCACGCGAATTGTCTTTGAGGGGCCTATGCGCACCGCGGAGGTCTTCCTTTTGAACCGGAGCGACAGGGTTCGGAGCTATGCAATGGAGTTTGTTCAGTGTCGCATGGACGAAAAGGGAGAATTAAAGGAGCTTGACAAAGCTGCAAAGCCTGAGGCGGATGAGCGGTTTGGCGACTCCTATCTTCGTTTCACGCCCCGAAGGGTTATTCTTGAGCCGCATCAGTCGCAGGTGGTGCGTCTGCAGCTTCGCAAGCCCCTGGATCTTGCCGAGGGCGAGTATCGCTCGCACCTGAAATTCCGGCTGATTCCAACCGCCGAGGATGCCGCGAAGCCTGATTCCGTCAAGAAGGGAGTGCGCATCAAGCTTATACCGCTCTACGGAGTTACGATTCCAGTCATTGTGCGCCATGGGAAACTGCAGGCAACTTCAAGCATTACGGGCTTGCATCTGGATGCAAAGGGGGGGCAGGGCAAAGCAAATCTTGCAATCACCATCGAGCGCAAAGGCTCTTGCTCCACCATTGGTAATCTTGAGGCGTTGTGGAAGACGGCAGGGAAACGGGATGTGAGCGTCGGAATGATCAAAGGTTTGGCGGTCTACACACCCAATGCAAGGCGAACCATAGTGATGCCGCTTGCAGTTCCCAAAGGTAGCGATTTGCGCGGCGGACAGCTGATTGTGCGCTACATCGAGCACGGGGAAGAGTCGGAACGGCTACTCGCAGAGGGTCGTCTTGCTGTTCCATAGGGGGCAAAGGATGAGGAGGGCGAGGCACATAGTGCTGATCTGCTGTTCTCTCGGAACGGCGTCATTTCCGTGGTCATTGCAGGCGGAGGGACCCAAAAATGCGCCACAGCAGATCGTTCTCAGTGAAGAGGATCTGTTGCTCTGCGTGTTTCAACTTGGAGGCAGCACGCTCTCAGCCGATCTGGCAACCTATGTAAGCCCGAAGGGCGTTTTTTTGCCGCTCGGCGAGATCAATCGCCTGCTTGAATTCGGCATTACAGTCGACCCTGCCGGCAGCCGCGCATCAGGAAGCCTTGCAAGGCCCTCTCAATTCTTCCTGCTTGACATGCGTGAGTCAAAAGTGACCGTTTCCGGCAAGGCCTACCGGTATGATCCTCTGCTTGTCGTTTCATTGCAGGATGATATTTACGTCGAAAGCAAGCTGCTTGGCGAGTGGCTTTCGATGCAGATCAAAGCCAATCGCTTCAATGCCGTTGTCGATCTTCGCCCTTTTGAACTCCTGCCGCTGCAGCAGCGGATGGCACGCAGCGAGCGGGGTGCAAATACATGGGGGTACGGCAGCTACAATGATCCGGGCTATCCGCTCGTGAAGAGTCCCTACAGGTTTCTTGGAGGTCCGAGCATCGACCTTTTCCTCTCTTCCATGCTGACTGGAGACAAGTCGCATGACATCACCCTTTCGGACAGCCGCTACTATACCAGGGCTTCTGGCGACATCCTCTGGATGAACGGCCTGCTTGATGTTTCGGGTCAGATTGCCGGCAAGGGGAAGTCGATGTTCGGCGTGGACAACGGGAGCCTGATCCTGCAGCGGGCTGATCCCAACGGAGGGATGCTGGGTCCGCTCCATGCAAGGACGGTCGCTTTCGGTGATTTCCAGCCCTCCCCTCTGCCGTTGATTGGAGGCAAGGTCGGGTCGGGCGTCATGATAAGCAGTTATCCGCTTGCACAGAGCTCTTTTTTCGACAAGCTGACCCTCAGCGGGTTTCTTGCTAATGGGTGGGATGTGGAGCTCTATCGGAACGGGAGCCTTCTCGATTTCCGGCAGTCCAACCCGGAGGAGCGCTATTCGTTTGCCGATATACCTCTGGTTTACGGTATGAACGAACTGAAACTCATTTTCTATGGCCCACGGGGGGAGCGCCGTGTTGAAACGCATAACTCAAATGTGGGAAGCAACATGCTCAGGCCGGGAGAGCTCAACTACCAGATTACGGCTGCTGACGCCTCCCGCCCTCTTCTTTTTTCGGCACGGACGGGTTCTCCGGAGCCTTCAATGACATGGAAAAGCACTGTCGGGGTAAGCCGATGGCTTACTGCGAGCAACTATCTTGCTACGTCGACAGTTGATGGCGAGCGGCAGAGTTATGCGGGTGCCGGGTTCAGCGGGTACATGAATTTGATGCAGCTTGACCTGCAGATGGCCGAAAATCTGGTCACCGGAAGCTGGGCACGACAGGCAGGGGTGCAGTCATTGTTTGATCCGCTGAGCCTTTTGTTCGTTGTGCAGGACTACGACAATAACTGGAAGTCATCCGACGTAACGATTTCGTTCCGCAGAAAATGGAATATGCGTCTTGACGGCATTCATCCGTTCCCTTTTTTCAGCAGTTCGCGACTTTCAATGGAGTATATCAAAACAGAGTATGATGAGGTCCGCTCTTCGAACATGATCCAACTTGCGAGCTTAAACCGGACGCTGGGGATCAGCCATACGCACAACATCGCACTGGAACGGATACAAGGGGGGGAGAGTTCAGGTGACGTGCTAACCGGCAGTTCATATGCGAGTCTCATGCGGCGAAACTTTTCCTTACGGGCCGATCTGGGGTACCGACTGATGCCCGACAAGTCCATCAGCACTGCAGGGATAAGCGCCGAACGGCGTTTTCCGCACGAGTGGATGCTGGTAAACAGTATTGCATATGCACCTCCAACCCGGATACTGACAGCATCGCTCGGTATAAACCGCAGTTCCGGTGCCGTTGCCCTGGGGGCTACGGGAAATTACAAAACTGACGGTACATGGAGTGCTGGCATTCAGCTCTCGACTAACCTGAGCCGGGAGCCGCAAGCCGGTCGATGGATTGCTGACGGAAGCCTGAACTGTCAGCAGGCGGCCGTTTCCGCTATGGCGTTTCTTGACATGAACCATAATAAAAAACAGGATCCGGGTGAGGCCTTGCTTGACGATGTCGGGTTTGCGGTCAATCAGCAGAACTCCTGGAAAAAGAGCGGTTTAAATGGCGTCGCTTTTCTTCAGGGGCTCTCTCCCAATGTTCCCACCGACATCTCTATTTCGGCCTCAACATTAAAAGAGCTGCAGTGGATTCCTGCAGAAAAAGGGCTTCGTGTCGTGCCGCGGCCGGGATACCCGGTTTCGGTGCAAATTCCGGTTTGGGTGACCGGGGAGGTGAGTGGCAAGGCCTATAGATCGAAAAACGGGACCCCGGCTCCTGCATCCGGTATAACCATCGAGGCTGTTGACAAGAGCGGGCAGGTGGTCGCCAAAACCCGGTCGGAATTCGACGGGGTCTATATCCTTGCGGCCCTCCCTGCGGGGGAGTGCACGGTGCGCATCTCCCCTGAACAGGCAGTCAAGCTCCGCAGCAGCGCGCCATCCAGGGTTGTCGACATCCCTCCGGAGGGGGGATATATTGATAATGTTGATCTTGTTCTCGAAGACTCTCCTGCCGGGGTGCAAGGATAGTTGCAAGTGAAACTGATAAAAGGGAATTTCATTCATGAAAAGAGAGATTGTTGCTATTTCCTGCTTCGCGATGGCGCCGCTCCACGCTTTCGGTGGGCAGGGGGCTTCTACAGCGAGGGCGACGGCATCTGCGCATATAGTATCCTCTGTTCTTGGAATTAAGGAGACGGAACCTCCAGACTGGGACGATCCAGCCAGGAAATGGGTCCGCCTGGCGACATTCGATGTCACGGCTGAGGCTGATACGCATTGCAGTGTGGCGATGCCTGACGATGACAAGGTCAAAATAACCAATGGCAAAGAGGTCATCGTCGTAAAGCGGTTTTCCTGTTATCCTGTCGGAGGTGCCTCCCTGCCGGAGCGTTCGGGCAGGAGTTCATTCAGGATTGGAGGAATTCTTGAAATCCCTCCCAAGCAGCCACCGGGCGACTATCGGGGCAGCTTTGATGTGACGGTATCCTATCAATAAACACCTCGGTTTGATTTCGCCTCTTCAGGCATGGCTCTCTTAAACTCCAAGGCTCGGGGATTGAGAAGTTGCGCTGGCACCCGCAAGAAGGGGTGAGCTTAAAATCTTTTGGTACAGAATCCCGCCGATATTTCATAACTTCAGGGGCGACGGCTCAGAGCCGGGTGAACCTTTTAGTTGCCAGATCGCTTATAACTATTGTTGCTTATGCGGGTTGCGGGAATTCAGCCCCCAAATCTTCCGTCATTATCTATTGCGGTTCGGAGCCGCTTATCATGCGTATGGGACTTGATGTAAAGGGTATTTGGTCGGCAATCAAGAGCGAGGCCTCTGTGGAGTGCCAAAGGGATTCTGAAATAAGCATCTTTCTGGAGCAGCATATCCTTCGTTACGATGATTTTGCCGCATCGCTGGCGATGCTGCTGTCGGTCAAGCTCGGGTCGAAACATTTTCCGCCGCTTGTGCTTCAGGGGCTTTTTGAGGATTTCTACCAAAAGAGCCCGGAGGGTGTTGAGTCTGCACTCTACGATCTGGTTGCCACCAGTGAGCGCGACCCTGCGGCTGTGCACTATTTCGAGATCATGCTCTTCATGAAAGGGTATCAGGCCATGCAGGCCTACCGGCTCAGCCACTGGATGTGGCAGAACGGGCGGCGGACCATGGCATATTTCATACAGAACCGAATGTCGGAGGTCTTTGCAGTCGATATCCATCCGGCAGCGGTCATCGGCAAGGGGATTTTTCTCGATCATGCCACGAGTCTGGTTATCGGTGAGACCGCTGTGGTTGAGGATAATGTTTCGCTCCTGCATGAGGTGACGCTTGGAGGAACCGGCAAGGAGACAGGCGACCGCCATCCGAAGGTGCGAAAGTCGGTCATGATCGGTGCCGGGGCGAAGATTCTCGGCAATGTTGTCATTGGTGAAGGCGCAAAGGTAGGGGCGGGGAGCGTCGTGCTTGATGACGTTCCGCCTCATTACACGGTGGTCGGCGTGCCCGCCCAGATCGTCGGAAAAACAGAAGTTGCTGAGCCCGCCTTTGACATGAACCAGAGGGTTGATATCCCCCGAAGGGAGGGCGATTAGGCGCCGAAGGTTTTCCGCAGTGAGTTCCTGTAGAGCTCCAGCCCTTCCTTTATCTCATCAAAATGATCTCCCCCAAGCTTTTCAAGCAGGGCGTTGGCTATGACCGGTGCAACCACGGCTTCGGCGACGACGCCCGCTGCCGGCACGGCGCAGGTATCGCTGCGTTCAAAGCGTGAAGGGGTCGGCTGCAGGGTCTCGATGTCGAAGGATTGGAGGGGAGAGAGCAACGAGGAGATAGGCTTCATGGCGGCTCTCAAATGGATGGTCTGGCCGCTTGACATGCTCCCTTCAAGCCCGCCTGCGCGGTTGGTTTTTCTGCATACATCCCCGGTTCCGGAAAGGTGCAGCTCATCGTGGACCTGTGAACCGGGCTTCCCTGCGTTTTCAAAGGCCGGCCCAATCTCCACTCCCTTGATAGCCTGTATTGACATGAGTGCAGCGGCAAGGGCGGCGTCGAGCCGGCGGTCGTGCTGTACGTAGCTTCCGAGTCCTTGCGGCACTCCGGTGATGAAGATCTCTATGACACCTCCAAGCGTGTCGCCCTCCGCCTTTGCGGCGTCGATGGCGGCAAGCGCAGCGGTTTCGGCGTCACAATCGAGCATCCTTACCGGTGAGAGGTCAGCCTCCCGGGAAACTGCTTCTGCACCTTCCATGAGAAGCGAGGAAAGGCGTACATTTTCAGCACCCGCTTTCGCCGGACCGATGGCCGTGACGCAGCTGCCGATTTCGATGCCGAGCGCTTTGAGCAGCACTCTTGCGAGCGTTCCGGCGGCGACGCGTGCGGCGGTCTCTCTTGCCGATGAGCGCTCGATTACGGGACGGATATCATCAAACCCGTATTTGATTCGCCCTGCCAGGTCTGCGTGACCGGGGCGTGGGATGGTAATCTTTGCCACCTCTTCAGCAGGCTTCTCGAACTGCGCCATGATGGTCGTCCAGTTCTCCCAGTCGCGGTTCCTGATGACGAGCGCAACAGGGGAGCCGATCGTTTTGCCGAATCTGATGCCCGAAAGCACTTCGGCCTTGTCGGTCTCGATTTTCATGCGTCCGCCACGGCCGTAGCCCTGCTGACGCCGCAGAAGCTGCGTGTTTATCTCCTTGTCGGAAACGGGAACGCCTGCCGGCATCCCTTCGATGATTGCCGAAAGTGCCGGGCCGTGCGATTCGCCTGCGGTGAAGTATCGTATCATTGTGTTCTACAGTAAAAAGCCCGACTGCGCCTCTTTAATCGATACAGCCGGGCTCGTTGAAATGTCGTGTTGCCCAATCAGCGCAGAAGCTTTGCGGCTTCCTTTGCGTAGTAGGTGAAGATCAGGTCGCCGCCGGCACGCTTCATGCAGAGCAGCGACTCCATCATCACGCGTTTTTCGTCGATCCATCCGCGTTCGGCAGCTGCCTTGACCATCGAGTACTCGCCGGAGACGTGGTAGATGGCAATGGGGATGTCGAAGCGCTCTTTGGCGCGGCGGACGATGTCAAGGTAAGCGAGCCCTGGCTTGACCATGACGATGTCTGCCCCTTCGATGATGTCGAGTTCGATCTCTTTCATCGCCTCATCAGTGTTGCCGGGGTTCATCTGGTAGGTCGATTTGTCGCCGAACTGCGGAGCCGAGTGCAGTGCGTCGCGGAACGGGCCGTAGAAGCTGGATGCATATTTGGCAGCGTAGGAGAGGATGCCAACGTCTGAGAAGTCGGTATCGTCGAGCGCTTCACGGATGGCCCCTATGCGGCCGTCCATCATGTCGCTCGGAGAGACGAAGTCAGCGCCGGAATTGGCATGCGAGATCGCCATCTTGCAGAGTACCTCGACAGTCTCGTCATTGAGGATGATGCCATCCCTGACAAGTCCGTCATGGCCGAAAGGGGTGAACGGATCAAGAGCCACATCGGTCATGATGCAGAGGTCGGGCACCTTGGCCTTGATGGCGCGCAGTGCCTCCTGAATGATTCCTTTTTCATTGTAGGCTTCGCTTCCGTCTTCGGTTTTCTGCTCAGGAATGCCGAAAAGGTCGATAGACTGGATGCCGAGATCCCAAAGAAGCTGACACTCTTTTACTGCATTGTCGATGGAGTAGCGGAAGCTGCCCGGCATTGACGAGACCTCTTCGACGACGTTCGTTCCCGGACAGACAAAGAGCGGGTAGACAAGATCGTTGACACTCAGGGTGTGTTCCTGGACAAGGTTCCTTATGGCGGCACTTTTCCTGAGTCTTCTGGGGCGCTGGACAATGTTGAGGAGATTGAGCTGGCTCATGACAGATGGCGAGTTTTGGATTTTAAAAGCCTAAAAATACGAAAATCCAGAGACTTCGAGAAGCCGTTTGCTGCTCTCCGCTTCATTCTAGAGCAGAAAACTCATCATAATGCCTGCGGCCACGGCAGAACCTATCACTCCGGCGACGTTTGGTGCCATGGCGTGGACGAGAAGATGGTTTGATGGATCGGCTCTCAGGCCCTCACTCTGGGCTACCTTTGCGCTTTCGGGTACTGCTGCAACACCGGCTGCGCCGATAAGGGGGTTGATCTTGTTGCCTTCAGAGAGAAAGAGGTTCATGATTTTGGCAAAGAGGACTCCTCCTGCCGTTGAGATCATGAAGGCGGTCGCGCCGAGGATGAATATCTTCACCGAACTTGCCGTCAGGAAGGTTCCGGCCTGTGTCGAGGCTCCGATGGTGACGCCGAGGATGATGGTGACGACGTCGATAATCGTGCTTTTTGCGGTATCGGCCAGGCGCTTGGTCACCATCGACTCTCTGAGCAGATTGCCGAGGAAGAGCATCCCAAGTAGCGGCATGGCGCCCGGAGCGATGAACCCGCAGAGGAGAATTCCTGCGACAGGGAAGATCACCTTTTCGAGCCTTGTCACCGAACGAGGAGGTTTCATCTTTATCGTCCGCTCAGCCTTGGTGGTCAAAAGCCTCATGATTGGCGGCTGGATGAGCGGAACCATCGCCATGTAGGTGCAGGCCGCAAGTGCAATCGGTCCGATGAGATGAGGGGCGAGCCGCGAGGCCAGAAAGATTGCCGTCGGGCCGTCAGCACCTCCGATGATGCCGATTGCGGCTGATTCGGGATTGGTGAAGCCGAGACTCAATGCGCCGATATAGGTCAGAAAGATGCCAAGCTGAGCCGCAGCGCCGAGCAGGATGAGCTTCGGGTTCGACATCAGCGGGGAGAAGTCGATCATGGCGCCGATGCCGAGAAAGATCAGGGGCGGAAAAATCCCTTTCAGCACTCCCATGTGGAGGTAGTTCATCACGCTGCCCTCGTCGTAGATGCCGAGCGCGAGGATGTTGTGCTGGAGAAAAGGGGTGTTGCCCATCAGGATGCCGAAGCCTATCGGAAGCAGAAGAATCGGCTGGTATTCATGGCGGATGGCAAGGTAGATGAAGACCAGGCCTACCAGAATCATCAGCAGGTGCCCCGGTGTCGCATTGGCCATTCCTGTCTGTTGCACTATCTGTAAAAGTCCATCCATAATCGTGTTATTCAATTTCCAGGAGGATATCGCCCTGCATGACGGTGTCGCCTACGGCAATCCTGACACTTTTGACAATGCCGGCTTTTTCGGCAAAGATGTTGTTCTCCATTTTCATGGCTTCAAGCACCAGTACAGGCCTGTCGGGGCGGACCTCCGATCCAGGCTCAACGTTAAGCGCTATGATGGTGCCCGGCAGGGGAGCCTTGAGGATGCTCACTCCCGGCGTGTTGAGCGGCTGCGGCGGCTTTGTGGGCGTTGGCGGGGTGTAGCGGACCAGTTTAGGCGTCTGCGGCGTCTTGATCTCCTGGCCAAGCTCAACCTGGTAGGCGGTGCCGTTCACCTCGATTTCTGCGATATTCTCCTCGAGGGACTTTATCTCAACGCTGTAGCGGTTTCCGGCGATTGTGAATTTATATCGTCTCATCGTTGATGCCCTTTGAAGTTGATGACGTTGTAGATTTTCGAGTTCCACGGCGAGTAGGTCTTTCCGACCTTCTTGACCGTCAGGATTGCACTCTCCTGATCATGCAGTTCGGCGAAGTAGAGGGAGATAGCCATGGCAATCGCCGCGCTCACCTCGCCGGGGATCATGCCGCCCCTGAGTGATGATCCCGGATCATCGACACCGGTATGCAGCCTTCTGCGGACGTTCCATGAGAGGATTTTCGGCAGAAGGATAAAAAGCAGTGCGAGCAGAAAGAGCGCAGCAAAAACAGCGCTGTATCCTATAACGGCAAGCCGGATATGGTCGCTCCCTATTCCAGAAAGGTCGATCAGTGCCGGCAGGTCGAGTATTGTCATGGCCATCTCCGGTTTTACAGTGGCAGTGTCGAATGTTTTTTTGGAGGGTTGCTCTCTTTCTTGGTCGAGAGCGTCTGCAAGGCACGGATTATCCTGAAACGGGTATTGCGCGGTTCGATGATATCGTCAATATAACCGTATTTGGCAGCTTCATAAGGATTCGAGAACTTTTCCCGGTAATCTGCAGCATTTTCGGCCACGAACTTCGCCCGATTCTCAGGGTTTTCTATGGCGTTCAGGTCCCTGTTGTAGAGCACCTCAATGGCACCGATCGGCCCCATGACGGCGATCTCAGCAGAGGGCCAGGCGTAGTTGACGTCACCGCGAAGCTGCTTGGAGCTCATGACGCAGTAGGCGCCGCCGTAGGCCTTGCGCAGGATGATGGTGATTTTTGGGACCGTGGCCTCTGCGTAGGCGAAGATGAGCTTTGCTCCGTTGGTGATGATACCTTCAAACTCCTGGGCACTGCCGGGAAGGAAGCCGGGAACATCGACGAGGGTGACAATCGGAATGTTGAAGGCATCGCAGAAGCGTACAAAGCGTGCTGCCTTGCGTGAAGCGTTGATATCTAGGCAGCCCGCCAGATAGTTCGGCTGGTTAGCAACAATTCCCGTGGAGATGCCGTTGAAGGTAACGAATCCGACCACAATATTTCGGGCATACTGCCGCTGCACCTCAAGGAATTCCCCGTTGTCGGCGATGGAGTAGATGACGTCCTTGACATCGTAGGGAATCGAGGGCTTTTCAGGGATGATGGAGTTGAGCTTGTCGTCCAGACGGTCGGCCGGGTCGTCGCACAGGGCGATTGGCGGCTCCTCAAGGTTGTTCTGCGGCAGGTAGCTCAGCAGCTTCTTGATAAGCAGTATTCCTTCGGTTTCGCTCGCACCGACAAAGTGCGTCACGCCCGACTTCGTCGCATGAACAGAGGCGCCTCCGAGATCCTCCTCCGAAATGCTTTCGCCGGTAACGGTCTTGACGACCTTCGGTCCGGTGACGAACATGTAGCTGGTTTTTTCGGCCATCAACACAAAGTCAGTCAGGGCTGGAGAGTAGACCGCGCCGCCGGCACAAGGCCCGAAAATGGCGGAAATCTGCGGGATGACGCCGGATGCCATCACATTGCGCTGGAAGATGCTTGCGTAGCCCGAAAGGCTGCGCACCCCTTCCTGGATGCGTGCGCCGCCGCTGTCATTGATGCCGATAAGCGGTGCGCCGACCTTCATGGCCTGATCCATGACCTTGCAGATTTTCAGCGCGTTTGTCTCCGACAGCGAGCCGCCGAGCACCGTGAAATCCTGCGAAAAGAGATAGACAGGCCTTCCGTCGACGGTTCCGTGTCCGGTGATGACGCCGTCAGAAAGGTAGTGCTCCTTGTCGAGACCGAAATCGGTCGTGCGGTGAGTGACAAACATGTCGTACTCTTCAAAGCTCCCTTCGTCAACCAGCATCGCAATGCGTTCACGTGCGGTGAACTTTCCTTTCTTGTGCTGTGCATCTATGCGTTTTTCTCCCCCTCCCAGGCGGGCTTTCTCACGTTCGGCAATCAGGCGTTTCATTGTTTTTTCTGATAATGATTGAGTAACTTGGCAGGCGAAGGTTTCCTGTCCCGGCAGTGGAGTGCGTTTCCGGCTGCAGGACGGGTTTTTATGCTGTTTGCTTCAATACGGCAGCATCAAGAATTTTTAAGCCTAAGAAGTAAAGGTATTCCTGAATATTCAAAAAAAAAGGGGAATAACCGCCCCTGACGGCATCTCGGTGAGAATAATGTTATATTTTTGTTTTACAAGTTGTTAAACGCATCCGCAATTTCATGACTTCCGATCTCCAGCTTGCAGTCGAGCTGGCCGAACAGGCAGGCCGGCTCACTCTTGAATATTTTCGTCGCAAATCCCTGCAGGTTTTCACCAAACGGGACTCCTCACCGGTAACCGAGGCCGACAGAAGTGCCGAGGAGCTCATCCGTGCTGCAATTGCCGCCAAGCATTCCGAGGACGGCGTGCTTGGCGAGGAGTTTCAGGAGCGCCCTTCCGGGAACGGGCGTCGATGGATTATCGACCCCATCGACGGCACCAAGGCATTCATACACGGCGTGCCGCTCTACGGCGTCATGATCGCCCTTGAAGTCGAAGGTGCCATGCAGCTTGGCGTCGTCAATTTTCCGGCGCTCGGAGATCTCTATCATGGGGAGCGCGGGTGCGGAGCGGCGCTCAACGGCTCGCCAATCTCGGTCTCATCGATTGCTTCCGCAACAGATGCAACGGTTCTTTTTACGGAAAAGGAGTACCTGCTCGACCCAACATCCACCCATCCTGTCGATCAGCTCCGCAGTAGCGGCGGGCTTGTTCGGGGGTGGGGTGACTGCTACGGCCACATGCTCGTCGCCTCCGGGCGCGCTGAAGTCTCCATCGATAAAATCATGAGCCCGTGGGACTGCGCCGCCCTCATTCCGATTGTCACCGAAGCCGGCGGACTCTGTTTTGACTACCGCGGCAATACCACTATCACTGGTCAGGGCCTTGTCAGCGCCAACAGGGTGCTCGGAGAGAAACTGCTTCTTGATATCGAACAAGAGAGGACACCTGCTTGATGATTACAGCACTGCTTGTCATAATTCTTCTTCTGCTTGCCGCAGTTGTAGCTCTTCTTGTCACCGGCTGGCCAGGCAGGGAGCTCAGGGAGATTGAAGCGACTGGACGCGACCTTCGCCGCGAGCTTGCCGAGCATCGGACCGGCACCATGCAGATGCTCCACGCCATGCGCATCGAACTAGACGAATCGCTTCGAGAAGCGGTCGAACAGCAGTTTGAATCCCTCGCAGCCGCAACCGCCCAAAGCGCAACACGCCGCAGGAAAGCCGCTCCACCGAAGCCGGAAGTGCCCGCCATTGCCAGCAGCGAGCCGATTAACGCTGACGGGAATCAGGAAGAGCCATCCCATGCCAGCGTGAAAGAACCCGTTGAGCCGCCCGTTGACGACCGCCAGTTCGGCCTCTTTGCAGCCAAGCTCCCCAAAGAAAAGCTTCATCAGCAGAAGGATGAAGCCGATGAGATTCGCATTGACCTTATTGAAAGCAAAGAGCCCCTCGAACGTGTCGAAAGCCTCTCCATCGGCTACGACGATATCCCCGACATCGAAGACCTCCACCACTTCGAAAACCTCTGACCTCCGCAAAGCCGAGGGGGACGTTAGTGACAAATTGCACTAACTAGGAGGATACGGGTATTTCAGCGAGGTATTTTCGGTAAAGACATTCCTTCATCGCTTTCCGCACAATTCCCCTGCGTTTCGAACAGTTAGTTGAAATTGTTGTGAACGTCCCCTAGGTTGACCTATGTTGAAAGCTTAGGCGAGGGCTTGGGCTATGGCTTTGGCGAAGGAGGGGGCGTCGAAGGATTCGGGGATGATGTCGGCGTGAAGGCCCAGCTTTTCGAGGGCGGTTGCGGTTGTCGTTCCTATGGCGGCGAGCAGGACATCTTTAGGCAACGAGGTTGTGCCTATAGCTTCAAAGAAATTTTCGGCCGTCGAGGGACTGGTGAAGGAGAGGCAGTCGAGCCGGCCTTCCTGGAGCATTTTTTCGACGCTCGCGCTTGCTTCACGGGAGGGCTTGATGTTGTCGTAGACGGTAATCTCCGTGCAGGTTCCTCCGTGTTTTGAGATGACGGCGGGGATGATGCCAAGGGAGAGGCTACCTCTGACGAAGAGAAATGTTTTTCCTGCAATTGCCTCGGCACCGATCTCCTCCATGAGGGTTACGGCGTCGGAGATTTTTGGGACGGGCTGGGTTCTAATGCCGCGAGCCAAAAGCTCTTTAGATGTCGTTTTGCCGACAGCCCATACCTTGAGCTGTTTGAGGTTCTCGAGCTCCTCAGGGCTTTCAAGAAGAAGCCGCTCCATGAAGAAGCTGATGCTGTTGGCGCTGGTAAAAAAGATGCCGTCAAAGCGAGTGAGGTCGGGAACCTTCCAGCCGGACACCGGCCTGATCTCGATTGTCGGGAAGACAAAAGAGTTCAGGCCGTACTGTTTCAGTTCCTTGACGAATGATGCTGCCTGATGTTCCGGTCGTGTGACGAGAACGGTTTTCATCAGCGCGTCTTGCGGATTTCTGAGAGAATGGCGTCGGCACCCTGTTTCAGGAGCTCTTCGGCCAGCGCAATACCAACCTCTTCAGCCTGCTCGGGAGAGGTGAGGCCGGTTTTGGTGATTTCATTGCGGATTCCGATTTTTCCGTCGACAGAACCGACAAAAGCGAGCAGGTGAAGTGTGCTGTTCTTGAAGGATGCATAGGCACCGATCGGAATCTGGCAGCCGCCCTGGAGGTGGCGCAGAAGTGCGCGCTCTGCACGGCAGCAGTATTCTGTGTTCGAGTGGTTGAGCACCCTGACAATCTCTCTTGTCTGTTCGTCGTCAACGCGGGTCTCGATGCCGAGAGCGCCCTGTCCGACAGCAGGAAGCATCACTTCATGGGGGAGGATCTCAGAGATGCGGTCGCTGAAGTTGAGGCGGAAGACGCCGGCATAGGCAAGCATCATGGCGTCAAATTCACCTTCATCGAACTTCTTGAAGCGGGTGTTGAGGTTGCCTCTGATATCGAGGATCTGAAGGTCGGGACGAAGGCTGAGCAGCTGCGACATGCGCCGGAGGCTGCTGGTGGCCATGCGGGCTCCTTTCGGAAGATCCTGAAGCTTGACGCCGCCTTTGGAGATGATGACGTCGCGCGTATCTTCGCGTTCGGTGAAGGAGGTGATGATCAGCCCGTCAGGGGTTCCGGTAGGTACGTCCTTCAGGCTGTGAACAGCAAGGTCAATCTCCTTGGCGATAAGGTGTTTTTCAATGTCTTTTGTGAAGAGTCCCATATCTCCGATTTTGGAGAGAGGGGAGTCAAGAAGCACATCACCGGTAGTTTTGACGAGCTTGAGTGTGATGTCGAGCTCGGGAAAGTGTCTGGAAAGTTCCGTCTTGGTGAATTCTGCCTGCCAC
The DNA here is from genome assembly GCA_037142155.1 of Chlorobiaceae bacterium. Taxonomy (GTDB): domain Bacteria; phylum Bacteroidota; class Chlorobiia; order Chlorobiales; family Chlorobiaceae; genus Chlorobium. Next base: position 15,253 of record JBAXBE010000012.1, read on the forward strand.
AATGCGAGGGGGCTGGACCTGGTACCGATGATAAGCTGTTTTTTCAAGGCTAATTACTGATTTTTGTTTAGTGTGACTGGTTTGGTTCTTCAAGATCGAAAACGTTGCGGACAAGATTGACTCTGCTTGGAATGGAGTCGGATGTGTCGATTGGTGCCTTGAGCATTTTGATCGGGTGGTGCAGGATCTTTTTGAGAATCCTGTCGGTCAGGTGGTCCATCCTCTGCAGCTCTTCCTCGCTGACTTTGAACCGGTAACGCTCGAGCTCTTTCTCCTTGATTTCGATGAATTTCGACTGGAGGTCGACAATGGTTGGTCGAACCTTGAGCGTGTTGATCCATTGGCCGAAGGCTACAAGCTCCTCTTCGATGATGGCGTTGACTTTGGGAAGTTCAAGGCGGCGGCGTTCGAGGTTCTTGTCGATGATATGCTTGAGTGTGTCGATATCCTTGAGGAACATGTTCTGCAGCTTGGCGATGTCGGGGTCGACATTGCGCGGCAGTCCGAGGTCGAGAATGATGACCGGCTTCAGGCGGCGCCGGGTCATGCTCTGGTGCATCTCCGCTTCAGTGAGGATATACTCCTTGCTGCTGACGGCAGTGATGATTATATCGAATTCGTGCAGATGCTCCTTGTAGCTTTCGTAGGGGAGTACCTGGTTGGTGCCGAGCTCTTCAGCGAGGGCTTCGGCTTTTTGGAGCGTCCTGTTGGTGATGACGATGTTTCGTGCGTTCTTGGCGACCATGTGCTTGGCGGCCAGCTCTCCGGTCTCTCCGGCGCCGACGAGCAGCACTTTCTTCATGGAGAGGTTGGAGAATATCTTCTGGGCGAGCTCAACGGCCGCATAGCTGACCGAAACAGCCCCCTCCATAATCTTGGTCTTTGTCTTGACCTTTTTGGCGACGCTGAATGCGGTGTGTGCGAGGCGTGTGATAAGGATTCCGGCGGCCTGTGTTTCCGCGGCGATACGGTAGGCGGTCTTGACCTGGCCGAGAATCTGTCCTTCGCCAAGGACAAGGGAGTCTATGGCACTGGCGACTTCAAAAATGTGGCGAGCGGTGCCGCAGTAGAAACGGCTGAAGAAGTGTTCGGGGCGGACATCCTTTCGGGCATCCTTGTAGGCGATGAGATACTCCTTGAGGTACTCTCCCGTGACTTCGCTCATTCCGGGAACAACGTAGAGCTCCGTACGGTTGCAGGTCGAAATGACCATTGCCTCATCGGCGATGCCACTGGCAATCAGTTCGGTGATGAACTCCTTGTTCTGAACTTCGGAAAGGGAGATCCTTTCACGGATTTCAATGGGTGCGGTTTTGTGGTTGACACCAATCGAAATTATGTTCATGGCCGGGCGGTTTAAATGTGCCTATATCGTGCGACGCAAAGTACGACTGCTTCGAGCTTAATAAAGCCAGAGCCCTAAATATAGCCTTTAGCCCAGATATTTTCAAACACAAGCCTGATTTTAAAAGGCTATCCCGTGGAATGTCGGTGATGAAAAGGTCATCAGAACAATCAGCGCAGTGACGAAAACGAAAAGGATAATCAAGAGGTATGCCATGTGCTTGATATCCCATCCGAGAATCGGTTTGACAAAGATGCTTATCCCGTAGAGCAACCAGATGACCGAAAGGGTTATCATCCTTGGCTCGAGAAGCTTGATTGCCTCTCCTGAAGCGCGCTGTTCGATGATGCCGGCAAAGAGGGTGATGGAGAGGAAGAGGAAGCCGAATGCAACGGCGTGCATGGTCAGCTGCTCGAGCACTTCAAGGTTCGGCAGGCGCTGAAAGAGCAACTCGAAGCGGTTTTTCTGTATCTGACGGAAGAGAAGCAGGTAGAGAATGCTGTAGAGCCCTGCTATGGCAATGGCGCTGAAGCCGAAGATCGATGATATCAGGTGGACCCCGATGCCGACACCGCTGAAGGTTACTCCGCGAGTGGTCGTCTGGGCGGTCAGTATCGAGGAGATCAGCTGCGCTTCCGCGGCAAAGGAGATGACGAAAAAGCCTGTCTTGTCGCTCTTGGTGGTGAACTCTATGAAGAGGTAGGTTATCGTCAGGGTAAGCGCCACCATGGTCATCATGTTGACGATCGAATAGCTGATACGGTAGCCTTCCATCGAGGTGAGAAGGCCGAGGTAGACTACATGGGAAAAAACGGTAAGGGCCAGAAGCGGCTGCTTGTAGTTCTTTCCGAGCGGGGTGTCCTTGAAGAAGTGCGCACCGTAGAGAAATGCCGTCACGACATAAAGCAACGAGACAATCTGATTGAGGACGAGCAGCGGAAGATTGTTGTACAATATATTATGCATGGCATTCATCGTAGGGGGCGGGCAGTTAATCGGTTGCCTTGAATCATCAGGGGAAAACCCTCAGGATGACACATGGTTCCGGTGCAAAGATTGTGACCGGAATTAGAAAGAAAAAATGTATATTCCGGCCGTCATGGGGTATAAATATACTTTTATTTACAAGGAAAAAAGATGAGCTCGAAAAAGAATATTAGAAATATAGCCATTATCGCTCACGTTGATCATGGAAAAACCACACTTGTTGATTCAATCTTCCAGAAGACCGGTGCATTCAGGGATAATCAGCAGGTCAACGTAAGGGTCCTGGACTCCAATCCCCAGGAGCGGGAGCGGGGTATTACGATTTTTTCCAAAAATGCCTCGGCGCTATACAAGGATTACAAGATCAATATTGTCGATACACCCGGCCATGCTGATTTCGGTGGCGAGGTGGAGCGCATTCTCAAGATGGTCGACGGCGTGCTCTTGCTGGTCGACGCCTTTGAGGGTCCCATGCCTCAGACCAAGTTTGTGCTTCGCAAGGCGCTTGAGCTTCATTTGAAGCCAATCGTCGTCATCAACAAGATCGACCGTCCGCAGTCCGATCCCGTCAAGGTCCACGATCAGGTGCTTGATCTCTTCATTGCCCTCGGTGCAGAAGAGGAACAGCTCGATTTCCCCTACCTGTTTACTTCCGCCAAGAACGGCATCGCCAAATACAGCATGGATGACGAGGATGGCGACATGAGCCTCCTGCTTGATATCATCATCAAGGAGATCCCGCCTCCGGAGACCGACGACGACTCTCCATTCCAGATGCTGGTTACCAGCCTTGATTACAGCGAGTATATCGGCAAGATCGCCATCGGCCGGATTCATCGCGGCACGGTGAGCCCCGGGACCCAGCTTGCGGTGGTAAGTCCTGATGGACTTGCCGGTCGAGGGACAGTTACCAAGCTTTTCCAGTTCGACAAGCTTCAGAAGGTCGAGGCAAAAGAGGCCTCTTCGGGAGATATCATTGCCCTCGCCGGTATTGCAGACGCCAACGTCGGAATGACGCTCGCTGCCATAGACGCCCCGGAGCTGCTCGAGTCGTTCGAAATCAGCAAGCCGACGCTCTCGATGCTTTTCTCGGTCAACGACTCGCCTTTTGCCGGACTTGAAGGCAAGGAGGTCACCAGCCGCAAGATTCGTGAAAGGCTGATGAAAGAGGTTATGACCAATGTTGCCCTCAACGTCGAAGAGACGGAGAGTGCCGATACCTTCCGCGTTTCAGGCAGGGGCGAGCTTCATCTCTCCGTGCTGATTGAGACCATGAGGCGTGAAGGGTATGAGCTTGCCATTGCAAGGCCTGAGGTCATCATGCATAACGATGACAATGGCGTTCTGCTCGAGCCGATCGAGCATGTCACCATCGACATTCCTGATGAGTATACCGGCGTGATCATCGAAAAGATGGGTCGCAGAAAGGCAGAGATGACCCACATGGGCACCCTTCGTGGCGGCATGGTGCGCCTTGAGTTTGAAATCCCTACCAGAGGTCTCATCGGTTACAATCTTGAGTTTACCACCGATACCAAGGGCGAGGGTATTCTCTCCCACGTCTTTTTCAACTATCAGCCCTTCAAGGGCAAGCTTCCCTCAAGGGAGACCGGCGCGCTTGTGGTTGCCGAGACCGGAACCTGCGTGGCCTATGCGCTCAGCGCTCTTGAAGACCGCGGGACCTTCTTTGTTTCACCGAACACCAAGGTCTATGCCGGCATGATTGTCGGTGAGTCAACCAGAGGACTTGATATTACCCTCAACGTCTGCAAGACCAAAAAGCTCAGCAATATGCGCTCTTCGGGCACGGATGAGTCTCTTCGCCTCACCCCGCCGAAAATTCTTTCACTGGAACAGGCCCTTGAGTTCATCAATGACGATGAGCTTCTGGAGGTGACCCCGCAGAGCATCAGGCTTCGCAAGAAGATTCTTGACATGAATCTGAGAGCCAAGGCGACGAAACGTGACAAGGCCTGAGCAACAGAGAGAACCCTGCAATGTGCATCTAACAGAAAAGTCTCCGGATTTCGGGGGCTTTTCTCGTTAATGGACGGGGCGGGGTACTCCTCAGCGTTCGAAGAAGAGCTTTTTCAGGCTTGTTCTGGCGCTTGAGAGCAGCTCCCTGATTTTGCCTTCACTCTGCTTTGTCATCGCAGCTATCTCGGCGACGCTTTTCGACTCCCGTTCAACGAGCAGGTAGATTGCTCGCTCTTCCTCTGTAAGCCGGTTGATTGCACGCTGCATTTTCCCTTCGTCACTCTCCTGACCGGAAAGCCCACTGTCATCAATTGTTGTGGCCGGCTTGTCCTTGTTGGCGAAGAGCTCTTCGGCAGTTGCGGGCACGGGAGCCTCGTCGCTCACATCTCCGAAAAGCCTGACAAACTGCTGGAAATCAAGGCCGCCAGAGGGCGATGGATGGATGCGGTTTTCGAGGATGTCGATGGCGAGTTGCTGGAAGCGGTCGCGGATGGCCGGCAGCCTGACGGCAAAGTCGAAACTGTCGTCCATGTCACGCGCAGAGGTATCATAGGGGAGCTTCATGAGTACCGGGATGCCGGCAGCACGGGCATATTTCTCGGCGATACCGCTGCCGTCATCACGGTTGATAATGAGCCCGAGCAGGCGTGATGAACCTCCGATGGTTCTGAAGTAGTTGTTTGCCCGGCAGATGTTGTTGGCCGTGAAGATCGACTGGCGGTCGTTGTTGGTGACCAGTATCACCTCCTCGCTGAGCGAGCGTGCAAGGGGGGTGGCGAATCCGCCGCAGACGACATCGCCGAGAAAGTCCATGAGGATGATGTCGAGCTCCCAGTTGAATATGCCGAGCTTTTCGAGGATGTCGAATCCTGAAATGATTCCTCTTCCTCCGCACCCTCTTCCGACCTGCGGGCCTCCGAGTTCAATGCCGTATATCGGCTGAGGAAAGCCAGGGATATCGCGACGGAAGACAACGTCGCTGATTGAGAGCTCCTGGTTCAGTGCATTTTTTTCGGCAAAGAGATCGGTGACGGTCGGCAGGGGAATACCCCCGAAGAGTGAGGTCGTAGAGTCGTGCTTGGGGTCGCAGCCGAGCTGCAGCACACGCTTGTTCATCATGGCGAACGTAGCGCTGAGGTTGGTGGTCGTAAAGCTTTTGCCTATGCCGCCTTTTCCATAAATTGCAATCGTTCTAGCTGCCATACTCATCCGCCTGAAATATTCGGTTTCGAGCTCTCTTGCTCATCAATGTGTCTCCTTTTTCCAGTTCACCACCATTTTGAGGCAGTCAGGATCGTTGAAGGCCGTCAGGTATGCCGCCTCGATCTGTTCGTCGATTGTGCATCGGTGGGTGAATATCTTCTCCGTATTGAGATTGCCCAGAGCGATGAGCTCTCTGACCCGCTCCAGATCACCCTTTGCCCACTGCTTTGCCGCTATGAATGAGAGCTCCTTCTCGAACGCCTGAGAGTAATCGATGTTCATTCGCTGGTAGTAACCGCCAAAGACGACCGTTCCGTGGAATTTCAGGAACCGGAGACCGGTATCTATAGCGCTCATGATGCCGGTGCTGTCGATAAGGACATCGAACTCATGTCCGGCAAGCGCAACAGCGAGTTCCTGCTTTTCAGGGTTGACCTTCAGGTCTGCCGCCGAGCAGTCGAGGCGGTTCTGCTTGAGATCGGTAGCCACCACCAGCTTTGCACCCTCATGTTTGGCGAGCTCAGCCGCAAGCAGTCCTACCGCTCCCTGGCCAAGGATAAGCACCTTCTTGTTTTCAACTTTTGCCAGATCAACAATATGCAGAGCCGTAGCGCCAAGCGGGAGCGCTATGCCGAGCGCAGGGTTCTCGATGCCGTCGAGCACAGTGATGCTCTCGACCGGACAGGTTATATATTCCGAAGCACCGCCGAACGCCCCCTGGACACCTTCGTAGCCGAAGGAGCCCGCGACATAGGCGAACCTGCCGATAAGCTCCTGATTGACGTGCTTGCCGGCTTTGATGATTTTTCCGACACTCTCGTAGCCGGGAATGAAAGGGAAAATGAAGGGCCATGAAGGGATGAGGCCGTTATAAGCCATCTTTTCCGTGCCGGCGCTTATTGAGGACCAGCAGGTCTCTACCAGCACATCGGTGGAGGAGAGTGGCTTGAGGGTTACCTCGGCGAGCTCTATCTGCCTTATTGCAGTGAAGACGACGGCTTTTGCTTTCATAGTATTCTCCTCTTCGGGTGTGATCAGCCCGCATTTTGCTGGCGGAGCTTCTTTTCGTTATGCTTTTCGAGAAGCAGGCGGATGACGAACTGGGCGGCGTTGACCAGATAGCTGAAATAGGCAAGCAGCGCAGTCCAAATGAGAATGTTTTTGTCGAGATCAAGAAAGAAAAGGGCGAAGTAGGAGAGGTGCACCACCATGGCTATGGCGCTGCCGAAATCCTCCCAGAAGAATTCGGGAGCAAAAGCAAATGCACCGAATACCTCCAGCTCAAAAAATCCCCCGGTTACGAAAATCAGGAAGAGCATCAGGGTTTTGAGGGTAACAAAAAAGGTTATCCAGTAAAAGTCGTGAATCCAGATTCCGGAAGAGTAGAGCCAGGTGACGGTAAGGCCGGCAAGGAACATGACGAACTGGATGGGGGCGAGGATTCCCTGGACCTTCGTCCAGACCGAGGCGTTTCTGCGTGCAAGCTGTTCAGGGGTGTAACGGGGCATGGTGCCAATACCTTCTTTGATGAAAAAAATGTCTGGAAATCAGTGCGTTTTCCAGAGAAAAAACAGCTGACGAATATAGCGATTTGCCGACTGACGGCAAAGATGCTGCCCAGAGCTCAGCGAACGCTCCATTCATGGGCGTTGTAGAGCGTTGAAATCAGGTTGACCTCAGCGTTCGTGATTCGTTTGCTGAACCCTTCGAGCTCGTCATAGTAGTAAAGAAATGTCCTTGGCTGCTCATCGTGCAGGATCTTCTGGTAGCGCTTCCAGAGCGCAATCTTCCGCGCTTCAGGGAGCGGGCGCTGGAGTTCGCCGACGACTGCATCAAGCTCCTTGCTCGTGAATGCCGAAGAGTTGAAGGGACGTTTTATAAAGTCGGATCCCCAGATGGCCAGCTGAAAAGGGAGCGTTTCGGCCGCGAGCCCCGAGAGCGCTGCATCGTAGCGGTATTCGTTCTGGCTTTTAAGAAAGACGAGGCTTTCGTCAAACCTCAGGCGGCAGTCGATGCCTATGTCGCGCAGGTTCTGCTGGATGATTGTGGCGGCGTAGTTGCGCCGGGGATTGCCCACCGGGGCGGCAAGTTCGAAGGAGAAGCGCTTGCCGTTCTTGCGAAGGATGCCGTCTGCTCCGGGCGCCCAACCGGCCTCAAGGAGTAGTGCCGTGGCTTTCTTGGGATTGAAATCATAGGGGTCGAGTGCTCCGTCGATGATGTTTCTGTGGGCCGGAGAGAGGGATGTGTTGACGATGGTTGCGTGCAGTGGCCCCATGAATCCATCGATAATCGATTGCCTGTCGATGGCAAGGGTAAGCGCCCGACGGACCCTGCTGTCGCCGAAGAGCGGATGCGGCACGATTTTTTTGCTGGCGCGCCAGGCTTCCCCATCAATGTTCAGCCAGACGACGCTGTCGAAGTAGCGGTTCCTTACAGGCTTTATCTCAATATTGGGGGCATTCTTTTCGAGCTCTTTAACCTCTTTTGGATTGATGCCGCCAGCCGATATCATGGCGTCAATCTGGCCGGAACGGAGCATGGCAAGCCGCGTCGTGTATTCAGGAACCACTACGAAGATCATCGATTTTATGGTGGCAGGACGGGGGAGACGCGAAGAGGGACTGCTTTCGAGTTCCAGCCGCTCCTGTCGGGCCCATTTTTTCACCATGAACGGTCCGGCGCCGAGAACCGGTATTTCGGAGGATTTGGCACGGATATCTTCGGGGGCGTAGGCCTTGAAGAGATGCTCGGCAACAGGCATGAGGTCGTTGAAATGGTCAAGCACAATTTCAGGAGCCATCGGTTTGCTGAAACGGAGGATGAGTGTCGAGTCGTTCGGGGTTTCAACTGCACGATTGATGTCGGGGGTTCCGTCGGAAAGAAGAAGCAGGTCGTCGAGATAGTGCTGCCGGGCACTCGCTATTTTCGGGTTTATGTAGAGGGCGTAGGAGTATTTGAAGTCCCGAGCCGTGACCGGCTTGCCATCTTCCCATGCGCATCCGCTTTTGAGGTGGAAGGTCGCACTGCGGCCGTCCTTGGAGAACTCCCAGCTTTTTGCTGTCGCTGGCAGGAAACGTATGGTTCCGTTTTTCTCGTCAAACGAGGGTCTTGCCAGCGTCGGGTAGATGAGTTTGCAGATCTCGCGTGAGAGGGAGAGCTGCATGAGGAGGGGGTTGAGATAGTCGAAATCCGCCGAGATGGCCGTAACGACTCCCTGACGCTGCGGCACGCCGCTATTGGCCCGGCATCCCGAGATTCCGGCAAGAATCAGCACTATAAAGAGAGGAAGAAGAGAGGCTCTAAGAAAGGTTCGTCCCATGGGTGGTGAGGTGTGAGCGATTATGCAAATTCAGGAGGTGAAGTGCTCTTTGTTTTTTCAGGGGAAGAGGCTGCTGAAAGAGTCTACGGCGAGTGTCGACGCATTGATGAAGCCCTCGCCGTAGCTCACGCCGATCTGCTCGCCGAAATATCTGGCGCGAGCCTCGAGTCCTGTAAGAAATTCCTTACGCTTAATCATTGTTTCCGGCTCTTCCTCGGCACCCTCACGGTAGAATTGCGAGCCAAAGGCAAAAATGCCCTCTCTTGAGGCAACAAACGTTTCCGAGACGTCAACGATAAGTCGCGGCTCAAGGTGGCGGAACTGGATGTAGTAGAGCAGGTGGCGCGGTCGATGAGGCTCCTGCGGGATGCCGTTGAGGTAAGTCGGGAGGTTTTTGAGGCCGGCATAGTAGACGGCATCAGTAATCAGTTTTGAGGCTTTGACATGGTCCGGGTGGCGTTCATCGGGAGGATTGGCAAGGACGATCTCTGGTCGGAACTCCCTGATGACGCTGATGACGGCCGCAAGGTTCTCCTCATTGCAGAAGAGCTTCGAGTCCCCCAAATCGAGCGTTGTGCGGCTTTGATATCCCATGATATCGGCGGCCCTGGCGGCTTCGGCAGCCCGTGTTTCCGGGCTTCCTGCCGTGCCCATCTCTCCTCTCGTCAAGTCGCAGACGGCGACATTGCGCCCTTCAGCGATGATTTTCAGCAGTGTGGCGCCGCATGAAAGCTCGACATCGTCCGGATGGGCGCCGAATGCGAGCAGATAGACCTTGTCGCTTGAACTCCCCGATTGCCTTGTCATGAAAGTGGTATATATTGATGTGCAGAAATCAGCCTCAACCAGTCATCTTTTGCCAATGGTACAAGTAAAGATAGTTCGCCTTAACAAACAAGCGGCACTTCCCGTTTATGCAACCTCCCACGCTGCGGGAATGGACGTTTCGGCATGCCTTGAGGCTCCGGTGACCATTGAGCCGATGACCACCGCGCTCATTCCATCAGGCTTCTCTATTGAGCTTCCCGAAGGGTATGAGGCGCAACTTCGCCCCAGAAGCGGCCTGGCCTTGCGTTCGATGATCTCACTGCCCAATACACCGGCAACCATCGATGCCGACTATCGCGGCGAGGTGAAGGTGATTCTCATCAACTACGGAAAAGAGCCGTTCAGGGTCAATCACGGCGACCGCATTGCCCAGATGGTCGTTGCCAGGGTGGAGCATGTCGAGTTCACTGAGGTAGGGGAGCTTGGCTCGACAACGCGCGGAGAGGGCGGGTTTGGTCATACGGGCATAGGTGCCCGCTGAACCCTGCTTGTCGGGAGGGTCAGCCGGTTTTAAGGTATTCGAGACCGAACTTGTCGAGCTTCCTGTAAAGCGTCGCCCGTCCGATGCCGAGCAGGCGTGCGGTTCTGGTCAGGTTGCCGTGAGATACCTTGTATGCCTTGATGATTGCGTCACGCTCATGTTCTTCAAGCGTGTAGGCGACAGCGCTTCCGTTTTCGTTCCTCTCCTCATGCTGCGGGACTTCGGTAACGGGCAGCGCGACTCTTCTGTCTAAAGCCTGTTTCTGAGCCGATCCGGGGACAATGCCCACAAAGAGTCTTTCAATGATATCTCCTTTCCGGGTGACCGCCGAGCGCCGAACCGCATTTTTCAGTTCACGGATATTGCCCGGCCACTGGTAACCTGCAAGGGTGTCGAAGGCATTGGGTCCGAACTGAAGGATTTTGATGTCGTTTGCGCTTGCAAACTCACCTAGAAAATGTCTGGCGATGAGAGGAATGTCTTCAGTTCTCTCTCTGAGTGGAGAAATGAAGAGCGTAAACTCTTCAAGCCGGAAGTAGAGGTCCACTCTGAACTGACTGTTCTGTATGGCATGGGAGAAGTCCCTGTTGGTAGCGGAGATGACCCTGAAGTTCACGCTTCTTTCGGTTTTTTCGCCGACACGCCTGATCTTTCTCTCCTCCAGCACACGCAGCACCTTTGCCTGTGTGTCGGAGTCCATATCCCCTATCTCATCAAGGAATATGGTGCCGTTGTCAGCCTGTTCGAAGAGGCCGACATGATCGCTGTGGGCTCCTGTAAACGACCCCTTGGCATGGCCGAAAAGGATGCTGTCGGCAAGATTGTTGGAGATTGCAGCGCAGTTGACCGGGACGAAAGGTCCTTTGCTCCTTCTGCTCCCCTCATGGATCGCCTGGGCGAAGAGCTCCTTGCCGGTACCGCTTTCGCCGAGGATAAGGACGTTCAGGTCGGTTTTCATGACCTTCTTTACCTGTTCGATAGCTTGCTTGATTGCATCGGATTCACCGACTATTCGCTGGAAGAGGGGCTGTGTTACAATCACTTCCTCCAGCTGTTTCACCTTGTCCTGAAGGGCGGACTGCGAAAGGGCGTTTCTCATGACTATATCAAGGCGGTCGATGCTCAGCGGCTTGGTCAGGAATTCGAACGCTCCGAGCTTGATGCATTTGACTACCTGAGGGATGTCGTGCGAAGCGGTGACCATGATGACTGGCGTGACGATGTTATGCGCCTTCATATGCAACATCACATCGAAGCCATCTTTTTTTGGCATGTTTATATCAAGCAGTATCACATCCGGGGAGTGCTCTTCGATATAGCGGATGCACTCCTCGCCGTCTACGGCCATGACAGGCTGGTAGCCCATCTTTTGGACGAAATGACTGAGGATGCGGCTCGACGTGTTGTCGTCATCAGCAATAAGGACGACATTCTTGCGTTTGTATTTTTCCTCTTTCAGTGCCACGATCGTTTTTTGAAGGGGTGGGGTTAATTGGTTGAGTCTCTAAGGCGAGAACGAAAATCCCTGAAAAACGATAACTCAGGGATTTTCAGCTCTGGATACTCATGACTGCCTGTTTACGGGGAAGAGACCCTAAACACTTTGTGGAGACCTGGTCAGTTGTTCGCTTTGATAGAAGCAGCTGGAACCTGAACGGAAGGGATGCTCTCCTTTGGGGTGAAGATGATCTCCTTGACCTCTTTTTTCTGGCGTTCTTCTCCAAAAGAGGGTCTTGCCTGGGAAAAAACGTTGCTGGCGAGCTGGCCAAGGCCGGCGCTGACATTGTTGAAGAGGTTCTGAACGTTGCCGGTGCTGACCGTGTCGTTGAGGTTCTCAAGCAGGCTTGTCCAAAGCTTGCCCAAATCCCCGAATGAAGCTGAGCTGATTGTTGAGGTGACGCCATCGATAATCTGGCCGGTAGCGTTGCCGACAGAGCTGATGACGCCCTGAACCGACTCGGAGTTGATGGTCGAGGTGACGCCGTCGATAAGCTGACCGGTGGCATTGCCCAAAGAGCTGATTGCGCCCTGAACCGATTCGGAGTTGATGGTCGAGGTGACGCCGTCGATGAGCTGACCGGTGGCATTGCCCAAAGAGCTGATTGCACCCTGAACCGATTCGGAGTTGATTGTCGATGCCACCCCTTCGATCAACTGTCCGGTGCTGGTGGTTACGGTGCTGATGACACCCTGTGCCGATTCGATGGTGGAGTCAAGAAACTGACCGATGCTGCCGATAAGCTGGGCAATATCACCATTTCCAGGATTGATTTCCGGGTTCTGCTTCACCGCAGGTTTTGTGGTGCCTGCAGGGTTGTTGAGCTCTTCTGCTGCCATAATCGTATCTGGTTAAAGGGAGGTGGTTGAAAGTGTTTTTTCTGGAATATAGCAAATCTATTTGCCAAGTCCTTCACTGCGTAAAGTATTTTGGCCCCCTCTGTTTCAATACTGTGAGGCGATTATTTCAGGAGATATTCTCGTTGTAGCATCGGATGATATCCTCCTGGTTGTAACCGAGCGCATGCATGAGGTGCAGGGTCCCAAAGATCATCTGCAGACGGATTATGCCGTTTTTCTGATACTTTCTCGACGATGTCTTGACCTCCGGCAGAAGGATGTGGACCGTGTGGCGCTCCTCAATGCGCCTGACGATATCGTAGTCCTCCATGATGAGCTGTCTTTCGTCATACCCTCCAATCTCGTCGAATAACGCCCTTTCAATAAAGAGCGACTGGTCGCCTCCACGGCAGACCGGCAGAGGGAACTGTGTGAACCATCCGAACAGGCTCATGAGCGGATGGTCGTCATCAAATGCCATCCTGAAACAGCCGGCCTTTTTGCCTGATTCAGCCGCCGAACGGATATCCTCGATGAAGGTTTCGGGCGGAATGGTGTCGGCATGCAGAAAGTAAAGGATGTCGCCTGTTGCTTTTCGTGCTCCCGTATTCATCTGCACGGCCCTCCCTTTCGCGCTTCGCACGACTGTTACCGGAAAAGCAGAGAGTATGTCGGCCGTCCGGTCCGATCCTGCATCGCTGACGATGATCTCAACTCCACAAGATCGGTCGGTGATGGCAAGAAGCGAGCGCATGAAGTGTTCAATCACAGCCTCCTCGTTCCATGCGGGAATGATGATGCTTAAGAGGGGAGGGGCCATAGTGCGCTTGCTTTAAGGTCGTCAAAGGTATCAATATCAGCCAGCTCATCGAGCAGTTCATAAGTTGCCTGGAGCGTGCCGAGAATCCGGATTGTTTCAGCAAGTACCTCCGGAGTGCTCCATGTTCTCTTCAGAAAGAGTTCCGGAAGCACTTTTTTCATGCCGATGAGGTAGAACCCGCCATCCCGTGCGGGGCCTACAACCGCATCGCTCCCCTCAAGGGCGGTGAAGGCCTCCTCAAGAATCAGGGGTGTGATTTCGAAGCAGTCGGTTCCTGTGAGCACGATTTGATTGTATCCGTCCCGAAAACCCTGCCTGAACGCGTTCAGCATTCTTTCGCCCAGGTCGTAACCCTCCTGCAGGACCGCGCTGAAATCGCTCTTGGTAAAGATGTCGAGGGAAGGGATAGAGTCGCTGTAAGAGGCTCGGCGGTGCACGTCAACTTTTCCTGCCACAGAGGCGGTGTGCGCTCTGAGTCTTTCATAGACTTCGAGCGCTTTCGGGGCGCCTATAGCACCTGCAAGTCGGGTCTTGACCTCGCCCTGCACCGGGTTTCTGGTAAAGACAATGAGCAACCGGCCAGCATTCACAGGAGTGCGCCTCCGCAGCTCGATCCTGCGCCTGCCGTGCAGCCGTAGCAGTGCTGGCCGAGGGTGATCTTGCGGCTCTCCAGCCTCTCCAGGCTGAACTCCGTGATGTGGCGCGGAGCCGGAGCGGCGAGCGGCAGGCGGAGCATCTGGTTGAAATCGCAGTCGTAGAGTGTTCCGTCCCATCCCACGGAGAGCGTTGTTCTGCACATGATTGTGCCAAGAGCGCACGGGTTGAAGTTTTTTTCAAGCAGGGCCATATAGCTGCAGTAGCTTCCGTTTTCGAGGAGCTCTCCAAGAAACCGGCTGACCGGCATGTTGGTGATGGTGTAGAGATGACTGAAGCGTATGCCTTGCTCATCAAGAAGATGCCGGCGGTACTCCTTTTCAAGCTGCGCCTGAGAGCCCGGCAGTGTTGGCCCTCCCGGGTTGTAGACCAGATTGAGCTCAAGGCCGGATTCCGGGGAGCCGTAGCCGAGCAGGTTGAGCAGTTTCAGTGCGGCAATGGAACGCTCGAAGACACCCTTGCCCCTTACCGCATCGACGTTTCCACTTGTATAGCAGGGAAGCGAGGCGATGATGGTGACCCGGTGCTTCTTGAGGAACTGGCCAAGGTCGCTGAATTCGGCCACTCCGGAGAGAAGGGTGAGATTGGAGCGTACAAGGATTTCAAGGTCAGGCTTGAGCGAACGGATGCGTTCGAGAAACCACCGGAACTCAGGGTTCATTTCCGGTGCGCCTCCGGTTATGTCGATGGTTTTGATTGAGCTGCAGGCAATTGCCTTAAGGCAGTGCTGCATGGTCGAGCGGGTCATCATCTCCGTGCGTTCCGGCCCGGCATCGACGTGACAGTGGCGGCAGAGCAGGTTGCAGCGGTAGCCGGTATTGATCTGGAGAACATCTATGGCTACCGCTTTCAGCTGGGCGAATCCCGATTCTGCGATCTTGCGGCCAAAAGGGAGGATGCCGCAATCGGTCTCTTCAAGCACCTTTACCTGGGCGCCTGCATCGGGAAGGAGGGTGCTGCGGCTTCTGTGTGATTGCTGATTCTGCATGGAGGGTATTGAGGTCATGTGAGTGTTTTTGTTTCATGCACACCTCTATGTAACACCCGTCGCCATAATTAGTTCAGACGCCAGCTCTATTTTCCCGTCCTGGCCATGAGCTTTTCAGCAGCCTGTTTTCCGCTGAGGGCGGCGCCTTCCATCGATGCCAGATATCGCTGGTAAGTGTAGTCTCCTGCCAGGAACAAGTTATTGACGGGGCTGATCTGGTCGGGGCGGAACTGGTCGATGTCAGGAACGGCCTTATAGACCGACTCGGGGATTTTTACCAGGGTCGACTTGATGAGCCTGGCATCACGGGATTTCGGGAAACGGTCATGGATATCTTTCATGACCATGTCAATGATCACCTCTTCGGGCATATCCATCAGGTCGTGAGCGGGGGCAAGCACGAGGCTCATGACGCTTCCGCCATTTGCAGAGCCCATCCCCTTCTGGAAATCTTCAGGGCAGGTTATTGAAACGTCGGCAAATGTTGCAAAGACGGTTCCCTGTGAAAACATCAGGTTGTCCAGGTCGGTGATCTTCCTGTCGAACCAGAGCTGGCAGTTCGCTACGGGGCTCCCTGTGAATCGGAATATATTACGGAAGTACTCCTCTCTGAGCCAGGCCTTGGGGAGGACTTTCTTCAGGCTGTGGGCAGGAAGAGCCGAGATATAGGCATCCGCCTCGATGGTGTTGCCGTCCTGAAGCACCGCGCGCCTGATGGTCGTGTCGCTGTTCAATTCAAAGCGGCTCAGCCTGGCGTCGACAAAGATACGGCCGCCACGGCTCTGGATGTACTGGCGCATCGGCTCGATCATGGACTCTCCGGGGTTTTTGCGGAAGAAGCCGAACTTGGTCGATGTGTAATCCGTGCCGAAGTAATTGAATATGGTGATCATCGGCCTGGCGCTGATGACGTTCGGCTCGATGAAATTCATGGCAAGGGCGATGGCCCTCCAGAGTTTCTGGAGCGAATGTTCCGATGCCCCTCTCTGCCGGTGCCATTCGGAGTAGGTCATATTGTCCTGGCTACGGAAATACTCCTCATTGCCGGTGATTGCCGGCAAAAGGCCGCGAATCAGGGAGATCTTGTCCCAAAGGGTAAGGAACTCCGTCTGAAGGCCTCCAACAATCTCTCCCCAGGGACTTGGCAGTTTCGCCTTTTTGAAACTCGACTGTCTCCCGTCAGTTTCGGCATAAACGAGCGTGTGGTCTTTCCATAGGTAATTTTCGCCTGCACCGACCCGCTCAAGGTATTCCTGAAGCTGGGTGTAGCCGCCGAAAACGATATGAAGCCCTGACTCTATGGAGTCGCCCTCACAATCCTTCCAGACGGAGACTTTTCCGCCGAGGACCTTCCGCTTTTCATAGATCTCGACCTGGTGCCCCTGATCTACAAGCTCGATTGCGGCAGAGAGGCCCGCAACTCCTGCGCCGAATATTGCTACTTTCACTGGTTGCCAAGATTACTGGTTTCAAGAGAGAACTACAGTCGGATTCAGGCCGCTAATATACATAAAGACGGTGCGATAATGAAAGTATTGCCCGGCGGGACGCCGGGATAAGAGGGTCGATTTTTTGCCGGATCGGGGAGTTTGAAAAATCCTGAAAAAGGTTGAAATGCTTCTGGTGACTTTTGTCCTGTTTAAAGTAAATTGCCAAAAAGAAACAATTGTGAAGGTTTTCTGTGGGGCTGTAATCGTTTGGCAAGGGACGGGCCCCTTAATTTTTTAAGATAAGCATCGTTTTCCTTGCTGATATTAAAGAAAACGGTTGCATATTTCTTATTATTATGCAATCTTGCATCATTGATTAATCAAATAATCTTCTTTTATGTCGGGACATCTTGATCTGATCGACCTTAAAATAATCGAGTCTCTTGGCGAAAATGGCAGGGTCCGGTTGAGCGAACTTGCCGAAGTGGTGGGCCTTTCAATACCCTCCGTCAGCGAGCGTCTCGACAAGCTCCAGAAGAACGGCATCATCAAGGGATTTACCATGGAGGTCGACGAGCGTCAGCTCGGGTTTGACATTCATGCATTCGTCAGGGTAAGGATCGACTCCTCCAAACACTACAAGTCCTTCATGGAGCATGTGATGAAAGAGGACGAAATCATGGAGTGTTTCTCGGTGACAGGCGAGGGCTCGCATATCCTCAAGGTAATGACCCACAATACCGCATCCCTCGAAAAGTTTCTTTCCAGAATACAGAGCTGGCCGGGCGTACTCGGCACCAATACCAGCTTCGTTCTTTCGCAGTTGAAGAAAAACAAGAAGATCAGTGCGGAAATTGTCCGAAACAACCTTCAGGACCGGCAGGTGCTGATCACCTTCGACGAGAAGAAATCAAGAAAATAACAGCAAACGGCTTTCATTTTTCAGTAGTAACAGGCAACATCATGCAAATCAACAAGGAGGATCTCTTGAGCAGTGATATTAAAGTCCCGGTTTCCACCTACTTTGGTGCAATGACCTTTGACCAAAAGGCCATGCGAGCAAAACTTCCCAAGGAAGAGTTCGCGGCCCTGCAGGATACCATCAAGGCCGGCAAGAAAATCAGCGGCGAAATCGCCGGTGTGGTTGCACACGGCATGAAAGAGTGGGCAATGGAGCGCGGCGCCACCCACTATACCCACTGGTTTCAGCCGATGACCGGCTCGACAGCTGAAAAGCACGACGCATTTCTCTCCATCGACCGCGATGGCACGCCGATTGAGCGTTTCTCCGGCGAGCAGCTCATTCAGGGCGAACCTGATGCATCCAGCTTCCCGTCAGGCGGCATGCGCACAACATTCGAAGCCCGCGGCTACACCGCATGGGACCCTTCAAGCCCTGCATTTCTCATGAAGGGCGGCAAGGATCTTACGCTCTGTATTCCGACAGTCTTCATCTCCTACCACGGAGAGGCTCTCGATGCCAAAACCCCGCTGCTCCGTTCCATGGAGGCCGTCAGCAAGTCTGCCATCAGGCTTCTGGACATCCTCGGCGTTTCCGGTGTCTCACGCGTGAAAACATTCGCAGGCACAGAGCAGGAGTACTTCCTTGTCGACAAGAAGTTCTACTCCGAGCGTCCTGATCTGGTCATGTGCGGAAGAACCCTGCTTGGCGCCCTCCCTCCGAAGGGTCAGCAGCTCGAGGACCACTATTTCGGTTCCATTCCCGACCGCGTTCTTGAATTCATGCAGGATGTCGAGCATGAGCTCTATCTTCTCGGCATTCCCGCAAAGACCCGTCACAACGAGGTCGCTCCGCACCAGTTCGAGATCGCCCCTATTTTTGAAGAGGCAAATATCGCCGTCGACCACAACCTGCTGGTCATGGAGGTGATGAGAAAGATCGCCGATAAGAAAGGGTTTGCTCTCCTGCTTGCCGAAAAGCCGTTTGCAGGCATCAACGGATCAGGAAAGCACAACAACTGGTCGATCGGTACCGATACCGGCATCAACCTGCTTGATCCAGGTGATACTCCTGAGAAGAACCTCCACTTCCTTGTCTTCCTTGTCGCCGTGCTCAAGGGTGTTCACAAGAGAGCTGACCTGCTCAGGATGTCCATCGCCAGCATGGGCAATGACCACCGTCTTGGCGCCAACGAGGCTCCTCCGGCCGTCGTTACCGTCTTCCTCGGCGAGCTGCTTGAAAACGTGCTCAATGCCATCGAAAGCGGCAAGGTCGATCTTAAAACCGAAAAGCAGGTGCTCAACCTCGGACTTGCTCAGGTTCCAGTAGTCAACAAGGACTACACCGACCGCAACCGTACCTCACCGTTCGCATTCACCGGCAACAAGTTTGAGTTCCGCGCTGTCGGCTCCTCACAGGCCGCGTCGGTTCCGAACATGGTGCTCAACACCCTTATGGCTGAGGCTGTCGATGACTTTGCCGACGCCATTCTTGCCAAAATCAAGGCGGGAAAGAAGAAGGATGCCGCCATTCTCGAGACCCTTCGCGAGCAGATCACCGCGACCAAGGCAATCCGCTATCCTGGCGACAACTACAGCGATGCCCTTCAGAAGTATGCCAAAAAGAATGGCCTGCCGAACCTGAAGAACACGCCGCAGGCTCTCAGGGTGCTGGAGAAGAAGGACATCCAGACAATGTTTGTCAAGTACGGTGTCTTGAGCGTTGAGGAGATTCACTCCCGTCTGCACATCCGTCTTGAGCGCTACGTTAAGGGTATCGATATCGAAGCCCGCACGCTTCAGCTTATGCTGAAGACGCTTGTCATTCCTGATGTTTCCGAATATCAGGGTGATATCGGCAACTCCTTCAACAACCTTCTGGCTGCATCCGAGGCGATCGGCCTTTCCGACAAGGCTCTCAAGAGTCAGGCCGGCCACCTGAAGGCGCTGGCTGAAAACCTCTCGACACTGATCGACCTGGCAGGGAAGCTCGACAAGGTCGTTGACAAGCTCGATACGCTTGACACGGAGTTTGCCAAGGCCGACTACTGTGCCGATGTGCTACTCCCGTTCATGGTCAGTGTGCGCGAAGTCGCAGACCGCCTTGAGCTGATGGTCGACCGCAGCCGCTGGCAGCTTCCGACCTACCTGGAAATGCTGTTTGAGCACTGATCATCCTCGGTCGTAACAGCTGCTAAAGAAAACAGAAAAGCCTCCTGAAAATGGAGGCTTTTCTGTTTTCTTTAGGAGGTTGCGTGGTTTCAGCGGTTACGACCTTCCATCAGCGGCACTGCTGTGAAGTTCATCGTAGGGCTCTACGCGGGGGGGGGGGAGAAGCTGAGAGACTTTAGCTGTAAGCGCTCTGATGTCGAACGGTTTCGGGAGGAGGTCGATCTCCTGATCGATGCTCTCGCTTTCCGAAAGAAAGTCTGAGGTATAGCCGCTCATGAAAAGTGTTTTGAGATTTGGATTGGTTTGCTGAATTCTTTTTGAGAGCTCGCAGCCGTTCATTTCAGGCATAATGACATCGGTGAGCAGAAGGTCGAACGCGCCCTTGTGTGATTCAGCTATTCTGAGCGCCTCGGCCGGCAAAGAGGCGTTCAATACCCTGTAGCCGCCCTTTTCAAGCATGGTTTTGCAGAGCTTGAGGATAGTCGGCTCATCTTCGACCAGAAGAATAGTTCCATTGCATTTTTCTATGGCAAGAGGTGTTTCCGGTAAGATGATCTTATCTTTATGCCAGACTCTCGGCAGATAGATTCTCATAGAGGTTCCTTTGCCCTCCTGGCTCAGGCATTGGATAAACCCCTGAGATTGCTTGACAATACCATAGACCGTCGAAAGCCCTAACCCGGTCCCTTTTCCGATCTCCTTGGTGGTGAAGAATGGCTCGAAAATATGTGGCAAAATAGTCGTGCTGATGCCGACGCCGTTGTCTGTGACCTCAAGGAGTACATACTCTCCAGGTATAGCACAGGAATAACTGTCACCGATTTCATTCGCCTTGAGATAGTGCTGGCTGGTTTTAATGGTGATTCTGCCGCTGCCATGAAGTGCATCACGGGAGTTTATGCAGAGATTGACCAGTATCTGGTCGATCTGGACAGGGTCAATCCTTATTAAGGCATCATTGGTGTTGGGCTTCCATAAAAGGGTGATGTTCTCTCCCATCAGGCGCTGTATGACGGGAATGGTGTTTTCAATGATGGGGTTCAGCTCAAGAATTCTTGGCTTTACCGGCTGTTTTCTGGCGAAAGCAAGAAGCTGACCGGTCAGGTCGGCAGAGCGCTGCGCTGCCTTTTGGATGGAGTCAAGATCGCTGCGAACTGTCTGGGCAAGCCGAGGCTCTTCGAGAGCCATCTCCGTATGGCCGAGAATAACGGCAAGCATGTTGTTGAAGTCATGGGCAATACCGCCGGCCAGCTGGCCGAGCATCTCCATCTTCTGAGCCTGCAGAAGCTGGTACTGAAGCTTTTCGTTTTCGGCGAGTGCTCTTTCTTTGGCTTTTGCATTTCTGAGCATCGTGATGCCGTAAGAGAGATTGTCGGTCAGCGACAAGAGCAGCTCTTGTTCAACGGTGTCAAAGGCATCCGGCTTGTTGGAATAGACGGTCAATACCCCGAAGGCTTCATTGTCGGCTATCATTGGCAGCGCAAGCACTGAGGCAATGCCATTGCGTAATGCGGTCTCACGCCATTGGGCAAAGTGGCTGTTGGTCCTGACATCATTAATCGCACATGGCTGCCGGGTGCGGATGGCAATTCCCACGGGTCCATTCCCCTCGGGCACATCGGCCCAGGAGAGGTTATGATGCTGAGTATAATCGCCGGTGAATCCTGAAACCGTGGCAACCGATACACTTTTCGCCTCATCATGCTCCGCATACCCCGCCCATGCCATCTGATAAGCCCCGGTATCAACGATGATAGAACAGATTTTTTTTAGCAGATCCTGCTCATCTGTTGAATGGAGCAGTGCCTCATTGCACTCGTTGATTGCCATAAGTGCGCGGCTCTGGCGATGAATCAGCGCTTCAGCGACTCTCTGTTCGGTGACGTCATGGATAATCGAGTAGAGCATCTCTTTGCCTGCAATCAAGATCCTGTTGCTGAACACATCGACATCACGAACAGAGCCGTCAACGCGGCGATGCTTGAACGAGAAGTGTTTTTTCTTTCCTGCTTTGGCTCTTTCCATTTCAGCCGCAATTTCAGGCTGGGTCAAGGTATTGATCTGCTGAATGTTCATCCGGCAGAGCTCATCAACCGGCCAGCCGTAAAAAGCGGCAGCGGACTGGTTCGCTTCAGTGATATTTCCGGTATCGGGATCAATAACCAGCTTGATTGCCGAATGGCCATCAAAAAGTTGCCTGAAGCGCTGCTGGCTCTCGCGCAATTTTTCTTCCGCCTGCCAGCTTTCGGTGATGTCAATGCCAAATCCCACAAGGTGCGGGTTTTGGTCAATCACAACCTGCTGTCCCGTCAGAAGTATTCGCCTGTATTCGGGTCCACCCCTAAGGAGAACCCTTGTCTCAACTGTTTCATTGGTGCCCGTCGTCAGAATGTCTGAGATCTTTTCAGCGATGAACCGCCGGTCTTCAGGATGAATGGCATCCAGTGCAAAAGTGTTGGCCATTTCACTTTCCGACAGCCCAAAGATCTCGTCACGAAGGTAGGCATTCCATGCGATAAGGCGCCCGTCGCTGTTAATGATGTAAAATGTTCCGGGAATGCTTTCAATAAGCGTATTGCTGAATGCGCGCTCTATGATGAGGGCTTTCTCTGTGCTTTTGAACGCCGTCATATCCCGCGAGGAGATCAGCAAAAGATTGATACTTCCCTCATTAATCTTGAGAGGATAGACGGTGTGAAGGATGACCCTTTCTCCATCATCGTCTTCAATTGAGCTTGCTCTTTTTTCGAGGAAAGCTGCGTTGACCTTTTCTCTGAAGTGTGCGGCAAGCCCGGGTGAGAGGATATGATAGATGCTTTCCTTCAGGCATTCGGCAGGAGATTTTTCATATTGCGCTGCAAAGGCATCGTTGGCATCAACAATAGTGCCCTCCCTGTTGATGACGCATAAAGACTCGGGAAATGCGTTGAACAGTGAGTGGACGGGACTCTTGCAGTGTTCTTCGGAAAGAGTTGTCGGGAATATGTTCTTGCCTGTGCTCTTCTGCATGGGGGATGCATTTATACGCTGATCCTGCCGGAATAATTATCAGGCTAACCTTTTGCCGCAAATGCTTTAAAAAGAAGATTGATTATACATTTTATGAAATTTTTCTGAAAAAACACCAGAAATAACCGTCAAAATACCTGTTAAAAGAGCGATTAGATTGATAAGGCAAACAGGCAAGCCTCTTCAATCGCTTCATCGGCCATTCTCTCGCCAGGCAACCACCCTCTCGGGTTGCTGACTCGAAAACCGGTTCTTCCGAAATCTTTTATTTTAGTAAATTCACCTTGTTCATTTCGTTCAGCACGTTCGCAGCGCACCAATTGCTTGAGCGGGGCGGCAGAGGAAGCGCTCTCTGCTGCTTGGCTTCAGAGCGGTTTTTTCTTTCGAACCAACAATCCTTGCCCGTATGCCCGAGGTATTCAGCTATCCCATGACCTATCCCGCCTGGTGGATGGATTATTACTTTTATGCCACCTGGTTTTTGGGCATGCTCTTTCTTGCCGCCGGATGGGCCCTCTTTTTCCTCTACGGCAAATTCTCCTATGGGGTTGACCTTGGATGCCTCTGGAAGACAGCGGTGCTCATCTTGATGACCACCATCTCACTTGGAGGGCCAATGTACTACAATACCAGGTTTCTGGGTGAGCATGGCAAAGACGGCGACTCGATAAGGATTTCCGCCGAGCGGCTGGAGTATCGAGATCGCAAGGGCGTTGAGAAAAGCTATCCGCTTGCCGATATCAAGGCAATCCATCAGGAGCTCATTACCTACAATCCTCCGCCGAAAATCTATATCGTTCTTGAAAACAGCAAGGCGCGGGACTCGCTGTTTGTTACCAAAAACATGGCGGACTACAAGCGCTTCCTTGCCGAGCTCTCCAAGAGAACCGGTATTGAGGCGAAGCTTCGCTGAGCATCTCTATTCAAGGGTAAGCGTTCAATGAATCTTTCGCTCAGAGTGCAGCCTCAGGACCAACTGCTGCTTGTCGTTGAAATCGGCAATACTACCACTTCATTCGCTCTTTTTCGAGGTGAAGAGGCTCTTGAGATACGCAAGGTGCCTTCCGCATCGCTTTCGGTGCCTGGCGGCGCTGAGGCTTATCTTGATGAAATCATCACCACGTGTCCGCAGCTTCGACATGCGGCCCTTTGCAGTGTTGTTCCCGGTGTTGATGCCCTCATTCTTCCTGCGCTCCAGCGGCGCCTGGATGGCCACATTGTTGAGGTATCCTCTCTTCTTGAGCTTCCTTTTTCCCTTACCTATGACGCCCCGGAATCTTTAGGTGCCGACCGCATCGCCCTCTGTGCCCTCGGCCGCCAGCTCCATCCCGCAGAGGCGGTTATCCTGCTTGATATCGGCACGGCAATCACCGTCGATGTGCTTGGCTCCCGCGGCCGTTACCACGGCGGTCTCATTATGCCGGGCCTTGAATTGATGGCCAGGGCGCTTCATGAACATACAGCCAGGCTTCCCATGGTGACGCTCGATCTGCCCGAAAGCCTGGTTGGACAGTCGACGGACGATTGCATCAGGAACGGAATCATCCGGGGGTGTGCTGCTGGTCTGGAGGGGATAGTTGAAAAGATCAGGAGGTGGCTCATGGAAAGCTATAATGAGGCGGATATTCGGCTCATCGCCACAGGGGGCAATGCCGGGATGATTACCGCCATGATGGAGCTCGTGCCTCTGGTGGAAGAGCATGGGGTGCTCAAGGGTACCCGCTATCTCTTTGCGCTGAACCCGCCGCCATCTACCTGCTAAGGAAGGATTTTGCGTCTTCGATTGCCTGCAGCACCAACCGGTCTTCCACACTCTCTTCCAGAAGGAACCCTTTGCCAAGCCCTCTGAGCAGCACGAAGCGGAGTTTGCGGTCAAGCTTTTTCTTGTCGGAAAGCATGTTCTCAAGAAGGTCGACACTTCCTATATCGAGAAACCTTCTCTTGAGAACCCCTTTTGGGTAGCGGAACTTGCGCATGATCGAAAGCGCTCGGTCGAGCGAAGGAGTGTCGAGGAACCCGAGATTGTGCGACAGAAAGAGTGCCTGCACCATGCCGATCGAGACGGCTTCTCCGTGCCGGAGGTGGCGGTACTCTGCAAGCTTTTCGAGCCCGTGGGCAAAGGTGTGTCCGAAATTCAGCGTCGCCCGTATGCCTGATGTTTCGCGGAAATCCTTTTCAACAACATCGGCCTTGATGAGGGCGCTTTTTTTGACGGCCTCAGTGAGAAAGGGTTCCCGAAGGGAGACGATATCCTGAAAATGAAGGTCGAGAAAGGAGAGAAACTTTTCGTCGCTGATAAAGCCGTATTTGACCACCTCAGCCATGCCGGCATAAATCTCGCGCCCGGGCAGGGTTTTGAGGTAGGAGGGGTCGATAAGCACAAGCTCGGGAAGATGGAAGAATCCGATGAGATTCTTTCCGAGCGGATGGTTGATGGCCACCTTGCCGCCAATCGAACTGTCGGTCATTGCAAGGAGTGTGGTGGGCAGCTGAATGACCGGGATGCCACGGTAGTAGCTTGCGGCAATGAACCCTCCGAGATCGCCAACCACGCCGCCGCCGGCCGCAATCATGTTCCAGCTCCTGTCAATATCGGCTTCGATCATCTGCCGGTAAAGCTTGTATGCGCTGCTGAAGCTTTTCGATGCCTCACGTGCCGGTACCACGAGTTCCTTTACCTGGAATCCCTCATCATGGAGGGTCTTGAGCACTCCGTCTCCGAATAGCTTTCGGGTGTGCTCATCAAAGAGAACCACGGATTTCTTTGCAAGGCCATGGGCTTTGAACAATTCTCCCACTCCGGCAGTCACCGGAGTTGCTGTGATGATAGTGGTCACCTGATGCTGTTTGATTATTTATCCAATGTCGATGCGGAAGCCTTTCGTACATGCCGCTCTATCTTTCGGGTCAGCTCCTCGACGGTCGACCCGATGCGCTTGACATCGGTCAGGACCGTGATTCTGGCGCTTTCGTAACGCGCCTCACGTTTGCTGAGAATCGTGTTGATTTTCTCCTCAATCTCTTCGAAAGAGAGTTTTCGCTCATTTTCTCCTTTCAGAAGAGGCCGGTCGCTTTTGTTATAGAGCCGTCGGGCGAGCGTTTTCGATGAGGATTTCAGATAAACCAGCGTTCCCGCTGCCTTGATGAATGCAAAGGAGCGGTCATTGTCGAGCACTCCTCCGCCAAGTGAGACCACCATATTCGACTCGCCGGCGATGCTGGTGAGTGTTTCAAGTTCGAGCTCCCGGAAATAGGCCTCGCCATGCTCAGCAAATATCCGGGTGATAGGCTTGCCTGCCCTGGTTTCAATAGAGAGGTCAAGGTCAAGAAACTCATAGCCGAGCGAGTTTGCAAGCAAAGGCCCGATCGTGGACTTGCCCGATCCGCTGAATCCGGTCAAAAAAATGAGCGAGTGCTGTTTCTTCACGGCGGTACCTTCAAACCCTCTCTGGATTGCAAATGCTTCTGACTGCGGGCGGTTGTCCTTGAACACCGGCAACATCTGCCCCACTAAACGCCTGACCCGCCAAATATAGGCAAAAAAGCCAAAAAAGTCCCGATTTGATCGTCAACCTGCCGTAATGCGCTGGCGGCCCTGCTGGTGCTGGGCGCCGGATTGATTTGTCTCTGGTTTTTAAGGGTTCCTGCAGCTCCCTCCTTTACGGTATATTTATGGTATATGCTTGCAAATAAAGAGGATATGGGCTTTTTTAGAACAGTCGAAAAATCAACAAGGTTACCCTGATGATTAAAGCAACATCGCATACATCAAACATCAATGACACTTCAAGAAGCTGTTGTTGTCTTCTGACGGTTGACGTCATGAGGAGTCTCGGACTATTGATATAGCTGCCCGGTCAGACGGGCGGATTTTCTTTGAAGCCGGCTTTCTCATGACAGAGAGCCGGCTTTTTCTTTTAAAGGTTTTTTTCTCGTAAACACACAACCCCAACAATTCATTAAAAAAAGGAAAACCAACATGAAAAAATTGTTATCACTTGCTGCGGTTCTTGCAGCAGTTTCATACGCATTACCAGCGTCAGCAGCTGAGTTGAAGATTGGTGGCGACGCATCTGTTCGCGTGCGCTCAATCACCAACGGAGCAACCAATACTGCCAAGGCCGCTGATGACGTTCAGTATGCCTACAGGCTCCGCCTTAACGGTGCTGCCGACTTTGAAGACGGTTACATCTTTAGAGCTGTCATCAGCAATGAGGCTCCGAACAAGCGTGCGGATGGAACTGTTGCCCTTGGCGGCGGCGGCGGTTTTCAGACCATCGGTTACGGAAACACCGAGCTCTATACGCTTGGCGCATCACAGCTCTACTTCGGACGATTCTATGGTGAGAAGGGAAGCAGCCACTACCTTTTTGGTCGCCTGCCTCTCAACGCCACCAACAACCCGGTCTTTGATCTCCACCTTTACCCGAGCAATCCCCTTGACGTTCCTGCAGCAACCTTCAACAACGACCGTCTCTTTGGTGGAACTTACGGTACCAAAATTGGTGATGGTGACCTGAATGTTGTGGTCGGTGTATTTGATAATCTCTCAACAAGGGATTCCGGCGGTACCGGTGATGGTCTTCTTAATGATGGATATGCTCTTAGTGTGAGCTACAAGGTTAATGTTGGTAATGTTACCGTCGAGCCTCAGCTGCTGACCGCAATAACCCAGCATGATACCGTGACGCAGTCAACGTTTTCAGCAACAAGCTCCTCATACGCCACACCGTTTCATCAGGGCGTCAGGCCGGTTACCTTTGGTGCTAACGTGGCGGTTCCTGCTGGAGAGGTGAAGCTCAACTTCAGCGGTTTTGCCACAAGTGCAAAGGGGACTACCCCATCCAGCAGCAACTATCTCTTCGCTGGAGCAAATGTGGACTACTCTGGCTACCTGTTAAGGGCAAAAGTCGAGTTGGGCCAGTTCCTTGCCTGGTATGACTACAACAAGACAAATGACAAGTCGGCAACAACCGAGCATGACTACACAAACAACTTCATCTGGGCACAGTACAAGATTGTCGCCAGCAAGCAACTGACCATTCAGCCGACTGTGCGCTATCTGACTTCGAAGAACCATACTACTGCCTTAGATGTCGACACCAGCCGTCTGCGTTCTGAAGTTGTAGCAACGATAGCGTTCTAAGCTGTTTGCTCCGCCATCCGGGCGGTGACGGGAAGCTGGATGGAATCTTCCCCGGCGTGTGTGCATCTTGTTATCAACACTGTCCGGATGTTATTTTAGGCGATGTGGGTGAGTGGTCCAAGCCAAGGGTCTGCAAAACTCTTTATCACAAGTTCGAATCTTGTCATCGCCTCTCAAGTGCAGTGCAATGTAGTTCCTCCCTTCATCCGGGTGTCTCGGTGAAAAGTGCAGTCGGGTGCGTTTTTCCTGAAGAGGCACCCGGATGTTTTTTTTCTTTACTCCTGCCGGCCAACTTCATATCGAAAAGTCACTTTAGTGGCGTGCTGAATCACTCTTTTTTGCGATATTTACAGGATTTCAACAGGATGAATTTGGATATATGCCCTCTTGCGGCTTTTATTAACAATCGTTAATCGGCTCCGTTCTTGTGGGTGCCCTGAGCCCTCCCTTTGAGAGGCTGCTCGGGGACGTTCAAGGCCATCGTCAAAGTGTGTCCCCTGTCTTTTTCAATGTCATAGATTATCATAGAAGATGAGTGAACATGAGCTCGATTCCGCTGCCCTGGGCAAGGTCGGCATGATGCGCCAGAAACAGCCGGATATGTATGTGATGCGTCTGAAGGCGGTTGCCGGTGACCTCACTGCCGACCAGCTCGCATGCGTTGCCGTCGTTGCCCGCAAATACGGCAGGGGGTTTGTTCATCTTTCAACGCGCCAGGGCATCGAGATCCACTATGTCCACAAGGATAACCTCGAGACAGCCCGTTTTGAACTCCAGGAGGCAGGCATCGAGATGGGTGCCTGCGGGCCGCGGGTTCGCGTTATTGTTGCCTGTCCTGGAGATGACTCCTGCCGATGGGGAAACATCGATACCAAAAAAATTGCCAGAGAGCTTGATGCCCGCTATTTCAAGCTGGAGGCACCCTCAAAGTTCAAGCTTGCCGTGACAGGGTGCTCGCACAACTGCACCAAGGCGAATGAAAACGACATCGGCATCCGTGGCGCCATAGAGCCGAAGTGGGATGCCTTGGATTGCAACGACTGCGGTCTCTGCGTTTCGCTTTGTCCGCTGCACTCTATTTCCCGCGCGGAGAGCGACGAAGGATTTTCTTACGAAATCGACTGGGAGAGCTGCATCAACTGCAGCATCTGCACCTCGCTCTGTCCCTCCGGTTCATGGGAGGTAGGGAGAATCGGCTATACGCTCTTTATCGGAGGGACCATGGGCAAAATCCCCCGGCTGGCATCGGTGCTCAAACAGCTGGTGGAGACGGAGGAGGAGCTCTATCTGCTTATCGAGAAGGCTTTTGGGTACTACTGCGCCAACGGTAGAAAGAAAGAGCGTTTCGGCCACATGATCGACCGCATCGGGCTCGACACAATGAAGGAGGCGATTCTTGGCACAGAGTAAACCAGAGAAACATATCGACGTGCAGGGAATCTCATGCCCGCTCAATGCGATGCGCGTCAAGGCGGCGGTTGCCGGGCTTGAAGGCGATGAACTGCTTGAGATTCTTGTCGATGAAGGGGAGGGTGTTCTGCGCGTCGCCCAGACACTCAAGGACTCCCGCCACAGGATCGTCAAGGTCGAAAACCGCGGTCACGGCGTGAGCCTGATTGTCGGAAAATGTAAAGAGGGTTGAACAATCCGATTGAAAGCATGATAACAAGGGAGCAGATAGAGAGCCTCAATCGTGAGCTCGAGGGGAAGTCCCCGCAGGAGATTCTTCGCTGTGGCGTGGAGACTTTCGGGGCGTCAGGTTGCGCGCTGGCCTCAAGCTTCGGGGCTGAAGATCAGGTCATTGCCGATATTCTCTACACCGAAAACCTGCAGGTCCCCCTTTTTACGCTCGATACCGGCCGTCTGCATCAGGAGACCTACAACGTTCTCGATGCGACAAGGCTGCGCTACGGCCTTCAGATCGAGGTGCTCTTTCCCGAACGTGAGGCAGTTGAAAAGATGGTGAGCAGCCATGGGCCGAATCTCTTCTATGAAAGCGTTGAGCGCCGCCGCGAGTGCTGCCGGGTTCGCAAGATCGAGCCTCTGAAACGAAAGCTCTCCACCCTCACCGCCTGGATATGCGGCCTGCGCCGCGAGCAGTCTGTAACCAGAACCGCCGTGGCACCAATCGAGTGGGATGCGGCTTTCTCTCTCTACAAGATCAACCCCCTTGCCGAGGCCAGCGAGGAGTGGGTTTGGGAGTATATCAGACAGCACTCGGTGCCCTATAATGCTCTGCATGACGAGGGATTTCCAAGCATCGGCTGTGCGCCATGCACCAGAGCGGTCAAGCCGGGCGAGGACGTGCGGGCAGGGCGCTGGTGGTGGGAGATGGCTGAACACCGGGAGTGCGGCCTGCATCGCGACAAACACTAACACTATTGAAGGACAGCATGGATCATCTCGACAAGCTCGAGGCGCAGAGCGTCTATATTCTCAGGGAGGCATACAGGGAGTTCAAGAGCCTCTGCATGCTCTGGTCGATCGGCAAGGACAGTACGGTGATGCTCTGGCTGGCCCGCAAGGCGTTTTTCGGCCATGTGCCCATCCCTCTCGTCCATATCGACACCCACTACAAGATCCCCGAAATGATCGCTTACCGCGACCGCATTGCGCTTGAGTGGAACCTCAACATGATTTACGGTGAGAACCGTGAGGCACTGGAGCAGAAACTGACCTTCCCTGACGGCAAGACCGACCGCCTGACCTGCTGCAAGTACCTGAAAAGCGAGGCGCTGAAGCACACGCTATCGGGTGAGTGGCCGCGCTACCGTCTCGATCACGAGCTGAAGCGATACGTGCCCGACCAGGGAAAGGAGCCTTACACAGGGGTGATTGCCGGTGTCAGGGCGGATGAGGAGGGGAGCCGCTCCAAGGAGAGGTATTTCTCCCCCCGCGACAAGGATAACGTCTGGGATGTCGGCGATCAGCCGCCCGAGTTCTGGAACCAGTTCAAGACCGACTTTGCGCCGGGCACTCACGTGCGAATCCATCCGCTGCTTGACTGGACGGAGCTCAATATCTGGGAGTATATCGAGCGGGAGAAGATCCCTGTCGTCTCTCTCTACTTCAATCAGGGGGCAGGCACCCGGTTCCGTTCGCTCGGCTGCTACCCCTGCACCAACCCGGTTGAGTCGGATGCCAGCACCCTTCTTGAGATTATCGAGGAGCTCCGAAGCGGCAGGCTCTCCAATATTGCCGAGCGATCTGGCCGGGCGCAGGACAGCGAAGACGGTGGCCTCGAGACGCTCCGCCGCGACGGGTATATGTGAGGAGATTTTGGATTGGGGGGAGTTTGGTCCACGAATTTCACGAATTTTCACGAATTGAAGAGAGTTGCTGAACTTGCCATGAGTGATCTTGCACTTCACTCATAGCGCCTCTGTAAAGGCTAAGATCTATTGAACGGTTAACAACAGCATTAAGAGTTCTCATACATGAATATTGTTATTGTCGGCCACGTTGATCATGGAAAGAGCACCGTCATCGGTCGTCTTCTGGCCGATACGGGGTCGCTTCCAGAGGGGAAACTTGAGGCTGTCAAGGCGAGTTGCCGGCGCAATTCGAAGCCTTTCGAATATGCGTTTCTGCTCGATGCGCTCAAGGACGAGCAGGCGCAGGGCATAACCATCGATATGGCTCGCTGCTTCTTCAAGACAAGGAAGCGTGACTACATCATCATCGATGCTCCGGGTCACATCGAGTTTCTCAAAAACATGATTACCGGTGCATCCCGGGCCGAAGCGGCGCTGCTCGTTATCGATGCCGACGAGGGGATTCAGGAGAACTCGCGGCGACACGGCCAGATGGTCTCTATGCTCGGCGTCAAGCAGGTGACGGTGCTGGTCAACAAGATGGACCTCGTCGGGTATCGAGAGGAGGTATACCTGAAGCTGGTGGCCGACTATTCTGAATTTCTGAGGCGTATCAAGGTCACGCCCGTCAGCTTTATCCCGGTCAGTGCGCGTGAGGGTGAGAATATCGCATCGCACTCTGCTCTGATGGAGTGGTACAGCGGCGCAACCGTTCTCGACCAGCTCGACGGTTTTGCAAGTGAGGCCGACCTTCAACAGAAGCCCTTCCGGTTTCCCGTACAGGATATCTACAAATTCACCAAAGAGAATGACGACCGCCGAATCGTAGCCGGCACGGTAGCGGCAGGACGGGTGCAAGTGGGCGATGAGGTGCTCTTTCTTCCTTCCGGCAAGCAGTCGAGAATTCATTCGGTAGAGTCCTTCAATACCAAACCGAAGAGCGATGCCGCCGTTGGCGCTGCCATTGGTTTTACCCTTGCCACACAAATCTATATCCGTCCGGGTGAGTTGATGGTGAAGCCCTCCGACCTGCAGCCCGAGGTGGGCAGCCGTTTCAGGGTGAATATTTTCTGGCTTGGCCGCGCGCCGATGGTCAGTGGCAGGGAGTACAAGCTCAAGCTCGGTTCAGCTAAGGCCGCAGTCCGCCTTGCCGAGATCTGCAATACGCTCGATGCCGCTGACTTGAGTTTCAGCAGCAGCAAGCAGCAGCTCGACTGCCGTGACGTCGGCGAGTGCATTCTGGAGACATCCCGCCCGATAGCCTTCGATCCCTCCTTTTCGAGCGAGAGTACCGGCCGCTTCGTCATTGTCGATAATTTTGAGATTGCAGGCGGCGGCATTGTCGTCGAGAATCTCTCTTCCGGCGAAACTCTTCTGCAGCGCCACATCCGCCAGCGTGAGAACAGCTGGGAGGCGGGTCATGTCAGTGTCGAGGAGCGGGTTTGCGCCAACAGGCACCAGCCGAAGTTCATCGTCTTTACCGGCGCTCCCGGAACGGGGAAACGGGTAGTGGCAAAGCTGCTCGAGCGCACGCTCTTCGAAAGCAGGATGAACGCCTACTATCTCGGTGTCGCCAGCATCGACCGCGGTCTGGATGCCGATATCGGTGCCCGGGCGGACAGTGCCGATGAAAGGCTGAGACGAATCGGCGAACTTGCCCGCATCCTTACCGATGCAGGTCTTATCTTCATCACCACCATCGACGATGCAGACGATTTCGATGTTGAAGCTCTCAAGCAGCTCAACGAGCCGAACGATATTCTGGTAATCAATATGGGTGATAACGGATTTTCTCGCTACCAGCCGGACCTTGAGCTTCCCTCTGGCGGTGAGGTTGCCGAGGCTCTCGCGCTGGTGGTAGAGACGCTGAAAACAAGGGAAATCATCAACGACTGGCAGATATGAAGAGCCTGCCGGTAACCTTGAAGCTTCAGGGGAAGCGCGTGCTGGTCGCCGGAGGCGGAAAGGCAGCTCTTGAAAAGGTCGTGATGCTTCAGCGGCTTGATTGCCCTTTCACCGTTATAGCCGAAGAGATTTGTGAGGAGATGCGTCAGACCGGATGCGGCGTCGAGTTGCGCCCGATGCGCCAGAGCGACCTGGATGGCGTTCTTGTTCTCTATCTCTGCAGCAGCGATAGAGAGGCCAACCGTTTTCTGAAACTTCAGGCAAATGTGCGCGGAATTCTCGTCAATACCCCGGACGACCCTGAACTATGCGACTTTTTTACCCCCGCCATTTACGTCGAGTCGCCAATGACCGTTGCGGTCTCATCCTCCGGTGCCGATGTGCCGAAGGCAATCGAGTGGCGCAACAGGATAGCGCAACTTCTCTCTGCTGATGGACCGGACGCTTGACCCGCTGAGGGTCGTCACCGTGAGTGGACGCCTCATCTTCCCCCCGGGTGGAGAGTTTTGCGGCGCACCGATTCTCTCTGTGCAATCTGACCCTGATCCTGCTCTTGCGCTGCTTTCGGGAAGTGCTGATCTGGCGCTCTTTCCGGCGTTGGAGTTACCGGTTGATCTTCCTCCCGGCCTGGCTCTTGTGGCAGTTGTCCGTGAGTCGGTATGCTCTCTGGAGCCGGGAGAGCATCCCCTTTCCGCCATGACGGCGGTTGTTGCACGAAGGGAGCGCGCCGATCTCAAGGCCCGCTTGGCGCCTCATGACATCCGGCAGAGCTATGGAAAGGTCTACCTCTGCGGTGCCGGTGCCGGAGGGCGCGACTACCTGACGCTTCGGGCTGATGCCCTTCTGCGTCATGCAGGGGTGATTTTCTACGACGATCTCATCGATACATCACTGCTCGACGGCTATGATGCAGAGAAAGTCTATGTCGGCAAGCGCAAGGGGCACCATCACAGAGAGCAGGAGGAGATCAATCGGGAGCTTTATCTCGCGGCACAGAAAAAACAGATTGTCGTCAGGCTGAAAGGGGGCGACCCGCTCATCTTCGGCCGGGGAGGCGAGGAGCTGCTCTGCCTTCGCGAACGCCATATTGATGTTGAGATTGTTCCGGGGGTTTCCGCCCTTCAGAGTGCAGCGGCCGCAGCTGGAATACCGCTCACCATGAGGGGGGTCAGCGGGGGGGTCACTCTTCAGAGCGCCCACAACGTGCTTGCCGGGGGGAAGGAGAGGACACTGGTGTTCTTCATGTGCGCCAGTCGTCTTCAGGAACTGCAAAAGATTCTCATCGAGGAGGAACATGTCGCCCCAGAGACGCCTCTCGCACTCGCCTACAAGGCGGGGTTTCCGGATGAGAGGGTGACCTTGACCTCCGTCAGCTCCATGCACCTTGAGGAGCAGGCTTCACCGCTGCTGGCCATTGTCGGCAGAACGGCATCTTTTTCCCGGAAACGGGAGCGGGTGCTCTACCTTGGCCGTGACCCTCACAGCTGCCTTCTCCCGGGAAAAATCGTCCCACGCTCACACGGGAGACCCCTTTGTGAGGAGGGGTTCGAGGGGTTTGATGCGGTCGCGCTTGAAACCGAGGCGGATACCGAGGTTTTTCTTGAGTCAGTGAAGGCGATTCCACCCCATCTGCTTCTCTATGTCTACCATAACGAGAGTGCCAGCCGGCTCAGTGCCGCCGGATTCGGTCCCTCTGTTGTTGAATTCGACTCACTGCCCTAAGCAGTCGCGAGGTCAGATCTCGTAGTCTCCGCTGAAGACCCTGACCCTGTTGAAAGAGACGAATACCTTGTCGCCCTTCGAGAGCTGCAGGTTTACGTAGAGCTCACGGGGGACTTCGGCCTCGATGGGGTGCATGAACCCCTCGCAGGAGAGGTTGAGGCCGATCTGGCCTCCAAGCAGCCGAATCTCGCAGATGGTGCCGATGACCTCAGTTTCACTGCTCCGGATTTTGCTGATTCCAATCTCATGAGGCCGGATAAAGGTCTGGCTCGGTTTTTCATCCAGGTTTTTCAGCTCGTCCGGTGCATCGACAAGATGCTCTCCAAGGCTTACCCTTCCCTCCTTGATGCGCCCATGAAAGACATTGACGTTGCCGAGGAAGTTGTAGACAAAGGCGTTGGCCGGGTGGTCGTAGACCTCCTGCGGCGAGCCCTGCTGTTCGATGCGTCCTTTGTTGATGACGACTATCCGGTCGGCGAGCTCCAGCGCCTCCTCCTGATCGTGTGTCACAAAGATGCTGGTGACGTGGATCTCCTCGTGCAGCTTTCTCAGCCACCGCCGGAGCTCCTGGCGCACCTTGGCGTCGAGCGCAGAGAAGGGCTCGTCGAGAAGCAGCACCTTCGGGTTGACGGCAAGTGCCCGGGCAAGTGCCACGCGCTGGCGCTGGCCGCCGGAGAGCTGGGATGGGTAGCGCTTTATTGCCCACTCCATCTGCACCAGCTTCAGGAGGTGCTCCACTCGGTCATTGATCTCGCTTTTTGAGGGTCGATTCTTGCGCTCGAGGACCTTAAGGCCGAAGGCGACGTTCTCAAAGACGTTCAGCCGGCGGAAAAGGGCGTAGTGCTGAAAGACGAATCCGACGTTCTTCTCTCTTGGCGAAAGGTTCGTGGTGTCTTTACCCTCAAGGATGATCTTTCCGGAGTCGGCACCTTCAAGGCCGGCAATGATCCGCAGGAGTGTGGTCTTGCCGCATCCTGAAGGGCCGAGGAGGGCTATCAGCTCGCCTGTGGCGATGCTGAGGTTGATGCTCTGGAGAGCGGTGTAGCCGGTGAATTGCTTCGATATGTTCTGAAGTTCGATACCCATGGCGGAGGTTAGTTTTCCAGGCTGTGTTTCTGAAAGTGTTTTTCCAGGGAGACCTTGCCGGCAACGGTAAGCAGGGCAAGAAATACCAGAATTGAAGCGACGGCGAAGGAGGCCGTAAAGTTGTATTCGCTGTAAAGGATCTCGACATGGAGCGGAACCGTGTTGGTCTGGCCGCGGATATGGCCCGAGACAACGGATACTGCGCCAAACTCGCCGATGGAGCGGGCACTGCAGAGGATCATGCCGTAAAGCAGCCCCCAGCGTATGTTCGGCAGGGTTATTCTGGTAAATATCTGCAGCCCTTTGGCGCCGAGCGTCAGGGCGGCCTCCTCCTCGTCACGGCTCTGCGCCTCCATCAGCGGGATAAGCTCGCGGGCGATGAAGGGGAAGGTGACAAAGAGTGTGGCAATGATGATGCCGGGTGTTGAAAAAATGATTTTGATGCCGTGTTCGCCGAGCCATCCGCCAAACGGTGTGCGGCAGCCGACAAGCAGCACAAAGATCAGTCCGGCAATAACCGGGGAGACCGCAAAGGGAAGGTCGAGAAGCGTTTTAAGCGTTGCTTTCCCGCGAAAATTGAATTTGGTTATTGCCCAGGCGGCCGAGAGTCCAAAGACGGCGTTGAGCGGAACGACGATGGCAACCGTGGTGAGCGTCAGCTGGAGCGCCTTGATGGCATAGGGTTCCGTAATGCATTCAAGATAGAAGTTCCACCCCTTCCCGAAGGCCTGTGCAAAGACCATCCCGAGAGGGAGGAAGATAAATGCGACAAAAAAGAGAAAGGTCAGGCTGATGAGCACGATGCGGACCCAGAGAGGGTCGGAGACTTTTCTCTTTATAACTGGAGGGAAGGTGGACGTTTCAGGTTTCCTCATGGTTTTCAGCGGTATGCCTTCTGTTGCCACTCCTGGATTGCATTGAGCACCAGAAGCATTGAAAATGAGATCAAGAGCAGCACAAGAGCAACGGCAGAAGCTCCGGCATAATCAAACTGGTCAAGTTTCGACATGATCATCAGCGGGGCGATCTCCGTTTTCATCGGCAGGTTTCCTGCAATGAAGATAACCGATCCGTACTCTCCGATTGAGCGCGCAAATGCAAGCGTCACCCCGGTAAGGAGCGCGGGAAAGAGGTGCGGCAGGAGAATCTTTCTGAAGGTCTGCCACCGGGTAGCGCCAAGGGAGTGAGCGGACTCCTCTATCTCCACTTCAAGCTCTTCGAGTACCGGTTGCAGGGTTCGTACGACAAAGGGGAAGCCGATGAAGATAAGTGCCAAGACGATGCCTGTTGGCGTGTTGATGATCTGCAGGTTCCATTTTGCGGTGATTTCTCCGAGCCACCCTGCCGGGGAGTAGAGCGTCGCGAAACAGATGCCGGCAACGGCTGTCGGAAGGGCAAAGGGGAGGTCCACAAGTGCATCAAGAATGGCCCTGCCCGGAAAGCGGTAGCGCACAATCACCCATGCGGTCAACAGTCCTGCAACCGCATCGAAGAGGGCGGCGAAGAAGGCCGTTGAAAAGCTGAGCCGGTATGCGGCCAGCACTCTTGGGGCGGTGACGGCCTGCACGAACGGCTCCCAGCCCATCGGGACGGTGTTGAAAAAGACCATGCTGAGCGGGACGATGACGATGGCTGAGAGATAGAATACCGTGTATCCCATCGAAAGTCCGAACCCGGGCAGGATGTTGCGTTTTTTGTTCTTGACGAGTGCCATTCAGGTTTCTTGTAAAGCAAACCGCAGAGGCGTCCTTCTCAGGGGAGTCCTCTGCAGTTTAATGAAAAAGTGCTAATGCCCGGGTCAGGGTGTATAGATCTGGTCGAAAACACCGCCGTCTTTGAAATGGGTCTTCTGTGCCGTACGCCAGTCACCGAATACCTCGCTCAGGTCGAAGAGCTTGATTTTCGGGAAGTTCGCCGCATATTTTTTCAACGCTGCAGGGTTTCTTGGGCGATAGTAGTTCTCTGCAATGATATCCTGTGCCTGAGGGGTGTAGAGGAAGTTCAGGTAGGCCTCTGCAAGCTTGCGGGTGCTGTGCTTGTCGACATTCTTGTCAACAATGGCAACCGGAGGCTCGGCAAGGATGCTGACCGACGGGGAGACGATTTCGAACTTGTCCGAGCCGAACTCCTTGAGAATCAGGTGTGCTTCGTTTTCCCATGCAATCAGCACATCGCCAAGGCCCCGCTGGGCAAAGGTGATGGTGGAGCCGCGGGCACCGGTGTCGAGCACCGGAACATTTCTGTAGAGTGCCTTGATGAATGCCTTGGCCTTTTCAGGGGATTTTGTCTGCTTCTGCTTGTATCCCCAGGCTGCCAGGTAGTTCCAGCGGGCACCTCCAGAGGTTTTGGGGTTAGGCGTGATGACGGAGATTCCCGGTGCTGCCAGATCGTCCCAGTTTTTGATCTTTTTCGGGTTCCCTTTGCGTACGACGAAAACGATGGTCGAGGTATAGGGTGTGCTGTTCTGCGGAAGCTTTTTCTGCCAGTTTGTAGCGAGGAGCTTGCTGTCAGCGATGGCATCGATGTCATAGGCGAGCGCAAGGGTCACGACATCGGCTTCAAGACCGTCGATAACAGCGCGAGCCTGCTTGCCCGAACCGCCATGCGACTGGTTGATGACGGCTGTCTGGCCGTTTTTTTTCTGCCACTGTTTGATGAATGCGGTATTTGCCTTCTGGTAGAGCTCCCTTGTCGGGTCGTAGGATACATTCAAAAGCGTCTGATTGGCAGCGGCCTCTGCAATGGAGGCGGGAACTCCGGATGCAAGAAGGAGGGATGCCGCAAGGGTTATTTTTCTGGTCCAGTTCAGTCTCATGGTGATATTCCTCAGTATGGTTGATTTCAGTTGGGTGGATGCGATGATAATGGCAAAAAAAAACCGGCCCTCTCTATCATTCAGGAACCGGTCAGTGGTGTGTTTGACACTGCAGTGAGCGTCGACACGAGCCGGAAAATCCTTTTTCAGAAAGTCTCATGCAGCGACAGCATCGCTTGTCGCAGGAGTCGGATATGGTATGTTTTTTTATTGCCATTGGTGCCCATATTTGATTCACAATCGTTAATAAAACGGAATCTTATGATTGTTTCCAAGCGGCTACCGCAAATATACCATAAAGAGGGTAGGTGGGGCTGATTGCACTGCAGAGCATGAGGCTAAAGCCAGGTTCCGATCTTTCTTGCTGCCGTGAAGCTGCTCCATGCAAGAAGGGAGAGGAGCTTGGCGTCGCCGGGGAAAGCTGCGGTAAACGCATTGACGATCGGTTCGTCGACCCTGTAGGGGGCAAGAGCGGTCAGGAGTGCGAGTTTTGCTGCGATTTTGTCGGTCGCGCCTAACCCTTGAGTCGCCTCTTCATACCAGCCGGAGGAGATTTCAGGATCAATGCCGTTCCAGCTTGCAACGGCCCGGGTGACCACCAGGCGAACCTCGCTTGAGAGGGCTGACGAACCTGCTTGTTCGACTGCCCGTGCAAGGCGGGCGAAAGCTCCGGAAACGTTGGGCGAGGGTTTGGCCCACAGGAGATCGTCAGGCAGTTCAGCTTCCTGGAGCAGCATGAGCGATGTTCCAGGCTCCTTTTCCAGACGGATGGCGCTCCCGAAAAACCATGCTGCCACCTGCATCGAAAGCTTCTTGGGGAGGCCCCGGGTGAAAGGCAGGGGAGAGGCGCCAAGGAGAATGGTAACCATCCGGTTGATATAGTGGAAAATGACTGCTGTGCCGATATAGGCGGGAGCTTCCTCAAGGGAGAATGGAGGGCTTGAGAGAACGGGAGCGCCGGGCGTTCGGGTCGCCTGTGCCCAGCTGGCAATGCTCTGCAGGAAGGGGTCCTCAATCCGGGCGGGGAGCCCTTCGGATATTGATGCAAGGATGGAGTCAGCGTTCCTGTCTTCAGATGAATGGAGGAACATGATGCTGTGCGCATCGACGCAGTATGGGCAGCCGTTGAGAGCCGATATTGTTGCGGCGATGAGCTCTTTGGCATCGCGCCGTCCGCTTCCGGCAAGCAGGCTCTCCCTGCAGGCCATCCAGACACCTGCCAGCAGTTCCGGCAGAGGCTGGTGAAGGGTGAACGGCTCTACCTCCGCTCCGAACTCCCGTCGAATTTGCTGGAGCACAGTGGCCGAAAGGGTGTTCTCTGCGGCCGGTTGTGATGCAATATACCTGATGCTCATAATGGGGCTTATCGGGGGTTCCTGTTCCTCCTGCAAAACGAACCTAACCGCCATTGACAGCTATCCGTTGCAGTTACACCAATTTTTCAGCACTTCCGTGCAGTTCATAGGCTGAGGCAGCAGTAATCCTGGCCCGGCAGAATGATCCCACACTGAGGCCGGTGTCGTTCAGGGAGAGAATGCACTCGTTATCGACCTCCGGGGCATCATACTCCGTACGGCCGAACGCAGTCTCTCCCTCAATCTGGTCAATGAGCACTTTCAGCTCCTTGCCTTCAAAGGTGCGGTTTTTCTCATCCGAAATGGACTCCTGCAGCTCCATGATCTCGCTTACCCGGTCGCGTTTCTCTTCAAGCGAAAGCGTGTCCTCGAGCGCATAGGATGGAGCGTGCTCCTCGTGGCAGTAGGGGAAGCATCCGAGGCGGTCGAATCGCGAAGTTTCAACAAACTCCAGCAGCTCATCGAACTCCTCTCGGCTCTCACCGGGGTAGCCGGCAATGAGCGTGGTGCGAAGGCGGATATCCGGGTTGTTCTCCCTGATGGTTTCAATCAGCCGGAGGGTTCCTCTTTTGTCGATGCCCCGGTTCATGGAGCGGAGGATGCGATTGTTGCAGTGCTGGAGAGGGATGTCGAGGTAGTTGCAGACGTTCTGTCGGTCGCGCATCGTGCGGATAACCTCCATCGGAAAGTTCACCGGATAGGCGTAAAAAAGCCTGATCCACTCGAAATCCATATCCGAAAGCTTCAGTACCAGGTCGTTCAGGAGGGTTTTGCCGGCAAGGTCGTAGCCATAGAGGCTTATATCCTGAGCGATTACATTCAGCTCCTTGACTCCGGCATTTTTAAGGAGGGCGGCTTCGCGCAGCAGCTGCTCCGGCGGCTGGCTGATATAGCGGCCTCTTATTATTGGTATCGAGCAGAACGAGCATGACCGGTTGCACCCCTCGGCAATCTTGAGATATGCATGGTGAGAAGGGGTCAACAGCGAACGCCGGTCGTAAAGCTCCTCCCGGTAGCCGGAGCCGATGGCCGCAAGCACTTCAGGCAGCTCCCGGGTGCCAAAAAAGCCGTCCACCTCAGGCATCTCTGCATGGAGCTCATCCCGGTAGAGTTCGCTGAGGCAGCCCATCACGTAGACCCGCCGGGCCTTCCCCTCCGATTTCTTTCCGATGGCGGCAAGGGTCTCGGCAATGGACTCCTCCTTGGCATCCTCGATGAATGCGCAGGTGTTGATGAGAATTGTGTCGGCCTGGTCGGCATGGTCGGTGAAGGTGATGCCGGATGCTTCGGCCTGTGCCATCAGCCGTTCGGAGTCGACGGTGTTCTTTGAGCAGCCGAGGCTGAGGAGAAAGACGTTATGCTTGTTCATTGCGGTTGAATCGTTCTAGAAAATCCTGTTTCCACTCCATGAAGGAGCCTTTCTGTATTTCCGTTCTTGCCGTCGCCGTCAGCCACATGAAGAAGGAGATGTTCTGCAGCGTGCAGAGCTTGAGGCCGAGAATCTCTCCGACGTTCAAAAGATGGCGGATGTAGGCGCGGGAGTAGTTGCGGCAGATATCGTTGTCGAACCCTTCGTCGATGGAGCGGAAGTCAGTGGAATAAACCGCCGAGCGGAGGTTCATCTTCCCGTTGCGTGTATAGACGCGGCCGTTGCGCCCCTCCCTTGTCGGGATGACGCAGTCGAACATGTCTACACCACGCTCGATGGCGTTGAGGATGTTTTCGGGTGTTCCCACCCCCATCAGGTAGCGGGGCTTGTGCTCGGGAAGCAGGGCGCCGGAGAGGTCGAGAATGCGGTACATCTCTTCGGCCGGTTCCCCGACGGCCATGCCGCCGATGGAGTAGCCGTCAAAATCGAGGTCGACAAGCGCCTTGGTCGAGATGGTGCGGAGGTCCTCATGGATGCCGCCCTGCGTGATGCCGAAAAGGTATTGTTCATGCCCGTAGAGGGGCGCGGTTGCTGCGAAACGCTCTTTTGCCCTCTCCGCCCAGCGGATGGTCAGCGCTCCCGATTTGCCGATATACTCCCTTTCTGCGCTCGATGGGGGGCACTCGTCAAGCGGCATCATGATGTCGCTGCCGATGATGCGCTGCGTATCGACGACGTTTTCAGGTGTGAAATGCTGTTTTGAGCCGTCAAGGTGAGACTTGAAGACAACTCCCTCCTCGCTGATCTTCCGCAGGTCGGAGAGCGAGTAGACCTGGTATCCGCCGCTGTCGGTCAAAAGAGGGCCCTGCCAGTTCATGAAGCGGTGGACGCCTCCTGCCTGGCGGATAATGTCATTTCCGGGCTTCAGGTAGAGATGGTAGGTGTTTGCCAGGACGATATGGACGTTCTGCTCTTTGAGTTCGTGGGGTTCAACGGATTTGACGCTGGCCCGGGTGCCTACAGGCATGAATACCGGCGTAGGAATGGTTCCGTGGTCTGTTTCAAGGAGTCCGCATCTGGCTGACGAACGAATGTCGGTGGTGATGAGGCTGAATTTCATGCCGTGCTTGTGTGTGCGGTGAATCCGAAACAGGGTGAAACGGCAAGGGTTGCCGATAGGCGCCGCTTTTAGCTCAGTCAAGGTAGCCAAAGAGATTCAGAAATAAAAGCATGTCGAACGGCAAGCCATTATTCATTCATGGCAAATCTGTCGGTATCTTTGATGTTTTCCTCAAAGCGCAGGTTATTGCTTGATAATGCACGATAAAATGCGTACTATTCTATGATTATATATATACTTTATATACTTCATATCAGGTTTGTAGCGGCGAGCAGATGTTGATTGGCTGGCGACGTCAGGCAGACTGTCTTAATGGTGTCAGCGGTGCAGAATCACAGGCACTAAAGAGAGG
This sequence comes from Chlorobiaceae bacterium, assembly GCA_037142155.1. Taxonomy (GTDB): domain Bacteria; phylum Bacteroidota; class Chlorobiia; order Chlorobiales; family Chlorobiaceae; genus Chlorobium. The sequence continues at coordinate 57,947 of JBAXBE010000012.1, forward strand.
TGGGGAGAGGCCTGCCGATAGTAAGGAATTAATGAAATCCCCTATGAGCAAGAGAGAGAATATAGAGATAGCCCGGCCAAAAGAGATGAGGGTGTTGGCTGATGACGCTCCGGGCAACCCTGACAGCAGGTTTCAGCCGATTATGGAGCATCTTGGTGCGTTGCTCTTTATCGCCGACAGAGGTGGTCTTCTGAGTTATGTTTCACCATCCGCATTTAATCTTCTTGGCTTTTTGCCCGGAGAGATGTCAGGCCTTCCCTTTGTCAGTTTTTTAGATGAACTGGATGCCGGTCCGTTTTCTTCAGCCTTTAGCGAGACGCTCTCCTTCCGTGTTCCAGACAGGGTTGTCGAGTCGCGTATCCGGAGGAAAAACGGGACGCATGTCTGGGGCGAAATCCACCTGCAGTATTTTGTTGAAAGAGGTGAACCCTGCATTATCGGACTGATTCATGATATCGCGCTCCGCAAGAGGGCTGAGTCGCTCTCTGCATTTCGGCTTCATCTGCAATCACTGGGCGACAGCGAGCCGATTGAACGTGTCCTGAAGGCAGCACTCGATGAAATCTCAAGAATAACCCGCAGCTCGTTCGGCTTCAGCCAGCGCATCAATCATGATCAGACGGCTTTTTTCATCCAGGCATGCTCTGCGAGCGGTGATGGAGATTCATGTTCCGAAGCCGCTTCTGATGCGAGCTTTTCGCGCCGTCTTGCTGAATTCTGGATTGTCGCACTTCGGGAGCGAAAAACGGTCATTGATAATGGCAGCGACGGCGCGAGTGATCTCCGATTCAGGGAGAATAACAGAGAAGAGTGCAGGCGCTCGGTTGTTGTCCCTTTGCTGGAGGGTGGAGAGGTGATCGGTATTTTCGGAGTGACCGGCAAGGAGGAGCCTTACGATGCCGAGGACTCGGCACTGGCTGAGTCCATGGCCGATATTGCATGGGAAGTTGTCGCCAGCAAAATGGCCCTGCACTCTGAACAGCTTGCCCAGGAGATGCTCATTCAGTCTCAGAAAATGGCACTGATCGGTCAGCTTGCAGGGGGTATCGCCACGGATTTCGACAAGATGCTCGGCCTGATTATTGAGAATACCCAAAGAGCGATTCATCAGAAGGGCGTTAGCCATGCAGTCGCAGGAAATCTCAAGGAGATACTCCGGGCCTCGATGCGCTCCGCTGACCTCATCCGGCAACTCCTCTCGTTCGCCAAGCGACAGACCGTCATGCCGATGGTTATCGAGATCAATCTGATGGTCGAGAGGATGCTTCCGATGCTCAGGCGGCTTATCGGCAGTCAGATCGAGCTTGAGTGGGTGCCGGCGGAAGAGAGGATTTTTGTAAAAATGGACCCCACGCAGGTCGACCAGCTTCTTGCCAATCTCTGCATCAACGCCCGGGACGCAATAACAGGGAAGGGCAAAATCATTATAAAAACAGCCAAAACAGATGTTGATGACGGATACCCCCTCCTTCGTTCGCCCTTTCTGACTCCGGGAGAGTACGCGCTGCTTTCCGTGACCGATAACGGTTGCGGAATCAACAAACATGTCCTGCCTCACATTTTCGAGCCGTTTTTTACCACCAAAGAGCTTGGAAAGGGGATTGGACTGGGTCTTTCAACGGTCTACGGGATTGTCAAGCAGCACAAGGGCGGGATTGATTGCAAGAGCGAGCCGGGACGGGGGAGTACCTTCAGCGCCTACCTGCCCTGGCATGAAGGGGAGAACTATCTGCTTTAAGTCTGAGCAGGCACCTTACTCCATTGAGGAGACTTTTACCGATACGCTGAGTTTCTCTATTGCATTCCCTTTGTAGGTCCCCCTTACCGGGGGGACGTCGTCGTAATCCCTTCCGGATCCGATCTTGATGTAGCGCTCATCGGCCAGAAGGGTGCTGTGGGTCGGGTCCATGCCAATCCACCCTCTCTCCTTTCCGCAGTAGACCTCACACCATGCATGACTTGCTTCATCCCTTCCGTCAGGAGTGCTTCCGCCAAAAAGGTAGCCGCTGACGTAGCGGGCGGGAACGCCGAGATAGCGGCACGATGCAAGCATAATGTGGGCGAAATCCTGGCAGACTCCGCGTCCGAGCACCATGACGACCGAGCTGGTGCTGTGCACATCGGTGACGCCCGGTTCGTAGATGAATGACTCGTTTATGGTGCGGCAAATCGATTCGGAAAGCTCATAGCTGTCCAGATTGGATGGAAAGCGCGAGGTGAAATCCTTGACAGCCTGATCGAAGTGGACATAGCGGCTTTCGGCGGAAAAATCCATGAGCTGGATCTCCTCGTCATCACTTGCCTTCGAGTTGCCAATGCCTGTTTCCACGACCGAAGTCGCAACTATTTTAACCCGCTTGTGGCTCTGCAGCAGATTGAAATGATGAACGCTGTTGCCGTAGAAGTCGGTGTATTCAAAAATTGTGGCCGGCGGATCGACCTGCAGCTTGAAGCTCGCGCACCGCTGGGGCGCCGAATGGTTGCTGTCTGGGTGAAGCCTTACTTCGGTTGCTGTTTCATAGATAGGGTTGTCATATTCAAACAGCGTGGAGTGTTCAACTTTTAGGATCATTCTTTTATTGACGTTTACAACCGGTTATTGCTGCTGCTGATGCTGCTGTGCCTGGCTCCAGTTAGCTCTTCCTCCGGCAATGCCGGTAAAGGGGAGCGCCGCCTCAATATCACCAGACTCGATTTCAGGAGTGTGGTAGGCGAAATAGGTCAGATGCACCTGTTCGCCGATTTTGACAAGCCTCTGCTCAAGGTCTCCGAGGTAGTGGTGCAGGCCTTTTCCATAGATGTCCTCGATGGAGGTATAGCTCAGTTCCGCCTCCATCTTTCCGATGAGACGGTCGGCATTGTTCACGTAGCGGTGCCGTGAGCTGCCCGATATCCTCCAGAGCGCATCTTCAGCAGCACAGACAGAAAAGTTGATGCTGCGAGGGAAGGTTCGGTCGAGAATCAGAAACCGGAGAATGTTGTCGGGGTCGATCTTCGACAGATAGACCTTGCGGAACGCTTCAAGCGCACTGCAGCTTTTCAGGACGGCCATCCACTGGATGATGTCGACAGAGCCATCGACCACATCCATCGGCTCTTCAGAGAGGGCATGAGGACTTTTCAGTTCCGGCAGAAGCATGTGGTATTTGACGTCGATCAGGCGGGCGATGTTGTCGGTCCGCTCGAGGTACTTGGCAATCTGAATGAAGTCCCACCCCTCGTTATGCGAGAAGGTGTTGTCGGTGATGCCCTGAAAGAGGTGCGATGCGTTCTTGATCTCCTTGTAAAAGGTGTAGGGGTCGGTTTGCACGGTCAGCGGCGTGACGCTCTGCAGATAGTGGTAGAGGTTGTTGACCTGCTCCCACATCTCGCTTGAGATGCTCTCGATGATGCTCCGCGCATTTTCGCGTGCCAGGCCTATGCAGGAGGTGATGGAGTTCGGGTTATCCTTGTTGAAGACCAGATAGTCGGTGACGGTGTATGCGGTGTACTCCTGGTAGAGCTCGTTGAACCGGTCCTTGTCGCTGGTGACGAGGATGAGGGCTATCCAGTAGTTCGGATTCTCGGCATGGGTGATGTTGTTGAGGTCGAGCAGCAGGTTGAAATTGACGTCGAGGAACCTGGCCGTGTTTTCGGCCCTTTCAAAATATCGGCTCATCCAGAAGAGGGATTCGGCAACGCGGCTTAACATACGCTAATGGTGCTAGTAATTATTTATTCGTCGACAACCCAGGTATCCTTGCTTCCTCCGCCCTGCGAGGAGTTGACCACCAGAGAGCCCTTCTTGAGGGCAACCCGTGTCAGGCCGCCAGGAACTATAGTAATCGTTTTGCCATACAATACATAGGGCCGAAGGTCGATATGGCATCCATAAAGCTCAGTATCGTTGAAAAAGCTTGGATGGCGCGAGAGCGATATGGTCGGCTGGGCGATATAGTTGCGCGGATTTGCCACAATCATTTCGGCAAACTTCTCCTGTTCGGCGATTGTCGATTCAGGGCCTATCAGCATGCCGTAGCCACCCGACTCATTTGCCGCCTTGACCACCAGTGAACCGAGGTTTTCAAGGATGTACTTCATGTGAGCGGGCCTGCTGGGGAGCCAGGTGGGCACATTCTCCAGAATCGGATCTTCGCCGAGATAGTATTTGATGATGTCCGGCACGAAGCTGTAGATGACCTTGTCGTCCACCACGCCGGTGCCGATGGCGTTGGCAAGTGACACATTGCCCTTGCGGTAGGCGTTGATGAGCCCCGCGACGCCAAGCTTGGAGTCGGGCCTGAATACCAGCGGGTCGAGGTAGGCATCGTCCACCCTGCGGTAGATGACGTCAACCCGCTCGAGGCCACGGGTGGTCCGGGTGTAGACCTTGTTGTTGTTCACGACGAGGTCCTTGCCCTCAGTCAGCTCCACGCCCATCTGGCGGGCAAGGAAGCTGTGCTCGAAGTAGGCGGAGTTGTAGATGCCCGGAGTGAGCACGACGACATTCGGGTCTTTCCTTGAGACAGGACTGATCTCCTGAAGGGTGCGCAGCAGCTCCTGCGGGTAGTTCTCAATCGGGCGTATCTTGTATTTTTCAAAGAGCACGGGAAAGGCGCGCTTCATCGCCTGCCGGTTCTGCAGCATATAGGAGACGCCGCTCGGCGTGCGCAGGTTGTCCTCAAGCACGAGATATTTGCCGTTCTGGTCGCGGATGATGTCGCTTCCGGTGACGTGGATGTAGATGCCCTGCGGAGGGTTGACTCCAACAAACTCACGGCAGAAGTGCTTGCTTCCAAGCACCAGCTCTGCAGGCACCACCTTGTCCTTGAGGATTTTCTGGGTGTGATAGATATCTTTGAGGAACTCGTTCAGAGCGGTGACTCTCTGCGCAAGCCCCTTTTCAATGGTCTGCCATTCGTTGGCAGGAACCACACGGGGAATAAGGTCAAAAGGGAAAATCCGCTCAATGCCCTCATCGACACCGTAGACGGTAAAAGTGATTCCCTGATTGCGGAAGAAGATGTTGACGATCTGGCGACGAGCCCGGATGTCGTCCGTAGTGAACTGACCGAAGCGGTGAAGCAGCTTGTCATAATGCGCCCTCGGCACGCCCTCTTTTGAAATAACCTCATCAAAAAAGCTCGCGGGGTCTGCTTCATATCTCTCAAAAAAGCGGCTCATAACGGGTAGGTCTTCTTGATTGCTGCGGGGAACATCTTCAGCTCCCCTTCACTCACCAATATATACTTAAATATTTATGGAAATTACCATGAATAACCTAAAAAAGTTACAATTACGAAGAGGCGAACTTTTCAATCTCATTTCTTCCCGCCCTTTGCCTGTTTTTGGATTTTGTCTGGCCCTTGAAATGTTTTTATTATAGGGAGATACAAATAGTTCGCCCGAGAGGCCGTCCCCAAAAACGTTTCAACCACTTGATGCAATGAATATACTGGTAACCGGCGCAGCCGGATTTATTGGGTTCCATGTCTGCCAGCAGCTTCTTGACAGGGGAGAGCAGGTGACCGGTGTCGACAACATGAACGACTACTACGATGTCACGCTCAAAGAGGCAAGGCTCTCGATGCTTCTTGGCCGTAAAGGGTTCCGGTTTGTCAAAGCCGACATCTCCGACCGGGGCGCAATGGAAGAGCTCTTCAGCACCGGCAAGTTCGAGAAGGTCGTCAATCTTGCTGCACAAGCAGGAGTGCGTTACTCCCTCACCAATCCGCATGCCTATATTGAAAGCAATATCCTTGGGTTCCTCAACATTCTCGAAGGGTGCCGCCATAACGGCGTCAAGCATCTCGTCTACGCATCGTCAAGCTCAGTCTACGGCGCAAACGAAACCATGCCCTTTTCGGTGCACGACAATGTCGACCATCCGCTCTCGCTCTATGCGGCGAGCAAGAAGGCAAATGAGCTCATGGCGCACACCTACAGCCATCTCTACAACCTTCCGACGACTGGCCTCCGCTTCTTTACCGTTTACGGCCCCTGGGGCCGCCCCGACATGGCGCTCTTTCTCTTCACCGACGCCATCGTCAACAACCGCCCGATAAAGGTCTTCAACTTCGGCAACCATCGCCGGGACTTCACCTTCATCGGCGATATTACCGAAGGGATCATCAGGACCCTCGATCACACCGCCCAGCCCAACCCCGACTGGACCGGCCTCAACCCAGACCCCGGCACCAGCCGAGCCCCCTGGCGTGTCTACAATATCGGCAACAGCAGCCCGGTCAATCTCATGGAGTACATCGAAGCCCTCGAGCGCCAGCTTGGCCGCACCGCCGAGAAGGAGTACCTCCCCCTGCAGCCCGGCGACGTCCCCGACACCTACGCCGATGTCGACCAGCTGATGGAAGACGTCCGCTACAAACCCGAAACCCCCGTAGAAGAGGGCATCAAACGCTTCGTCGCTTGGTACCGCGAGTACTACAAGATTCAGGTGTGAGAGGAAGATTTGGAGACTGGGATGAATCGCAGGTCTAGAAGGGACGTCATGTTGGTAGCACTCTGAGCCGTCAGAACTGAGTGTTATGAATGCCGAGTACCAAGTTCCTTTTCTGTCATGTTCCAGCTTCTTGTGCAGCTCAATCATGAGCTTTCTCAGTATTTATCCTTGCAGTCGCTCCAGACTGTTCTTGCCTACCCCCTTTCCTGTCATTTCGAACGCAGAGAGAAATCTCCCGCGTAGCGTCGGCTAGCGCCACTAGCTTCTGCCAGCACCCGACACCTCTGGTGCAGCATCTTGGCAGATTTCGCAAGTGTGAGTTATGAATGTCGTCCGTGTGCCGCAGATAAGCGGCGTGAGAGATGAGGGTAGGTCCCTCGCAATCGGCTTACAGGAGCAGATTGCAAACCACTGTAAGCGGCTGTGGTCAAAAGTCAGGGTCGTGAGCGTTACGGAAAAGGCATCAAAGATGTCAGGTGTGAGCCAAGGAAGACGAACACAAGTGAGCCGCCGCTCAATCGTCGTAATTCATTCGGTGACATCAAAACTGACGATGGACGTAACTTCAGGAGGAGTCTGACGGGAACCTGTTTACTGGTCAGATGGTGTCCGGAGCAGAGGAGAATCTTGTCTCCCGGTTCGATGGTGTGACAGGCGATATCAGCCGAAACCTCTTCCATTGAGCCGATACTTCGAGTGATGACATTGCGAAAATGGCAGGGGTGGGGAAGAGAGTGGTCGGTTGTCAGGCGTTTGAGCGCTTTTCTTTTCAGGATGTACGCTTTGCTGTCGCCAATATGGGCGATGCAGGCTGTCGTGCCCCGGACAAGGCATGTTACGAGGGTTGACGCCATTCCTTGCCATTGCGGTACAGCGCGGCTTCTTTCGTGAACCAGACGGTTGGTTTCCTGGATGCAACGGCCGAGTGCAACGGCGATTTCCTCTTCGTCGGGTTCCGGGGGCAGTGCCTGTAATGTTTTTTTGACAAAGAGAGGGAGCGATTCGGCAATGAGCGATGAGGCTATCTCGCCAGCCTGCTCTCCGCCAACGCCGTCAGCGACGATAAAGAGGCCAAGGTCATTGTTGATGGCAAAGGCGTCCTCATTGTGGTCGCGGACATTGCCGATGTCAGTCAGGCCTGCCGATGTTATTCGTAAATCGTTCATAGGGGAGTTGGCAGTTGGGCTATAGCAGTTTTCGAGCCAGATCAATTGCATCTATGGGCCAGAGACATTCCGGGCGGGGGCGGCGGACATTGGGCTTTCCTGCTTCGGGGCGGCAGTTCTGGAGGGTGGTTACCCATTGTTTCGGCATTGCCTTGCGTCCATGGACTGCACCGAGCAACGCACCGCAGATGGATGCGTTGGTGTCGGTGTCGCCGCCATGCATGATGGTGTTTACCACCCCTTCTTCCAGATTTGGGGCGTGAAGCAGCTGGTAGAGTGCGTTACGGAATGCGATGAGTACCCAGCCTTGCAAGCTGACATAGTCTGACGGAGGCCCCACCGCGGCACCATGGACGATATCCACCAGTGCTGCTTCGGTATCCATCACCTGCATCCATGAGATTATCGAAGCGTACAGCTCTTCCGGGGATGGCCCTGTGCGAACTGCATGGGCGATTGCCATTGCATAGAGCGCATTGGCCTGAACGCAAACCGGGTGAGGGTGGGTGAGTGCGGCATCCTCTTTTGCCCACCGGGCGACCTGGTGCAGGCCATGCTTTGCTCCGAATATGCCGATCGGGCTGATGCGCATCATAGCTCCGTTTGCTTCGCTTTCAGGATTTGTCTCGCCAAACAGTGCTGAGGAAATCGTGTTTCCGATATCGAATGGTCCGGACTCACCCCACCATTGGTATTGCTCGAATATGGCTTCGGTGTCGTAAGTCCCGCACTCCACCAGAGAGCGGGCAAGAAGCAGCGCCATTTCAGAGTCGTCGGTGGGCTGCCCTGCAATGGTGTTGAACGTGCCCCCGTCGGCCATCTGCCTGACTCCTTCAGGGTAAAGTGCCTGAATCCTTTCAGGGGTTTGGAATTCCACCAGGCTGCCGAGCGCATCGCCCGCAAGCTGGCCGAGCAGGCACCCCTCTGCCCGGTCGATGACATTTGGATCGTTTCTGTTCATGGCTGTTATGGTTTAATGTTTGTTCTTGGGGCTTAACTTCATCCCAGATATACGCTTGCGATTGGTATGATGAAGCCTTCCTGTTTCCCATCAATCAGTTCCCCGTCAGGTGTGAAGAGATAGGACGTGTCGTAGGTCTTGCAGTACCGGTATCCGGTTATTCTTCCGAAAAAAGGCACGCCCCCATCCTGTCTCAAGTAATGATCCTTGATTTCCTGCCTTATGATCTCAAGCTGCTGTTTCTCGGGCCAGCTGGCGATTTTTACGGGAAGTTCAATGGTCTTCCAGCGTCTCATGCCGTTGGACAGGCCGAACATGGTTATTGAGCTTGGCATTGTTTCTTTTGTCTCGGCATAGATGAGCGGCTTGAAGATGCTTCGCTGGTAGGCCTCTGCTGCATTGTTGTAATCCAGCAGATCCAGATTGATTGCTGCCCGGATTATTTCCTCGTTTAACTCGAGCAGTTCAATAATGGTCTTCATCAGGCCATGCCGCAGGATCGTCTCACTGTAAACGGCATTGCCGAGAACGCCATTAAGGACGCGATAGGCCTTGTTGACATTTTTATGGCCATAAGCCAGAATAATATCTTTCTTGCAGATGCCTTTTGTGGTCATTGCCTGCTGCAGTGTTTCTGTCAAATGCGTTTTTCTCATGGTGTTTTCTCCTGTTTTAGTTTTTTTGATGATCCGGGAGTGCAGATCATGGGGAAAAACCACCATGAGCATGCACGCTTTAGCAAGTGTTGATTAACGTCGCCCTGCAAGTTGTGACCGGTTAAATCGGCGACTGCTGTCTGGTGTTATGGGTTGCTGGCATCCTCCTTTTTTGATTGTTCCTCCTTCTCCGCAAGTTCCTCCATGATGGTGGCGTAGGGGGCTCTTGTGGTAGCGGCGGTGGTTATTTCACTGTGATAGCAAGTAAAGAGTGTTGTCGCAGTTTGCACTGCATTTTCAATAAGCTCGGTGTCATGGGTTGTATCCGTCCTGCTTATGACCACGGTGTAATTGATTCTGCGCTGAGGGTCGACCCCGAACTTTCCGGCCGGGCTGTGCCGTTTGTTGATAAAGCCGCAAAACCAGGAGACATCGACAAATTTGCCGGAAATGATGGTGAGCGGCAGGCAGATCTGGACGGTGAGTTCGCCGGCCTCTTCGCGACCAGCGACACTGAGCAGATAGGCTATGTTGTCGACTGTTATTGCTGTGGATGGCGGGATGATGTTGCTCATGGTGTTTTCTCCTGTTTTAGTTTTTTTGTTGATCTGGAAGTGCAGATCATGGGGAAAAACCACCATGAGCATGCACGCTTTAGCAAGTGTTGATTAACGTCGCCCCTGCAAGTTGTGACTGGTTAAATCAGCGACTGGTGTCTTGTGTTATGGGTTGCTGGCAGCCTCCTTTTTTAGTCGTTTTCTTCTGGCCCCGCATTGCCATTCTCTTCGGTGTCATTTTGTTGTTTCAGCGCTTCACGGGCGGCATTCTTTTTGTCGTAATCCTCACGGATTGCTTCATAGGTTTTCCTTGTCAGGGCGACGGCAGCAATGGCTTCGCAATGATCGCGGAACAGTCCGACGCCACTGCTCACCATGTTGTCGATCATTGCCATGTTTGGCTCCAGCCTGTCAAGGTCAATGCACTCTTTGTAGCGGATTGCGCCGTCATCCAGGACCGTCAGTTTCCCTCGGTAGGTATACTGGTCGTTGAGAAAATTGAAGAGCATGCAGGCATCGACGAACTTGCCTTCAATGACGCTGAATGGCGCATACATGTACAGGAAAAACATTTCCCGCTTTTCATCCGCTTCGATAAAGGTTCGGTATGACTGGTTGCTGACCGAGAGATGGAGGGAGGCTTCGCAGGTCTCTTTTGCCTCATCCCTTTCTACTGATACCTCGCGCCACTCCTGGTCGGCTACGTATGCTTCGATAATGTGATCAAGTTTCATGCGGCCCTCCTTTTTTTTGGTTATGTGATAAACATACAACGGTATATGGGACATAAGCCGTCTTATGCCAATAAAAAAACGAATGGAGCCTGATCCGCATTTGATGTGTGGTCAGCACTCCTGTTATGAGCGCAAAATTCAGTGATGGGCTTGTGGATACAGTTGCTCATGGTGTTTTCTCCTTTGGTTTATTGATGGTGATCTGCGAGGCAGATCATGGCAAAAACCATGAGCTACGACGCTTTAGCAGTTTTTTTTAGAGTCGCCTGAAAGTTGTCTATAGGTTAAATCGCGACTGGTTGTTCAGCAGTGTTTTATGACGTACTCCTCCTTGTTATGGTTGTTAAGGTGATTTGACCGACTCCCGTAATGTTTTGAGCAATCACGTGACTTTCAAACTGGGGTGAGACATGAAAGCACTCCTTGCTTATCCCTGCGCCTGATGCCAGCAGGGAGGCAAACCGTGAGCGATATCTCTCGAAGAGAGATGTCGCCAGAGCGATGTTGTCTGCTGATGACTCAATTGCTTTTGTGCCACTCGGCTGCTGATGACGGACGGTTTCAGTGACCTTTGCCGGCTCAATGATTGCAACCGAATGAGAGTTAGCTGAACGATATACAGTTCCCTTGATGGTAATGCCATCAATGACAGTCTGGACATCGGCTTCCGAGTGCCAATTGCCTGATTCTGATGTGTTGCTGAGTTTGTGGCTCATGATCTTGCTCCTTTCCTGTCAGTTTAACTCTGTTTTGGTACAGATGAAATACTCCCCAAAAATAGGACAGCTGGTTAAATTGGTTAAAACCCTTAAAC
>JBAXBE010000013.1:0-65315 GCA_037142155.1 Chlorobiaceae bacterium
ATGAGCAAACTTATTTTCTCTCGATAGCTGCCCTATAGATGGGGAGTACTTCATTAGTTCCCGTTATGTTAATAAGAACCATCGTCCGGCAGATAGTTCAGGCTGAACAATGGATTGGTTTGGTATAGTATGTTGAGGCAGGGACATTGATCATGTACGGCGAGGCGGGTCGGAGAAAGGCCGGGTTTGGATATGACGGGGGACCCCTTTTTGTCGAATCACCATCCAGTTGCGCCGGCTGACTCTCTGAAGGAGTGAAAACTGCCGTCGAGGCCGATGATAACGTGATCGAGCAGCTCGATCTGCAACAGAGTGCCAACTTGACGAATAATCGCCGTCACGCTCACGTCGGCATTCGATGGCGTGACATCTCCTGACGGGTGGTTATGGGCGAGAATGATGGCGTTGCAGTTCGCCAAAAGCGCACCCTTGTAGATCTCTCTCGGGTGAATCAGTGCGGCATTGAGCGTGCCGTGCGACACCAGCCCGATGCCGGTGACGTTGTTCTTGGTGTCCAGATAAAGCACGACCAGGTGCTCCTCACTCATCTCATGCATCTTGAGTACCGTCCGGCATATCTCATGCACGTCCCTTGCGGCCTGAATCCGGCGTCCGCATTCGTATAGCGCCGAACTCTCGGTCACCATTCGTAGTGTGTATTTTCTGAACCAATGTTTCATCGTCGCCGCCTTGTTTGGTTGTAGTTGTCATGGCATATCATGGAATCCTTGCTCATCATCTGTGACATAGAGAGCATCCTGCACCCATGCCATTGCCGTGTTCACCTCGTCCTGTTCAGCCTCGGTCATCTCCCCCCGTTCCAGTGCGGCCGATATTGTAGCAACCCATGTCGATGGAAGCGCGTGTATGCATATAGGAATCTTGCTGGTCATGGTTTTCTCCGTTTTGATCTATACAGTCGCTGTTGAGTAGACGATCTCGCATGACTTGTCGATGATATTGAACTGAAATCCGGTTTTGCGGCCGGCCGCCATCGCTTCATCGAGTGTCGCATAGAGTTCAGGAATCGAGTACCCGAAATTGTAAAGGTAGATGGTGTACATAATCGTCTCCGGTTGGTTATTAAAAGCTGATCTCGGTAAGCTCAAGGCGGAAGCGCCGTCCATCCTCGGCTCTGATCTCGATGCAACCCTGTTCGTCGTAGCTCCCTTCTTCTTCGGTTCCGTTTACATCAAGTCCTGCACCCTCGAGCGCCTGATACACATCGTTGAAAAGATTCTGCTCGTTGTTCCATTCGGCCGGGTGTTTCATTTTCGTCCTACCTTTTGACAGCCTAGTGTTAATTAACATTGATTAACTTATAATAATATCAACTACTTAATCCATTATTTAGTTCTCGTAACGCGAAATAAAATCAAAAAAAAAAAGCAAAAAAAATCCCGGAAAATGCCGGGACTTTGTGGTATGGGTGAAAGGGTTACTCGCCCCGTTGTGGGGGTGGGGATTGGGATTCTGAGGATATGTGGTATTCGCCGTCAAGGCGGCGCCTGATGACCACTTCGGATGTGAAGAATGGCTCCATCGTGTTGCTGTCCCGGAGCTGCTGGAATGTTTGTGACGGGCCCGGCCGGCCACGGTTGCCGTCAAGTCCCGCCTTATAGGCTCGCCACAAGAGCGCCATCATCTCCCTTACTTCAATGGCCGTGAAGCCCTGCGCTCCGTTTCGATCAATCTGGTGACCGACGAGCTCAAAGACCCGCTCAAAGATCGGGTTCATAGTCTTGACTGTTTGCAGGCTTTCTCTTGTTTTTCTGCCGTTGCGGCTGGTCGCTCTTCGGCGCTTTTGCCTGCTCAATATCGGTCTGGTAAGCGCGATGCAGGAACCACATCCACTGCTTGATTTCCGTCTCGGTGAAAATTGGCGGTCTCGTTTGTTCAATCTGCCGCAACACGCTTTCCTGCACAACTTTGTAGTTTGACTGCATCCTTGTTACTGCTGTTTTCCTGAAGAGACCACTCCGAATAAGTTATAGCTTCCGGCGTAAATTATCAACGTATTATTTTGTATTTTCTTGCCTTTTCCTTTACTTTTTACAGTTTAATTTATCATTTTACGCCAAATCCTCATCAATCACCGGTAAGAGGTCGCATCGACAGTTCGGGTGCTGTAGCTGCTCGGTGGCACCTGACGAAACCGCTTCTCCGTGATGAAATACTGCAGATAAAGCAGAGTCATCTCTTCATGCGTATAGCAAAAAAAGTTTGCTTGCGTTTAAATCTCTACGAAATGCTTACCCTGAAGCTTTGCTTCGTGAAAGAAACGATGAAAAATGCATGCATACCCCATCGCTCTGCTACAGGATAGTTGATTGTCTATAAAACGGATATTTTCACAAGGTCGTGAACAGCCAGCACCGCCGTTGTGAAGTTGGGAACTTCCCCTTCTGCCGCATAAGAGACACCTTTGACGAACAGATCATACTCGCGGGCGTATGCTGCTTTGTCCGTTTCCAATATCGCCAGCAGTTGCCGTAATTTTTCCGGTATTGGCAATCCGGCAAATGACGGATTGTTTTTTGATCGCCTGTCATCTTCCTGCATCGAAGCGGCAACCAAAGCGGCAAAATTATTATGGATCAAGGCCCGTTCTTTTAGTAACGCCAGATCGTGGATATGCCGAACAAGAGAAGGGTCATCGTCTTTTCCTCCACGAACACGGTCAGGGATACGCCATGCAAGTGCACTCAATTTATCAGAGGCGCTTTCTACAGGATCAATACAGGCAATGCGGCGCACTTCCGGCGGTTGTTTCGTCATCGCATTCACAAACGAAGAAACAGGCAGATAGCTGTGTAGGCATTGCAGGGCTCTGATTGTTATCTCAATCTGTACATGCGGTCGGAGCGCATCGGAGCGGGAGAAGTGACTTGGATAATAAAAATCAATGGAGAAGAAACGATTTTCATCTCTGGCCTGAATGTTTTCGTTCTCTACGGCAAACCCATTTTGTCGAAGTTTTTCAATGACCCCATGCTTGAAATTTGAACGTACCTTTCTGTTCTGGGGTGATGCAATAATCCTGAAATCTACATCCTCAGAAAATCGCTTAATGAGATGATGGGCTTTTGAAAGGGCCGTGCCGCCGGTAAATACAAACTCAAAAGCGTCGGCATTTAGGTCAGCAAGAACAGCGATAACTTGCGTGACAAACCAATCCTTCTCGATAAAGGAGGGCTCGATGTTTTTGAGAAGAGCAACTTCTTCAAACAGTTCTTTTCCAGGCCGTTGGTTCATAACTGACATACGCCCCCCTATATCCAATTTTTCGATTTATACGACCTCTGACTGCGATTAATCTGCCAGTGGGAATCTGAGTTGTTTTCCCTGCATTATAGTCTTGTTCCAAACGGGAAGGAGCTGTTTGAACGCCCAGACGCGCCAAGGCTTCCTTCGCCAATACAGGCAAGGGCGCCACTGGAACAATCTCGCCGGTGAGAGATGATTTTTTAGCCTTTGCATAGACGCCATAGCCCAGGCGAATAAGCAGTCCCTTTTTGGTTATGGTGCGCAACGCACGGCCTATCTGATCATAATCGCTCAGATCCTTGAAATCTTCTCGAACAAAAACAGCGCATTTCTTCCGCGCTATTCTTGCTATAACCTTGTATTCGATTGTTCCATATTTACTCATTGTTAATCAATACTTTATATAGCAAAAATACGACATCTTCGACTCACAAAGATACGACACTTTACAAGCAGATGCAAGCGGGCTTTTTTAGTCGGAATCATGCCATTTCGCTTTCTGTTTTTAGGTACATCTTCTTTTCTGTCTTTCTTCTCTTCTTTCTATCGTTTAAGTGACGAATCCGCTGAAAACGGCGGGGCGGGTGCCATTCACTTCGCCCACGCAACATTCCTTATTCATGTTAGTTGTCACCTTACTATTGAGGATATTCTATCCCTCGATGACCGGCAGAAGGTCGCATCGGCAGTTCGGGTGCTGTAGCGGCTCGGTGGCACCAGACGGAAACGCTTCTCCGTGATGAAATACTGCAGATAAAGCAGAGTCATCTCTTCATGCGTATAGCAATAACTCCCTCCTTTATTGCTTTTCCGATTTGCGTATGGCCGTCGGTTCACAACTGACACACGCCCCCCTATATCCGATTTGCCTCAGGAACATGAACGACAAAACCCTCCCGCTATTTAGCCATGGGAAAAAGAGTGCTTTTTAGTTCACCGCTATGAATCGTTTGAGAAAAACCATATAATATGATGCTTTACTCAAACGATTCATCAGCCTATCACCATGAATCTATCCCAATACATTGAGGGGTTACAGGCAAAAGGCTCATTCTGTTTCAGCGGGGCGAAAGCTTCTTCAGCTCTTGGATTGAGTGCTATTGCCACGCGTGAAGCATTGCGTCGTTTGCGGCACAAAGGTGCCGTTGCTATGCCGTATCGGGGCTTCTATGTGATTATCCCGCCGGAATACCGCAAGATGGCGTGCTTGCCGGCAAACCAGTTTATTCCAGCATTGATGGAATATCTGAAAGAGCCCTATTATGCCGGAATTCTCTCGGCCGGTGAGTACTATGGTGCTGCCCATCAACGGCCTCAGGCGTTTCAGGTGATTCTGGAGCATATACGCCCAGGAATTATCTGCGGTGAGGTTAGGGTTGATTTCATTCAGCGGAACAATGCAACGCTCATGCCGACCCGAGACTTTAAAACCCCGCGAGGGTACTTGAAGGTATCTACTCCAGAGGTGACTGCTTTTGATGTAACCGGATATCCCCATCATGCCGGAGGGCTTGATAATGCCGTAACCGTACTCGTCGAATTGGCTGAATCCCTTGACGCAGCAAAATTGGTTGCTATAGCCGGGTTGTCCCCCATTACCTGGACTCAACGCTTAGGCTACCTGCTTGAACTGATCGGCCAGGATGCATTGGCTGAAGGTTTAGCCGCATATGTTTCGGAGCGCAAACCAGTTCCGGCTCTTCTTTGCCCGTCACAGCCGCATCAAGGGGTTCGCCAAGTCTCCCGCTGGAGGCTTCTGGCCAACCAAACGATTTCTCCTGATCTATGATCCCTCTTGATTATATCACTCAATGGCGACAGCATGCTCCTTGGCCGCAGATATCCCAAGTGGAGCAGGACCTGATAATCTGTCGAGCGCTGGTTGAACTTTACAGTCATCCTGTAGCAGCAGCAAATCTGGTATTTCGTGGTGGGACAGCCCTGTTCAAGCTCCATCTTTCTCCGGCTAGATATTCAGAAGACATCGATCTTGTACAGAAGGCGCCGGGCCCCATCGGGCCGGTAATGGATGCAGTCCAGGAGAAACTGAATCCATGGCTTGGGGAACCCAAACGGAAGCTGTCAGAAGGGCGGGTGACGCTGATATGGCGGGTTGAATCAGAAGAAGGGATGCCTTTGCGATTGAAAGTCGAGATCAATTCCAGAGAGCACTTTACTGTATTGGGATATCGAGAGATCCCTTTTTCGATAAAATCACGATGGTATACCGGGAGCGCCGAGATAACCAGCTATTGCAGGGATGAGTTGCTTGGAACAAAGCTTCGGGCACTCTATCAGCGCAAGAAAGGCAGAGACCTGTTCGATCTATGGCATGCCGCCGAAACGGGAGCTTTCAACCCGGAGTCTATCGTTTCCTGCTTCCAGCGTTACATGGAGCATGAACAGCATAAGATCAGTCGGGCAGAATTTGAGATAAACCTGATTGAGAAGCTTGATGATCCCCGTTTCCTTGGCGATATAGAGCCACTTTTGACCAGTTCGACAGGATGGGATGCCAAATCTGCAGGCATCTATGTGCTTGAGGTACTTGCCCCGCTGCTTCCAGGGGAAGGATGGCAAAATACGCAGGAGAAATTGACCCTCCTCAAGAAGAAGTAAAATCATTGCAAGCTTGGTCGCCTGAAATTACTCGACGCCGACAATCACCGGTAAGAGGTCGCATCGACAGTTCGGGTGCTGCGGCGGCTCGGTGGCACCTGACGGAAACGCTTCTCCGATCTCCCTGACTTCGCCGTCGTTCATCTCGCACTCGTCGCTGACCCGATCATCCTGCGCCGTAATCCACTCGACCTTCACCTCTCCGATGACCGCCTTGGCTTCCTCATACGCCGCCAAGTTGCCCTGAATATCGGCAAACGCTGTCTCGGTGCGGGCAATCATGAGCGCCCGGCTTTCGCTGAACGCCTCATTCTCCATCAAGCTGTCGGCCAGCCGGTCATTGCTCCAGCCTTCATCGATGGCACGGTTGACGTCCCCATGAATCATCTCGCGCGTGGATTGGCTGATGCTCCACTCAGCATTCGGGTTCTCGACCAGTTCGCCGTTCACCCATTTCATGCCGACAAGCTCGGCGGCCCGATCCATCGCCCATTCGACGGCTCGCTCGTTTGCCTGCTTGGTGGCGCCGATGGCCGTCAGACTGATCTGCGCGGCCCCGGCCATCACGCCCTCCCTGGCGGTCTCTATGAGCAAGTCCTGCATTTCCGGCACCAGATCCTCGAAATTGATGTCGAGCTGTGCGATGAGTTCGGCCGCCCGGTCACTGTCCTCGGCCTTGCTGGTCTCTTCAAACAGCCGGACGGCCTCGGCGGCAATGGCCTTGCCTTTCCGTTTCAGGTACGTGGTGAGGTATCGCTCCATGGCAAGGCGGAGCTTTCGCACCGCCTCGCGGTCTCGGTCAATAGGTCGGGCCTGATTGCGCTTTTTTTTTCAACCTTGCCCTGCTGGGGCTGGTCTGGGGACGTTTTAGGGTCGTTAGGGACGTCTTGGAGCTGTGGAGGCGGAGGAGGGTTGCGCTCCAGCATCTGCTCCGGGGTCAGTTCCGACAGGCCCAGATCAAGACGCACTTCGTTTTCATCCAGCACGCCGGAGTTGATTCTGATCTGCTCGGCCTGCGCTTTGAGCAGGTCGATCTGCGCAGCCTGCAAAAGGTCGGGGTCTTTGTTGTCAACCCACGCAAGCGTCAGGTCGGCGTAACCGAAGTATCGGATAAGGACGTACTCAATCAGACTTTTGACCCAGTTCAGTACCGGAAGCAAGCCCTCACTGACGGCTTGATCCTGAGCGGTTTCCGCCGTCGAGCGGTTCATCTGCTTGACGAACGGCTGGTTCGGCACCGAGAAGGCGTAGGTGATGACACGGGCAAGCCACTCATCATACTCGTCTTTCAGCATGGACTCTTTCGTGTTGATGAGCGAGACGCCGCCCGGCACGAACTGCGTCTGCCGCCGTGCGCCCGTGTTGCCGTTGAGCATCTCATGCCAGTGCGCCCTGAATGAGGTGGCTTGCTCGGTTGACCACTCGACCGGCACTGACAGGATAAGGTCGGGTGTCGAACCCTCGGTGTAGTACTGGAGCTGCGAGAGCTGGCGGCGCAGCGCGATGTTCACCGTCATGATGATCTGCTCCACGGGAGAGAAGCCGTAGATGCGGCTGGTGCGCAGGTTGCGCGGCCGGTAAATGAGTTCGTCGCGCGTGAAGTCTCCGGCCGGCACGCCCTTGAGTACCTGCTGGTAGGCGATTTCTGGCGGCAGTGGCGTGCGGCCCGTCTGGTCAATTTTGCGCGTAATGGTGGCCCCGTCGATCGGCTCGAGCGCGTACAGCTGGCCGCCTTTGGTCAGGCGCGGATAGAGGCAGGGAGCGTCCAGAACAAACAAGTCCTCCAGCACCATGCGGAGCCACTCAGTCCATGTATGTTCCCGGTCTGGCAGTTGCAGCATGTCCTGCACGGCCTTGCACCGGTCGTCGGGTTCCTTGCCTTCGTCTTTCGGCCTGATCTCCCACGCCAGCGAGCAGACAAGGTCTTTTCGGGTCTCGATGACGAGGCGTAGCAGGTCGAGGTTGTCGGCCAGCGCCCGGAGCTGCTTGAAGGTCACGGGCTCGGCTTCTCGCGGCTGAACCTGAATGTTGTAGCCGACCGGGTAGTCGAACTGCCGCCCGGCAACCTCCGGCGGCGCTGATGGAGCCATCGGGCGGTTCGGGCCCATCCACTCCTGTGTCGGGTCGATGAATTGGCCGCCACGGATGACGGTCTGAAGCAGCGTGTCGCTGATGGGTCTGCGGGTTGGTTCGCTCATGGCTTGAGTGTCAGGGGTTCTTGAGTTTGTTCAACATACGCCAAGAAACGGCCCGGAAAAACGCACTTTCTTTTCCTCCTGTCAGTCAGTTGTTCCGTGCCGCATTGATGATCCGGTCAGCCGTGATCCGGTCGGCCATCGCATGCGCGTAGCCGGTGACGTACATGAGCATAAACATCTTCCGGTCGCCTTCACTGATCAGTTCCTGTACGGGAAAACCGAGTTCCTCGGTGATCGTCTTGGCAATCGCTTCCCATCGAGACGCAAACACGTCCTCGATCAAGGAAATGACTTCGTAGCTGAATGTCATGGTTGTAGGGGTTTAGGGGTGGATGATTATTCATTGTGCTGCATAAAAAGTTGCAAACTAATGTTCACTTTCTTCACTATGTTCACTCCCCGGCTTCGGCCGCTCGCTTGGCTGCCACGTCGTTGGCGTACATCTGCCAGACACCGAGCGTTGACTTGCCGAGCGTCAGCTTGTTGTAGGCTCCGCTTGAGGCGTCGACCTGATCCTTGTACTTGCCGTTTGGAAAAAGCCGCATCTCCTCGAGGTACTCCCGGTTCCACGGCTTACGCCTCATCATGACTCGGCCGGCCTCGACGTATGCGGCAAACGGCTCGGAGCGTGTCGTCTTTGATCCGGTGACCGCCTCGGCCTTGACTGTGTAGCCCATGAGGTTCCTGATGGTGTTCTCGGCTGATTCCTTGCCTCCTGATCCCGGCTCCTGCTCAACCCAGACGCTGACGCCCTTGCCGTCCATCTCGGCCGTCTGGCGGATGACGTCCTCACGGCGGCCTGCGCTCCACTGGCCCCGGACTACGTCGGCAATGACGACCATATCGTCCGTGGTCGTATGCATGAGCACGCCGGCCGTGTAAGCGCCCCCGGCATCGGTGCCGGCCTTGTCCCAATAGCGGACACTGTGCTTGATATTGGCGGGCATGACGTCGATCAGTTTGATCTGGTCTGGCCGAAACATATCTCCCTCATCAATAATCGGAGAGGCCTGGTAGAGGCTCGTCCAACTGGTCAGGCGCATCTGGCGTTTGCGGTCCTCCAGAAACTCAAGGCTCTTGAGTTCCGGGAACAGCGGCTCGCCTTGCAGTCTCCGGCCGGGCTCGTCCTCTTCGGCGATGGCCTTGTAGGTTCGGACGGTGATTCCCGGGTCGGCCTCGATGATGCGCCCTGCAAGGTCGTCAACGTGCCAGCGGGTCATGATGATAAGCAGTGCTCCTGCCTCACTGAACCGAGTCGAGAAGTCATCGGTATACCACAGCCACGTTTTCTCTCTCATCGTCGGGCTGTTTGCTTCTTCTCGCCCCTTCGTCGGGTCATCGATAAGCCCCAGGTCGAGCGACTCGCCAGTAATCGGACCGCCGGCCGTCGTGTTGCGGAAATAGCCTTGCCGGTCAACATACTCCAGCACGTCCTTGTTGCGCAGATACCTGCCAGTCGTATCACCATCCATCCCGTTAAGGCGCGTCTCCGGGAAAATCCGGCGATAGATCGGCGACTCAATAATCCTCTGAAGCCGCAGGTTGGCGCGTACACCAAGCCGGTCGCTAAAGCTGGCAAAGATGACCTTGTGATCCGGGTTCTTGCCGGCCATCCAGCTCAGGAAATCAATCACCAGTATCGACTTGCCCATCTGCGGCGGTGTTGTCAGAATCAGCTTTGGGCGCTTGCCAGCCTCGAAATCATCCCAAAACTGCTGCATGTCGCACTCGATGCTTTGGCGAAACCACCCGTCTTTCAGGGTCGGGGCAATGAGTTTGCGGTACTCCCGAAAGCTCTCTCTGGCTGACCATATCCGCGCCAGCCGCTTGGCCTCAAGCACCCCGACGGCTCGCTCCAACTCGTCACTCACCTGAACAACTCCTCCTCCGACAGACCCCACCGCTTGCCTTCCTCAACAACCTCCTCCCGTGTCAGCGGCCTCTCCCTGAAGAGGGCTTTGCCGTCCTTATCACTCAACTCCATACCCTTCACATCTCTCCAGAGCTGTGGTTGACGATTCTTGAGCCAGAAGATGCAGGCCGTGGTGTCCGGTGCCATCTGACGCTTTGTCTTCTCCACAAAGGTCGTCTGACCAACCCCGTCCCTGCCAACAGTGACCTTGGTCGAGCTCTCTTCGTATTCGTACCCGAGCGCCCTCTTGAAGAGTGCGGAGGAAACCTTCTTGTCAGCAACCTCCTTGCCTCCATCAACCAGAGCCTTGAATTGCGGGTACTCACGCACCAGTGTTGCAATAGTCGTCAGTCCGCAACCGAGCCGCTCCGCCAGACCCTTGTTATCGGCTCCATCCCGACAGTCTGCAATAATCGTCTCTTCATGACCAGCCACCCATTTCAGGTAGAGGTCTTCAGTTGGCCGTCCCCTTTTCGCCATCACTCACCCCCTTGTTCCCTGACCACCTCGTCGCACAGCTGAATCATTTTTGCGAACGCGATCGAGTTGCTCTTGATGCCATACACCTTTTTCACCTCCGTCATCGTCTTGATGAAGGCTTCGAAATCACCGACCACAATCGAGCTGTCCTCATCGATCTTGAGCTGCTCAAGCTCCTTTAAGACGCGCTTCACCTCATTAGCCTTATCTTCGATGAAGTAGAACTTCATCTCCGTCAACTCCATCTCGCTGTCATTAATCGTCTGGGTGGTGATCTTCTCGATATCAAGAAACTGCATGCCGTTCAGCCCACTGAACTCCTGCGCTTCCAAGGTCTCCATCTCATGGTAGATATCGCGGAGCAGGCGCATGTCGTCCTTGCCTACCAGTGCGTTATGCGAGAGCTGGTAAGCTATCTGCGTGTTCTTGTCCACCTCGTCGATATAGAGAATGAGGATATGCGAGAGCCCTGCCTTCAGGGACGCCTTCAGCCGGTGGTTGCCGGAGAGAATCAGGTACCGCCCGTCATCCTTCCTTTTCATGGCAAACGGAAGCTGCGACAGAAAGCCGTCGGCGGCAATGTTATGCGTCAACCGGTCGAGCGTCTCTTTGTCCATGTAATGCGCATTCTTCTCCAGCGCCACACAATCCTCTCCGGGGCTGACATAGGCCAACTGGTAGGGCTTGATGAGCTGATTGATGTCGGCCAGCTTGGCCGCGATTTCACTGATGTTGTCCTTCATCATTTCCCCTTTTTCTTTCTGAACCATTGCTGAAAGGCCTCATCAAGAGTCTCCTCGTTGAATCGGCACTGATACATGAGCTTTCCCTTATCTCTGCGGTCCAATTCAAACACCCCGCGGTACTTCATCGAGACTGCCTTGTCGGTGTAAACGGTCGTGCGCAACCCCTCGTAGTAGTGAGAGAGTTTCCTGGCAATCAAGCGCCGCACCTCCTTCGCCTTCAAGAGGTAAAGGACCAGCTTCGAGAGTCGCGTCGTATGCGATGGCACCACGAAATCGCTGTGCAGGTAGCACATCTCCATCGTCGACATCATCTTCGAGAATGCGGCGAACCCGAACGCTTTCTTGTCGGCAAAAAAAATCAGTCCGAAATCACCTCCGGCACTGTAATTCACCCTTGCACTCATAAAGAGGTGCTTGAAGTAGGTTATCTGGTCCGCCCTGCACACCTTGACGGTAACCTTTGCGGTGCGGTCAAGCACAATGTCGCTCGCCAGCAGGTCGATACCGTTAACAAACTCCTTCCTGCTGCGCTCGAAATAATGGCACTGCGGACCCTTCACCGAAGAGTAGACATAGAGCGAGTGCCGGCCAGAGCCCAGCCTGACAACTCCCTTCTTGTAGTCCCCAAGCGTCTGGAAATCCTGGTCACTGCAAAAGATGTTCTGGTCTTCCCGGAGCAGCTTGCCGTATAAGGCCTCTGCCGTTTTCGGGTCGAAGATCTCGTATTTTGGCCGCTCATAGTCGAAACTCTTCTCGACGTAGTCGTAGATTTTCTCGTACCCAGCCTTGTAGGTGGGAGGGAAGGAGATGCCGACACCGCCTTCTTTCTTTTTAGGGAGGTCGAGAAAGTCGCGAAAATCGCCAAAGTAGAAGCTCTTGATGCTGAAATCAAACGCCCCTTTCTCCAGTTTCGACACCGTGTTCTCGTAGTAGCGAGGCGCGTCGGTCATCATCACCTCGTAGAAGGTCTTCTGGTAATCGTTCTTCTGAGCCGCGAACTTCGAGAGCCGCATGGCGAACATGACCTGAATGAGTTTCTTGTACCTCGTCTCCGGCCAGATGGCGAACACATGGCGCAACTCCTCCTGCGTTACCTCAAGCGCCGTATCGGTTCCCAGCACAATATCGGCGACGAGCTTCGAGTAAAGCGACACGTCGTTCGAGTGGACATTGAGGCCCATCCTGGCAATCACCTTGTCGACCGAGAAATTCCCGGAACACCCAATGTAGAACTCCTTACTCCCGGTACCCCGAACCAGGTCCTGAAAAAGGAGCCTGACTTCCGGCGGAACTGAACCAATAAACATCCTTCATCCGTTTTCGTTTTCCCTTCACTTTTTTTTGAGCGGGATCGTGGTCTCGAACCACGCCCTCAGTCCTGGTCGGACTGCGTGCAACCCTTACACCTTTCCCGCAACCAGTCAATCAAACAATCCCAGCGTCTCGCTTCTTGGCGGTTCTTCGGCGTCCCTACTCTTCAGCTCATACTCCTGACAATCGTATCCTGCCTCCTGCAACCACTCCCGCACCAGTATCCGGTGACAAAAATCCGTCGCCTTCTCGTAACAGAGAAGAATCGGGTTTGAGCTCATCGCCTCGATCTCCTTGATGATCTCGTGAGGGTTGAGCCTGCCGAGAACATAGGCCTTGAAGAGTTTGGTATACTCATCCTCCGGCAGCCTTAACATCGACGCCGTCGGCGCCAGCTTGAGGAACCCGTGCCCACGAAAATACCTGTTGAAACGCGCGATACTGATGGGGCTCAACCCTGCCTGCACATAGCTCTTTATGTTTGCAAAGTTACCGGTATAAATCATCTCGACCCCTTCATTTTATCCGTTATCTTATCTTTATATAACAACTTAATCACCATTTATATTCCCTCCTCACTCCTCTCCTCCCGCCTCCCGACTTCACTCAAGGTTTTGATCTCCCGCCGCAGCTTCTGCTGGTACAGTTCCATGCGGAGCCGCTGGATTTTCTTGCGTGCTATGATGCTGCGCCGCATGGTCTCGATGACCTCGTCGCGGCTTTCGGCGCTGACCCCGAACCCCTTGATCGTTGCCGATCCTGCGCAATCAGCCACCCAATGTCCGACCGGCCTGTGCTTGCGATGTCCTACGCCGCCGTCCGGCTGGCGCTCAACAATAACCTGCTCTCCATCGATATAGAGAATCTCGGCTGGGCATGGCACGGTATAGCGGAACACTCTGCCGTCTCTTCGAGACAGTTCTGTTGCCGTCAGGGTTAGGGTGATCATCTGGGGTTGTGTCATTCGCCATCACGCCTATCGCTTCAGTTTGAATTGGTCGGGATGCAGGATGCCTGTAAAAAAGTGCTGGATAACACCTGAGACATAACCCGACATAAACGCCTGCTCAACGGCAAGATTCGGCTTTCCTTCTTCTGTGACATACAGGTCGCGAAATGCAATCTCTGCCATCTGTTGCGCAATAGACCCAAGTCGGTTGAACATGATTTCATCCTCCTCTCCGACGACGATTCCTGACAGATCACTCATGTTGGCTCCCATTTTTTAAGGCTGTATCGTTCGACATCTTCTCTCTTGGCAAACCGTGGTTTGTCTTGGCCGATATCAATCGGGGTGTAGTCGGCAAAGTCAACAGTTCCCTGGTCGTGCTTTGTGCAAAGTTCCCTGTAGGTAAGGGTCTGCACCCGGCGGTCGTACTGGATGAAATTGGCGATATTCGGGCACCCGCCATACCCTTCGTAGGTGTCGATGACGTGATTAAGGGCGTCTCTGGCTCGATTATCCGTAAAGCCGTTCTCAACAAACCGGTCCCGGAGAATATCGAGCGCCTCCGGGCTGATGGCCGGAAATGCTCTAGAAACCGATGCCAATACTTGAGCCAGCCCTTTTTTGGTCAACCTGTCCTGATAGAGGCTCATGGTTCCATCACTACTCAATGCGCGGGTCAGTGGCAATGCGCTCGATGATGTCCGGGATATCTCCGGGCGCGACGGGCTGCTGATAGGCAAGCCGGCCATTACGTCGCTGAGTCTCGAAACTGTTGCCATGCATTCCTCCTCGGTATTTTGTCTGTGCGTTGTAGATCCATTTGTCTGCCGCCTTCTGCCAGTCCTTCATCTTCGCCCGGTTTCCCAGATGCCAGTCGGTTGACTCGAAGTGATACCAGAACTTGCCAGCCTCACTCTCAGGGGCTCCTCGGGCGAGAAAAAAGGCTGCCACCTCATGCTGCAGGGGCGGCTTAAACCTCACTGCAGGCTTTTTGCTCTCTTGGTCTTCTTTTTGGGTTTCACTTTCTCTTTCACTTTCTCTTTCACTTTCTCTTTCACTTTCTCTTTCTCTTTCACTTGTAGGATTATCTGTAGCGTTATCTGTTGGGTTATCTGTTGGATTATTCGGCGAAGAATCCTTTTCGTGACGTTTCTTCACTCGCTGCCGTCCGGCTTCACGCTCCTCGGTGACCTTGGCGATCCGTTTCTTTACCCCTGAAGAGGTGATCACCTTTCGCTGCTGCCATGCATCCCTGTCGAATAAACCGACCTCAATACAGCTGTCAATAATCCGCTCCCACTCTGCGACCTCAATGTTTGCCCGTTTTGCAAGCGTTATTCGGCGAATATCTGCCGAACAATCCAGCTCACCGGTATCGGTCAGGTATAACGCTTGCCAGAGTTTGATGATGACGGCGAACCCGCTATTGCCATGCGCACACTCAACAGCATAAACCTCATCTGAAAGCATCGTGTCGAGGGGGAAGTAATCCATGCCGGTCTTCGTTGGTCGTGCCATCCGCTATCCCTTTACTCGAAATGTTCTTGTTTATCCGCTCGCTCTCTATGCACCAGAGGCCTTTATTGCCATGATGCTGATGAATATTCCCGGCGCCTCAGCGTACCGTTTTTCAATACTCAGCCGGGCAATCACACTGTCGTCTCGCCAGAAAATGCCGTTCAAGGCATCCTCATAAAACTTTGCCAAATTCGTGCCGTCCGGCTTACCGGTGTGCAGAAGCGGGGCCGAAGGCTTGAGTCCTTTCCTGGTAAAATGGGACTTCGGCCGGGGAAACGAGAACTCCATCTTGACCATCAACGGTTCATCCAATGGTCGCTCTGGCCGGTAGCGGAGTGCGCAAGCCAAAAACGTCTTTTTCTGCGTCGCGCTCGCGTCGACATTGATGTTGCGCTTGCCACACCTGAAGGTGCGGTGCCGTTTCAGGGCCTGAGGGTGTCCGGGGATAAAAAACTCAATCATGTCATTTTTCTTTCTTGAGTAAAACTTGTGATCTCATGGTCACCCTTTTCGCCGGTCAAGTTCCTCCTTGATCATCGCCATCATCCGGTCAATCATCCGCTCGGCCTCCTCCATGTCTGGAGCAAGCCCATAGTAGAGGGCTTTATCGCCGATTGTCTTGCGAACCTTCCATCTCCCGCACGTCTTGACCAGAACCGGCACAGGCCGCTTTCGCAAGGCATTGTCACTGATACAGGACGCTCGCTTCAGTTCCTCCCTGAAATAGGCCGCCCGTTCCGTCTCACTCTTCAGGTCCGAACGCCGGGTCTTCATCGGCATCTTGCCCATCCTCTCCCGCTCACGGTTCCGCTGCTCTCGCTCCCGTTCCTTCTTGCGGAGCTTGATTGCTGCGGCCAGTCGCCGCAGCTCTCCAGCCGTCAAACCTCCCGGTCCAGCACTGACGAGGCTTTTTCGCCGCCGACGCTCATACTCTACCACCTCCTCTTCACTGAGCGTGGTCTTGATAATGCAACTCATGACGCGATCCTGCCAACCACCTCGGCTTCTTGGCGCACAACCGAATCGGTGATAACCAGTTTGTAGAACCTGTCCCTCAGAACAGGGAACGCTGTGCGAATCTCCTCGAGTCGCCCAAAGGGAACGGTCACCCTTCCACTGTAGAGGCTGACATCCACACACCCCATGCTAACGGAGGTTGTTTTTCCCTGATCTGCCAGATAGACTCTGATGGTATCTTCCGCGAGAAGCCATCTACCGAAAAGCGTTCTCCAACCCATATCACCCTCACTTGGCCACGTTGCTTTTGCGAAATCCACGACTTGATGGGCAAGGTCCACATACTCCTGAATAATCGTCTCCATCTGAATAATCGTCTCCATCGTCATCTCCTTTATGTTTAGTTGCTCAATTATGCCTCCCTCACCTGTTCACCATCCAGCACTTCCTGCCGAGCGATTTTCTCTTTCTGCAGCCAATCGATGATGGCCTTGCCGTCGGCCGTTTTCTCGTCCAGCTTCAGCGAAACCCGCCTCCGCTCCTCATCGGTAAAAACATGGCTCTTGATAAGGTCACGGATGAACTTCTCCTGCTTCTCAGAAAGTGTGGCAGCCTTCTGCGCCGCAGGCCTCATTGCTGCCGCCTGTCGTGCCGGCTCCGCTCGCCGTGCCGGTTCAGGGCTGTATGCCTCGATGTCATTGTCCCCTTCGGTCGGGATGGTAAAGGCTTGCAGGAAAGCATACTTGTGAGCGGCGCTCATCGCCTTGTTGGCCGCCTTGTCGCCGCTGTCCATCGCCTGGCCAACTGTTTCAGTGGTCACTGAACTGCCGTCCACCGTCTGGAACTTCCAGCGGATCAGGAGCGCGTACTCCGTCATCCGGCCACCGTTTTTCGTCTCCCACTCAAAGCGCTCGACATTGAGGATCTCGCTCGTCGTAAACAGCCGGTGCTTGGCAAGAATCGAGTGCATGGCGTTATAGATGTCGTCAATGCCGCGAAAACTGTACCCCTGCTGTGGGTTCTTGCGCCCCTTCGTGATCACCTCTGCTTCACTCAATGCGTCGATCATCGCCTGGTAGATGCGTGGTTCTTTCTCTATGGTGCTCATCGTGGCCTCCTACCGGATTGAGAGCGATTGATTGCGCCGGATGCTGACACATGAAGGCATCTCTTCGCCCTTCTTCACATCATCCTTGATCAAGCTGATGAGCGGCTTGAATACCCACTCTGCCCATCCGATCTCGACCAGATGCTCCCGCTCTTTTTCGGTCACATCGTCGCGTATCGACCAACTCTCTGTCTCCGACACGCTGAAGCTGTGCTTTGCCGTCTTGAGCTTTCTCTCTCCACCCGTCTCGACCAGGGCAAAGGTCATCCGTTCTCGCAGCCCCTCAACCGAGTTTAAGAGGGTCTTTGCGCGGTTGGCGTACTGCTCCGCCTCGCCTTTCAGGTAAGTGGCCTGACCCTTGAGATAGGAAATCACTCCAGCCATGGCATCCATCTTGTCGCCGAGTGCGCTCTCGTTGGCTGTGATGCGCCGCTCGATTTCCGGCGTGATCTCTCCGCCTGAACTCAACAACTCCTCCTCAATGTCGTGGTAGAGATAGATGATTTCAGCCAGCGTCTGCTTCACTGGCAACTTTTCTGCCGCTTGTGTCGTCATGTCATCCCCTTTTTTTATCATGGTTATGTGAACGGGGGGATAGAACTCGCCAGATTTCCCAACTCAACATCGTCACTGAAACACCAACGCCAAGAAGAGCAACGGAGGTGTGGCGGGTCAGTGCCGCAAACAGCATTCCGAGACCAATCACCAGTGCGCCGAGCGCTCGAAAACTCTCTATGCTCTCGACGCTCACTCGACCTCCGAGCGCTTGTTGCAATCGCCCAGCTGCACCATGCACCTGCCGTCAGCCATAACGATGACGCGGAACTCCACGTCCTCGATCGGCAGACCGGTGATGGGGCAGAAATTGAGTTGGTCGAGATTCTCAAGCACGATGGTCATGAGCGTAATCCGAATTTAGCTATCTTTAATAATAATAACGACTTAACAACAATTTTAGTTCCCATCAGCAGTATTAATTTCCGCTCCGGAGAATAGTTTTTTCAGCAGAGCATCGATATCCGTCGACCTCCAAGCCGGCACTCTTGGCGTCAGCATGACCGGCTTCGGGTAATTCCCTCGCTGGATTTCTCGATACCACGCCGTCCGGCTCACCGGGATAATTGGCGGGATGCCGAGCCTCTTGTCACCGATGATGTCGATCAGTCGGTATAGCTTGAACTCACTCATAGCGCAGCCTCCTGTGCCCGTGCTGCGATCCGGGCAATCTTTTCGTGATGGTCGCCAGCGTCTCTTTGGCGACCAGTTGCTGCATTGTCATAGTGTCGTCTCCTCGGTTGGTTGTGTAAGCAGGGGTATACTCTGCCAGACATCCCGGATTTCAAGCGCCACGCAAATGGCTGCGATGATGATGCCCACCGCCGCCACCATCCAGCTGCCAGCCACAAGCATCGAAGTGAAGATCATGGCGTACAGGGTGCTGCGTATGGCGTCAGAACTCATCATGACTCACCCCGGTTCGTTTACCGCAATCGCCCAGCTGCACCATGCACCTGCCGTCAGCCATAACGATGACGCGGAACTCCACGTCCTCGATCGGCAGACCGGTGATGGGGCAGAAATTGAGTTGGTCGAGATTCTCAAGCACGATGGTCATGAGCGTAATCCGAATTTAGCTATCTTTAATAATAATAACGACTTAACAACAATTTTAGTTCCCATCAGCAGTATTAATTTCCGCTCCGGAGAATAGTTTTTTCAGCAGAGCATCGATATCCGTCGACCTCCAAGCCGGCACTCTTGGCGTCAGCATGACCGGCTTCGGGTAATTCCCTCGCTGGATTTCTCGATACCACGCCGTCCGGCTCACCGGGATAATTGGCGGGATGCCGAGCCTCTTGTCACCGATGATGTCGATCAGTCGGTATAGCTTGAACTCACTCATAGCGCAGCCTCCTGTGCCCGTGCTGCGATCCGGGCAATCTTTTCGTGTGTGGCCTCCATTTCTTGGCGCATAACGTCCTCCATATACTCGTACTCCGCCACCGTTTCCGGGTTACAGGCCCGGAACCTTGCCGCCAGTGTCCTTGCCGACACCTCTTGGCCTTGCTCTCGCGCCTTCCACTCCGACATGCGCTTGAAAATCCGGCGGTTAAACGTCCGGTGATCGATCCTGCCCATCTTTTCCATTTCGGTGAACTTTAATTGCCATGGCTTTGTTACATTATCCTTTACTTGTCTGTGACATAAATTGCTTTTTTCGTTGCATGAAATTAAAGAATGTTTTACAGAAATAAAACATAAATTGATACGATGAGGAAAAAGAGTACGCCCCGCGAGTTTATCGAGCAGTTGAAGCGCAAGAGCGGTGTAAGTAATGACGAGGAGCTTGGGGAGATTATTGGGGCCAGCAAGCAGACGATTTCCTACTGGAAAACCGGCAAGGTGTCGCTCGATCTTGAAAAGCTGCTGGAGTCGTTTGGGGAAGAAACCATCGAGTACCTGAAACGATCCTACGGGATCGGTGCGGCCGACGATGAAAACGAAGTCTATCTGGAAGCCGGCAAGATGCTCATCGACTTCATGCGCAAAATCATGCCCATCAGCCACCCGGAAGTTTTTACGGCGCTGCGCTCAAAGCACAACCAAGAAGTCTTGCCGTTCTCCGATCACAGTGTCACTCACTCTCCACGGCTAACCGACATAATCGACACCGCCCTGATTGTCGACAATGAACCCTTGATCATTCCTGCACTTAAAAAGTCGCTCTCGATGCATGGGTTTGACGTGTTGTCGACCACGTCCGCCGATGAAGCCGAAACGATCTTCGATGCAGCGCCGGGCAAGGTCACGCTTTTAATTAGCGACATCGTCATGGCGGGTAAAAATGGTGTGCAGCTTGCCGATGCATTGCGAGCAAGAAACCCTGAACTGAAAGTCATCCTCATAACCGGTCATACTAATAAAGAGCTGCGTGACCGAGCGCTTGAAAAAAACTTCACGATCCTCGACAAGCCCTTTACTGCCAAGTCATTTGAAGCTGCTGTTTATGCGGCTTATCGCAATACCGACGGCACGCAAGAGTGGCACTGGGACAAGGTTTTTCATTGACCGGCTCGTAACTGGTCGAGATAGTCGGCCCACTCCTGCATCATGCGCGTGCGCTCGGTGAGGTGCTTTGCGCGGTTGTAAGCGGTGCCAAGCCTGTCAGGAACCCGGTGCGCCAACTGCGCCTCGATGGCGTCCGGGCTGAAGCCAAGCCGTTCATGCAGCATAGTTCTTGCTGTCGCCCGGAACCCGTGACCAGTGACCACATCCTTATCCCAACCCATCGTTCGGAGCGCCACGTTGACGGTATTCTCGGACATCGGTCTCGATGAGTCTCGCCCGGCAAAAACGAACTTGCTCCGTCTTGTGTACGGGTACAGTTCTTTAAGGATATCGACCGCCTGCTGCGCTAATGGTACGGTATGAACCTCTCCCTTTCGACGCGCCTTTTCTTTCAGCGTCAGTTTCATCTTTTCCATCGGGATATTCCACTCTGCCTTGTCCAGATCAAACTCAGCCCACTCTGCGTGACGCAGTTCCCCGGGTCGAACAAAGAGAAGGGGGGCCAGTTGCAGGGCACAGCGTACAATGAATGATGCCGGGTATTGGTCGCAGGCACGCAAGAGCATCCCCAATGTCGCAGGGTCAAGGATCGCGGCCATGCTTTTAGGTTGAGCATGCTTCAAGGCTTTTGCAAGTCCAGATGCCGGATTGTTTGTTACTCCCGGCACAGACGTGATGATGGCGAATGAAAACAGTTGTCCGATGATGGTCTTGACTCGGTGTGCCGTCTCGATAACGCCACGATCTTCAATCCGGCGCAACACAGCAAGAATGTCTGCGGACGTTACCTCCGCAATCGGCCTGTCGCCAAGCATGGGAAGGACATCTCGCTCAAGACGCAGTTTCACGGTTCTTGCGTACCCATCCGCCCACTCGGTTTCGGCGACCCGGAGCCATTGCCGCGTAACCCATTCGACCGTATTTTCCGCCTCCTTTTTTTCCTGCACCGCTACGGCTTTTTTTTCCCTGCGCTCTTCGCTTGGGTTGATGCCGGCCGCAACCTTGTCTTTTACCTCTTGTCGTAGCACCCTTGCCTTTTCCAGCGTAACCGATGGGTACATGCCAAGCGCCATTCGATACTCTTTTCCGGCAAACCTGAATTTTAGTCGCCAGTACCGTGCAGCCGGAAGCGGTTTGCCGTCCGGTGCATATCGCTGCGGCGGGATTTCCAGATACAACCCGCCGCCATCAAAAAGACGCTGCACATTATCAGTCGGCTTGGTGACCTCGATTTTGCGTGCTGATAACGGAATGATTTGTCTCGGCATAGGGGTTTTTGGGGATACTTTCGGGGATATTTTTGGGGATATAATGGTTATATCCCCAAAAATATCCCCGAAAGTTTGGGATTGACCAAATGTTTTGTGTACTCCTTGGGATATCGAGGGACTGAGGGAAAATGATAAACCCCTGCTTTTACAGGGGTTAGAGACTTCAGGGGATTTTTAGGAATAAGCGTAGGGTGGACAGAGAGGGAATCGAACCCCCGACACAAGGATTTTCAGTCCTTTGCTCTACCAACTGAGCTACCTGTCCGTTCAACGAGTGGCAAAATATAGAAATAAAATTTTTTCCCCCAAAAGAAAAATTTCGGAGTGCCCGAAAAGGCACCCCGGAGTCTCTGCTTGTATTACCGATGATAGTTGACTTTTTCAATTCCCTTATTGATGCGCCGCTGTACGACTTCCTTGCCAAGCACCTCAAGCATATGGTAAAGGCTTGGCCCGAAACCGACCCCGGAAGCCAGAATGCGCAGAGGATGGATCATCACGGCCGGCTTGAGGGCTTTCGGCGCGACGAACTCCTTGAGGGCCGCCTCTATGCTTTCGGCATTGAACTCCTCAAGGGAGTCAAGTGTGAGAGAAAACTCGCGCAAAAGAGTGTTGGTATCAGGAGTCCACCGCTTGTTGACTGACTCTTCGTCATAGGCCTCCGGCTCAAAAAAGAAGTATGGAGAAAACGAGATGAATTCATGCTCGAATCCAACACGCTCCCTCATCAGCTCAATGACATGGGTGAGATAGCCGTCACTGGTGATGAGATCACGCGGCATGAGGGAGGTGCGCCTGTCGAGCTCGCCGAGGAGAATCGGCCTGATAAGGGCGATGATATCGGCTGCAGGACGGTTCTTGATATACTGCTTTTCGAGCCAGTTGAGCTTGTCGACATTGAAAACCGCTCCGGCCTTGCCGACTCTCTCAAGCGAAAACTTTTCGATGAGCTGCTCCATGCTGTAGACCTCCTGCTCACTTCCCTCTCCTTCGTTCCATCCGAGCATGGCCACAAAATTCACGATGGCATCGTTGCTGTACCCTTTGCGAATGTAGTCTTCGACGGCGACATCGCCCTGGCGTTTGCTGAGTTTCGAGCGGTCCGGGTTGAGCAGGAGCGGCAGATGGGCGACCTTCGGAGCCTCCCAGCCGAAAAATTCGTAGAGAAGAAGATGCTTGGGCATTGAAGGCAGCCACTCTTCACCCCTGATGATGTGCGTGATGCCCATCAGATGATCGTCAATGACGCTTGCAAAATGGTAGGTAGGAAAGCCGTCCGACTTCATCAGCACCTGATCGTCGATGGTCGCCGAATCGAACTCCACAGGTCCGCGAATGATATCCTCAAACCATACGGAAACATAGTCGGGAACCTTCATGCGCACGACATAGGGCTCGCCGGCGTCGAGCCGCCTGCCGATCTCGCTTGACGGCATCGAGCCGCCCATCTCTTCGGGCAGCCACTTCCTGTTGTATTTGGGCTGAAGACCCTGTTTGAGCTGAAGCTGGCGGTTTTCCTCAAGCTCCTCGGAAGTTGCAAAACAGTAGTAGGCATGGTTGTCCTCAAGCAGCTGACGGCAATAGCCTGCGTAGATATTGAGCCTCTCGGACTGCACGTACGGACCGAAGTCCCCCCCGTGCTCAGGGCTTTCATCAGCGATGATTCCGGCCCATTCGAGGGTCTTGATAAGGTTTTTCTGCGCGTCCTCCACTTTGCGGCTCTGATCGGTGTCTTCAATCCGGATGATGAAGTCCCCATGCATCTTTTTCGCAAACAGGTAGTTATACAAGGCCGTCCTCAGACCGCCCACATGAAGGTATCCCGTTGGTGAAGGAGCAAACCTTGTTCGAACCCTTTGACCAGTCATAATGATCGCCGTACTGTTAATGTTTATTGAGCAGGAAACTAACGCGAGAGCAGAGAATTTAAGAAAAAACCGGCTCTGTTTTCATGCAGAAGATGAAATGACTGCGCCTGGGGGAAGCTTAATGGCCATAATCGGGAGAGAAACTTCAAATGGAAGGAGGGAGAAATAAACTTTTTATTTTCCATTGAAGTTCTAGTTTTAATTACTTTTAATGTAGTAAGTTACATTTAATCTCAATAGGCTCTCAATATTATGGCTGAAAATCCGGGACAGAAACCCGCAAACCCTGCATCCCGAAACAGATTCCGGCCGGTCAAAGAGGATGACCAGGACTCAGGATGGTTTCAGGGAAAAGGCAACTCCCCTCAGGGGCGGTTTCCCCGTTTTTTGCTGTTGATGATGGCCGCGCTCTTCATGCTCTTTCTGTTCCAGCGTTTTTTTTCGAGCGCCGACAGCCCTGAGATCACCTACAACGACTATAAATCCATCCTTTCCAAGGAGCTGCTGGCGGAGGTAACGGTAAAGACGCTTGAGGATAAATCGGTTATCCTGAACGCCAGGCTTAAAAGCCCGACCCAGCTTCAGCTCGCGAACCGCACTGCGCTCTTAAGCGACCGTTTCGCCGTCAGAATTCCCTCTTTTACTTCGGAACAGGCCGATCTTCTTGCCGAAAAAGGGATCAGAATCAAGGTCGAGGAAGGAACCAGCGGAGTCAACACCTTTCTGGTGCTTATTGCGCCCTGGATCATCTTCGGGCTTATCTATTTCTTCATGATGCGCCGCATGGGCGGCGCTCAGAACGGCGCACAGGCAAAGAATATTTTCAGCTTCGGCAAAAGCCGGGCAAAGATGGTGAGCGAATTCGAGGTCAAGACCACCTTCAAGGATGTTGCCGGCGTTGACGAGGCGGTCGAGGAACTTCAGGAGACCGTAGAATTTCTCACCAATCCTGAGAAGTTCCAGAAAACAGGAGGCAAGATACCCAAAGGGGTGCTCTTGCTCGGTCCTCCGGGAACAGGCAAGACCCTTCTGGCAAAAGCGATCGCCGGCGAGGCCAAGGTTCCCTTTTTCTCCATATCGGGTGCTGATTTTGTCGAGATGTTTGTCGGCGTCGGCGCCGCCCGTGTGCGCGACCTCTTCGACCAGGCAAAAAAAAACTCCCCCTGCATCGTCTTTATCGACGAGATTGATGCCGTCGGCCGCAGCCGCGGCGCCGGACTTGGAGGGGGACATGACGAACGGGAGCAGACGCTCAATCAGCTTCTTGTCGAAATGGACGGCTTTACGACCAGCGAGAATGTCATTTTGATTGCGGCCACAAACCGGCCTGACGTCCTTGATACCGCGCTTTTGCGCCCCGGGCGTTTCGACCGGCAGATCACCATCGACAAGCCGGACATCCGGGGGCGCGAGGCGATACTGAAAATCCATACACGAAACACGCCGCTCGACGAGCATGTTGAAATAACCCTTCTGGCAAAAAGCACTCCCGGCTTTTCGGGTGCGGATTTGGCCAACCTTGTCAATGAAGCGGCTCTGCTTGCTGCCCGCAATGACCAGGTGCTCATAACGCCCGACAATTTCGAACAGGCCCGTGACAAGATCTTGATGGGTCCGGAGCGAAAAAGCATGGTCATCTCGGATGAACAGAAGAAAATGACCGCCTATCATGAAGCGGGTCACGTGCTTGTGTCTAGTTATACGAAAGGATCCGATCCCATCCACAAGGTCACCATCATCCCGCGGGGACGGAGTCTCGGGCTTACCGCCTACCTCCCTCTTGAAGACCGCTACACGCACAACCGGGAGTATCTTCTGGCGGCCATAACCTACGCCCTCGGCGGAAGGGTAGCCGAAGAGCTGGTTTTCGAGGAGATCAGCACCGGGGCGGCCAACGACATCGAAAAGGCGACCGATATCGCACGCAGAATGGTCCGGCAGTGGGGGATGAGCGAAAAACTCGGCCCGATCAACTACGGCGACAGCCACAAGGAGGTCTTCCTCGGAAAGGATTACTCACACATACGGGAGTACAGCGAAGAGACCGCGCTTCAGATTGATGTCGAGGTCCGCAACATCATCATGGAGTGCATGGAAAATGCCAAAGGCATCCTGAGAGAGAAAATCGACGTCCTGCATCAGCTTGCCGAGAAGCTGATTGAAAAAGAATCACTCAATGCAACAGAGATCAAGGAGATCATCGGACTGGCGACCTCCTGATCGGCAAACCCTGGTAGGTGGCCGATGCACATTTTTGCCCTGCTTTTGATCGGACTGGCCGCAGGCCTTCTTGCGGGATTGTTCGGCGTCGGAGGAGGAGTTATCATTGTTCCGGCGCTGGTGCTGCTCTACGGCATGTCGCAGCAGACGGCAAGCGGAACCTCTCTGGTAGCACTGCTCCTGCCTGTCGGGATTCTCGGAGTTGTTGAGTACTTTCGTTCGGGGAAGATTTCAACCGAACATATCTGGATGGGTCTTCTTGTGGCCGCAGGGCTTTTTCTTGGGGCTTATTTTGGAGCAAGGATAGCCGTTCAGCTATCCAGCGACACGCTTCGAAAGGCATTCGCGATCTTTATGGGAATTGTTGCACTTCAATTGTGGTTTAAATAAGCAGATACGCACCGATAACAATAACCTTCTATCACTATGGGAAACACAACCACAAAGGCTGATCTGGTCAATGTCATCGCTCACCGGACCGGCATGACAAAAAACGAAACGGAATCAGTGGTTGACTGTCTGTTTGAAAGCATCATTGATTCTCTCAAAGCCGGCAAGCGGATTGAGATCAGGGGGTTCGGCTCATTCAACATCCGGTACAAAAATCTCCGCCAGGCCAGAAACCCGAGAACCGGGGAGAAGGTGACCGTGGACCCTAAGAACGTGCCGACCTTCAAGATCTCCAAGGAGTTCAAGCACGCCGTGAGCGAGAGCCTGAAATCCGGCGGCGCCTGAGCTTGAGCGAGCAATTGCCCTGTTTTGCACGCTCTTTTTCAGCAACATTCAGTAGTTGAAAAAAAGCCACCATACGAGAAGAAAGAGCGGCAGGAGCACCGGGATGGAGTATTTGCAGAGATAGCCGATGAAACCGGGAACTTCCGCTTGAGCCTCTTCTGCTATGCTGCGAACCATAAAGTTCGGCGCATTGCCGATGTAGGTCATTGAACCGAAAAAGACCGATCCAACGGAGATTGCCATCAGATAGACATCCGTCGTGCCCCCCCCCCCCTGAGGGGCGATGGTACCGGACGCAAAAGCATGCATATCGGACACTGAGCCGATATCGAAACCGAACTTACCCATTGCTCCGGAAAGAGCACTCATATAGGTAGGGGCATTGTCAAGCACTCCCGACAGGAGTCCCGCCATCCAATAGAACCTTGTCACGCTCAGTTCCCCGGCATGCGATGCGGCATAACCGGCTGCGAGCTGCAGTGCGGGAATCATGGTGACGAATATCCCCAGAAAAAGAAAAGCGACCTCCCTGATCGGCGAAAAAGAGAAGCCGTTGGCCCGGAGCGCCTCCCTGTCAGCGCTTTTCCAGGCAACCGCTGCGAGAGCGAAAAGGAGGATTTCACGGATGCCGAAGGGAAGATGCACCCTCTCCTGAAGCGAAGGAACCCACGAAAAAACCGCCGGATCAAGAAAGACCGCGCCGATAATCAGAGGGAGCCAGATGAGGCTTCGGCCACCACCGAGAGAGAGTCCTCCGCCCTTTTCCAGGGCCACTGCACTGCCCTTTCCTGCCAGAGCATCGAGAGCCATGAACAGCAGAATGAGAAGAGAGATTGCCAGCAGCCAGGGTCGCCACAATGCCGAGAGCACCCAGAAAAACGGAACCCCCTTCAAAAAGCCGAGAAAGAGCGGCGGATCACCAATCGGGGTAAGCGCGCCGCCGATATTGCTGACAATAAAGATGAAAAAGACCGTATGAAACGCCTTGAGCCTACCCTCATTGATCCGCAGATATGGCCTGATGAGGAGCATTGAGGCCCCGGTCGTCCCGATGAGGTTGGCCAGAATCGCTCCAGCGAAAAGCAGGGCCCCGTTAACGAGGGGAGAACCCCGCCTCCCTATCCTGATCAGAACGCCCCCGGCAGCTGCGAAGAGCGCTGAAATCAGCGCCATAAACGAAATATACTCCTCAAGCGCATTGAAGACGCGCGACGGCCCCCGATCCATGGCGAAGCAGTAGTATACGGCAACCAGAACGCCGAGCCCGAGGGAAACCTTGGGGTAGTGGTGCTCCCAGAACCGCCGGTAAAACAGCGGTCCTGTAGCAATCAGGAGAAGAAGAAGAACGAAAGGGGCGGCCAGCCAGAGCGGTGGCATCTCACTCCCCCTCGAATTCCGTCAGAGAGTAGACGCTGTAGCCTTTGTCGCGGATCTTTCGTTCCCCCCCGATATCGGGCAGGTTGACGATGAATGCCATCTCGGAGACAATGCCGCCTACCTTCTCAACCAGCGATGCCGCGGCCAGAGCGGTGCCTCCGGTAGCAAGCAGGTCGTCGACGAGCAGCACCCGCTGTCCGGGCTGGAGCGCATCGAGGTGGATCTCTATCTTGTCGGTTCCGTATTCGAGCTCGTACTCCTGCGAAACGACGTCGGCAGGCAGCTTGCCCGGCTTGCGGACCGGAACAAACCCTTTGCCAAGCGTGTAGGAGAGCGCTCCGCCGATGATAAAGCCTCGCGCTTCGATGCCGACGATAACATCAAAATCGACCCCGTTCTGGAGATAGTGCTGGGTGAGGTTGTCAATGACCAGCCTGAATCCGACCGGGTCTTTGATGAGCGTGGTGATATCACGAAAAAGAATCCCTTTTTTCGGATAATCAGGGATCGAACGGATACGCGACTTGATAGGCATGGATTGGCGGAATTAAGTTGAAGGTGGAAATAAAACTGCTTGCTATCCGGTACCGCTATACATCGTTGTGAGGGATTGGCGTACAGAACAATGGTATAGAGGCGCTACCAAGATAAGAGTCTCCCGTGTAATATCAAATCATCCCCCATACGCTCAATCACTACCGGCAGCTCCTCTCCCCTAAGATCAACCTCCCCGGATGCACCTGCCATATCCACCGCCACCCTGAGATAGTTTCGCGTATAGCCGCTCTGCTGCTGCGAATCTTCTTCCGGACTTCGCTCCTCAAAAAGAACCATCGCCTCCCTGCCGATGTAGCGGGAGTTGAAAAGCCCCTCCTTTCTCCGCCCCAGTTCGCTCAACTCCCTGCTGCGCCGGGCAATCTCCGCAGGTGCGACAGGTGTCCGCTCCCGCCTTGCCACCTGTTCAGAAAGGACGGTGCCGGGCCGGACGGAACAGCTGAACACATGGAGATAGGCTAACGGGAGCTCCTCGATAAAGCGGCAGATCCCGAGAAAATCCTCTTCGGTTTCGCCTGGATAACCCACCATGACATCAGCACCGATTGAGCAGTCGGTGATGCTGTTGACGGCATGCTCTATGCGTGAACGGTAGAGCGACAGGTCATATCGACGGCGCATCGATCCCAGAATGGCGTCCGAGCCGCTCTGCAGCGGAATGTGGAGGTGAGGGACGATCTTTGCTGAAGCTGCGATAAGCGAGATCAGTTCGCTGTCGACAATGTCAGGCTCTATCGAGCTGATACGGATCCTGTTGACTTCAACACCCTCAAGCCCTCTGAGAAGGTCGCAGAGTCCCCGGCCTCCATGGGAGTAGTCGCCGGTATTGACACCGGTCAGCACAATCTCCCGGTACCCGCTCGCCGCAAGCTGCCGGGCTCGATCCAGAAGAGTTTCAAGCGGAAGCGACCGGGAACGCCCCCTGATTGCCGGGATGGTACAGTAGGAACATCCGTAATCACAGCCATCCTGAACTTTCAGAAATGCGCGAGTTCTGTTGCACCCTGATTCCGCGCTGAGGGAGTAGCCCGGAAAAACCTCATCCAGAGCGTCGGAGGGGGTGACTTTGATAAAGGGGTGCGGCCGGGAGTCGCTGAAGATCGTCTCGTAGTTGATGGCCTCAAACTTGTCGTTGCTCCCGAGAATGGCATCGACGCCCTCTATGCAAGAAAGAGCATCGGCGCCCAGCTGGGCATAACAACCGATAACGGCAATCCTGCTCCGGGGGTTACTGCGGATGATCGCCCTGATTCTCTGCCGGCACTTTTTCTCTGCCAGCCTGGTGACCGCGCATGTATGAATAATAAGGAGATCGGCACCCTCTTCCGGCGATGACAACTGCCACCCCTTCCGGCACAGACCATCAAGTATGGCGGAGCTTTCGGCATAGTTGAGCTTGCAGCCGAGCGTTATAGCGGCAACTGTTCTAACCATGACGACTAGTAGCCGAGACTTCTCTTGTTCCTGAAAAAGTTGAGCGCGAGGCCAACCATCATCATGTTTCCAACAAGTGAAGAGCCTCCGTAGGAGACGAATGGAAGCGGGACGCCGATTACGGGGATCAGACCTATTGTCATGCCGACATTGATGACCACATGGATGAAAAGCAGCGAGACAAACCCCGCCAGCGTCAGCTCGACAAAGCGGTTCTTTATTGAAAAAATGGCCCAGATCAATCGAAGAATCAGCACGAGATAGAAGGATATCAAAAGAGCTGCGCCGATGAAGCCAAGCTCTTCGGCTATAACGCAAAAGATAAAATCCGTCCATTGGGCAGGAATGAAACGCAGCTGCGTCTGGGTTCCCTGAAGAAATCCCTTGCCGAAAAAACCTCCCGAACTGATTGCGATCTTGGCCTGAAGCACGTTGTATCCGGCACCCCGGGGATCTGACATGGGGTCGAGAAAGGTCTCAATGCGCTTCATCTGGTGGGGCTTGAGAATCTCTGTGGCAAAACGGTTGGTGAAAAGGCCTGCGCCGAGGCCTGCGCCGATACTGAGCAGCTGGTGCGACCTGAACTTCTTCTGCTGAAAAAGAAGCAGTGCAAGGAGCGCGAGGGCAAGCAGAACAGAAACATAGATATTGATAAAACCTGACACCATCAGGATAAGCGGAAAACAGAAAAGCATGAGAATATAGATATCAAACCCGGCCATGATAATCATCGGCGCAATGAAGGAGAGACATGTGAGCGTCGTCCCCATATCCGGCTGAAGCATAATAAGCACTGCGGGCACAATAGGAATGACGAGCGCTATGAAAAGATGGGGAATTGAACGGATATCGGTCTTCTCATCCGAGAGAAATCTCGACAGGGCAAGAATAGTGGTCATCTTCGCTATTTCAGAAGGCTGAAAACTGAAAAATCCGATTTTGACCCAGCTGGTCTGGCCGGCGATCTTTCTGCCAAACACCAGTACCACCAACAGAAGAAGCAGGCCGATTGCGTAAAGGATATAGGAGTTATCCCTGATGACACGGACATCGTTGAAGTAGACAAAAAGCGCGGCAACAATACCGATAACACACCATGCCAGCTGTTTGTAGAACAGTGTCGGGTCACCTGTGCCGTGAGTCGCACTGAAAACGGCCATCAGCCCTATAATCGTCAGGCCTGCCATCGGCAGAAGCAGCCAGATATCAAGTTTGCTTTGTTTTTCCATCAGGGTGCCGGGGTTGCTCAATGAGATGATGCTGTGCGACTATAATTTATTATTAAACATGCGTATAGCGGAAACAGACAGCAAAAATACAGATTGAAATAATCTGAGTTGTCTTGTAAAGAGTACTGAAAGCCAAGATAAGGAAAGAATACGGCTTTTGAGGAACAGAGTTGGCAGGAAGACGACCATTTATTGGGTGGAAATCTGCGCAGGAAGAGCGGAAAATCATCGATAGTCCCCACTGCGGCCAGCAACGCCGTTTGGCAAACAGCAATTGAGGATGATAAAAGAAACCGGCAGAGGTTGTTCGGTTAAGCAACAGAAAACAGTGCTGTTATCCTGACGCTATCCTCTGGCGTCACGATTTTGGATGTATTTCGATTTTTTAATACTTTTTTAGCGGACATCCCTCCCACCCCAAAACGTGTGATTTTCGTAGAAGACGGCGTTGATTTGCCCGACATGGTCTACAACCACCCGGCATAACCGTCGAAGCATGGGGAACTGCTCCCTCACGAACAAAAAAGGGGCATTATCTCTCTTTAACAGCAATACAACAGTCAACGACCCGCTCGTCATTGCA
The DNA here is from genome assembly GCA_037142155.1 of Chlorobiaceae bacterium. Lineage (GTDB taxonomy): Bacteria > Bacteroidota > Chlorobiia > Chlorobiales > Chlorobiaceae > Chlorobium. Next base: position 31,407 of record JBAXBE010000013.1, read on the forward strand.
AAGAGTGCATGGCCAGGGATTTCTCATGAAGGGTTTTTATTGAACGTATCCATTTGTTTTTATGACACAAGAAGACGGAGGGCTTGATCCCGCTACCGAACGGAAGGTTCTGAAAGGAACGAGGCTGGTGACTTTGCTCGGGCCTCCACTAGCTTTTGGCGCGATTTCAAGCCTGGTTATAGGCGGCTTAGGGCTTGGCGCTGCAGATGCTCTCCCTGCGGCCGGGAAGCTTATTGATTTTCTTCGAGATAAGACGGAGAGGGTTTTGCCGAAAAATGGCGAACTGAGCGGGGAGTGAGTTACAGGTCATTGAGTTTAAGCGCCGCTCTTCCTCAGGCAGTGCGGGAAAAGATCGGTAATGGTATTCGTGCCCTTACCATGCATGATCATGCGGGGCGCCTGCAGCCGGAAGTAATGTTAAATGAAATGATTCCTTCGAGACTATGACAATAGAGATGGATGCCCGGGGAGTAAGCAAGTGCGAGTGGCTATTCCATGAGGAGCTCGAACGGACTGCTGAGTACCTTTCCAACCATAAAAAAATACTGGGCTTCAATCCTTTTTGCCACAGGGTTGAGGATACGAACATTGAAAATGTCTATCGGTGGCATTTTCGGGTCAGTGATCCTCAGAATAACCCGCTGAATGTAATCTTTTTTGTGGAGCAGATTGACGAGCTGCTCGTTGAACTGCCTGAGCATATCGAGTGTACGGACCCTGACCTGCTGACTGATGAGATGATAAGGCAGTATACGGTCGGCAAAAGAATCCGGTGGAAGCACTTTCCGGTGAAAGAAAAGATTGCTGATCCGGCGAAATATCTTTTTGAGGGAAAGGCGTTTGCTGATCTTGAGATGCATCGGGTTAACCGTAAGACCAGGGTGCGTTTTGATTTGAAAATCGATGTTCGCTTCGTGCTTTATCCAGCCTTCAGGATTATGCCGAACAGGATACTCCGCTCGATGACGAATTCGGCAATGTCGTTAATTATGCAGACAGCGACGAACAGGATGTTCAACGGCATTTCGAAAGATTTCAAAAAGATTCAGAACCTGTGATGGCCCCTTGGGGAGTTTTACGGTTTGACTGGAGGCTTTTGATGGACGGATGCAAGCAAACGACTCCCGATCACTGGACCTGAAGGCACGGAAAAAAAAGCAGCCGTTGTTCCTGAAGAACGTGCTTCCCCTGAGATTTCTTCTGCTGCAATGAAAGACAGAGGGAATCCCCCCGGCAGGGTGATTCCCTCTGTCGCCCTCTCAATCTTTAATGACTCGGACGGACAAGCCCTCGTATTTCTCTTCAGCACTCAGCATGGCACTCTTGTTTTGGGCATTCAATGTCATATACCATGCGCTATTTTCATCATGCTCTGAGGATGACCAGAAATAAGCCCCCTCACCGAGAAAGGAATATTTCTCATCAACATAGTTTCTCAGACCCGCAGGAAGCATCTTGAACCTTATGCTGTTATCGGCGGTCGGGAGATCCTTGGCAAGTGTTTCCCACTCCTGCTTTGTCGGGATATGCGTTCCTGAGGGAGCAAGACCTCTCGGATCATTTACAGCAAACCAATTATACAGCTTCCCGTACTGCTGACCGTTTTTTTGCAGGTTGCCGTAGTAACACCATGCTCCCTCGCCTTTCCGCAAAGCCGCCTGCCACTCCTGCAGAGTCTTTGCCTGAGGAATGGCATCTCCGTTCCGATATCGTGAAACGTTAAGGTTCTCCTGCGCCCAGATCCTGTTGCCTACAGCAACCGTGTTGTAGCTGTTGGAATCGATGTCGGTAAGGGTTGCCTGCTTTGCAACCAGAACGCTTGTTGTCGCTCCAGCCAGTATTGCAGCAAGGGTAACAAGCCTGTAGATTGCGCGTCTTTTCTCTTTCATAATGGTATGTGTTTGGTTCCCGTTGATAATAGAATTGACCGTCTTGTTTTTTCCACTCAAACTGCATCGGCACAACGCTGTCAGGAGTGAATCGAACAGATTAAATGCACGCCACTATTATACAACCGAAAAGGCCGGGAAGGCAACCCATAAATCCTTATTTCTAATTACTTTAGACAGTGTTAGGCATTGTAGGAATTCGGTTCGGGGCCCTGTCAGAAATAGTCGGTTTTCTTGAGGAATTGCCCTAAAAAAAGAGGCGGATACAAGCGCGGGGGAAAGGGTTGAAACCACTCAAGAGCGCCGGCGGGATTCTTGTTTGGCGGGAGGAGCGCGCTACGATACTTTATGCGGTGAGGGCCGTTACCTGATTGGAAAAGATCGCCAAAGCCATGAGCACTCATAGGGGCTGAATGAAAAACTATAAATTCCTGCATCGCATCATGACGAACTTAGCTGCGCATTGAATCATTATTCGATGACAATATTTCCGGAAAAAGCGTAACCAACTCCATGGGCTGTTTTAATCGGGTTATCACTCTCAATGTCGGTAATTTTTCTACGAAGCCGGTTGACAATGGCTTCAAGGGCGCGGTGACCAGATTCGTTGTTGTTGTAGCCGAGTTTCTTCAACAGATCAAGACGACCTGCCACGTAGGTACCATCAGTGACAAGCAGCTTTATGAAGTCAAGCTCTTTTGCGGTAAGGGGTATTGTCTTGCCCTCGGGTGTCTGAAGAATCCATGAATTGCAAACAACTCTCCATGATGCCGGTTCCGATCGTTTTTCGGAACCAGGAGTCAAGGCTTTCCCTGCCGAATCCGGAATTCTTCGTAAAAGTGAGGCAATCGACAAGGAGAGTTCGCGAAGGTCGACGGGCTTGACCAGATAGATATCCGCACCGGCTTCGTGGCCGGCGATTTTATCTTCAATTGATGCCCGTGCAGTATACATGATGATACGCATGCCGGTGTTATTGCGAACATACTCCGCAAGCACCAGACCGTTCTGATCGGGAAGACCAACATCGAATATGGCGACTGCATAGGGCAATCCTGCTGCGAGCTGCTGATAGAACTCAACAGCCGAACCCACTCCGGCGACCTCATATCCGACAATGGTCAGATAATCAACCATGTTCTTGCGAATGGAGTAATCGTCTTCGACGATAATCACCCGATTGCCCGAAATTGGCGTTGCCCTCGATTGTTCTGTCATGAGACTCTATTGCGAATTGCAGCCATGGCCGTATTAATGCACCGATTTATTGCGCTCTGATTCCAGCGACAAACAAAGTTGCCCTGCCAGTGGAAGGTTGATTGTCACCACCACCTCGCCTGCCGCATGCTCAAGACTCACACTCCCTTTGTGTTCCTCAATAATCTGCCTGGTCAGCCAAAGTCCCAAGCCGCTACCGCTGACATCGCTGATATTGTCACCCCGCCTGTACTTTTCAAAAAGTTCGTCACCTTTTTGCATCGTATCGTCATTAACCATATTTGCAATGCTGATGGCGATTTCATCCCCCCTTTTACGGGTAAGGAGATGAATGGGGGTTTCAGGCAGTGCGTATTTTCGTGCATTGTCAAGAAGATTGAAAAAAGCAGTCTTAAGGAAATGCTGGTCTCCCGAAATATGGCCAACGCTCTCCGCCCGGCTGCAGGTGAAGGTATGCTCATGCCAGAGCAGTCGGGCTTCATCGAGCAACGATTCGACAAAAGGTTCAACAGGAAAAAGCGTATGTGATGACTCTCTTGCCGGGTCGACGAGTCGGCTACGATTGAGCGAGATCTCCATGACTTCCACAAGGCGATCAACAGCTTTTTCGATGATATCAAGTCTCTCTCGGTAAGGGTTTTCAAGATCGGCTTCCAAAAGTCTCATCACATCGATGCTGGTGCGAATTACGGTAAGGGGAGTGCGGTATTCATGCGATAACATCGCGTGGATGCTATGCTGGCGCTCATAAGCCCGGCGTTCGACGATGAGCGCTGCTTCAACCTTTTTGGTGTGTTCACGATAGTGCGCTATCAAGGCCATCGTCATCAAAATCATGAAGATGAGTGATGCAACATGGATTGCGTCGATATTCCACCACTCGAGCTGAATGAGGCCAAGCAGTCGCATATGATCGACAAGGTATCCAATCCAGCCGACTATGAACGCTGCAAAAAAATATGCGGCGCCTCCAACCCTGTCAGTCATCGCCCGGAAGCTGAGCCAGATCAGGAGTAACGGCATCACTGAAATGCTCATCATAAGAGCAGGTCGAATTCCGTCATACAAGCCAAGAGGAATCGAGAAAATAGATAGCCCGATTACAACAGTAAAGAATATAAAGGCCCGATGGATCCAGGGCCATCTGACTGTACTAAACTTGGTGATTGCAAAAAGCGAGAGGGAGATTCTGGCGATACTCATTCCCAGGTTGTGGATATTGTCAAAAAAATCAATCGAAGGAACTGCAACTACAGTATTAAGGAGGCCGGAAAGCCCAAGCCTGGAAATAAACATCCCAAACCCGTAGAGAGCAAAGAAGAGATAGACCAGGTCTTTCGTGCGCAGGTAAAAGAGTATGGTGACGAGGGCAATAAAGAGGGCTACACCAAGGTAGCCGCTATTGAACATGATGCTTTTTGTGGTCTCATCTGCAAGATTATCTCTGGTATGAATGGTAGCGGCAACATTGATTGGACTGGCAGAGTGCAGTCTGACGTAAACGGTCACCGGGTGCATGGCCGAAAGGGGGATTGGAACGACAAAATCGGAGTGCTGCAGAGGACGCTGTGCCACAGGGACATCCTCGCCAAGAATGTTTTTTTTATATAGTAACGGATTTGTCGGATCGTCACCGTTCTGCACATAGATCTCAACATGATCAATGTATGAGGGGTAGAGCCTGAGCCATGCCGTTTCGGGAAATGATGTTGTCCGGGTCACCGTAAAACGCAACCAGAATATGTCGGTGGTGTAGCCTTTTGTGAGATTGCCTTTGAGGGGGATAAAATGAGCCCGAGTTGATGGACTCAACAGGTCGGCCAGGGTCAATGCGCCTGATTGGTCGGTATAGAGTTCCATATGACCCGTCAGCTGACAGGAAGATTCCTTGTCCAGAAGGATCGGCGCCGGGACGGCAACAGCAGGGCCTGGCAGGAAAACAGCAATAAAGAGGACCAAGGCAATTCGCGTCAAAGGCAACCATCTCAAAGGGATTATCCGGCTGGATATCAACAAAGTCTCTGCCATGGATATTCAGGAATTAGTAACTTGTTAAACTTCCTGGATCTGACTTTACCACGACATGATAAACCTCGCACTCCTCCAAGACAACCTATTAATTCTCATTATTTCAGCCTATTCCTCACTCCGGCACCTCTGCAAATACTGAAACAAGCCGACGCCGAACCCTTTGTTTTGCCGTTCCTGCCAGGTGTTTTTTTCAGAAGTGCGCCATTCGGCATTCAGTGGAAAGGATGGGGAAATGTTTCGATACGGGCTTCACAGCGAAATACTTTATAGAAAAGAAAGGTGGAATGGTAATTTAGGATGGCACTTTGGTAACCAGTCCGAACACTTCAACAAAAATCATGGCTTCCTCTCCTTTTTCCTGCGGTTTCGCGATCATCATCGGGCCGCCAAATGCGGGCAAGTCGACACTGCTCAACGAGCTGCTCGACTTCAAGCTCTCCATCGTCACGCCCAAGCCGCAGACCACAAGAAAAAAAATCACCGGCATCTACCACAACGAGAGCTGCCAGATTGTCTTTCTCGATACGCCGGGAATCATGAAGCCGCAACAGAAGCTTCACGAATCGATGCTCGGCATTATCCGCGATACCTTGAAAGACGCTGATATCGTCATTGCGCTCCTCCCCTATTCCGGCAAAAAGGATTTTATCGACCGGGAGTTCGCCGAAGAGCTTTTCTCTGAATGGCTGAAGCCTTCCGGGAAAAAGATCATCGCGGTGCTCAATAAAAGCGACCTTGTAACGGCTGAGCGCCAGGCGGAGGCGGAGGCATTTGTAGAGAATACATGGAGCCCGGCAGCCGTGCTTTCGGTTTCAGCGCTGAAAGGGAGCAACATCGCCCAGCTCATCGAAACCATCCGCCCCTTTCTTCCGCTCAACTATCCGCTCTATCCAGAAGACACACTCAGTACCGCTCCCGAACGGTTTTTTGTCAGTGAGATCATCCGCGAAAAGATCTTTCTGCTCTACGGCCGTGAGGTGCCCTATTCAACCGAGGTGGTCATTGACGAATTCAAGGAACAGCACGAGAATGATCCTTCGAGAAAGGATCTGATCCGCTGCTCGGTCATCGTCGAGCGTGAAACCCAGAAGCAGATTCTGATAGGCAGCAAAGGCGCCGCCCTGAAAAAACTCGGCCAGAGTGCCAGAAAAGATATTGAGGAGATGCTTGGACGCCCGGTTTTCCTCGAGCTCTTCATCAAGGTTCGGCCTGACTGGCGAAAGAAAAGCAACCTTCTGAAAAGCTACGGCTACTGAGAAAAGCTGGGAGGAAATGAGAGGGAGTTCGAGCTGAAAGGAGCTGCCCGATTTCCCGAATGGACAAAAAAAAGCCTTCCCTTTGCGGGGAAGGCTTTTTTCATTGGCAGTGCCTGGTTACTCGCCGCCTTTCTTGTCGGAGGACTTTACCGGAGGCTCGAGTTCTGCAGATGCAGCCTCAATCTCCTTCTTCTCGTTCGGATGAGCAGCAAGATATGCCTCGATCTCCTCCTTGCTCTTGTCCTTGAAGTACTCGAGCGCGGAGAGGATGATACGCTTGTTCTCCTTGTCGAACTCAATGACGCGCAGAGGAAGTGCATCACCGGCCTTGAAGGAGGTGTGGATATCCTTCACGCCACCCTGAAGCAGATGCGAGACCGGAACGAAACCGTCGACATCACCAGGAAGGATCACAATGACCCCTTTCTCGATGATCTGGGAGATCTCGCCGGGTGTTTCTGCGCCTACTGCATATTTCTGTTCGAACTCGTCCCATGGATCCTGCTGGATCTGCTTGTGGCCGAGAGCGATGCGGCGTGCGTGCACGTCAAACTTCAGAACCTTCACCTCAAGCTCCTGGTTCTTCTTGACCAGTTCGCTTGGATGGCGGATTTTCTTCGTCCACGAGAGATCGGAGATATGCACGAGGCCGTCGACACCTGGCTCAAGCTCGACAAAGACGCCGAAGTCGGTGATGTTGCTGACGGTACCCTTGTGCAGTGAGCTTTCGATATATTTCTCGGAAAGCGCAATCCATGGATCCTCGTTGACGCGCTTCATGGAGAGGGAGAGCTTGGTGTGATCCTTGTCGATATTGAGGATCACGCACTCGACTTCCTGGCCAAGCGTTACGAACTGACCCGGATGCTTGATGTGCTGCGTCCAGCTCATCTCGGAGATGTGTACAAGACCCTCGATGCCCTTCTCGATTTCGACAAAAGCGCCGTAATCGGTGATGGAGACAACGCGGCCCTGGGCTTTGGAGCCGACAGGGTATTTGAGCTCGATATTCTCCCATGGGTGGCTCTCGAGCTGCTTCATGCCGAGAGAGACTCTCTTGGTGTTCTCATCGAAGCCGACAACAACAACCTTGATTGGCTGATCAAGCTCGACAACCTCGGAAGGATGGTTGATCCTGCCCCAGGTGATATCGGTGATATGCACAAGACCGTCGAGGCCTCCGAGATCGACGAAGATACCGAAGTCGGTGATGTTCTTGACCGTACCTTCGAGCACCATGCCGACCTTGATGTTGGATAGCATCTCCTCGCGGCGTGTAGCATACTCCTCTTCAAGAATGACTTTATGGCTGACGACAATATTCTGTGTAACCGGATTGATCTTGACGACCCTGAAGTCCATGGTCTGGCCAACAAGCGCGTCGAAATCGCGAACCGGCTTGACGTCGATCTGCGAACCGGGAAGGAACGCCTCGACACCGGACAGGGAGACGGTCATGCCGCCCTTGACGCGGTTGATGATCTTGCCGCTGATGATGGTATCGTTTTCAATTGAATCGTAGATCTTGTCCCAGATTCTCAGGACGTCGGCCTTCTTCTTCGAAAGAATGAGCTGACCCATCTTGTCCTCGATGTTCTCGAGGTAAACTTCAACGTCATCGCCTACCTTGACCTCATCTTCATCGCGGAACTCAAGCAGCGAAACGATGCCTTCGGATTTGAAGCCGACATCGATGGTGACATCTTTGTTGGAGATTGATACAACGCGGCCCTTGACGATCTCGTCTTCGGTGATCTCATTGAGCGTGCTCGTGTAGAGCTGCTGCATCTTTGCAAGTTCGGCGGGCTCGTAGTGAGCAAAAACCTTGATTTTCTTTCTTGCCGGTTTTTCCTTGACTTTTTTGTCCTGTGTTGTAAATGCTTCTGCCATTAATGTTTTCCTTCCTCTCTGTGAATTAGCCTGCCAGCCGCGAGAGATTTCGGCATGGGGTTTTATGGTTGATAAAAAAAACTGCTTACTTCGAAGAGCTGTTTCACTCTTACGACCCGCTCCTCTCCTTTGCCAGAGTCAAGACCATTTCGACCTGACGATCGATGCTCAGCTCCGATGTATCTATTTCGACAGCGTCCGGATGCTTTTTGAGTGGAGCGTGCTCCCGCTCTGCATCCTCCCTGTCACGTCTCTTTATCTCCTCTTCCAGCTGGCGAAGGTCAGGAAGTTCACTCCCTGAAGGGTCCTTGGCTACAAGTTCAGCGTAGCGCCGTTTTGCCCGTTCACCGGGTGCGGCCACCAGAAAAATCTTCAGTTCGGCATCGGGAAAGACCACCGTGCCGATATCGCGCCCGTCCATGACGACGCCGCGCTCTTGGCCAAGCTCCTGCTGCATCTGGCGGAGCCTGTCGCGAACCGGCTTGAGCGAGCTGATAAAACTCACCTCCCGGCTCACCCGGTTATCCCGGATTTCGAGACTTACATCCCTTCCGTCAAGCAGCACCTTCTGGCCATCAAAAGCGATTGCGGTAGTGTCGAGCAGGCTGCCAATAAGCTCCGGAGCATGACGCAACCGGTCGAGAACTCCGCCCTGAATGGCTTTGAAGGTCACCGCCCTGTACATGGCACCGGTATCGATATAGGTGTATCCGAGCTGCTCTGCCACCCGCTTCGCCGTGGTGCTCTTGCCGGATGCCGCCGGACCGTCGACAGCTATGATGATACGCCTGTTACCGATTTCGAGCCTCAATTTGCATTTTGAAATAGCCTGCCATTTTATAAAAAATATTTGCTTTTTCCAAACATAATGGTTACATGTTAAGGCCATGTGATTTTTTATCGGCACTCACTCAACAAACCGTTTCCCTTATGTCACTTCGCTGCGGCATTGTCGGTCTTCCGAACGTCGGAAAGTCGACGCTTTTCAATGCCATCACGGCCAAACAGGCTGAAGCCGCCAACTACCCGTTCTGCACCATAGAGCCAAATGTCGGAACCGTCCTTGTCCCTGACGAACGGATGCAGCTGATTGCCGATGTCGTCAAGACCCCGACGCTTGTTCCGACAACCCTCGACATCGTCGATATCGCCGGGCTGGTTAGAGGGGCGAGCAAGGGCGAAGGGCTTGGCAACCAGTTCCTGTCGCATATCAGGGAGGTCGATGCCATTGTCCATGTCGTCCGCTGCTTTGACGACGAGAACATTATCCACGTCGAAGGGAAAATCGACCCTGCCGACGACATCGCCACAATCGAGACCGAGCTGATGCTGGCCGATCTGGAGAGCATGGAGAAACGCATCGACCGGCTCCGCAAAAATGCCAGAAAGGAGAAGGAGCTTCTTTTGCAGGTAGAGCTTGCTGAAAAAATCATCAGCGGACTTTCTGAAGGCGTCCCTGCGCGCAAAATCCTGGAAACGGATGAGGAGCGTGAGTTCGCCCGCCAGTTCTTCCTGCTGACGACCAAACCGATTCTTTTTGCCGCCAATGTCGGCGAAAATGACCTCCCTGACGGAAACGGTTACACCAGGCAGGTTGCCGAAATAGCCGCTGCCTCGGGCTCAAAGATGCTCATCATCAGCGCGAAAACAGAGGCTGAGATTGCTGAACTGCCCGAAGAGGAGCGTCCGGAATTTCTTGAGAGCCTCGGCCTCGACATGTCGGGCCTCGACCGGCTGATACAGACCGCATTCGACCTCCTCGGCCTCCAGACCTATTTCACAGCGGGCGTCAAGGAGGTTCACGCATGGACCATCCGCAAGGGTGCTGCCGCGCCCGAAGCCGCCGGGGCGATACACTCCGATTTCGAGAAGGGATTTATCCGTGCAGAGGTAATGAGCTACCGGGACCTGATTGAACTCGGCTCGGAACAGAAGGTCAAGGAGGCGGGAAAGCTCCGTTCGGAAGGACGGGACTACATTGTCAAAAACGGCGATGTGATTGTCTTCCGCTTTAACGTCTAATCGTGTAATTGATTCTGGCTGATCGACGACAAACCGTTCAACTATGCCGCATCAGAACATTACCCCTCCAAGCCCCATCGGCATCTTCGACTCCGGCATCGGTGGCCTGACCGTCGTGAGGGCGGTACAGGCGGCACTGCCTTCCGAGAAGATCATCTACTTCGGCGACACGGCACGAGTCCCCTACGGCCCAAAATCGCAGGTCACCATCAGAAAGTATGCGCTCGATGACACCTCGATTCTGATGCGCTACCAGCCGAAGATGATCATCGTGGCATGCAATACCGTTTCAGCTCTCGGCCTCGATGTGGTCGAGAAAGCCTGCGGCGACATCCCGGTCATCGGAGTGCTCAAGGCCGGCGCTGAACTTGCCGCCCGGAGCACCAGAAACGGCCGCATCGGCGTTATCGGCACGCAGGCGACCGTGTGCTCGAATGCCTATCCAGTCGCCATCAACCGCATCAATGAGGAGCTGAAGGTATTTTCAGTAGCCTGCCCGCTCTTTGTGCCGCTCGCCGAAGAGGGATTTATCGCCCATCCCGCCACACGGCTCATTGCCAAAGAGTACCTTGAGAGCATCACCCTTGAGGGAATCGATACGCTTGTGCTCGGCTGCACGCACTACCCCATACTGAAGCAGGTCATACAGGAGACGGTCGGAAGCACCATTTGCATCATCGATTCGGCTGAAGCGGTCGCCATCAAAACAAAAGAGCTGCTTGCGGAGTCCGGCATGCTCAACCCTTCAGCATCACCGGCTCTCCCGCACCTTCTGGTCAGCGACCTGCCGCAGAAATTCAGCTCCCTCTACCAGCTCTTCATGGACCGAAAGATGCCGGATGTCGAACTGGTGGAAGTGTAGGGCTGCCGCTTCTCTCTCTTTGGACTTTGCCTTTTGGATGCAAGCGTGTTACCTTTCTCTCGACATCTCTCTAACATTAGGCCACACCCTTGAAAGTTAACCTTGATCGAACCTCATCGGGCTTTTGCGTAGGAGTGCAGGGCACCATCAATGTGGCCGAAGAAAAACTCCAGGAGGAGGGCTCCCTCTTCTCGCTTGGCGATGTCGTGCACAATGAGACCGAGGTCCAGAGGCTTGAAGCTCTCGGACTCGAACCCATCGACATGAAGCGCTTTCGGCAGCTGAAGAATGCCCGCGTTCTGATAAGGGCGCACGGTGAACCGCCTGAGACCTACAAAATTGCCTCCGAGCATAATCTCACCTTGACCGATACGACCTGCCCGGTCGTCTCAAGGCTCCAGCAGACGGCCAGGACCCTCCACGAACTGGGCTATCAGATAATCATCTACGGCAAGCGCGACCACCCCGAAGTCATCGGCATCAACGGCCATTGCGCCGAGAAGGCCATCATCATCAAGCATCCAGACCTCAGCAATCCGGATGAGATTGCCTCACTCGACTTCGCAAAGAAAACTGCGCTCATCTCCCAGACGACCATGGACCTGCCTGGCTTTCAGCAGCTGAAAGAGAGCCTCGAAGCACGCTTCGCTGAGGCGGGAAGAGATGAAGCGTGGAGTGAGATCCCGAGCAGGCTCTTCGCTGCCCCGAAGGAAGACGACCCGCCGATGCCCCGCCACCTCTTCAAGGATACGGTATGCCGCCAGGTATCAAGCCGAAACCAGAAGCTGCACGACTTTGCCCTCTCAAGCGAGTGCGTGATCTTCGTGGCCGGAAGGAAAAGCTCGAACGGGCAGGTGCTCTACAACATCTGCAAGGCGGCAAATCCGCGATGCTATTTCATCGAGGAGATTGATGAAATCCAGGATGAGTGGCTGAAGGGTGCAGACGGCAAGCCGGCCGAAAGCGTCGGAGTGTGCGGCGCAACATCAACACCGATGTGGCATCTCGAAAACGTAGCGCGGTTTTTGGAAGAACACTTTGGGGGAGGGGGATGATTCCGGATTTTGGATTCTGGATTGCGGCCTTGTCAGGAGGGCTCTTTTTTGGTGAGCTTGAGGAGGGAGAGGATGTTGCTGAAGAGTTCGCCGAGAAAATGGAAGATGGTGGTGAACCACTGTCCGATATGGGCAAAGGCCTCATGCGTCGGTCCTCCGGTGAGCTGGAGCCATGCCAGATAGAGAACCAAAATCGCCGCCACGACAAGAAGCGTGCGCACGACCCTCCGAAAAAAAGAGAAGAGAATCAGAACCGAAACGATAACGGCAACGACAAACATCGCCGGATGGGAGATGAGATAATCAACCGCTTTCTGCATAACAACCCGCCTTTGCTTAAAGATATTCCTGAAGTATGGCGGCTATTCTCTCTGAAGGAGAAGAGCACGCAAGCCTTGAACGCGCCAGAAGCAGCTCCCGGCCAATGGCGGCTCTGCGCTCCGGATCGTCAAGAATCATCCTCGACTGACGGAAAATCTCCGCGCCGTTGGCTTCGTGCTGGATAAGCTCAGGGACGACCCTCTCGCTGCTTTCGAGCCCCTTCGTCACAATATTTGCAAGTGCTATGTTCTTCAGCCTGACAAGCTGGCGGCCAATCAGGTAATTGAGACCGGCAGTTCTGTAGACCACGACCATTGGCACCCCGAAACAGAGCGATTCAAGCGTTGCCGTGCCTGAAGTAACCAGAACAAGCTCACTGAAATGCATCACCTCATAAGCCGGGCAGTGTATGAAGTGAAGTTCAGGATAGTGCGAAAGCTCACCGTATGCGCTCCCCGGGAGATGCTGGGCCCGACCAAAAAGAAACGCGACCGGATACTCTTTGGCAAGCAGACGTGCGGCTTTGAGCATTTCCGGCAGTATATGGGCAATCTCCTCTCTGCGGCTTCCGGGAAGAAGGCCGATCAGGCGGGTATCAGGACTAAGGCCGTGCTCCTTTAAAAATTGTTCACGCGGAGGGAATTTGAGGGCGGAAAGCTCTTCGATGACAGGATGCCCCACAAATTCAGCGTCAATGCCGTGACGGCGAAAAAAATCAACCTCGAAATCGAAGATGACCAAGAGGCGGTCGACATACTGCCTGATTTTTTTGACACGTCCCTCTTTCCATGCCCAGACCTGGGGAGAGATATAGTAGATGACCGGTACTCCCAGCTCATGCAGGAACCTGGCCATGACAAGATTCATGCCGGGATAATCGACCAGAAGCGCAGCCCGAGGCTTTTGACGGCGAACCGCATCCTTGAGATCCCGAAAAACACGCCGGAGAAACCCGGCATGCCTGATAACATCGACAAAGCCCATGATGCTCATCTGGCGGGTATCATAGAGGAGCGTTGCACCCAGATTACGGAGCTTCTCTCCCCCGATGCCGAACACCTCGATGTCCGGCCTGGCCTTCAGCAGCTCAGCAATGACTCCCTCCGCATGCAGATCCCCGGAAACCTCTCCAGCTATGACAAAAAGCTTTATTGGCATCAATAAAGAGCTATAATTGGATGAACGGCTTGGAAACCGTATTTTGTCGGTTGGCTCTTCACAAGAACTCCATTTTGGAATCACAATTCCCATTATATCTCAAAATCACCATAGAATGCAAGTTAAATTCGGAACCGATGGATGGCGCGCGATCATAGCAAAGGATTATACGTTTGACAATCTGAAACTGGCCGCCCTGGCCTCCGCCAAATACTTTCTTCAGCACCCGAACCGGGCAAAAGGGGTGTGCGTCGGCTACGACACGCGCTTCATGTCAAAGAATTTTGCCGAATATACCGCTGAGGTCTTTTCATCGCAGGGCCTGAAGGTCTATCTCTCTGACAGCTTCGCCTCAACACCTGCCGTCTCCCTCTTCACCAGAGAGAAACAGCTTGCCGGAGGAATCGTCATCACGGCATCCCACAACCCGGCCATCTATAACGGCTTCAAGGTCAAGGCCTCCTACGGCGGTCCGGCACACCCGGAAGTGATTGCCGAGATCGAAAGCTACCTCCCCGGTGTCGATCCCCTGACCGAGATCACCGCTGACAGAAAGCTGATTGAGATGGTCGACATGAAGGGCTTCTACCTGAACTATCTGAAAAGCCGCATCGACCTTCCGCTAATCCGCGAATCGAGAATCAAAATAGCCCATAACGCAATGTACGGTGCCGGGCAGGATCTCATCACCAGCATCTTCGATGAGTCGATGGTCAACTGCTATCACTGCAGCATCAACCCCGGCTTCGGAGGGATCAACCCCGAACCGATGCCCCAGTACATCGAGGAGTTCGTCGACTTCTTCAAGGAGGTTGAGACCGATGTAGCCATCATCAATGACGGTGATGCTGACCGCATCGGCATGCTCGACGAAAACGGCACCTTTGTCGACTCCCACAAGCTTTTTGCAATGATCCTGAAAGATCTGGTCGAGGAGAAGCACCAGCGGGGCGAAGTTGCAAAAACATTTACGCTGACTGATGTCATCAACAAAATCTGCAAAAAGCACAATCTCTTCATGCATGAACTGCAGGTCGGCTTCAAGCACGTCAGCAAGCTCATGACCACCAATGACATCCTCATCGGCGGCGAAGAGTCGGGCGGCATCGGCATCACCGCCTTCCTGCCCGAACGCGACGGCGTCTACATCGGCCTCCTTATCCTCGAAATGATGGCGCGACGCCAGAAAACCCTTTCGGAGCTGGTTCAGGAACTCTATGACGAATACGGATTCTTCTGTTACAACAGAGTCGACCTGCACGTCAGCGAAGAGAGAAAGCAGGCCATCATTAACCGCGCCGCGACCGGTGAGTTCACCAGCATTGCCGGATACCCGGTCCTGAAGTTCAGCAATCTCGACGGCTACAAGTACCACTTCGAAGGCGGATGGATGCTTATCCGTCCCTCCGGCACCGAGCCCGTCCTTCGACTCTACTGCGAAGCCGACTCCCAGGAGAAGGTCGACAAGGTGCTTGCCTTTGCAGCAAAACTGGCCTGAATCCAGCCTCATAACCGCTTTGTGGCAGTTCCGGGTTTTCGGGACTGCCGCACTATCGGCCCCCCCCTTCTTATTTCTGCGCAGGAATTTGCAACAGATGGCGTCCTACGTTAGGGAGGAGAAGCAACAGACATTGCACAATCGGGTATGACATCAAGAGAAGCGCTGTTCAAAAGCCTTGTCGGCGAACATCAGGAGATGGTGATCAACACCTGCTACCGCTTCGTCTTCAACCGCGAAGATGCCGAAGATCTTGCCCAGGATGTCTTTGTGGAGGTTTTCCGCTCTCTTGACCAGTTCCGGGCCGAAGCGAAACTCTCCACCTGGATTTACAGAATAGCCGTCACCAAGTCGCTCGACCACCTGCGACGCATAAAACGAATAAAGCGCTTCGGCGCACTCAAACGCATCATCGGCGCCGAAGACCCCTCTGCGGAGATAGCGGCCCCTTCAGGCGACACTCCGGCAGAAGCCTGTAGCGGAAACGAACGGGCCGACCTCCTCCAAAAAGCGCTAAATTCGCTTCCAGACAACCAGAAAGCCGCATTCCTGCTCAGCAAGCAGGATGGCTACAGCAACCAGGAGATAGCAGATATTCTGAAAACGTCGGTATCGGCCGTCGAATCGCTGGTACACAGGGCGAGAAAAAACCTTCAGGAGAAACTCTCTCTCTACTACGAAAAGCAGTAAGTATGACCAAGCGCCGCAAGATTTTTTCAATCCTGTCGTCGAAACTAATGAAAACAGGAACCAACGATGAAACAGCATAACGAACATATCGAAGCCGAGGTCCGAAAAACCATGCAATTGCTCGACCAGATGGAGCCGATTGCGGTCCATCACCTTTTCAGGGCACGGCTCATGGAGAGGATAGGGAGGGAGTTCGGCGGGGAGGCCGCGCCTTCGGCCGGAGGTTTTTTGCGGCATCTGGACCTGCGTCTGGCCTTCATGACGGTACTGGTCATCGTCAATCTCGGCTCTGCGGCGCTTTCACTGCAGGAGGGTGGGAACTATGCGGCTTCAGCAGTGAGAGACACTCTGGAAACTGCCAGCGATGACTACTCGTCGCAGGAGTTTGCCTACTACGAACAGACAACTGCCAATATGCAGGAAGGCCTCTCCGTTGAAAGCAAAGCCCCCTGAACGCATCCGTTTTACTGTACTGATGATGACAACGAACGACGTGACTACTCAATAACAACAAGAAGGGACGACGATGAAAAAGAAAATGATGCTCATGATGATGGCCGCTGGAGTTATCGGTTTCAATACCGCCTTTGCAGCTGCCGACTACAGCCGCTACTCTGATGAAGAGCTGGCCAAACTGCGCGGAACCATGCGCAACGCGGCTCCCGAGGAGAGAAGCGCCTACCATGACGAATGGCAGAAAAGAGTGTCCGAGATGGGGCCGGACGACCGGATGCAGTATATGGGACGGCAGGGCGGGTATGGAGGAAGAGGCTCGCGGTGCGGAAGCCTGTGGATGAAGGAGCGGCTCGGTTTGAACGACACGCAGAGCGCAGAGGTCGAGAAACTGCGCCAGAAGCATCTCCGGGAGGCTGGAGCAGAGCGGGAAAAGGTCATAGCGCTCAACGGCGAACTTCGCGCGGAGTCACTGAAACCGAAACCCGACAAAGCCAGAATCCAGAGGATTTCGGAGCGTATCGGCCGACAGCACGCAACTCTGGCCCGCCTGAAAAGCAGTCACATGGCGGAACTCTCATCGCTGCTGACTCCCGATCAGCGGAAAAAACTTGAGACGGCAACAACTTACTGTGGGCCCGGCCAGGGTCGAGGCGGTTACGGCCGGCGTGGCGGATGCGGCTTGGCGCGGTAAGAACAGAAGCAACCCGACAGGCCGTCCCCTCAAAAGGCGGCCTGCTGGCGCCGCAAACTGACGGCAAAATTTTATTTCACCGGCGGATGACGCCAATAAGCCATCGTCCGGAAAACCTGACCAGAGCAAACAATGGACTTTCTGACATCAAAACGATTCATCACCGCGGCGCTTGTCTTTCTCGTGGTGGTTAACGCGGCACTGCTCGGCGTCCTCTGGTGGCAACACAGCTGCCGGCAAGCCTACCCTCGATTCCACGAGGGCGGCCGGTTCAACCGGGAGGCTCAATTTACCGGTCCGCTTCGGCTCAGCGAGTCGCAGGCAACCAGCTTCCGCACGCTTCGCCAGGCACACTTCCAGCAGGTCATGCCGGAAATGCAGGCTATCGCCTTGCTGAAAAAACAGCTGCTCGAAGTGTCGCTGGCTGAAAAGCCGGATGCAAAGAAAATAGCCGGCATCGCCAGCGCAATCGGAGCCCGACAGGCAACAATAGAGCGCCTGCAGGCCAGTCACTTCAGCGAGCTGGCAAAGATATGTTCACCACTCCAGCGTGATTCGCTGAAAACCGTGCTGGAACGGATTGCCATGCGGAGGCTTTCGAACAGGGCAGAGAGGGGCAGAGGACACTACCCGGAGGGACGAGGGCGGTGGGATGCACCACTGCCGGTCGGCCCCGGGCGCTGATGCGTCAGCATAGACCAGCGCCTCAGGCCATTATTTGCGATTGAATCTGTTTCTGATTTTTGCGGCGGCAATCGCTCCCTCCTCACGGAAGAGCAGCAGGGCGACGGCCAGATAGAGCAGGAGCAGCAGAAGCTTCAGCGAGAACTCAAGGGTGCCCCCGGAAAACGCGGCGGCCGAAGCCTGCTCAAGCCACGCAAAAGCCATGCCTGCCGCAAGATAGATGAGGAGCTTGAGCCACTCATGATTGAGCGGAAAAAGACGCAGTGAGTACCACGCCATCACCAGACACATAACGACGGTACCGGCCACGATGGCGTAGGCCGCTCCCTCCATACCGCTCAGCGGCACAAGCCACCAGCAGAAAAGCGCCGTAACGGCCGCGCCGGCAAACGTAACGACCGGAAGGTAGCGGGTGTTGCCCGTCAAGAGCAGCCCTGAGGAGAGGTTGGTGGAAACCATGTCGAACACATAACTCAGGAATATCCACGGAAGAATGGAGAGCCCAAGCCAGTAGCGTGGCGGCAGCAGATAAAAGCTTCCGCCGTAGTGATAGCGCACAAGGTCCGGCACAAAAAAAGTCGCTGCGAGCGCTATGAACATGGTCGAAAGGGTCGAGATGCTCATCACATGTCGGAAGAGCCCCTTGGCATCAGGATCCTTGGCATGCTGAAGAAAGAAAGGCTGCCATGCAAAACGAAAGACCTGAATAAAGAGCTGGAGCACCACCCCGAAAGCGGCAATCCTGCCGTAAATGCCGACAATATCGGACGGCTGGTACCCTGTACCATAGATGCGCTCGATCTCGGCAGGAGCGATGCGGATAAGAATGTTGCGGTCGATCAGATGAATCAGGAGGCCGGCAATACCTGTAGGAACGTAGGGAAGGCCTATACGGAGCATCTCCCGAAGCTGACTGGCGGAGAAAAAGAGGCGAAACTGGCTGAAAACCGGGATGACCAGAAGAAGACTGACAAGAGAGCCGAATGCTTCGGAAATAAACACACCGTCAAGGCCCGCATGCATGGGAATGATAAGGATAAATGCGCTGATGACGACAGCAATGACGCCAACCACCCGCGCGAGGGCGAACTGGACGGCCTTTCTTTTCAGGCGCAGCTCAGCAAACGGGATGACCAGAAGCGTGTCGATCCAGAGAATGATGGCCGCATATCTGACAAAAGGATAAGCACCCTCCGACAGCCCGATGAAGCGGGAGATGTCAGGAGCAAAGAGCGCAATAACAAGAGCGAAAAGCGTGGAGGTTATGAAGAGTGACAGAAAGGCTGTCGAAAAAAACTGTGTTTCATCCCGCTCCTTCTCCAGAGCATCAGAAGCAACCTTGAGATAGGAGGTCTCGAGGCCATAGGAAAAGAGCACGTTGGCCAGGGCGATGTTGGCATAGATGATGGTCTGCACACCGTTATCAAACGTGGTGAGCTTGTTGGCATAGAGGGGAACAAGGAGATAGTTGAGGCTTCGGGCAAGAATGGTGCTCGAACCGTAGATGACGGTATCTTTGAAAAGAAGCTTGAGTTTTGAAAGCATGCAGCAGAATAATCAGAAAAGCTTAATCGTTGTCGGCTGAGGCCGCCCCCGGGGCATCATTGCTCCGGGATGCCTCACGGCGAAGCCGGAGCTCTGCCTCATCGATCTGGAAGCGTCCATCCTTCTGGATGACGGGAATTTTAGATATCACCTCGCGCAAATGACGCTGGGCTTCAGCCTGCTGCTCTTTGAGCTTTTCAAGCTCATCTCCCCTAAGGCCTACCGGGTTGTCACGGTCGATCAGCGTATCCTTGAGCGACTCGATTTCAAAGTTCTGCTCTTTTTTCATGTGGCCGAGAAAGCGTGAAAAAAGGAACACCATCAGCCCGAAGAGCGAGAACGACAATGCGGAAAGGAAAAGCCAGCTCATTTCAGAACCCATAACAGCAACTTTATGATTAGCAAAGCAAATGGTATTTGTGCAATTTAGCCGATATTGCAGTATATCAAAAGAGTAACCGGACAATCTTTTTCTTTGAAGCATCCATTCCGCCATAGACCATGAAGAGAGAAGCCCTCAACCGGCAGATAACCTCGCGAGGAGTAACCATTCTTGAAGAGGAGGCGAAAGCCATCCACCTCATGGCCTCAAGACTTGACGACCGGTTTGCCCAGGCTGTTGAAGAGCTTGCCGGATGCAGGGGAAAGATTATTATCTCCGGCATGGGCAAATCCGGCATCATCGCCCAGAAAATCGCCGCGACCATGGCTTCGACCGGAACAACCGCACTCTTTCTCCACCCTGCCGATGCCGCTCACGGTGATCTCGGCATCGTCAGCCCCGAGGACGTCGTCATCTGCCTTTCCAAAAGCGGCACGACCGAAGAGCTCAACTTCATCATCCCCGCTCTCCGCCAGATCGGAGTAAAGATTATTGCCATGACAGGCAACCCTCGATCCTTTCTTGCCGAAAACGCCGATATCATGCTCGACACCGGCATAGAAAAAGAGGCCTGCCCGTACGATCTTGCCCCCACGACCTCGACCACAGCCATGCTTGCCATGGGAGACGCGCTTGCCATATCGGTGATGCAGGAGAAGCAGTTCACGCAGCGCGATTTTGCAATGACCCATCCAAAGGGATCCCTCGGCCGCAGGCTGACCGTCAAGGTCTCCGATATCATGGCGCGGGACCGGGCCGTCCCCCTTGTAGATGAAAACGCCTCGGTAACCGATCTCATCCTTGAAATAACCTCCAAGCGCTACGGCGTCAGTGCCGTGGTCGATGCAGAAGGAAGACTCTCCGGCATCTTTACCGATGGAGACCTTCGCCGGCTCGTGCAGAGCGGCAGGGAGTTTCTCAGCCTCAGCGCCGGCTCGGTCATGACCCAAAATCCGAAAACCGTCACGCCCGCCACCCTTGCAAAAGAGTGCCTCGACATCCTCGAAACCTACCGCATCACCCAGCTGATGGTCTGCGACAACGAAAAGCGACCGGTGGGGCTCGTGCATATCCACGATTTGATCACCCTCGGGTTGTAAAAAAAAGATTGTTATCTCATGGAACCGTTATGTGTATTCTCTCATCGGCCACAAAAAGGATAAACGCTGTCTTGTATTTTATTTCCAAAAAAAGCAGTTAATTGCCATAGGTGATGTAAATTCCAGCGAAGAGCCCCGTATCCCCCAACATACTCGTTATGCCGTTAGATACACGAAAAACCCTGCATCACTCCGATGTATCGCCACTTCCTTTCCCGAGAACGGCATACTGGGAGTGGGATGCCATGGAGCAAAGGATATCCTGCTCCGATGCGCTCCGCGATATTCTTGACGCTCCACACGAAGAGGACGATCGCTCCTCCGGCATGGATCTGTTTGCCGCACTTCTGGCAGAGGATGAGCTGCGGCGGCTTGAGGAGGGCATTGAAGGGTGCCTGAGGCAAGCCAGGAGTTTCAGCGGAGAGTTCAGTATCAAGAGGAAAACCGAAGAGCCCCTCAAGGTGCGTATCGATGCCAATCCCTTTGTCCTTCAGGGCGACATACAGAAAGTCATCGGAACCGTGACAGAGATCATCAGCGAGACGGAACATGACCGTATCCTGAAGGAGTTTCAGGAGAAGGAGCTGATGGAGCGAGATCAGCTCTTCAGGCTGATTTCGGAAAACACCACCGATCTTCTCTGGGCATACGATCTCCAGACAGGAAAATATACCTACAGCTCGCCTTCGGTTACCCGATTCTGCGGACGGACACAGGAGGAGATGCTGACGCTCGGGCTCTTTGACGTCCTGACGGCGGAGTCTGCAGCCAAAGCCGCGGCGGAGCTGCAATACCGCATGCAGGCGATTGCTGCCGGAGAGGAATCGGCCATAACATCGGGACACTATGAGTTTGATGAGGTCCGCAAGGATGGTTCAATCTTCCAGACTGAGGTCAACGTCGCTCTTGTCTGCAATGAAAACGCTCAGATAACCGGAGTTGTCGGCATCTCGCGCGACATAACGGAACGGATCCGCAACCAGCAGAAAAAACAGAAGTTCGAGAAAAATATCTATGAATCCCAGAAGCGCGAGTCGATTGGCCGCATTGCATCGGGAATAGCCCAGGAACTCAACAACACCCTCTTGCCGGTTATCGGCCACGCTGAACAGCTCATGGCATCCACCCAGACCGGCAGCCAGCAACGCCAGATCCTTAACGATATCCACGCCGCAACACTGAAGTCCAGAGATCTCGTCAGCCAGCTTGTCGATTTCAGCATGCAGCAGGATCTCACGCTTAAACCCATAGACCTCAATGAGGAGATTATCGGCAGCGAACCGCTCCTTCGCGGATTTCTCAGCAGTAACATCGATCTGCGGCTCCGCACTTCGGGCAGCATTCCCCTCATCAAGGGAGACAGCGCAAAAATCCGGCAGGTTATCATGAACCTTGCAGCCAATGCCCAGAGTGCCATGCCCCAGGGAGGCACCCTCTCTGTTGAAACGGCGGTTGCTGAGCTCGACGAGGCTCAAGCCGTCAAAAAAGGGATGAGAGCAGGCTGCTCTGTTGAACTCCGCATCAGCGATACCGGCACCGGCATAGCCCCTGAGGTGCTGCCAAAGATCTTTGATCCCTTTTTCACTGATGACCGAACAGGATGTGCCTCGGGACTGGGGCTGGCGGCTGTAGAAAGCGTTGTCAAACAGCATGAGGGCCATATCAGCGTCGAAAGCCAGATTGGCGAGGGTTGCAGGGTTACCATATCGCTGCCAGTCACTGAAGAGGCAAGGGGCGAGATCTCCCACCACGCCGTTTTGAGGGCTGACAAGGGGAGGGCGGGCGAAAATGGCGAAGAGCCGGAAATTCAGGAGCACCAGCTCCGCCAGGCCCTTGAAGCCGAACGCCAGGCCGGAGAGCTCCAGCAAAGGTTTCTGACCATGATCTCCCATGAATATCGAACGCCTCTGGCCGTCATAAGCGCAAATCTCGATATCCTCGAACTTCAGGAAACCGATGCCGGGTCTGGAAACCGGACGGAGCTGAGCAAAATGAGGCGGGCAGTACGCCGCCTTGTGGAGGTCATGGAGATTTCGCTGGAAAGGGGCCGCCTCTACGATCCACGCACCAAAGCCGAGTTCCGAAGATTTGAAATCTCCCCGCTTATAGCCATCCAGCTGGACGACATCCGCGTCATCTGGCCTGAACGAGCCTTCACCTATACTGACGGCCTCGGCACCCATATGATCTTTGGCGACACCCAGTATCTCAAAACCGCCCTCTTCAACCTGCTCGACAATGCCCAGAAATACTCCCCTCCGGGTTCTCCTATCGAAATCTCGGGGTACAGGGAGGGGGATGACGCCCTAATCACCATACGCAATCAGGGGTGTTTCTTCTCCAAGGAGGAGAGTGAACAGCTTTTCGGAAAATATATTCGCGGCACAACCAGCTACAATACAAGCGGAGCAGGCATCGGGCTGTGGCTCGTGCGTGAAATCATCGAACAGCACGGCGGAAGCGTGAGGCTTGAGGGCGGGGAACACGGGATCCTTGCATCGGTGCGCATCCCTCTTGCCGACTACCGTGCCGATTTATAGGCAGTGGATCATGCAGGGAAACGAAGGGGCTTTCAACAACAACAGGATACCTTGATGGGTACAAGCAAAGCACAAAGCCAATCTCAGGGCAGGGTCATCGTCGCAGAAGATGACCAGGATTTGCGCGAAAGCATTGTGAAATATCTGACGCTCGCGGGATATGAGGTCACCGGTGCCAGCTCGGCACTCGAGTTCTATCAGCAGGTATCCGAACAGAGCTACAGTGTTGCCATTCTCGACGTAGGCCTGCCCGACCAGAGCGGCCTTGTGCTGAGCCAGTACCTTCGCAGCAACACCGATATGCGAATCATCATACTGACCGCCCGCTCGACGCTTGATGACAAACTGGCCGGCTACAACTCCGGAGCCGATATCTTTATTGTCAAGCCGGTCGATATTCGTGAACTTACCGCATCAGTATCATCGCTGCTTGGACGAGTCTCCTGCGACTTGCTCGGTCAGAGATGCGACGAGCGGCATGTAAAACTGGTCCGGAGGGAGAGTGAAGAGTGGTGCTTTATCAGCAGCAAGTGGCTGCTGAAGACCCCCTGCGGCAAAGAGATCAAGCTTACCTCAAAGGAGATAGAGTTTCTTAACCTTCTCATTTCGGAAGGAAATAAGGCTGTCGCACGCCGGAACCTGCTGAAAGAGCTGGAATACCTGAATAACGATTACGGCAACCGGTCGCTTGAGTCACTCGTCAACCGGCTCCGCAAAAAAATAACAAACGTCTGCGAAAACTGCCCCATTCAGACGAACCATGGCATCGGCTACAGCTTCTCTGCCGCTATTGCCATAGAATAGCCCGGCCCGGCAACAGGTTGCCCTGGCAGAAAAAAAGCCGCCCTGCAAGGGGCGGCTTCACCATATAAAGTCGATTGATTGCGGAGTTCAGCGACCCAAAGCCTTGATCATGGCTTCACCGATATCGGCAGGGCTGTCGACAACATGGATTCCAGCCGCTTCCATCGCCTTGATCTTGTCTTCCGCCGTTCCCTTTCCGCCTGAGACAATCGCTCCGGCATGCCCCATCCTGCGACCCGGAGGTGCGGTACGGCCGGCAATAAACCCGACAACAGGCTTCTTGAAATACTTTCGGATATACTCTGCTGCTTCCTCCTCGGCACTGCCGCCGATTTCACCGATCATGACAAGCCCTTCGGTCTCATCATCCTTGGCAAAGAGCTTGACTGCATCAATAAACCTTGTGCCGATAATCGGGTCACCGCCGATGCCGATGCAGGTCGACTGGCCAAGTCCGACCTGGCTGAGCTGATGCACCGCTTCGTAGGTCAGGGTTCCGCTTCGTGAAACAACACCGATGGTACCTTTCTTGTGTATGAAGCCCGGCATGATGCCAATCTTGGCCTCACCGGGAGTGATGACGCCCGGACAGTTCGGTCCAACGAGCACCGCACCTTTCTCCTGGACAAAGGCATAGGCTTTCATCATGTCATTGACAGGGATGCCTTCCGTGATGCAGATAATCACCTTCAATCCGGCATCAGCTGCCTCCATGATGGCATCGGCGGCAAAAGCGGCAGGAACGAAAATAACCGTAGCGTTCGCTTCGGCCTTCTCCACAGCCTCACGGACAGTGTTGAATACCGGCACGGGACGGCAGAAGGCGTCCTTGTCGTTGCCATTATAAAGCACTCCGCCTTTGCCAGGAGTGACACCGGCAACAACGTTTGTGCCGTACTCAAGAATCTGGGAGGTGTGAAAAGTGCCCTCTCCTCCGGTTATTCCCTGAACAACCAGACGGGTATCCTTATTGACTAAAACACTCATAGTTAGACTGATTAGTAGTGATGGTTAACGGAAATATGCGCCTACACTATCTGGATCGCGCCATCATTCGGGCAATGCCAAGCAGTTTGCCCTCCTCGAAAAAGTTGCAGATCAGATGCATCCCGACAGGAAGGTTAAGGCTGTCCATGCCGACAGGTACGCTGAGAGCCGGCATGCCGACAATGCTTGCCGGAACGGTAAAGACATCGGCAAGATACATCTCAAGCGGATCTCCGGTTTTGTCGCCAATGCCGAATGGCGGAAACGGCGATGTGGGGCCGGCAATGACATCGACCTTCGAAAGTGCTTCACGGTAGCGATCCTGAAAAACACGGCGAACCTGCTGGGCTTTCTTGTAATAGGTGTCATAATATCCAGCCGAAAGAACGTAGGTGCCAAGCATGATCCTGCGCTTGACCTCCCTGCCGAACCCTTCGGTTCTTGAATTGACATACATGGCCAAAAGATCTTCGGAACTGCCTGAACGATAGCCGTAACGGGCACCGTCGAAGCGGGCAAGGTTGGATGATGCCTCAGCCGTAACAAGAATATAGTATGCTGCAATCGCGTAATCGCTTTCAGGCAGCTCGATATCGACAAGCTCGGCTCCGCGGTCGCGAAGGTCATGAAGCTTGCCTTTGACGATGCTTGCAACCTCGGCATTAAGGCTCTCGGGAAAAAATGCCTTTGGAATACCGATCTTCAGCCCCTCCACAGAGACTTCCGACATCTCGGCGGCATAATCGGAGACGGCATGCCTGGATGAAGTAGCATCGCGCACGTCCTTGCCGGCCATCACCTCGAGCACCAGAGCTGCATCTTCACAATTAACGGCAAGGATACCTATCTGGTCGAAGGAGGAGGCAAAAGCAACAAGGCCGTAACGGGAAATCCTTCCGTAGGTGGGCTTCAGCCCAACAATATCACAGAACCCTGCCGGCTGCCTGACAGAACCGCCGGTATCAGAACCAAGCGCCACCATGGCAAGGCCGTTGGCCACAGCTGCAGCTGAACCGCCTGAGCTGCCACCGGGCACGCGGTTCCGGTCGAAGGGGTTTGGAACGTTACCGAATGCCGAATTCTCGTTCGAGCTGCCCATGGCAAACTCATCCATGTTGGTCTTGCCGAGAAAAATGGCGTCCTCAGCTTCAAGGCGGAGAACGGCCGTTGCATCATAAACGCTTTCGTAGTTCTCGAGAATTTTCGACGCGCAGGTAAGCTTCGCTCCCTTTATGGCAATATTGTCCTTGATTGCCATCGGCATTCCGAAAAGCCTGCCGGGAGTAACGCCCTCGGTGAGTTTACGGTCGAGAGCCCGGGCACGCTCAACTGCCTCTTCGCGGAAGACCGTTATATAGATATTGTCCTCTTTATGATGATCAATGCGGTCCAGATAAAAACGCACGACCTCTTCACAGGTCACCTCATGCGAAAGAAGTCTGGATCGAAGATCTTCGTAACTGCTTAATTGCACTGCTGTTGTGAATTATTTTGAGAGATGGATGTTCCCGACGGCTCACACCCTGCGCCTGTGAGCAAAATCTCAATCGGGAAGCAGGATTTCCGTTCTGTGTAAAGTTTGTATAATAAGAAATAACTCCATATTATTCACTCAATTTGAGCCGTTTTCGTGCTCATCGGGATATATCAGACCTTACCCTCAAGAGTGTCCGGAAATCGATAAAGAGTAACTGCTGGCTTATGACTCTTATAAAAAAAATAGACCGGGCATCATCCTTCAAGCCCCACTGGTTCTCTCCGGACACCGACAATGCAGACAGAAGAATACAGGAAGAGCTGAAAGCATCGTGCCAGCTCCCCTCCCATATCGCAGTCATCATGGACGGCAATGGCCGATGGGCCCGCCTGAAGGGCAAAACAAGGGTCGAAGGGCATATTGCAGGAGTAGACTCCGTAAGGGATATCGTCGAAGCGTGCTGCCAGCTCGGCATCAACTATCTCACCCTCTTTACCTTTTCCACTGAAAACTGGAAGCGCCCTGAAAAAGAGGTCACGGCGCTGATGCATATCCTTGTCAGGGTTATCGGTCGCGAAACCCGCCAGCTTCATGATAACAACATCCGGCTGAACGTCATCGGCGACATGAAGATGCTCCCGGAAAAAGTACGGCAGGTTCTTATTGACACGATGGAGCTCACGAAGAACAACAGCCAGCTCATGCTCAACCTCGCAATAAGCTACAGCGGCAAGTGGGAACTGGTGCAGGCCTGCAGGGACCTGGCATTCGACGTCAAGGCCGGCCTTGTCGAGGCGGCAGATATCGATGAGAAGCTTTTTGCATCCTACCTCACCACCGCCTCGATTCCGGACCCCGAGTTGCTGATACGAACAAGCGGAGAGTTCCGGATAAGCAACTTCATGCTCTGGCAAAGCGCCTATTCCGAGATCTATTTTACCAATGCCTACTGGCCTGACTTCCGCCGTTCCCAGCTCTATGATGCCATTCTGGAATTCCAGAGCAGGGAGAGAAGGTTCGGCCAGACAAGCGAACAGCTGCAGACACAGAAAACCGCCTCACACAAGCATTAACCCGTTTGATACGTTAGTTACATGAAAAAAACGCATAGACTGATCCCTTTCCTCCTGACTGCTCTTATCGTTACCGATCCAGCTCACCGTGTCGAGGCAAAAACCAGAGCGCCGAAAAAACCTGCCACAGAGCAGTCACCAGTCACTGAACCCGCCAGGGAACTCCTGACCGTGGAGTCGATCTCGTTCGCCGGCCTTGAGTCCCTGAACGCACAGGAACTCATCGGCAACCTCCCGATGAAAGTGAACAGCAAGATCGCCAGTTCGGGTCCTGAACTCTCCAATACCCTCCAGTACCTCTGGCAGTTACAGCTTTTCAGCGATATCCGGGTCGAAAAGAGTGACCTCGGCAACAACCGCGTCGCCATCAAATTCACCGTCGAGGAGCTGCCGGTGCTCGACCAGGTGGCTTTTGAAGGCAACAGTAAGTTCGACAGTGATGAACTGCTCAAGAAATCATCCCTGATAACAGGCAAAAGGGTGAGCCAGCAGGATCTGATCACCGCCTCGAATAAAATCGAAAAACTCTATGCCGGAAAGGGATACCTGAGCGCTGGTGCCGAATTCAAGATTGAAGCCGGTGATAAAAATCATGTTAAAACGAAGTGCAAAATCACCGAAGGCCCGAAGGTCATCATTGAGAAAATCACTTTCCACGGAAACAGCTCCTTCAGCCAAAAAACCCTGAGAGGGGTCTTCAAGGAGACCACCCAGAACTCCTGGTGGCGAAAGATTTTCGGAACACCAAAACTGGACAAGGACAAATACAACGAAGACAAAACCCTTATTGCGGATTTTTACCGCAACAACGGCTTCCGGGATGCGAGAATCCTGCGTGATTCAATAAGCTATACCGCCGACAAAAAAGGGCTCTTTCTTGACATCTATGTTGAGGAGGGGAATAAATACCATATCGGCAACATCACCTGGACAGGCAATACCAAAGATTTCGCAACAACCGAAATCCTGAACAACACCTTCAAGATCAAAAAAGGCGACATATACAACCAAAAACTGATACAGGAACGACTGAATTTTTCACAGGACAACTCCGATATCAGCTCGCTCTATCTTGACCGGGGATACCTCTCGTTCCGACCGAAACTGGAGGAGCAAATCATCAAGCCCGACCTTGTCGACCTCTCCATCTCGATGAAGGAGGGTGAGCAGTTCCAGCTGAACACCATAACCATCAAGGGGAACACCAAAACGAAAGACCATGTCATCCGCCGGGAGCTCTACACCGTACCCGGAGAGATGTTCAGCCGCAAAAATGTTGTCAGGAGCATCAGGGAACTCAGCATGCTCAACTACTTCGATCCGGCGCAGATCACTCCCGATATCCAGCCCAATCAGGACAACAATACCGTTGACGTGGTCTACAACGTCGCCGAAAAGCAGACCGACAACTTTATGGCTTCAGTCGGCTACGGCAGCACGGGATTCACCGGAGGGCTCGGTGTGACCTTCAACAACTTCTCACTGAAGGATATTTTCAACGGCGAAGCCTACAACCCGCTCCCTCATGGCGATGGCCAAAAGCTCGGCGTTCAGTGGCAGTTCGGCAACAGCAGCTACAACACCCTCAGCCTCAACTTCAGCGAACCTTGGGCCTTCGGCACCCAAACCGCCGTCGGAGTTTCCGTATTCAAGACCCACAGTGCCTACGACTATACCAACGATGGCATAGACAACCCCACAGTCATCGATCAGTATGGAACGACCCTTTCGGTGGGGCGGCGACTGGACTGGCCTGACGACTATACCTCCGTGGGCATGAAGCTGAAATACCTGAACAGCACCGGCGGTTTCCTCAGCTTCTTCCAGGGACCTTCGAGCGCGCCGACCAAGGCTGAGGAGTATTCGATCACCCCGACCATTTCGCGCAACAGCATCGACAGCCCCATCTTTCCGCGAACGGGCAGCATCAACACGATCTCTGCCGAGCTTGCCGGTGGTCCTTTGCCGGGCACCGTTGATTTCTACAAATTCACCGGAAGCTCGAGCTGGTTCATGCCAATCAGCAAAAAACTCGTGTTTAACATTTCAACTCAGCAGGGCTACATGTCGACATTCAGCAACAGCGACTATATCCCCTACACCGAGTATTTTTACATGGGCGGCAGCGGAATGTCCACGCTCCCCACCGTAGGCCTGAGGGGGTATGACGACAGAAGCCTCGGCTCGCCGCTTGAGACCGGCTCGACGCTCTTTGCCGGAAAGATCTATTCGAAGTACACCTCGGAACTCAGATACCCTTTTGCCATGACGCCTGACATCAGCATCTACGGCGTGGCCTTCGCTGAAGCTGGCGGCCTCTGGCAGAACCGTCAGTCCGTCAAATTGTCAGACCTCAAGAAGTCGGCAGGTCTGGGCGTCCGCCTCTTCCTTCCTATCATCGGCCAGATAGGTCTCGATTACGGGTACGGCTTCGATGCTGTCGAGAGCGTTCCCGGAAAAACAAAGCAGGGGTGGAAACTGCTCTTCAGCTTCGGCGGACAGAGCAACTGAACGGAACAGGAAACAAACGGCCTGCATATATAAAGAGCGGCCTGCATGACTATAATGCAGGCCGCTCTTGCTTTTCTGGCATGCATAATGTAATATCACCTATGAGTCATATATGTTTGTATGAATGGTACCCCTGAGAACGAAAACTTATGGAGGATACGATGAAAAAGAACGCTTCACTTCTTGCCGCGGCGCTTGCGGTGACACTCTCCGCCTCTCCGGTATCCGCGGCCTCAAACAACTACGTCAGCGGCAATGTCGGCATTTCATGGCTGAATAATTTCCGCTACGACAGCATCCTTGAGTTGCCGGGCACCGGGGTCATGCTTTCTGGCGCATACGGCGCCACCCACCAGAACTACCGCATTGAGGGCGAACTCGGATACCAGAACAGCGATATCGACAATGACACGGGAAACGTCTCCGTAATCTCGCTTCTGGGCAACGGCTATTATGACATCAAGGCCGAAGGCTTTACACCTTACCTCACCGCTGGCGGAGGGGTGGCAAACGTCAGATTCCATGACATAGGCGGTCTGGCTACCACACACAACACCACGCTCGCATTCCAGATAGGTGCCGGCGCCGAATTCCCGCTGGGCGGATCGACAAAGCTTGATGCACGCTACCGCTACTTTTCAACACTGGATTTTACGACCGATCCAGGATTGAACACCCATATAGCAAGCCATAGCGTGACAGTCGGACTGAAGTTCGATCTCTGAACCCGGAGAAATGCATGCCAATAAAAAAGGAGGCCGCCTGGCCTCCTTTTTATATTTCGACTACCAACTTAGGGGACGTTCACAACAAACTAAACTAACTTTTTTTTGAGAATACATAATCCATGGGATGTGCCCAGTCCCCGCCGCCATCCCTTAATCCAAAATGAAGAATCTCCTCGCCGCTTTTCTCTTCTCCACTTTCGTCCACTTTTCTCTTCAACCCCCAATCAAGAGCTGCTTTTAAGCCTGGTTATCTCGTCCCTAAGCCTCGCGGCCTCCTCGTAGTTCTCGTTGGTGATGGCATCTGCAAGGGATGCCTGCAGCTCATCCAGACGGACTTCGGGACTCAAGGGAAGCGAGGTAACGGCCTCTTCCGGCTCTTCGGCTGGTTCCACCTCATCCTCCTCGCCCTCCTCCTTCTGCTCCTCTTTTATGCCTGCCTCGTCCATGATCTCCTCAGTGACGTAGAGCGGGGCATTGAAACGCACCGCAATGGCTATGGCGTCGCTGGGGCGGGCATCGATTTCATGGATTTCTCCATTGACTTCGCAGACGACCTTTGCATAAAAAGTCTCGTTGTGGAGTTCATCGATGATGATTTCATTGACATGCAGATGAAACGCATCGGCGATATTTTTGAAAAGGTCATGCGTAAAGGGACGTGGCGGCTTTATGTTTTCAAGCTTGAGCGCAATGGCCTGAGCCTCAAATCCGCCGATGATGATCGGCAGCTTGCGCTTCCCTTCGAGCTCATAAAGGATAAGCGCATAGGCGCCATTGGTATGCGGGCTGGTCGAAAGGCCGAGAATGTCTACCTGAAGTTTACGCATTGGTCAACTAAAGTGTTGGAATTTGTCGAGAGCTGCTTAAAAAGCATCGCCCCGTTCTTCTAACAGCAAAGTACAGCTAATCATTTCTTCTTCAAAAAATCCCGTATGGCACCGGAGAGTCGAGAGAGAACCTGATGCACTTCACCGACAATACCGTAATCGGCAACGTCGAAAATCGGGGCATGAGGGTCGGAGTTGATTGCCACAACCGTTCCGGCTGAGCCGATACCGGCCAGATGCTGGATTGCACCGGAAATCCCGCAGGCAATATAGAGTGATGGCGCAACCGTTTTTCCGGTCTGCCCTATCTGGTCGGCATGGGGCCGCCATCCCAGGTCGACCGCAGCACGACTGGCGCCAACTGCGCCTCCAAGAAGCTCTGCCACCTCTTCAAGGAGCGCAAACCCCTCTTTGCTGCCAACCCCCCTGCCGCCGGCGACGACAATGCGGGCTTCGGCTATATCGGCAACACCGCTGCGCATTTCAATACGCCGAACCAGCCGATGAAGATCATTGTCTGGAGGGCCGGAGAGAGGAAAGGGCATGAAGGAGATTCTGCCTCCGGGGATGGAGGCGACCGGCTGGCCGGATGAGAGAATCGTGACAGCAATCGGTCTGCCGGGAGTGAAGCTCGCCTCTGCAGATGCCGAGTAAACAGGGCGGCGGCAACGGGCAACCTTTCCTTCCAAAGAGAGTTCGGGACGGCCGGAGAGCAATGAGGCCTGAAGGCGAACCGAAAGCACCGGAGCAAGATCACGGGCGAGCGCGGTATCTGCAAAAAAGAGGGCGCTATAGCCCTCTTTCGTCATCATCTCCAAAACAATGCGGGCGTATCCATCCTGAGTGTAAAGAGCAAGAGCGTCATGATTGGCATGGTAAATAGCCCCATCGCCCTGCATGAGCTCCTCCAGGCTGGCTGTGTCGGCCGGGCCGGCAAGAAGGCCAGAGAGTGAAGCTCCCCCCGAAAGGGCCGCAAGCTCCTGTACCCTGTTCCAGGCATCTATGGAGGCTTTCTTCACGACGCCCTCCCGCTGTTCGAGGAATACCAGGAATTTCTTCATTGTCTCTTTTTTCTGCTGCTCTGCAATAGTGCGAGTTTGTAGCCGAGAAGCTCTACCAGATCCGTTTCATCCTGGAGAAAACAGCATGTTTTTTTTCGGCTGAGCGGCTCAATACCGCTCAAGATGACGAAGGGCGGCTCTTCGATGCTTATCGCAAGCGTTTCGAGAGGCTTCTTTCTCCCCTCCATGACCCCCTTGATGCTGGTTTTGCGGGGAATATTCAACCCCTTCTCCGCACTGATCAGGGCCGGATAGGGAAGAAAGGCAGACTCAACGCCCCCTTCGATCTCCCGCTCCAGAGTGATGCCCTCGCCTGAGGCCTCAATCGAGATAACGCCAGAGAAAGAAGCAATGCCAAGCAGTTCAGCGAGCATCGATGGGACCTGACCGCTCTGAAAGTCGGTCGAGTGCTTGCCGCAAAACAGAAGATCGGGAAGATGGCTGGAATATACCGCGAGAATCGCACGGCAGAGAAGGTGTGCCGTCTGCCAGGGATCTACAGGTTCAGCTGTGACAAGAAATGCCCGGTCGGCACCCATGGCAAGGGCTTTGCGCAAAACCTCGGCGGCAGAGGGAGGGCCGGCGCAAAAAACGGTGACAGTGCTTCCCCCAAAAAGCTCCTTTTGGCGGAGCGCCTCTTCAAGGGCATACTCATCGTAGGGATTGATGACCTCGTTTACTCTTGAACGGTCAATCACCCCATCAACAAACCCGATGACCGATGCGGTATCGGGAACCTGACAGATGCAAACGGCAAAATGCATGGCGGTTGGTTGCTGATTTGGAGGAACCTTCACATCTCTTGAAAATGGCTCCCCAAGCGGGGTGACGCTATCAGTTTATGATGGCAAAAGCGATTATGCAACAAAATCTTTCATCGATTGAAAACGAGGCGCTGCCAGCAGGAGAAGCGTATGGCGCACATAAAAAAAGCCGCTAGAAAGCGGCTTTTCCATTGCTGTGTGCCCGAGAGGAGATTCGAACTCCTACACCTTTCGGCGCTACCCCCTCAAGATAGTGTGTCTACCAATTTCACCACTCGGGCTTGTCTATGTCCTGAAATAAAAATATTTCAGTGAGAATAGAAGGACTCGAACCTTCGACCCTCTGCTTAAAAGGCAGATGCTCTACCGACTGAGCTATATTCTCAACC
>JBAXBE010000014.1:0-58493 GCA_037142155.1 Chlorobiaceae bacterium
ACTTCTTTGCTGAAATGCCATAGTAAAGTGGCAATCTCCAGGTCAGTTAGTAGAGTTTATCACTAACGTCCCCTTGCTCTTTTTACGGTCATTTTCGAACAATCTGAGACAATTTGTTTCAGCCTGTGTCCCCTGAAGAACCGGACAGGTTCGTCTGCGGATTAGTTCCATCATTCATATCATTCACCAACCTTTTATAATAGAATGATTTGCGCTGTTTGCCGTGATTATATTATGGGTTTGGCACGGCAGTTGCAATACTATTGATGAAAAACCTCGCGCCAGTGAGGTGGAGCCGGTGTAATGGGGGACACCTGCTCACGGAAAAAAGCGGCTGCAAGGCCGCTTTTTTTTTGCCCTTCCAAGGGAAATTAAGGGGACGTTCACAAACAATTTCAACAAACTCATAGAGCTGTAGAAGAGCTGCGGGGGGAGCAATGGAGGACCTTCTTTGCTGAAATGCCATGTAAAGAGCTTATATCCAGATCAGTTAGTACAATTTGTCACTAACGTCCCCTTGCTATTTTTACGGTCATTTTCGAACAATCTGAGACAATCTGTTTCAGCCTGTGCACCCAGAAGAACCGGTCAGGATCGCCGGCGGATTAGTTCCATCAATTAACCAACCTTTTATAATAGAATGATTTGCGCTGTTTGTCGTGATTATATTATGAGTTTGGCACGGCAGTTGCATTACTATTGATGAAAAACCTCGCGCCAGTGAGGTGGAGCCGGTGTAATGGGGGACACCTGCTCACGAAAAAAGCGGCTGCAAGGCCGCTTTCTTCGTTTACTGTGGTAAATGTTCTTTCAGCTTCAGCCGATTGAGGCCGCAATAGATTTACAGTTCTCGTCGACGATTGCTGCTGAATCGCGCAGCGCGCCAAGCTCGGAAGGGGTGAGGTTGATTTCAAGAACCTGCTCAACGCCGTTTTTGCCGAGTTTGACAGGAACGCCTACAAAAACATTGTCAATGCCGTACTGGCCTTCAAGGCAGGTTGTGCAGGGGAGGATCCTCTTGCGGTCTCTGACGATAGCTTCAATCATCTCGACTGCCGAGGCTGCTGGAGCGTAGAAGGCAGAGCCGGTCTTCAGATAGTTGACAATCTCAATGCCGCCGTTGCGTGTGCGCTCGACAATCGCATCGATTTTATCCTGCGCAAGCAGCTCGGTCAGGGGGATTCCGGCCACATTGGTGTACTTTACTACCGGCACCATGGAGTCGCCGTGTCCTCCAAGAACAAAGGCGTTGATATCCTGCATCGAGACGTTCAGTGCTTCGGCAATAAAGCTGCGGAACCTTGCGGTGTCGAGGACGCCGGCCATGCCGATAACGCGCTCTTTAGAGAGTCCGCTCGCAGCATGGGCAACGTAGGTCATGACGTCAAGCGGGTTGGAGACCATGATGATGATTGGATTCTTTGAGTGCTTCATCACCTGGGTGGTCACCTCGCGAATGATTGCGGCATTCTTGTTCAGCAGGTCTTCGCGAGTCATTCCAGGCTTGCGGGCCAGACCGGCGGTAATAAGGATGATATCTGAATTTGCGGAGTCCTTGTAGTCGTTTGAGCCTACGATACTGGTATCAAAAAGTCCGACTGGTCCGGATTCATACATGTCAAGAGCTTTCCCCTGGGGAACGCCTTCGACGATATCTATGAGAACAACTTCTTTGGCGAGTTGTTTTTCAGCAATGCGAAGTGCAGCTGTTGCACCGACATTTCCGGCTCCGACAACGGTGATTTTCATAAGAGGTCAATAATTTGATGGTGTAGAGGATTGGCTGCAAAACAGACGGCGAAGAACAATGCACATCCGTTTTCAAAGAGTCATAAAAAAAGCCGCCTTGACATGAAGACGGCTTTTCCAATATAAATCTTTTTGCAGGAGGAAAAAATCAGGCAGGTACGATGTCGACCTGTTTTTTGTTGCTGCGTCCATTGCGGAAGGTAACAACGCCATCAGTCAGAGCGAAAATGGTGTGGTCGCGTCCAAGTCCTGCATTGGCGCCCGGCTTGATAACCGTGCCTCTCTGACGAACAATGATGGTTCCTGCTGCTACAGTCGAACCGCCTGCAGCTTTGACACCAAGATATTTCGGGTTACTGTCGCGTCCGTTTTTTGTCGATCCGCCACCTTTTTTATGAGCCATGGGAAATAAGAATTAACGTTAAAGATCTTTGTTCTGTGTTCTTAAAGCGAAATAACTTCGATCTGTGTCATCTGCTGACGGTGACCGTTTCTGGACTGGTAGCGTTTTCTGCGTTTTTTCTTGAAAACGACAACCTTGTCGTCCTTGACATGATCAAGAACCTTGGCCTGAACGGTAGTTGCAGAGCCGAGAACGGTATTTGCCCCATCGATCTGTGCGATGGAATCAACGGCGAAGGTCTGGCCGACTGCGGCTTTTTGCTTGGGGACGAACAGCTTGTCACCCTTTGAAACGAGAAATTGTTTATCGGATATCTTGATCAGCGCCTGCATCTTGCTCATGGTTTAGTGATAAAGGTCTCAAATATAGTATTTATTCCCTCATAATCAAACAACTCAGCTGAGAAAGCGTGTGGCTCTCTATCCGGCTTGTTGTCTATAAAGCATCTTCCTTCAGGGGGTTTGTATAATTGAGCGCGCTGAAGTAGCTTCCCTTGTCCTGATTCGGGGAGTGCGCCCCTAAAGGCAATAACTGCTGATAAATAGACAATGGCCAAAGAAAAGGGAACGACAGTGAAGGAGCTCTCTCCGATGATGCGCCAGTATCTGGAGGTCAAGGAGCGCTATGCTGATTTTCTGCTCCTTTTCAGGGTTGGCGACTTTTACGAGACATTCTTTGACGATGCCCGCGAGGTTGCAGGAGCCTTGAACATTGTGCTGACCAAGCGCTCCAACGGCTCTTCGGCTGAAGTTCCCATGGCGGGGTTCCCTCATCATGCAAGTGAGGGGTATATCGCCAAACTGGTAAAGAAAGGTTACAAGGTTGCCGTATGCGATCAGGTTGAGGACCCTGCCACCGCAAAAGGGATCGTCAGGCGCGAGATAACCGATATTGTCACCCCGGGCATAACCTTCAGCGACAAGATTCTCGATGACCGCCACAACAACTATCTCTGTGCTGTCGCTTTTGTCAAAGAGGGCCGTACCGCAATCGCCGGAGTTGCTTTCATCGACGTGACTACGGCTGAGTTTTCCGTGGCCTCCATCTGTCCCGATGAGCTCAGGGATTTCATTCTCTCCCTTCATCCTGCGGAGATCCTCTTCTCTTCCGCAGAGCGTGAGCGGGCGGAACTCCTGAAAAAAGAGCTTCCGCCGGAGGCGCTTCTTACCGAGCTTGACTCATGGATGTTCAGCGAGGACCAGACTGCAGAGGTTCTTGCCCGACACTTCAAGACCCACTCACTCAAGGGTTTCGGCATTGAGGAGAACCGCGCCGGCAAGGTCGCGGCGGGCGTTGTCCTCCAGTATCTCGAAGAGACCCGCCAGAACAGCCTTCACTATATCACCCGCATCAGCGAGGTGCAGAGCGGTGAATATATGACCCTTGACCTGCAGACCAAGAGAAACCTTGAAATCATCTCTTCGATGCAGGACGGCACGCTGAACGGCAGCCTGCTTCAGGTGATGGACCGGACCAGAAACCCCATGGGAGCAAGGCTCATCCGCCGGTGGCTCCAGCGCCCGCTCAGAAAGATAGGGGATATACGTCTCCGCCTCGATGCGGTCGAAGAGTTGACCGAGCGGAAGGAGATGCGTGAGGGGCTCGCCGGGCAACTGTCGGCAATCAACGACCTTGAGCGATCACTTGCCCGGATTGCAACGAGCCGCACCGTCCCGAGAGAGGTGCGCCAGCTTGGCCTTTCGCTCGCAGCCGTGCCTGTCATGCGTGACCAGCTTGCTGATTCCGCTTCGGAGCGGCTGTGCGCCCTTTCTGTGCACCTCAAGCCGATGCCCGAGCTTGCGGCTCAGATAGAAGAGGCCATCGATCCTGAATCCGGCGGTTCAATGCGCGACGGAGGCTATATCCGCAGCGGCTATCATGCAGAGCTTGATGACCTGCGCGCCATTGCCTCAACGGCCAAGGACCGGCTCATGCAGATCCAGCAGGAGGAGCGCCAGAACACCTCCATCTCGTCACTCAAGGTGCAGTTCAACCGGGTGTTCGGCTACTACATCGAAATCAGCCGGTCGAATATCGACAGGGTTCCCGAATACTACGAGAAAAAGCAGACGCTCGTCAATGCCGAGCGCTATACCATTCCCGCGCTTAAGGAGTACGAGGAGAAGATTCTTAATGCCGAGGAGAAAAGCCTCGCGCTCGAGGCGCAGCTTTTTGGTGATCTCTGCCTGCTGATTGCCACTCATGCCGCCCAAATCCAGTCCATTGCGGCTGTCATAGCCGAACTTGACGCCCTCTCCTCGTTTGCCCAGTCTGCCCTCTTCTACGGATACAGCAAGCCGGAGATCATGGAACACAGTGAGCTTTCCATCAAGGGCGGTCGCCATCCGGTGCTTGAACGGATGATGAACGCTGATGAGCCATACGTTGCCAATGACTGCAGCTTCGATGCTGCTCAGAAGATGCTGATCATTACAGGTCCGAACATGGCGGGAAAAAGTTCGTTCCTGCGTCAGACAGGACTCATCGTCCTGCTTGCACAGGCAGGAAGCTTCGTGCCGGCAGAGAGCGCCGAAATCGGCCTTGTCGACCGCATTTTTACCCGTGTCGGTGCATCCGACAACCTTGCTTCCGGCGAAAGTACCTTCCTTGTGGAGATGAACGAGGCGGCCAACATTCTCAACAATGCCACCTCGAAAAGCCTGCTCCTGCTTGACGAAATCGGTCGGGGAACCAGCACGTTCGACGGCATGTCGATTGCCTGGTCGATGAGTGAATATATCTGCAGTTCGATAGGCTCGAGGACCCTTTTTGCCACGCACTACCATGAACTCGCCGAACTTGAGGGCCGTCTTCCGGGGGTCGTCAACTTCAACGCAACCGTCATCGAGACCGCCGACAGGGTTATTTTTCTCCGCAAGATCGTCAGGGGTTCCACCGACAACAGTTATGGTATTGAGGTCGCAAAAATGGCGGGCATGCCGGATGAAGTCATTGTTCGCGCAAGGGAGATCCTTGCCGGCATGGAGAAGCGGGATATTGAAATTCCCATTGACCGGCCGGTGCGGCAGAAAAGCATCCAGATCAGCCTTTTCGAAGAGGCTGATTCAAAGGTAACAAAGGCGCTCGAGTCGCTCGATCTTGACCGGCTCACCCCGATTGACGCCCTTATCGAGCTCAAGAAACTTCAGGAGCTTGCACGAACAGGCGGGCACGAATGACGGCACCCATTTCGTTACAGGATAAATCGGTGCTGCTGATCTTCATTCAGGCAAACAGCGGGGTGGATGGCGCGTCACTGCTGGATGGCGCTTCAGCCCGGCCCAATTTGTTCGGCTCGCTCAAGGAAAAGGCGCTCAGCCAGATTATCCGCCGGGCACAGTTCGCCATTCCCCCGCTCTCGCTCATGATCCTCAGCTCAGTGAAAGTCCCGGGTGTCACCCAGAGCATCTGCGACCTCCGTTTCGACGCGCTTCCTCTCGACCGCCACTGGGACCTTGCCGGCATCAGCGTGCAGACCGGAGCGGTGAAGCCCGCATTCGACCTTGCCCGTCACCTCCGCTCACTTGGGATCAAGGTGGTGCTTGGCGGCCCCTATGTCACCATTTTTCCCGAGCGGTGCCGTGACCATGCTGATGCGCTGGTAATCGGCGAGGCTGACGAGATATGGAAGGATGTCCAGGAGGATTTGCTTCGGGGTGCCCTGAAAGCCGAGTACCGTGTTGAGGGATTTCCGGATCTCTCCGTCGACAGGCCGGTATCGAAGAGCGCTCTGGATATCGGGAGCTATTTTACCACCAACGTTGTCCAGACTACGCGCGGTTGCCCCTACAGCTGCGATTTCTGCAATGTTCATGTCATGAACGGTCACCGACTGCGTCACCGGAGTGTCGATGCAGTCAAGAGGGAGGTCGAGGAGTTCCTGAAGCAGGACAAGCGGATATTCTTTTTCCTCGATGACACCGTCAATGCCGATGAAGCGTATGCCATGAAACTCTTCACGGAGCTTATCCCATACAACATCAGCTGGGTCGGCCAGGCCACCACCGCACTTGGCGAAAAGCCGCGCCTGCTTGAGGCTTTTTCCCGCTCGGGCTGCGGCGCGCTTCTTGTCGGTATCGAGAGCCTCGAGGATGGCAGCAACCATGCGCACCAGAAGTTTCATAACCCTGCGGCCCGACAGGCTGAGTGCATAAAGCGGATCCGACAGGCGGGCATATGTGTCTACGGAAGCTTCATCTACGGTCTTGACGGCGACAGCCTTGAGCTTCCCGAAAGGCTCGAAGAGTTCATTGAGGATACCGGCATCGATGTTCCCGGAATCAACCTGCTTCGCCCGATTCCCGGCACTGGCGTTTTCAGGCGCCTTGCCCGTGAGGGTCGTCTTCTGCACTCCGCCGAAGATCATGACGCCTTCCGCTTTTCTTGGGGACAGGAGATGCTCTACCGCCCGAAGCGGATTCCTCTTGATGAGTTCATTCCGAGCTATACCGCGCTGACCCGAAGAGTGTTCACCGTTTCCAATGCCCTGAAACGGGCGATGAACGCTCCGCGTCTGCGCTCTGCCGTGCTGATGTTCAATCTGCTCTATGTCCATATGTACGGGCTTTCACGCAAGGATCTTCTCCGCCAGCTGAGAGTGCTTGACTCCAAAGGGTGAAGCGTAAACAGCGAAGGGTTCACCCCTCATGACGACTGGTGAACCCTTCGCTGTATCCATCTCAAATGTTTAGATCATTATCAATCCTTCAGGCAACGGACAGATGCTCCTGCTTGCTCTCCCTTCGCATCGATGGTGATGATGGAGCCGGGAAAGTCGAGGGTTGCGCTCCAAGCCTCTTTGCTGGAGTGCTCCGTCGATGCCCAGAGGACGGCCTTTTCACCAAAAAGCCTGAATGAGCCGTTACTTGGCACTCTCAACCCGGCCGGTACGGCCTTGAAGTAGATGCTCCTTTCGACGCCCGAATGCTGATAGCGCCACTCCGTCGCTTCGGGTGAGGAAAGATCCTTATTGGAGACAGGAACGCCGCCGAGTGATGTTCCCAGAGTCTTCAAATCCTTGAGGGTGGCAACATGCCACCCTTCCGGAGCAAGGCCTCTCGGGTCATTGACGGCGTACCAGTTGTAGATGAGCCCGTTTGCATCTTCGTTCGCGGGGTCATTGTTAACATGGCACCAGGCGCCCTCTCCTTTTGCCGCAGCATCAAGCCACTCTTCTGTGGTTTTCGCATGGCGTATCTTATCGCCATTGCGGTATTTTTTTACATTCAGGTTATCCCTCATCCAGAACTGATCGACGATATGCACGAAGTTGATTTCGTAGCCTTCCGAATCGGTAAAGCGGACAAATCCTTCCGCATTCCGGGAAGGGAGTGAGATTACAGCTGTCAGCAGAAGGAAAAGCATGCCGGAGAAACTCAGGTGATTCTTTTTCATGGGTGCGCTCTCTTTTTGGTTTTATGGTTTCTTGTTTGCGGGCAAACGGTTTTGTCTATCGACCTTTTAACTGTAACAAGAATACCACCCCAACGGTTAAGTGATTCTTAAGGGGAGCTTAAAAGAGAATAAAAAATGCAAAACCTCTTACTTTGCAGAGCGTTGATTGATTTATCGAGCAGGGGGGAGTGCTATGACAGGGAGAGAATTTCCTCTTCGAGAAGCTGTTGCTCGTAGAGCTCGAGGTAGCGGTGCTGAAGCTTGAGAAGCTCTTCGTGGGTGCCGCTTTCAGCAATGGCACCATCTTTCAGGACGATGATGCGGTCACAGTTTTTTACTGTCGAGATTCTATGGCTGATAAGGAGGATGGTTGTATGGGGGAGTTTCTCGAGGAGTCCCTCAAAGATACGCGCCTCAGTGTCGGTGTCGACGGCTGAAAGGGCATCATCCAGGACGAGGAGCTTTGGTTTCCATGCTATTGCTCTGGCAATGCAAGCCCTCTGCTTCTGGCCTCCTGAGAGGTTGATTCCTTTTTCGCCAAGCATGGTTTCCAGACCGTCGGGAAACTCCTGAACATCATCATGGAGCATGGCTATGCGGCTCGCCTCGATAACCGCGTCAGCCCTGTTCTCCCTGCTGCCCCAGTTGATGTTGTTTTCTATGGTGTCCGAAAAGAGGAAGTTGACCTGCGGGACAAACCCGACAACCTCCCGGAGGGTGTTCATCCCTATGGAACGGATGTCACGTCCATCAAGAAGCACTGAGCCCTGGACTGGCTCATAGAGTCGAGGAATCAGATTGACCAGTGTCGTTTTTCCTGATCCCGTAGCTCCGACAATGGCCACTTTTGAGCCGGCTGCAATTTCAAGGGTAATGTTGTCAAGGACAGGATGACGCTCATGGCCGGGGTAGTGGAAGCTGACGTTTCTCAGTGAGAGCGCTCCGGAAAAGTTCTCTTTGTCGAGAGGCGGTCCGCTCTCTTCGGCTGGTTCCGCCTTGACGCTGAAAATCTCATTGAGCCTGACCTGGGCGGAGGATGCCCGCTGCACAATGCTTGTTACCCAGCCAATTGAGATGATCGGCCAGCTGAGCATGGTGACATAAACAATGAACTGGGCTATGCCGCCGACCGTCATGGTTCCGTCGATGACCGCAAGCCCTCCTACCCATACCACCGGAAGGAGCGAGAATGCGGTCAGTGAAGTAAGAAATGCAAAAAAAAGCGCCTGCAGTTTTCCGAGGGCAAGGTTTTTGCCGTAGTACTCCCTGTTGAGGATTTCAAAGCGCTTTATCTCGAAAGGTTCACGCGTAAAGCTTTTGACGACCCTGATGCCGGAGAGGTTTTCCTGAATGAGGTTTGTTATCGCGCCGTAACTCTCCTGTATGCTTTTTGAGCGCTTCTGCATGGAACTGCCAATTCTGTAGACCGAGTAGCTTAGGAGCGGAGCGGGAAGAAGCGCAAAAAAGGTCAGCTTTGGTGACAGCGCAATCATGGCGATGAGGGCAAAAAAGAGCCTGAAAAAGGTGTTGAGAGAGTACATGATGCCGGGTCCGAGGAATTCCCTGACGGCGTTGAGGTCGTTTGAGCCCCTGGAGATGAGCTCTCCGGTGCTGGTGGTGTTGTAGAAGCTTCTGGGAAGCTTCTGCAGGTGGCTGTAGTAGTCGTTTTTCAGGTCATACTCGATATAGCGCGATGCCACGATGATGTTCTGGCGGACGAGGTAGAGGAAGTAGCCGCTGAGCACTGCAAAGAGCAGGTAGAGAGCCGAGTACCCAAGCACTGTCGGAAGCTCGAACGGGTGGCCCATGGTGTCGATGGCCAGGCCGATATATTTCGGGCCAATCACGGCAAAGAGGTTGGTCAGGATGACGAAAACAAAGCCCGCAAGGAGATTTTTCCTGTACTTGAAAAGGTAGGGTTTCAGGCTGAGCAAATTTTTCATCCGTCATATTTTTTTTCATGTGGCGGTAGTAATGTATAATAAGAATAGGGAAATCAAAATTCACCATTACCTTGGTTTATGGCATTCGATTCGAACAGGAACTATTACTCCATCGGGGAGGTGAGCAAGATTGCAGGGGTCCCTTGCTATCTGCTCCGATATTGGGAGGGCTTTTTTACCGAGCTGGCCCCGGGAAGGGACACAAGGGGAAATCGCCGTTATACCAACCGCGACATTGCCATGGTGCTCAATATCAAGGAGCTTGTTCATGAGCAGGGCTACAAGCTTGGCAAGGCGACTGAGCTGGTAAAGGGCTCGAGTCGCAGCACAGGTGAGGATCGGAAGACCTCCGAGATTCTCAGGCTGCAGAAGCAGATTGGTCAGGAGAAGAGTCGCGGGACGGTTATTTCGGAACGCCGGATGCAGATTCTCAAAGAGATAAAAGGGGAGGTTGAGGAGATACTGCAGATGCTTCGATAGGAAAAGCCAGGAGATGGTTTTAAAAAGAGAAAACCGGCACTTGGCCGGTTTTCTCTTTTTAAAGAGTGGTTTTGCTTACTGAGCGTACAGCACTTCGAACTGACCCGTGCCGCCTTTGCAGACATGCTCGACCCAGCGTGCGTATGCTCCGCCGCTCCAGCGATACTCCTCAAGATTCTGAGAACGGAACTGAGGCGCTGCGTAGCGAACCTTGTAGCCCTTGGGCAGGACAATCTTCAGCTGGGTATCGACGGTGAAGTCGTTCAGCTTTCCAACCATGCCGTGGTGCACAAGCGGAATGAGCGGGTGGTTCAGGATTCGGCGGAGACCGCCTCCTGCGTCAACAGAGACGCCTGGGAAGTCGCCATCGACCTTCACCTCTATTCCCTGTGAATCGGAGCGGAAGCCTGCTTCAACCGATGCTGGCCTGTTGAGCTTGTCAGCCGGGAAGAGTTCAGCCCAGCGAGCAATCGAATCAACAATACCCGATCCGCCGTGGGAGAAACGCCATCTGGTGACGCCGACAGGTCCCTTGTCGCCGCTCTCGGTGCCGATGCTGTTGACCTCGACCCTTGAGATGCTCTGGCCGCCTTCGTTCAGTGCAGTAAAGGCAGGTCCGATAAACCAGAAGTCACGGATCCAGTCGTTGAATGCGCCGTTAGTCTGCATGGAGCGCATGGTGCCTTCCCATGTG
This sequence comes from Chlorobiaceae bacterium, assembly GCA_037142155.1. Taxonomy (GTDB): domain Bacteria; phylum Bacteroidota; class Chlorobiia; order Chlorobiales; family Chlorobiaceae; genus Chlorobium. The sequence goes on from JBAXBE010000014.1 coordinate 10,664, forward strand.
TCGATAAGATCGTTGTTGTCAAGGGGCACCTTCATGATGATGTCATGGAACTGGCGGCCCTGCATGTAGATGGGATTCGGAACATTTCTGCGGACTGCGTCAGAGCGATAGTAGAAGAGGTTGACGACAGATCCTTCGAAGGAGAACGAGTGAGAGAAGTCGCCAACTGATACAGTGCCTTCGCCGACAGCGATTCTTCTTTCCTTGGTCTCGTTGGCGATGTCAGCCTCGATAACCAGTTTGTTCTTGGTGCTGTCGACAATCGACTCAATTACGGCCGAAAACCGGACAAATCCTTTTGCAGGATCGAGAGGTTTTACATTGATTTTGACGTTACAGTCTGCCGGCAGAAGGGGAAGTGCCGGCGGCACGTTAACCTTTGCACGACATTTTACCTTGCCCCAGGAGCTCGAACCGCCCTCAAGAACGATTTCATAGTCTGAATGAGCGGTGGTGGTGTCTTTTGTGCCGAAAAGAGCCATAGTGATTTCTCCTTTTTCTAATGGCGTTGAAATTGGATATTTTCAGGAAGTTTCTTCGAGTTCACTCCTGTTAAATAACAGCTTGCCATAAATTTAAAGAATAATAATCAATAAATAAAGCAAAATATCACTCTGCAAACCTTTCATCGCAAGATGCCCGCTTTATCGGCTTTTCAGGATCGGCTGACCGGTTCCCGTTACGGCGCGTCGCTTTTGAGCGGCGCTCTGCTTGGCATTTCGTTTCCCTCCTACCCCTTCATCCGCCTTGAACTGCTCACCTGGATAGCCCTTGTTCCGATGCTTCTTGGCCTTCAGAAGGAGACGGGCCCCGGAGAGTTTTTCAGGCGCACCTGGCTCGCTATGCTGCTCTTCTGCATCATCTCGCTCTGGTGGGTTTCGCTTGCGACCCTTCCCGGGGGGGTGCTGACCATTCTCTGGCAGTCCCTTTGCATGGTTGTGCCGCTTGCGGCATTTTATCTGATCCGTCGAAAGGCCGGTTACCGCTTTGCGCTCTTTTCTCTTCCCTTCATCTGGGTTGCCTGGGAGTGGGCCTATATGCAGCAGGATCTGTCGCTCGGCTGGCTGACACTCGGAAACTCGCAGGCTAACCTTTCGTGGATGATACAGTATGCCGATGTTACCGGGGTCTGGGGTGTAAGCTTCTGGCTTGTCTGCTTCAATGTGCTCGCTGTTCTGGCCATCACAGGGCCACGCCGTGATTCTCTGCGTGCCGTGACGCTTATGGCTCTCATGATTGCGGTCCCACTGCTTTATTCATTGGTGATTTTTCAGAGGGAGAGTGCGGTGCTCCCAAAAGGGCAGCCGCAGCTTCGGGTGACGCTTGTGCAGCCGGATATCGATCCTCATGAAAAATGGGGCAGAAGTAGCAATGCCGATATGATGGAGAGCTACAGGCGCCTTACCTCCCGTGCGGTTCAGCAAGATCGTCCGGAACTCATTCTTTGGCCGGAAACGGCGATCCCTTTCTATATTCTCGATGCGCCCTATGCTGATGAGCTGGCATCGTTGCGACTGTCGTTGCGAAAATGGGATACACCCCTTCTGACGGGATTCTCGGACATCGTCCGCTTTCCCGCTACTGCCCAGCCGGCATCAGGAACACCCGGAAAGTATGACCGCATGCGCATGCAGCCTTTCGAGACCTATAACGCCTCAATGCTGCTCGAGCCGGGAGGCTCCGCTCCTCAGGTCTACAGGAAGATGCGTCTCGTCCCCTTTGCCGAAAGGGTCCCCTATGTTGAGTACTTTCCCTGGCTCGGCGCCTTCAATTTTTCCCTTGCGGGTATCAGCAGCTGGGGAAAGGGGCAGGAGAGCTCTGTCATGGAACTCCGCTCTTCGCGAAACGGCCGGGTGGTGACGGCTAATATCATCTGTTACGAGTCGATTTTTCCCGCTCTTGTGACGGAGTTTGTCCGGAAAGGGGCAGGATTTCTTACTCTTGTGACCAATGACGGGTGGTACGGCCTCTCTTACGGCCCTTACCAGCATCTTGCCATTGCCAAGCTCCGCTGTATCGAGAACCGCCGGGCGATGGCAAGGTGCGCCAATACGGGGCTCACGGTCTTCATCGACAAATTCGGCCGGGTCTTTGCTGAAATCCCCTGGTGGCAGGAAGGGACGCTGACGGCAGAAGTGCCTCTGGAAAGCCGACTGTCATGTTACACCCGCAATCCCGACCTGCTGCCCAAAGCAGCCTCGGTCATCTCACTGCTGATTTTTATTGTGGTAGCATTTACAAGAAAAAAAAACTTCAAGGGCAAAGAGCTCCCATAGAACACTCGTAATCTTCACCCATGGGTTCCATAGGCCGCACGGGACCCATGAAATTATAAATTGTAGGCCTTGATTTTGCGGTAGAGGGTGCGTTCGGTGATGCCGAGGGCCATGGCGGTCTTTCGCTTGTTGCCCTCGCAATTTCTCAGCGCTGCTGCTATCGAGCGTTTTTCAATCTCGTCGAGTGGCAGAGGGGGCTCTGGTGTTGGCGCTTCACCCCCATGGGGAGAGGGCGCAGAGGCGTCGGAGAGGAGCATTGGCGAAGTGGGCCTTGCCTGTATCAGATGCTGCAGAAGCTGGCGTATCTCTCCAATCTCCTGACGAATCTGGATGATTCCGCTGTAGATGGCGTGGAGTTCGTTTTTCTCCGAGCGCACGGGGTCATGGATGAGGCTCTTGTAGCGGCTCCGCTGCACCAGGTGCTTTTCGAGGAGCTCCGGGGTGATGTAGTTGCCCTTTTCAAGCACCAGCACCGACTCGATAAGGTTCCTCAGCTCCCTGACATTGCCCGGCCACGGGTAGCGCATGAGCACCTCTGCAGCATCAGGGCTGAACCCTTCGAAACTTATTTTATGCTTGTTTTCGAATTCATGGACAAAATTTTCGGCGAGCAGGAGCACGTCCCGCCCCCGCTCCCTGAGCGCCGGAATCTGAAGTTCAACGCTTCGTAGCCGGTAGAAGAGGTCTTCGCGGAAGTTCTTCTCCGCAACGGCCTGGTTCATGTTCTTGTTGGTGGCAGCAATGATGCGGGCATCGGAATAGATGGTCTCGGATGATCCGACCCTCTGAAACTCACCGGTTTCGATGACCCGGAGAAACTTCACCTGCGTCTCCAGAGGCATCTCGCCAATTTCGTCAAGGAAGATTGTTCCCCTGTCGGCGCTTTCAAAGTAGCCCTTGCGGCTCTGTACCGCACCGGTAAATGCGCCCTTTTCATGGCCGAAAAGCTCGGCCTCGAGTATTCCGGCCGGTATTGCTCCGCAATTGACAGGAATAAAGTTTCCTCCAGCGCGGCGGCTGTGGGCGTGAAGGAAACGGGCCAGAACCTCCTTGCCTGAGCCGGTCTCTCCGATGATAAGCACGGTGATGTCGGTATCGGCAACCTTCAGGGCAAGCTGCTTGAGCTGGGAGATCAGCGGTGATTGCCCGTCGATGGTTATCTCTCGTTTCATCAGGGTATCGCTCTTTCTTTTCAATGCATCAGCCCCATTAGTTTGCAGGAACGGCGATAGCCTTGAAAGGCAAAGCGCGGGCGGCATCCTCGGCCTCCTTTTTGGAGAGATAGACCTTTTTGAGGCGGACCTTGTAAGCCGCGCCATCCTTTACCACTTCGGCTGGCGCACTTGGGGAGATCTTTTTTACAAAAGCCTCTGCATACTCGATGCTCGAGAAGCTGCCGGCCTGGAGTGCGCTGCTTCCCGGGCCCGGAGTGCTCTTCATCTTTTTCGGTGCGGCCTCAGCAGGGCGGGGTGCTTTACTTCTTATGGCACCAGAGCTTGTGGTGTCCTCTGCGATGCTGGCGACCTTTTTGGCCGGAGGTTTTTTAGCAGCGGGGAGTCTCAGGGTTTTCTTGGAGCTGTCCTTCGATGCGGGAGAGGCACCCTTCACCGCAAGAGGGAGCTCGGCATTAGCGGGTCTGGCGGTATCAGCTGGCGCCTTGGGCAGAGGAAGAGGCGATTTCAGCGGAGAAGAGCTTTGGCTCAGAGCCAGTTCGTAGGCCGCGATACGCGAAGCGCTAAGCCGGTCGATTGCCGGATCGGGGTGCTCCCGCAACTGCTTTTTGTAGAGATTGACCGCCTGCGGGCCGTCCTCAGAAAGCAGGGCCTCGATAACGATCTTTTCTGAAGGTCGGGTGACTTTTTGGCGGATATTTTCTAACAAATAAACCTTATCTTCATCGACATACTGGCGTATCTCCTGCGCGTAGGAGGTTTCCTCGGCTGCATGAGAGCGTGCTGGTTGGAAGAGGAGGGATGAGAGTGCTATTGAGAGCAGCGTGAGCAGCGTGCTGTTTTTGCGAATGCTCGATTTCATTGGTCCCGTTTTGATTCTTTACGGTGTTCACCGCGGTGCTGTATTGACTGAATATGCCAAATATTTTCATATAAAGGGAATCTCCTTCACAGCGATTAACCGCCTTGTGTCAGAGATCCGGAACCCCCCCCACCCTGGAGCGCTCAATGTTGAAACTTTCCGTCAAATCCTTTGCGAAGATCAATCTCGGGCTCTTCATCACCGGCAAACGTCCGGACGGCTATCACAGCCTCGAAACCATTTTTGCGCCGATCAACTGGTATGACACGCTCGAATTCGCTGACAGCGACACTGTTTCGATGACCTGCTCCAATGCCGATCTTCCGGTCGATGAGAGCAACCTCTGCATCAGGGCGGCAAAATCCCTGAAGGAGGCGGCCGGGGTGGAGAGCGGGGTCGCCATGAGATTGCACAAGGAGCTCCCTTTCGGCGCGGGGCTTGGGGGCGGCAGCAGCGATGCAGCCACAGTGCTCCGGACTCTCAACCGGATGTGGAGGCTCAACGCTTCACCCGCCGACCTGCATGCCATTGCCGTAAAGCTTGGCGCCGATGTGCCCTATTTCCTCGAAATGAGCGGGCTGGCTTATGCCCGAGGTATTGGCGATGAGCTTGAAGAGCTTGGTTTCAGCCTGCCTTATCATGTTGTCACGCTATTTCCCGAAGAGCATGTCTCCACCGTCTGGGCATACCGTAATTTCTATCCCCGCTTCGAGCGTCATGTTCCCGACCTGAAGCGGCTTGCCAGCGAACTCTGCCAGCGTGGAGACAAGTCGGTGGTTTCTCTTTTTGAAAACGATTTTGAGGCTGCTGTCATCGACCACTTCCCGGCGGTGCGTCAGGCAAAGCAGTCGCTGCTGGAAGGTGGCAGCTTTTTTGTCTCCCTCTCAGGAAGCGGCTCCGCTGTTTTCGGCCTCTTCGAACGCCATGAGGATGCCCTTCGAGCCCTGAACAGCCTGCCGGAAGGCTGCCGCAAAAGCCTCACCGCTCCCGGATTCTCCATGAAGCAGTAGGCGCCCCCTACGACTGCCGTCTACTGGTAATGATCTCATTAAGTTCGGCTGAGATGAGCCGGAGGTCCTCATCGAGGAAGTGCGATGATTGAAGGCGAGTTCGTTTGATTTCAGCAAAGTCCAGCACACGCTCTATCACCTGCTTCTCGAAGAGCGGCGCTGCGGCAAGCACTTTGCCGTCGGGGCCGAAGAGGGAGGAGTTCCCCCAGTAGGTAAAGCTGTCTTCGTTGCCGACGCGGTTGACGCAGGCGACATAGCTGCTGAAGAGGAACGCGTAGGTTGAGGCAATGGTCTGCCACTGGGTGACGATGGCAGGGTCGCCGCTTCCCGGAGAGAGGCGCAGCGGGCTCGACATCATCACAATGAGCAGTTTTGCTCCCTGGTGGGCAAGCAGGAATGGTACCGAGACGTGCCAGAAATCCTCGCAAATCGCCACGCCGATCCGGCCGAGCCGTTTTGAGGTTACCGCCTGGACCTTTTGGCCGGCCGAGAAGTAGCGCAGCTCTTCGAACATTCCGTAGGTCGGAAGATAGATCTTGCGGTGAATGCTCTCCGATTTCCCCTCTTCAAACATGAATGCCGAGTTGTACACCCCGTAGTCGTCGCTCAGCTCAATGCCTCCGCAGATGATTGTGATGTTGCGGCTGAGCTCGCGCAGAGGGTCGAGCCGGGGGTCCCGGATATGCATGGCGATATCCTGGGCGGCATCCTGCACGTTGTATCCGGTGAGCGAGAGCTCCGGGAAGACGATGGCATCGGCACCCTCTCGGATGGCTTCTTCAGCAAGCGTGCAGTGCCGCAAAAGGTTCTCGTCGAAATTAGCAAGGGTGCAGTCTGTTTGGGCTATGCGCAGTTTTGCGGTCAGCATCGGTCGCTCCGGGTTAGTGGTAGGGATAGAATATATAGAAGGTAAGCGAGAGGAGGGCCAGAACCCACATGCCGGGGCGCAGCTCTTTGGCTCTGCCGGTCAAAAGCTTCAGGAGCGCGTAGGCGACAAAGCCTCCGGTAATGCCCACGCCGATATTGAAGGTGAAGATCATCAGCACTATGGTCAGGAATGCAGGGAGGAGTTCGCTGTAATCCTGAAAATCCATGCCCGTTACCGACTGCATCATGAACATGCCGACCACAACCATTGCCGGGCCGTAGGCGAAGGGCGGTACCATGGTGAGGAGCGGAGAAAAAAAGAGGGCGAGAGAAAAGAGCGCGGCAACAACGAGCGCGGTGAAGCCGGTTCTGCCGCCCTGCTCTATTCCAGCCGCCGATTCGATGTAGACCCCGGCAGTGGTGGTGCCGAAGAGCGACGCGGCGACGGTTGCCAGCGCATCGACCAGCATCGGCTTCTCGATTTCCGGCAGGTTTCCGCTCTTGTCGAGGAGCCCGGCCCGCGATGCAAGCCCGAAAAGAGTTCCCATGGTGTCGACAAAATCCATGATCAGGCAGCTGGTAATGACACCCGCAAATCCCCAGGTGAGTGCCGCAGGAAGGTTTATCTGCATGAAGATTGGCGCTACGGAGGGCGGAAGACTGAAGATGGTTGCCGGAAGGGGGGTGAGGCCGAGGGCCAGAAGTGCAAGGGTGGTCGTAACAATGCCCAGAAGGATTGCGCCCGTGACCTTTCGCGCCAGAAGCACGGCAGTCAGGAAGAGACCTCCGAGGCTGACCAGAACCGTCAGGCTCTTGATGTTGGCAAGCTGCACCGGGGCTCCGGGTACGCCGAGCGTCACCATGCCCATATCGTTCAGCCCGAGAAAGGCGAGAAAGAGGCCGATGCCAACCGAAAAACTGTGCTTGAGTGTCGGAGGAATCGCCTCTGCCAGCCAGCGGCGCAGACCGGCAAACGTGATGAAGGTAAAGAGCACGCCGCTGATGAAGATAGCCGCCATTGCGGTCTGCCAGGGGTAGCCGAGCGTGCGCACAACGGTGTAGGCGATGAAGGCGTTTTCGCCCATGTATGGCGCCACGGCAAATGGCCGTTTGGCGTAGAGTCCCATCAGGAGGGTCCCGAAGATGGAGGTGAGGATGGTCGCCGTCATCGACGGACCTTTCGGGATGCCTGCGGCCGCAAGGATTGCAGGGTTGACGATGATGATGTAGGAGAGCGTGAAAAAGGTCGTGATGCCGGCAAGCATCTCCTGACGGTAGCCGGTATTATGCCGCTCGAAATCGAAGTATGATCGTATGAGAGGTAGAGGTTGCCGCATGGTCACTGGTCGTACCTGTTTTTCGTCAAGATAAGCATAAAGCAAGAAGAAACCACCGCTTCCCTGGTTCAGGCGACGGGATGAAATTATTAAGAGGGTTTCAGCTTTTTTTGTTGCAGGATTTGAATGGAAATGCTATAATGGACTAAATATGTCTTATTAATTGACTATTCAAAAAAACAGGGAGAAAAAAAATGAGTGTACTGGTAGGGCGCAAGGCACCGGATTTTGATGCTGCAGCAGTGGTCAAGGGGTCGCAGTTTGCCGATTCCGTCAAGCTTTCCGATTTCAAGGGGAAGTACGTGGTTCTTTTTTTCTATCCGCTGGACTTTACCTTCGTCTGCCCGACGGAGTTGCATGCTTTCCAGGAGAAGCTTGCTGAGTTCCAGAAGAGGAACGTCGAACTTATAGGCTGTTCAGTCGATTCGAAGTTTTCACACTTTGCATGGCTCAACACCCCGAAAAGCAAAGGAGGAATCCAGGGGGTCACCTACACGCTGCTTTCTGATCTTAACAAGAGCATTACCCGCGATTACGATGTAGAGGTAGAAGGTGCAGGGATTGCGCTCAGAGGTCTTTTCCTGATTGACAAGACGGGTGTGGTTCGCCATCAGGTGGTCAACGACCTTCCGCTGGGCCGCAACGTCGACGAGGTGCTTCGCCTGGTTGATGCGCTGCAGTTTACCGAGGAGTATGGCGAGGTCTGCCCTGCAAACTGGAACAAGGGTGACAAGACGATGAAGCCGACCGATGAGGGTCTCAAGGAGTTTTTCAGCGAAGGATAAGCGCAACGGCCAGCGCCCCCTCCTGGCGGGCTGAAGGATGCAAACCCCCCGGACCCGCAATGCGGATTCGGGGGTTAATATTTTATAGCGGTTATGGTGTGCTGATATTGTGGCGAGCCTCAGTAGGCCTTGGCGAAAACCACCTTCTGCAGGGAGGGCTTGCCTGAATAGACGCAGGTGCCGGGCTCATGCATATTGTAGCGGGCGACGTAGTCCGGCTCCTCGGGAAGCACCCGGATGGTGGCTTTGGTCTCCTCCTTGATTTTGGCCTCACTCTCTGCGGTGCCGTCCCAGTGGGCGATAACGAATCCCTTCTCCACCTTGCTTTTGAACTCCTCGTAGGTTTTGACTTCGAAGGTGTTCTCATTGCGGAACTGCAGCGCCCGCAGGTAGAGGTTTTTCTGCATGGCATCAAGGATTTCCGTGATTTTCTCTGGCAGCGTGTCGTCAAGCGGCAGTTCCGTCTTTTCGAGCGTATCGCGACGGGCGGCGATGCAGATGCCGTTTTCGATATCCCTCGGACCCAGCTCGATGCGGACCGGAATGCCCTGGAGTTCATACTCTGCGAACTTCCAGCCGGGGGAGTTCTGCTCGCTGCTGTCGACGAAAGCTGCAATGCCGCTCTCCTTGAGCTGTTCCGACATCGCTTCTGCTCGTGCAATCACAGCGGCCTTGTCGCCCCGCAGAATGGGGATGATGACCACCTGGCGGGTGGCCAGTTTCGGCGGCAGCACCAGACCACGGTCGTCCGAATGGGCCATGATCAGTGCACCGATAAGGCGGGTTGAAACCCCCCAGCTTGTCGCCCAGACGTAGTCGAGCGTGCTCTCTTTGGTCTGGAACTGGCAGTCGAAGGCCTTTGCGAAATTCTGGCCGAGGTTGTGTGAGGTTCCGGCCTGAAGGGCCTTTGTGTCCTGCATCATCGCCTCGATGCACCAGGTCTCCTCGGCGCCGGCGAATTTTTCGCTGTCGGTCTTCTTGCCGAGGATGACCGGCATGGCCATGTACTCTTCGGCGAAGGTCTTGTAGACGTTGATCATGCGCAGTACCTCCTCCTGTGACTCTTCAGGCGTGGCATGGGCAGTATGCCCCTCCTGCCAGAGGAACTCCGTGGTTCTCAGGAAGAGTCGGGTCCGCATCTCCCAGCGCACCACATTGGCCCACTGGTTGATCAGAATCGGCAGATCGCGGTATGATTGTATCCATTTCTTGTATGAAGCCCAGATGATGGTCTCGGAGGTCGGGCGGACGTAGAGTTTTTCGGTCAGCTCCTCGCCTCCGCCGTGGGTGACCACCGCGCATTCCGGAGCGAACCCCTCGATGTGTTCAGCCTCCTTGGCAATAAAGCTTTCAGGGATGAAAAGGGGGAAGTAGGCGTTGACGTGGCCTGTCTCCTTGAACATGCGGTCCAGGGCGGCCTGCATCTTCTCCCAGATCGCATAACCGTTTGGCCGTATGACCATGCACCCTCTGACATCGGAGTAGTCTGCGAGTTTAGCCGAACGGACAAGATCTATGTACCATTGGGAGTAGTCCTCGCTGCGTGTAGTGATTTTGTCTGCCATGGTGCCGGTAAATGATGGTTATGCAAGTGTCCTGAAGGGAAAAACGGATGGCGAAAATATACCACCTACTTTTCAAACTTTTTCATTTTTTCCATAAGGTTTTTCAGGTGCGCTTTCTCTTGAGGGCCAAGCTGTTTTTGGTCGAACTCCACGTTTCGGTACCCTGCCGGCACCCTGAATTCCTCCGCTGAGACCTGCTTCGGCTGGATTCGGCGGAGCTCCATAACGGAGGGGCCATTATCGTTGTGCTGAACAATCCTGACCGGAAACCCCTCGATGCCAGCGTTTTTGAGCGTTCTGGAGAGCGCCGTGTTCGAAAGGCGCGGGTTTTGCGACTGGAGAAGCCTGAAGGTAGAGAAATCGCCAAGATCGCGGGTGATCCAGAGCTCAAGTTTTTCGGTAGTGCTTGTGAGGCTGATGTGCTCACAGCGATACCCCTTGACGCTCTCCTTGCCGAGGCGTGCGAGCTTGTAGTTGCTGTCGAAGTCGAGCAGCATGGCGTTTTCCGCCGCGGTTCTGAGGTTGACCTGGCTCGTAGTTTTCGCTTCGTGATTGATCACAACCGCCTGGTCGGGTTTCGAGGCTCTGGTGATGACGGTGGTTTTCAGCGGTTCGGGGATCTTCTCCATCTGCATCACCATATCCATTCGCTGGGCGTCGGTGCCGAAAGTGTAGGTGACATCGGCTGAGCCGTTCGGCAGCTTGAGCTGCATCTGCATGATGCCGGTGAATTTCGAAGTTGCGGCCAAGGTATCGCAAAAGGAGAGTGAAAAGAGGAGAAGCAAGGCGGTCAGTGTGTATTTCATTGTCTCTGGTAACGTAGAGTTTTCTGGCTTTATCGGCAGACATGCTAAAAGCTAATCTAATTTTTGCAATCTTGCATCTCAGGATCTCATTAACAAGGGGGTGCGGGGCGTTCATCTCCCTGCAGCAACAGTATGGCCTCAAGGCAGCAAAACCATGGAAGAACCCAGGGAGTGGCAGGTCGTCGAACTGCTGAAAACAACGACGGATTTTTTTTCATCAAAAGGGGTCGATGAAGCGCGTATCTCTGCTGAGCTTCTGCTTGGTCATGTTCTTGCCCAAAGCCGCCTTGAGCTCTATCTTCATTTCAGCAGGCCGGTTTTTCCCGATGAGCTCGAACGGTTCAGGGGGCTCTGCCGCCAGCGCCTCGAAGGGCGGCCGGTTCAGTATATTCTCAGAGAGCAGTGGTTTTACGGTCTCTCATTCAGTGTTGATGAACGGGTACTCATTCCCCGCCCTGAAACCGAACTTCTGGTCGAGCAGGCGCTGCTCTCTCTGGGCTTTTCTTCACGCGGAGGATCCGGCCCGGCCAACGTTCTCGATATCGGCACCGGAAGCGGATGCATCGCCATCACCATGGCAACGCTCTGCGGGGAACTTCAGGCCACCGCTCTTGATATCTCCAAGGATGCCATAGAGCTCGCCCGCCAGAACGCTATCAGTCACGGCGTGGAGTCGCGCGTAAGCTTCGTCAATGCCGACATGCTTGACGGGCGGCTTGCTTCACGGCTCGCTGGGCGTTCCTTCGACCTTATCGTTTCCAACCCGCCCTACATTGCCGAAGCCGAATGGGAGACGCTCCAGCGGGAGGTGAAAGCCTATGAGCCGAAAGGGGCCTTGACGACTCCTCTCGGGCTCGAGTGCTACCAGGCAGTTGTCGGGGAAGCAGGAAGGCTTCTGAAGAGCGGGGGGCGGCTCTGTTTTGAGCTTCATGCCGATGGTGCCGGAGCTGTAGAGGAGCTCATGGCTCGTCACGGCTTTTCTTCAATCGAGGTCTCGAAAGACTACGCCGGCCATGAACGGGTCATTACGGGCACTCTCGCCGACCGAAATTAATAGGATGCCGCGGTTGTTGGAGGAAAGAGCGGGCAGCCTGCTTTCCTGAACCTTCATGGCCGAGCCTGCAGCACTGTTTTTTTAGTGAAAAAAGAGTTGCTGCGCTATATTAAAAAACATTAGTTTCAAACCGGGATTTAGGGGGAGAGGAAAAGATTGTTTTGATTGCCCTTGCCTGTTTGCATGCCCCTGTAATGCAATGTAATTTTACAGTGTAGTTTGATGGATTCTCGTGATCTCAATATGAGAGAGCGGCAGGTACTTGGTATCATTATCCAGTCGTATGTCGTCACAGCCGCTCCTGTCGGCTCGAAGTATATCGCGCAAAACTACAATCTTGGTTTTTCCGATGCCACGATTCGAAACGTCATGGCTGTTCTCGAGGAGCAAGGCTATATCGCCCAGCCCCATACCTCTGCGGGCAGGATTCCGACCGACAAGGGTTACCGGTATTATGTCGATCTTATCATGACGGTGCAGTCTCTCGATCAGGGCGAGAAAGAGCGCATCGACGCCAATATCGGCCAGTTCGGTCTGGAGAGGAAGGGGACATCGGCAGATGTGCTGTTTTCGGCAGCCAAGGTGCTCGGCACCATATCGCGTCAGCTCAGTGTCGTGCTTTCGCCGCGGCTTTCAAACGCGATTTTCGAAAAGCTCGATATCGTTCTGCTCAGCTCTACGCGGATGATGGTCATCCTGTCAATCCAGTCGCTCTTTGTCAAGACCATTGTCATGGAGCTCGATCTGGCAGTTTCGCGTCAGATGGCTGATGACGTTGTCGATGTGCTCAATCAAAGGCTTTCCGGACTGACGCTCTTTGAGATCCGCAGGACGATTGGCAGGCGGCTTGCCGATTCAGCTTGTGATTCTGCCCTGAAAAATCTTATTGTAGGTTCTGCCGGCAGGCTCTTTGACGAATCCCCCATTGTCGAACGTCTCTACATTTCGGGCACCGAATACCTTGTCGACCAGCCGGAGTTCAAGCAGCCCGACAAGGTCAGGGAGCTGATCACCATGATCGAGGACAAGTTCAGCATGGCCAAGCTCGTCGAGAACAGCGGCCCCTTCCCTGAGGTGCTGCGGCCATCCGGCAGGGATGTCTCCATCTGTATCGGCAGGGAGAACAGTGAACTGCAGGCAGAGGATCTGACCATTGTCTCAATGCCTTATTATGCAGGAAACATGGTAGGAAAACTCGGAATCTTTGGCCCGAAAAGAATGGATTATGAACACGCGGTTCGCGTTCTCAACTATATGGCAGAGTGCCTCTCGGCAACACTGTCGGATGTCAACTAAAAAGAAAATGCAGGAATGAGCAGAAAATCAGCTGAAGGAAAAGAGGACAGGGATAATCTGGAAGAGATACTCAAAGAGGAGGGCACTTCATCTGAAATCGTTTCAGAGATAGAGAGCGCTCCGACTGGGGAGGATAGGGTAGCCGGGCTGGAAGAAGAGGTCAGGATGCTGAAGGAGCTGTCCGACAAGTTTCGTGATGAGGCGCTTCGCAAAGCTGCCGATTTCGAGAATTTCCGGAAGCAGAAGGAGCGTGAGTCCATCATGGCTCCAGTTCGAGCGCTTGAAGGTGTCATCAGGGAGCTGCTGCCGGTTATCGACGACATCAAACGGCTCCTCGCTCATGCCCCGGAGGGTTCCGGGATATCAGCCGAGACCAGGCCGTTTATCGAGGGTGTAGAGCTGGTCAAGAAAAATCTTGACAAGTGGCTTGCCGAAAAAGGGGTTAAGGAGATTGCGTCGAAAGGGATGAAGCTTGACGTGAATTTCCATGAAGCCATCTCCCAGATCGATCATCCGGATGCGGAACCTGAGACTGTCATCGAAGAGTACCAGACGGGCTATCTTCTTGGCGACAGGGTCATCCGCCATGCGAAGGTCATCGTCGCCAAATAGCATTTTAGTGAACCATAGAGAGGATCATTTTCGGGTATAAATTATGAAGAAAGAATATTACGAGATCCTTGGCGTGAGCCGTACGGCTACCAAGGATGAGATAAAGAAGGCATACAGGAAGCTGGCGCTGCAGTTCCATCCGGACAAGAACCCGGACAACAAGGATGCCGAAGAGCACTTCAAGGAGGTCAACGAGGCCTACGAGGTGCTGAGCAACGATGACAAGCGCCGCCGTTATGACCAGTTCGGCCATGCAGGAGTGGGCTCTTCTGCCGCTTCAGGCGGCGGTGGCGGTCAGTACGCTGGAGGGGCGGATTTTGGTGATATTTTCAGCGCATTCAACGATATGTTCTCCGGAGGGAGAGGTCGCAGTGGCGGTTCTCCGTTCGGATTTGAAGAGGTCTTTGGGGGCGGCGGGGGCAGAAGGGGGCGTCAGTCTGTGGGCATTCAGGGCAGCGATCTTAAGATCCGCCTGAAGCTTACCCTTGAAGAGATTGCAACGGGAGTAGAAAAGACCCTGAAAATCAAGAAACAGGTCGCCTGCAAGGAGTGCAACGGTTCGGGGTCAAAGTCGGGCTCCACAGAGAACTGCCAGACCTGCCATGGCTCCGGCGAGGTTCGTCAGACCTCCAAGACGATGTTTGGCCAGTTTGTCAATGTCGCGGCCTGTCCTGCATGCGGTGGCGAGGGAAGAGTCATCAAGGACCGTTGCCCCTCCTGTTACGGTGAAGGAATCAAGCTTGGCGAAGTGACCGTCAAGGTCTCCGTTCCTTCGGGAGTCGAGGACGGCAACTATCTCACGCTTCGCGGTCAGGGCAATGCCGGTCCGAGAGGGGGCGCATCGGGCAACCTCATCGTAGTGCTTGAAGAGATTCCTCACGAAATCTTCTCACGCAGCGGCAACGATGTTGTCTATGCCCTTGCCGTCAGCTTCCCTGACATGGTTCTTGGTACCAAGGTTGACGTTCCCACACTGGACGGAGCCGTAAAGCTCACCATTCCGCCCTCCACGCAGCCTGAAACCATGCTCCGCATACCAGGTCACGGTATCGGCCATCTTAAAGGATCGGGGAAGGGTGACCAGTATGTGAAGGTCAATGTCTTTATCCCCAAAGAACTCTCAAATCAGGACAAGGAGCAGCTCAAGAATCTGAAGAAGTCCGAAAAGATAGCGCCCTCGGCCCATAACGACCGGAACGCCAAAAGCTTTTTCGAAAAAGCCCGCGACATCTTTTCCTGACCGCACGCTCAGCATCTGAACAACAAAAAAAGGCCGGATTATCTCCGGCCTCTTCTCATTGTAAGCCGGATTCCTCTCCCGGCAGGTCGAAAAAGGATGGCAGTACAGGGTCTTTTCCTCTTTTCTCCTGTCCACTTGCGTCCACTTTTCCCCTCCTTTTCAGCCTTTAGCGAATGCCTCAAGGAGATCGTCGACATATTTGCTGATAACAGCCTGATCAAGAAGCTGGTCAGGCGCGAAGATCTTTTCAGCAATGACCGTGCTGCCGGCAAGGTTGAGTTTCAGCTGCGGGAGATAGAGAATGTTCGCCATCAGTTCAGGGCTGCCGCAGGCCAGAAAAAGCGCGACTCTCTTTCCGCTCATGGACTCCTTGAGATTGCTTTGGAGGAGCGCTCCAAGAAGCTCTGAAGAGACAAGGAGGTAGTAGATGGGCGCACCCATCACGACAAGGTCGAACTCCTTGACAAAGCTGTAATCACCGGTCGACTTGCATTTTGCTTTCTCGACTTCGATTCCCTTTTCGGCAAGCTTTCTTCCCACTGAATCAATAAGCTGCTCGGTCGACCCGCCCGGTGTGCGGCTGTCGAAAAGGATGATGGCCTTTTTTGGCAGGGCAGGTGAGTGTGTCATGGCAGGTGGATGGTTAGGTTGATGCCCGGAGCTTGGCGGTGTAAGAATGAAGTTAGGAAATTAGCCCTAAAACTCTAAACGGTTCTGCAGGTGGCCTGATGGGGGGCAAAAAAAAAGGCGCCTTGTTCGGGCGCCTCTTTTCTCTCTCTGAAACGGAGGTGATTATACGTACTCTGAGTAGATTCCAAGAAGGTCGGTGACCCTGGTGGAGTATCCAAGCTCGTTGTCGTACCAGCCGACCACTTTAACCATGTTGCCGGAGCTCATGGTGAGGAGTGAGTCGAAAATACAGGAGTGAGGATTTCCGACGATGTCCTGCGAAACGATAGGGTCGGTGCAGTACTCGAGGTATCCCTTCATCGGGCCTTCTGCAGCTGCCTTGATGGCGGCGTTGATCTCGTCCTTGGTTGCAGGGCGGTTGAGGATGGCGGTAACGTCGGTAACGGAGCCGTCAGGTACCGGTACGCGCATAGCGAAACCGTCAAGTCTGCCGACAAGTTCAGGAATGACCTCGCCGATGGCTTTGGCGGCACCGGTGCTGGTCGGGATGATGGAGACCGCAGCTGAACGGGCGCGGCGAAGATCGGAATGCGGAAGATCAAGGATGTTCTGGTCGTTGGTATAGGCATGCACGGTAGTCATGAAGCCCTTCTCAATGCCAAAGCTGTCCTGCAGGACCTTGACCATCGGAGCAAGGCAGTTGGTGGTGCAGCTTGCGTTGGAGATGATCTCTTCCTTGCCGGTAATTGCATCGCCGTTGACACCGAGAACGATTGTGGCGTCGATTTTATCCTTTGCAGGAGCGGAGATGATGACCTTCTTTGCGCCGGCTTCGAGATGCTTTGAAGCGCCTGCGCGGGAGGTGAAGATACCGGTTGACTCGACAACCAGGTCGCATCCGAGAGCCTTCCATGGAAGCGCAGCCGGATCACGCTCGGCAGTGATGGTGATGACCTTGCCGTTGACGACGAGATTGTTGCCCTCTACCGAGACTTCGCCGTTGAATTTCTTGTGTGTTGAATCGTATTTGAGAAGGTGAGCAAGGGTCTTTGGATCACACAGATCGTTGATTGCAACAATCTCAAATTTCGGGTTGTTCATTGCCTGGCGAAAAACCAGACGGCCGATACGACCGAATCCGTTAATGCCGACTTTCACTTTTGCCATAATCTCTTCCAGTATTGTCTTAGTTGATGTTATATGAAAAAATCCTTTTGAGGGATTTTTATTTCATTGCTGAAAATATCAGAGAAGATATCATATGATTATCGAATTATTCAGCGTTTTTTTGAAAACTTTCCGTTAAAAGAGTTTTCAGGTTGCCGAAACTGCCGTTGCTCAGCACGACAACGACGTCATCCCTTCGGATGGTCGTCTCCAGAAAGGAGACGATATTATCGGGATACCCTTCTAGATCTTCATCGGCAAGAAAGACGGTTTTGCCCTGCTCTTGCAGCTCGGCTTTCAGCCTGGCCGTGTCGAGGCACTCTTCGGGCCGGTAGCGTTCGGGGCGGTGTACCTTGCCCATGACCACAACAGAGGCAGGCCCGAAACACTCCGAGAGCTCACGCTGAAAGATGTTTCTTGTCGTCGTATTCGACCGCGGCTCAAAGCAGGTGACGATGCGCCGTCCGCTGTAGAGCTGGGTGATGGCTTCGAGCGTTACCCTGATGGCGGTGGGGTGATGGGCGAAATCCTCGATCATGGTGATGTTCAGCGGGAAGGTTCCGACAAGCTCCATTCGCCGTTTTGGCCGCAGGAAGAGGGGCATTCCTTTGGCGATGGCATCAAAATGAAGGCCGCAGTGCGTCGCCGCGGCTGTGGCGGCAAGGGCATTCATGATATTGTAGTTTCCGAAAAGCGGCACCTCCATGTGACCAAGGTAATTGCCTTTATAGACAAGCTCGAAGGCAGTTGTCTGACTGCCCGATACAATGTCACGGGCATGCCACTCTGAGTGTGAGGTAATGCCGAATCGCTCAACAGTGCAGAATGCCTTCGATGCAATCTCCATGGCGACCGGATCATCCCCGTTGACAATCAGGGTGCCGTTCCGGGGGATGAGATTAATAAAGAGGCGGAAGCTGCGCTTGATATCTTCCAGCGAGCTGAAAATATCGGCATGGTCGAATTCGATATTGTTGACAACGGCGATGTCGGGCCGGTAGAGCAGAAACTTGCTGCGCTTGTCGAAAAATGCCGTGTCGTACTCGTCACCTTCTGAAACGAAGAACCCCTCTTCGATTCGTCCGGAGGGCCGGCATCCCATCGCGAAGTTTTCGGGGATTCCTCCAACGAGAAATCCCGGTTTCAGCCCGCCATGTTCAAGCAGCCATGCGACAAGCGATGTCGTCGTGGTTTTTCCATGAGTGCCGGCCACAACCACTGAGGTGTTTTTGCCAATCAGGTGCGTGCGCACGAGGTCCGGCATCGAGGTCAGTTCGAGATGATGGTCAAGCGCATACTCAAGCTCCAAATTGCCCCTGCTGATGGCATTGCCCACAACGATGAGGTCCGCAGCGGCATGTTCAAGGTTCTTCTCGGAAAATCCGCTGAAGTAGCGGATGTTATGCCGATCGAGATAGGTGCTCATCGGCGGGTAGAGCTGCGTGTCGGAGCCGGAGATGGCGTGGCCTTCACGGGAAAGCGCAACAGCCACGGATGCCATGGCGGTGCCTCCGATACCGATAAAATAGATTGAGCTCATCTAAGGGTTATTGTCTTTCGGTTTGCAGTGATGCGGGCAAAGTCTCTCTGGCTTATATACGAAAAAAATGGCCGAGAGTACAAATTAGCAGGATACGGCGTTCTGTAAGCCTCCGTTAAAGCGTTGGGGCATCCCATGGGTTGACACCCATGGCTACCGACATGCCGCCCCCCTCGGGCTCAGGAGAAAATGTCGCAGGCATGATATGGCTGTAGCCAGGGATCCCAACCCCCCGGGAACGTGCGGCGTCCCCCATACAGTAATCTCATGAGCCCCGGACTTGTCGGGGTACGCTCTCACCGTGCGCTTTGAAGTTTGATTACGCCGTTGATTATGGCGATGGATCGGGCAGGGACGATATCGCCCCGGTTGATGACCGAGCCGAGCAGTTCTTCAGCCGCGGCTCTCTTTATCAGCAGTGTTCCTCTTTTCGTCCTGGTAATCTGGCCGCTCATCTCCATCTCATCAAAGATCGCTCGTTCTACGGCCAGACTGAAAGGTGTGCTGGAGCTGAGTGTTAAGATGCATCCACAATTCGAGGTGAGTTTTGCTTCGATGCATCCGTCGGCCGTGACGTCGGCTTCAAAAAGTCCTGCAAGGCCCTCTGCAGCTCTCATGGACGAACTCGGGCGACGCTCCTTCGAACAAACCTTCCGGGGCAGTTCGGTCGCAGCAAGGATGGGCATAGACCATAAAAGGAGAGGAATAGAGATGCCGACAAAGTTGCCGAGTGCGGCAGTAATATATTTTTTCATAATGGCAGTCGCGGCGTTATGAGAGTGATACTATTGCTTGTGCTTTTGGCGGTGGAAACCGGTTGCCGACCTCTCAGCGTTGCCAGCGGTGCCTTAAAGCGTCGGCAGCAGCTGGTTGCCGCATACTATAATAAATTATCATTAGTCTTGCAACTCATTGTTTATTATGGAGATACGATGTATTTACGCGAGTATTTCGTGACGGCTTCCCGAACCAATGATAGAGCAAACAGATGCATGGTGAGGTTCGCTGAAGGGGGATGCAAGGATGGTAAGGGAAAAAAGAAACGTTTGGCAAATAAATGAAAGATTCAAATGAATCCGTATTTTATCTGAATTTACCTTTGACCTCCCGCTTCATCGTTACCTGAAACAGTCCGGGTTGCAGGGGGCTACTTGCCAACAGCTACAACCTTTGTTATCCATGCAATTCATAGACCTGCTTTCACAAAAAGATCGCATAAGAAAATCGCTGCTTCAGCGAATTGAGCGTATCCTTGACAGCGGTCAGTTCGTCATGGGGCCGGAAGTGACCGAGCTCGAATCACGGCTCGCAGCCTGGGTCGGCACCAAGCACTGCCTCTCCTGTTCTTCGGGAACGGATGCCCTGCTCATGCCGCTCATGGCAAAAGGGATCGGGCCGGGTGATGCCGTCCTGACAACTCCCTTCACCTTTGTCGCCACAGCCGAGGTTATCAGCCTTGCCGGTGCAACGCCCGTTTTTCTCGATGTTCGTCCTGATACCTTCAATATCGATCCGGAGCTGATTGGCCATGCCGTCGAGGATGCTGTTAAGCGCGGCCTGAAACCCAAAGCTATCATCCCTGTCGATCTCTTCGGGCTTCCGGCCGATTATTCGCGAATCATGGCAATTGCTGCAGCCTTCAATCTTTGGGTCCTTGAAGATGCCTGTCAGGGCTTCGGCGGCAGTTTCGCCGGGCGCAAGGCGGGAGCCTTCGGTCTTGTGGGGGCAACATCGTTTTTCCCTGCCAAACCACTCGGCTGCTACGGAGACGGCGGCGCGGTTTTTACCGATGATGACGAGATGGAGATGCTCATGCGCTCAATCAGGGTTCACGGCGGCGGAGAGGACAAGTACAGCAACGACCGGATTGGCATCAATGGCAGGCTTGATACCATCCAGGCCGCCGTCCTTCTTGAAAAACTTGCGATTTTCGATGAGGAGATGGAGCACCGCCAGCGTGTTGCCGACAGCTATACCAAGAGGCTTAAGGGGAGATTTCCGCTGCAGGTCATCGGGGAGCGTTACCGTTCCGCATGGGCGCAGTACTCTCTAGTTGCCGCATCAAGCGCAGAGCGTGATCAGCTTATCGGAGCGCTCAAGCGTGAAGGGATTCCATCCATGATCTACTACACCATACCGCTCCATCTCCAGAAAGCCTACAGTTCGCTGGGATACAAAGCCGGAGACTTTCCGATTTCGGAGGATTTGAGCCGCAGGATCTTCTCCCTGCCGATGCATCCCTATCTGAAAGAAGAGGAGATTGACAAGATCTGTTCAGTCCTGCTTGCCTGAAGTCAAGAGGCCATCTTGCATCTGCAGGCAGCGGTCGGCGAGCGAAGCGTACTCTTCGTTGTGGGTGACGATGATGAATGAGGTCTTTCTCTCCTTGCTCAGTTGTGCCATCAGCAGATAGAGCATCCGGCTGTTGTGGCTGTCAAGGTTTCCGCTTGGCTCATCGGCCAGCACCAGACGCGGGTCGTTCAAGAGGGCCCGGGCGATTGCTACCCGTTGCTGTTCGCCGCCCGAAAGCTCGGAGGGGAGGTGGTCGAGCCGGTCCGAAAGACCCAGCGTGGAGAGAAGTTCCGCAGCGCGCTCTTTTGCCGCAGGGAGGTTTCCCGTGGCAATGAACTCCGCCATCGCAACATTTTCCAGGGCGCTGAAGTCTGAAAGGAGGTGATGAAACTGGAAGACGAAACCGATTTTCCGGTTCCTGAACTTCGCAAGAGCTTTCTGGGAGAGGGTGTATTTATGATCACGGAAGAGGTGCTCCCCGTCGAAGAGAATCTCTCCGCTGTCCGGCGTGTCCAGGGTGCCGAGCAGGTTCAGGAGCGTCGTTTTGCCGCTGCCTGATGCTCCCACAATCGTCACCATCTCTCCCTCTCCGATCGAGAGGTCGATGCCTCGCAGAATCTGCAGATGTTGTTTTCCTGCAAGGGTATAGGCTTTCGTGATGTTTCTTGCTTCAAGCATGCTCACTCGGGTCTGGTTTGGCCGACACCCTCAATAATCCACTTGTAGGTCGTCAGCTCTCTCAATGCCATCGGGCCTCGCGCATGGAGCTTCTGGGTACTGATGCCGATCTCTGCCCCAAGCCCGAACTGTGCCCCGTCGGTAAAAGCGGTGGAGGTGTTTGCATAGACAACCGCAGCATCGACCCTTTTGAGGAAGGTTGCAGTCGTGGCGGGGTCACTGGAGATGATCGCCTCGCTGTGGCGGGAGCTGTAGCGTGCGATATGCTCAAGCGCCTCATCGAGAGAAGCGACGCTCTTTACCGACATCTTCAGCGAGAGAAACTCCGTGCCGAAATGTTCTGCTTCGGCTCTCTCCAGGAGCGTATCGGGGTAGTTCCCCTGAAGCGCCAGAAAGGCAGGTTCGTCGGCATAAATGAGCACCCGCTTTTCGGCAAGCGGCGCCACGAGGAGCGGGAGATCTTTCAGGCGATCACTGTGGATTACCAGCGTGTCAAGCGCGTTGCAGACGCTCGGTCGACGGGTCTTGGCGTTGAAAACAACGTTTTTGCCGATCTCAAGATCGCCGCTTTTGTCGAAATAGGTGTGCACGATGCCCGCACCGGTTTCGATGACCGGCACCTTGGCATTGTCGCGAACAAAGTCGATAAGCTTCTGGCTTCCCCGCGGAATGATCATGTCGATAAAACCGACTGCATTGAGCATCACGCCTGCCGCCTCACGCTCGGCTGGGAGCAGGTAGAGCGTGTCGGGGTTGATGCCGTGGTCCTTCAGGACGGTGTGGATGAGCTCAACAATGGCAATGTTCGAATAGAGCGCATCGCTCCCGCCCTTCAGCACGGTGGCATTGCCTGATTTCAGGCAGAGCGCGAAGACGTCGAAGGTGACGTTAGGCCGCGCTTCATAGATGATGCCGATGACTCCCATCGGGACGGTCGCTTTCTTCAACTTGAGCCCGTTTGGCAGCACACGCTCCTCAAGCACAATGTCGAGAGGGGAGGGGAGTTTTGCGACATTGCCGATGTCAGCCGCAATCCCGTCGAGTCGAGTGGCATTCAGCATCAGGCGGTCGACCATCGGGTTTGCCGGATCCATCCGCTCGATATCCTTTCGGTTGGCCTCAAGAATCGCATCACGATGCGCTGGTATCCTGTCAGCCAAGTCAACAAGCAGAGCGTTGATGGCCGCATCCGTAAGCGTCACGATTTGTCGGCTCGCCTGCTGGACATTGCCGAGCTGTTGAAGTATTCTCTCCTGCATGGTTATCTGAGTTCGGTGTATGAAATAAAGGTAAAATATGGCATTGCAGGAACATACAAAACCCCTTGCATCACGCAATAAAAAAAGAGAATTAGGGGACTCATAACTCACACTTTTGAATGCTCAGCTTCTCACTCCTGGTAGACCACCGGATCCGGCGAGTCAATCATGGGACTGAGACGAACCGCCAGAGAGAAGAGATAGGGGTAATCCTCCTTGAGATGCTGCATATAGCGAATCCACTCCCGTATCAGATGGCCGAAGACCCGCTTTATGTCGCCATTGAGGTGTTCTTTGTCACTCGGAGGAAGACGGTCGAAGGACTCCCGGGCATCAAGCTCTTCGGTGATATGAAATGCGGCCCAGAGCAAGTCAGTAAAATTTTCATGCTCAAGCAGATTCTGGTTTTCCAGCAGGCTCAACAGGAAGCTCCGTTTTCCAGCCATGAACTGCTTCAGGCAGTGCAGGCCTTCACTATCGATGTCGATTCTCAGGTTGCTTGGGTGCAGATAGTCGAGCGCGGCGTCAAAATCCTGTTTATCCCATGATCCGGCCATACGGAGGCGTTTTTTTAGCTCCTGGCTTCCGGCCACGTGTTCCGACAGCTCTTTCAGCAGGCGGTTGCCGAATTCACTGAAAAAGACACCGATGACCATGTTCAGTTTTCTCATGACCGACTGGCGCTCCCTTTCCCTGAGCACCCTTTCGAAAAGGAGCGTGACGACGATGATGTAAACAGGCAGGAATGCGAGATTGCCGAGAAAGCTGGCTGATATCCCCCTCAAGTTGCCGAAAAGGGTGAAGTCAATGCCATAAAGGGCCAGCGATATGGCGAAGAGGGCGCAAGCCGTCCACACCTTGTTCATAAAGAGTTTATTAAACATGCATGCGCTTTATTTAAAGCAAACAAAATCACCTGATATACCTTGCATTATAGACAAACAGGCAAAAACATTTCACCGTTCGCTGAGAAAAGAAATCTCAAGTGGTGCAGGGCTGGAGATTATGGATCGGAACGGGATGAAGGCTTCGGTCAGTCCCGACCATGGAGCGCTCTACCCGGATTTTTTTGTTGGAGTTCATGTTTTCAGGAACGTCCCCTAAATTGGTTGTGAATTGGGTATATTTCGGTAACAAAAACCGGGAGAAGCATGGGCAAGAGGTATGAGGTGGGTGGTGATTTCTTACGCGAAAAGGTTATTGCTGCTATTTTTATCGGATTCCGTACCCTCAAGGAGCCAGTCTCTGTCACGGTTCATCCTGAGCTCATGAAGAGGATACGGGAGGATTTCAAAAACAAGGTGGTTGGGCCGAAAAGTGTTGACGATGCGGAGTATTTTTTCGGGTTGCCTGTTATTGAGGATGCGACAAAAGAGAGGGATTATATCGCAGTGGACTAAGGACTCCCTTTAACGCCACTGCGATGAATCAACACCCCCGCACTAAAGCTGGCCTAATCATTGCCGAGATCACTTTTTGCTTTTCATCCCCTTTTCATCCGACTGCTTAAGTTCAGGGCTTCACGTCCGCAGCGACCTTCATGCGAGCTATTCTGGTGGGATTGGAGACAGCGCCGTTGTTGTACTCCGAGCCGGGTGTGATCTTGTCGATAAATTCCATTCCGGAGACTACACGCCCCCAAACGGTGTATTTGCCGTCGAGGAAGGGGGCTGGTGCGAAGCATATGAAAAACTGGCTGTCGCCGCTGTCGGGGTCTGAGGCGCGTGCCATGGAGACGGTGCCCCGGAGATGCTGCTCTCTTGAGAATTCGGCTTTGAGCTGTTTACCGGAACCGCCGGAGCCGTCGCCGCGCGGATCACCGGTTTGCGCCATAAAGCCGGGGATGACACGGTGAAAGGAGAGTCCATCATAAAACCCTTTGCGAGTCAGCTCCTTGATGCGAGCCACATGGCGCGGCGCAATATTTGGAAGCAGCTGGATGACGACCCGGCCTGTGGGAAGGTCGAGATAGATGGTGTTTTCGCGATCAGCTGCCGGTGCTGCAGAGAGCGAAAGAGGGAGCAGGGTTGCCAGCAGCCCCAGGAAGAGGGAAAGAGTTCGAAGCGGTTTGTTCATCATCGGGTTCCGGTTGGCTGTTTCTAAAGGATGTAGAGGTAGTCGTAGTGAATGAGCGGTTTCTGGTCTTTTTTGCCGAGGAGCTGAAGTGTCTTTTCCGAGCTGTACTGGGCCATGCCGTAGCCGATTACTGCTCCCTGCTCTGAGCAGATCTTGATGATGTCCCCTTTGAGGAAGCTTCCTTCAACCGTTTCGATGCCAACCGGCAGAAGGCTGTTTGCCCGATCGCCTTCGAGCAGTGCGGCTTCGGCACCCCCGTTGATGGTGACGGCTCCTTTTTCAAGGCCTTCGCTGTTGGCAATCCAGCGTTTCGGGCCGTGGGTGGGTTTTTGGGGCAGGAACTTCGTGCCGACACGCTCTCCCGAAAGAATCGACTGCAGGATGCCGGGGGTGCGGCCGTTGGCAATGTGGACGGTGATGCCAAGACGCGAGAGCTTCCGGGCGATATGGCATTTGGTGAGCATTCCGCCTCGTCCAAACTCCGATTTTGCGGGATTGATGTACTGGTGGAAATGGCGTGTCGAGGAGTCGATTTCCGGAATAATCGCTTCGTCTTCGGAGTTCATGTCGAGCAGCCCATCCACGTTCGAAAGGATGATGTAGCCTTCAACATCCATCATCGAGGCAATGAGGCCCGAAAGCTCGTCGTTGTCGGTAAACATAAGCTCGGTTACCGAAACGGCATCGTTTTCATTGACGACCGGAATGATTTTCTGCTGAAGGAGCGAGGTGAAGCAGGTCTGCATGTTGAGGTAGTGCAGACGGTCGCGGAAGTCGCTCTTGGTGACGAGGATCTGGGCTGTGACGAGGCCATGACGTCCGAAAAGCCCGTTATAGGTGCTGATAAGCTTTATCTGGCCCGTTGAGGAGAGCACCTGCCGTGCAGCCACCGGCGAGAGGGCTCCTGAGAGCTTCACGACAGAGCGTCCGGCCCCTACGGCTCCCGAGGAGACAAGGATCACCTGAATCCCGGTTTTCTGTATCTCGACAATCTGGGAGGTAAGGCTGTCGAGAATATCGAGGTCGAGCTCTCCGTTTTTGCCGGTAATGACGTTGGTGCCGACCTTGACGACGATCTTTCTATAGATGGGGTGTTTCTCTTTCATGCGTTAATGAACGTGTTCCTGACTGAAGTGCAACCCTGCTACGCCGATAATGATGAAAAGCAGGGAGAAAAGCTTTAGGGCATTGATTCCTTCACCGAACCAGATGATGCCGATAACGGTTATCGCGGCGGTGCCGATTCCCGACCATATCGCATAGGTAAGGCCGATGGGCAGCCCTTTGAGTGTCAACGACAGAAAGGTAAAGCTGAGCCCGTAAAAGATAAAGATAAAAAGAGTCGGCACAAGTTTGCTGAATCCCAGGGAGAGCTTCATGCATGTGGTGCCGGAGACTTCCAGCATGATGGCGATGACAAGGTAGATCCAGTGCATTGACAGGCAATGAAAGCGTTGTTGGTTGCAACCCTCCCCAAAAAAGAGCTGTCGGGGTAGCCGTTTCTGTCGGATCAATATACTACAATCATTTCGTTTTCGGCAGAGCTTCCGGGCAGGGGTGAGCGTCCTCTGTGTGGTGGTTTGTGTTCAACTGAAAAGATATGCATATTCACCTTCGTTACCGGCATTTAGTCTGCTCCTCTTGATGCAAGGGAGCGGTTCGGGTCCGGCAATGTTAATGATTGCAATCGATATTACAGAACCATAGATGAGCCTCTTCTATACAGCACTGCCTTTGAAGAACCCGGTTTTGCAGTTCTCGCTGATTCTGCTGATCATCCTTTTTGTTCCGCTTCTCCTCAGCCGCCTGAAGATTCCCAGCCTCGTGAGCCTCATTATTGCCGGTGCTGTGGTCGGTCCCTACGGCCTTAACCTCATGCTTCGCGACAGCAGCATTACGCTCTTCGGCACGGTCGGTCTGCTCTACATCATGTTCCTTGCGGGTCTTGAAATCGATGTGGCGGATTTCCGGAAAAACAGCCGGAACAGCATCCTCTTTGGTATCTATACCTTTCTGATATCGCTCTTGATCGGCATTGCTGTCGGCCAGGTCGTCCTTGGTTTCGGGTGGCTCTCCTCGGTGCTTATCGGCAGTATCTTCGCCTCCCATACGTTGCTTATCTACCCGGTCGTCAGCAAGCTCGGCATTACCCGTAACAAAGCGGTCAATATTGCCATTGGAGGCACCATAATCACCGATACGCTTGCGCTGCTGGTGCTGGCGGTCGTTGCCGGCATGTCGACCGGTCAGCTGACGGGCGAGTTCTGGGTCCGCCTTATTGTTTCGATAACCTCCTTCAGCCTGGTTGTCCTGCTCGTTTTCCCGATTATCGCACGCTGGTTTTTCAAGCGTTTTGATGACAGTGTTCTGCAGTATCTCTTTGTGCTGGCAATGGTGTTCTTCGCGGGATTCCTTGCTGAGGCATCCGGCGTTGAAGCCATTATCGGTGCGTTTCTCGGTGGACTTGCCCTCAACCGCCTTATTCCGCACACCTCCGCCCTCATGAACAGGATCAAGTTTGTCGGCAACGCGATCTTCATTCCCTTTTTTCTGATCGGTGTCGGCATGCTTATCGATATCCGGGCTTTTTTCAAGGGTTACAGGACTATCGAGGTGGCGGTGGTCATTACTGTCGCCGCTACGGTGGCAAAGTACCTCTCAGCCTGGATATCCCAGAGGCTTTTCGGCTTTTCGGTCGACCAGCGCCGGCTGATGTTCGGTCTCATCAGCGCTCATGCGGCTGTTGCCCTCGCGACGGTGTTGATCGGCTATAACATCATCACCGGTTACACTTTTGAGGGTGAGCCGCTGCGACTGCTTGACGAAAGCGTGCTGAACGGCACAATCCTCTTTATTCTGGTGACCTGCACCCTTGCTACCGTTGTCGGTGAAAGGGGTGCGCAGAACATCGCCCTCGCCGAATCAGCCGGTGAGGCGCGAGAGCAGGGGACATCTTCGAGCGATGAGCGGATTCTGGTTCCCATGAGTGACCTGGAGAGTGTCGATGAGCTGGTCAATCTGAGCATGACCCTCAAATCTCAAGGCTCCCGGAGCAGCATCTTTGCCTTGCACGTCGCCGATAACAGCTTGAGCGATGAGGCGGCCGAGAAGAATGCCTCCAAAATCCTGGAAAAGGCCGCTGTAGCCGCATCTTCGACCGACAATCAGCTGGCTTCGCTGGTACGGTTCGACTCGGACGTGGTCAACGGCATTGCTGGCGTCATCAGGGAGCAGAAAATAACGGACCTGATTCTTGGCTTGCATCACAAGAACTCCCTCACCGACAGTTTTCTCGGCAGCGCATCGGAAAGCATCCTTGACCGGTGCAATCTGACGACATTCATCTACAAGCCGGTGCAGCCGCTTGCTACCATCAAGCGCACCATCGTCGTTATTCCCTCCGGAGCTGAAAATGAGATCGGCTTTACCCACTGGATGCAGAAGCTCATCATCATCGAAAAAAATACCGGATCAAGGCTTCTTCTCTATGCGGCCAAACAGACCCTTGCCTATCTGAAGGAGAGCTGGTCGGCCTCGATCCACAACGCCGAGTACAAGGTTTTCAGGGACTGGGATGATTTTTTGGTGCTCTCCAGGGAGATACGCAAGGATGACAACCTCATTATTGTGATGAGCCGGAAAAACCAGCTCTCCTACCAGAGCAAGATGGCAAAGATTCCGGCCTATCTTAACCGGTACTTCCAGAATAACAGCTTTATCCTCATCTACCCGGTTCAGGCCGTTATTTCCGAAGATATCAGCGCTATAGGCCCTGTCACGCCGGTCCGTCAAACGCTGGTAAGGCTTGGGGGTATCGGCAACATCCTCAAAAAGGCATACAGAAAAGTAACATCCTCGACCGATAAAGGGTGATGCGCGGTTTGCCGGAGATGGGCGAAATTGATATTTTGAGCCGGAATAATGGTTGTGAGGGATGCCTTAGTGGGTGGCAACTTATTGCTCTGCGGCACTGTTCCTCATCCTGAAAAGTAAATGTGCGGTCTCATGATACTCCCCATCACTATCTACAGTGACGATATATTGCGGCGGAAAGCAAAGCCTCTTAAAGGGGTTGACGCCGAAACAAGAGAGTTGATCGCTCATATGTTTGAGTCGATGCACAACGCTTCGGGCATTGGCCTGGCGGCACCTCAGGTGGGCCGTTCGCTCAGGCTTCTGGTTCTCGATGTCTCGTGCCTGGAGGAGTACAGCGATGTGAAGCCGATGGTGGTGATCAATCCTCATCTTCAGGCTGTTCGCGGTTTCAACTCCATGGAGGAGGGGTGCCTCAGCATTCCCGGCGTTCAGGGGGATGTGGAGCGCCCGGCAGCAATAACCCTTAAATACCGCGATGAGCAGTTCCTGGAGCGCTCCGGGGAGTTTTCCGGCATGCTCGCCCGCGTCCTTCAGCATGAGATCGACCATCTGGACGGGAAGCTCTTTGTTGACAGGATGGAGAAACGCGAGCTGAGAAAGATCCAGAAGAAACTTGATCTGCTCTCATCAGGCATCGTTGAGGCAAAGTATCCTGTCGCAGGCCATCCCGACTAGAGGGGAGTGGGGCTGGCTTTCGAGCCGAAGGACAATGTGCCGGGCCGCAGCCCGGTTCTTTTTTTTTAGCATTAACCGTTATTGAAATCGCATGCGGATTATTTTCATGGGTACCCCTGAGTTTGCCGTCCCCTCCCTGAGGGCGATTGCCCGGGCAGGCAATGAGTTCGAGATTGTTCTGGTTGTCACCGGTGCAGACAAGCCCCGCCGGGGCCGGCATGCCGATGCGGAACCTTCCCCAATCAAGCAGGCGGCGCTGTCGCTCGCTCTTCCGGTTTATGAAGCCGACGATGTCCAGGATCCCGCCTTTGCGGCAAAGATTGAGTCGCTGAAGCCGGATGTCATTGTGGTTGCTGCTTTCCGTATTCTCCCTCCCGAGGTCTATCTGCAAGCCAGGCTTGGCGCCTTCAATCTCCATGCTTCGCTGCTGCCGGCCTACCGTGGGGCGGCTCCCATCAACTGGGCGCTTATCAACGGCGAGCGGGAAACAGGAGTGACAACCTTTTTTCTCCAGAATCGGGTCGATACGGGCAATATCATCCTCCGTCACTCCACTCCGATAGATTCGCTGGAAAATGCCAGTGAGCTGGCCGCCCGTTTATCGGTGATCGGGGCGGGGGCTGTTCTGGAAACCCTGCAGCTGATTGCTTCCGGCGGAGTGGTTGTGTCGGGGCAGGATGAGGCGCTCGTCTCAAGGGCTCCAAAGCTGAACCGCGAGAATACCCGCATTGTCTGGTCCCGCACGGCTTCATCCCTCCAGAATTTCATCAGAGGGCTGGCTCTCAGACCGGCCGCCTGGACGACATTCGAGGGAAAGACCATGAAGATATTCAAAGCAGCTGTTGCTTCAACTTCGGTGGGTGAGCTCTCGGCTCCGGGTCGTATTGCGGTCAGTGACGGCCGGCTCTATGCCCAGGGTACCGACGGGTGGATCGAACTGCTCTCGCTGCAACTCGAAGGGCGCAAGCCGATGGAGGCAAGGGAGTTTGTCCGGGGGTTCCGTCACCTTGAGGGAGCGGCCGGCTTTCTGTGAGGAGCGTGGCGGGGAGCGACTGTGATGATGTTTCAGCGGAGCCCTTATTTTGCGTATATTCCTCACCTTGAATTTTACTTAGACCTAAATGCTTTTTTTATGGCCTCGTCCAGTACAGAAGTCAACCGTATCAGGAACTTCTGCATTATAGCACATATCGATCACGGCAAATCAACACTGGCCGACCGCCTGCTGGAGATTACCAATACACTCGACCGCACACAGATGTCTTCCGCACAGGTTCTCGATGACATGGATCTTGAGCGCGAGCGCGGCATCACCATCAAAAGCCACGCCATACAGATGAAGTACAAGGCTGAAGACGGCATCGAGTATACCCTGAATCTTATCGATACTCCGGGCCATGTCGACTTCAGCTACGAGGTATCCCGTTCACTTGCGGCTTGCGAAGGTGCGCTTCTTGTTGTTGATGCAACCCAGGGGGTAGAGGCGCAGACCATTGCCAACCTCTATCTTGCCATTGACGCGGGTCTCGACATTATTCCGGTCATCAATAAAATTGATCTTCCTTCGTCGGATGTGGAGGGGGTCTCCCAGCAGATTATCGACCTTATCGGCATCAAGCGGGAGGATATTATCCCTGTCTCAGCCAAAGCGGGAATCGGTGTCCACGACCTCATCGAGGCTATCGTCAAGCGCGTTCCGGCTCCGGCCGACAACAACCATCTTCCGCTGCGCGCGCTCATTTTCGATTCGGTTTTCGATGCCTATCGTGGCGCGGTCATCTATCTGCGCATTGTCGAGGGTTCGCTGAGAAAGGGTGACAAGGTGAGGTTCTTTGCCAGTGACAAGATTTTTCTTGCCGATGAAATCGGTACGATGAGCATGAAGCGCCAGCCGAAAAACCTGCTTGAGTCTGGAGATGTCGGCTACCTGATCTGCTCCATCAAGGATGTCAAGGATGCCAAGGTCGGCGACACGGTGACCCTTGCAGACAACCCGGCCGCCGAGCGGCTTGCCGGCTACAAGGATGTCAAGCCGATGGTGTTCAGCGGTCTCTATCCGATCAACTCGAACGAATTCGAGGATCTGCGCGAGTCACTCGAAAAGCTCGCACTCAACGATGCCTCGCTTGTCTATACTCCCGAGACCTCTGTCGCGCTTGGCTTCGGCTTCAGATGCGGCTTCCTGGGCCTTCTGCACATGGAGATCATCCAGGAGCGTCTGGAACGCGAGTACAACGTCAATATCATCACCACGGTGCCGAACGTCGAGTACCGCGTGGCGATGACCAACGGCGAGGTTGTCATTGTCGACAACCCCTCCAAGATGCCGGAACCTCAGCGCATCAGCGTCGTCGAAGAGCCCTACGTGAGCGTGCAGATTATTACGCTCTCCGAATATATCGGCAATATCATGAAGCTCGGCATGGAGCGCCGTGGCGAGTATCGCAATACCGACTACCTCGATACGGCACGCGTTATCATGCATTTCGATTTCCCGCTGGCGGAGATCGTATTCGATTTCCACGACAAGCTCAAGTCGATTTCGAAGGGTTATGCTTCGATGGATTATGAGTATATAGGATACCGTGACTCCGATCTGGTCAAGCTCGACGTGCTCCTCAACGGGGAGGCGGTCGATGCGCTCTCGATTGTCGTTCATCGCTCTAAATCATACGATTGGGGCAAAAAGCTTTGCGGGAAGCTCAAGGGCATCATTCCAAAGCAGATGTACGAGGTTGCCATTCAGGCGGCTATCGGCAGCAAGGTGATATCGCGCGAAACCATATCGGCGATGCGCAAGAACGTGCTGGCAAAGTGTTACGGCGGTGATATCAGCCGCAAGCGCAAGCTTCTTGAAAAGCAGAAAGAGGGAAAGAAGCGCATGAAGCAGGTCGGCAGGGTAGAGGTTCCGCAGGAGGCATTCCTCGCGCTCCTCAATATTGACGAATAAGAGCGGCCGGTTTCGACGGAACCGTTCAGCCTCTCTTGAGCGTAGCGCCGGGATGGCGGCTGAGGGGGGGAATCGGGATTTCTCTCTGCGTTCGAAATGACAGGAAGGGACGTTGGCAATGACAGGTCGGAGGGTTTGGCAATGATGGACAGAGGATTTTGCAATGAGAGGCCGGAGCGGTCAGGAGTGACAGGCCCATTCGATTTTAAAAAGATTAAACATTTACAGCATTGAGCACACAGCAGGGTAACGGGGAGAAAAAACACTCCAGGGAGTGGTTCGAAGCGCTCATTATTGCGGCAATCTTTGCCACCATTCTCCGGGTTTTTGTCATAGAGTCCTACCGCATTCCAACAGGATCGATGGAGAATACGCTCCTTGCCGGTGATTTTCTCTTCGTCAACAAATATGTCTATGGTCCGAAAGTGCCGTTCACCGACAAGCGCATTCCCGGTATCGGCAAGGTCGAGAGGGGTGATATCATCGTCTTCAAGTTTCCCAAGGACCGCTCAATAAACTACATCAAGCGGTGTGTCGCTGTAAGCGGCGATCTCCTGGAGATTCATGACCGGCAGCTCTCGATCAACGGCAGGCCTGTGCCGCTCCCCCCGCACGGGCAGTTCATCGGTACACAAATGCATCAGGGCGAGAGGGATGAGATGATTTTCCCGCAGTTTTCATCCTTCAACAAGGATAACTACGGTCCGATACGCATTCCCCGCAAGGGAGACAGGCTAAAACTTGATGCACTGAGCTTTCCGCTCTATGCGTCACTTATTGCAGACGAAGGCCATGAGGTGAGCTTGCAGGGCAGGCTGGTCATCATCGATGGCAGGCCGGCGTCTGAATACACGGTAAAGAGTAACTATTACTTTGCGATGGGAGACAATCGCGACAACAGTCTCGACAGCCGTTTCTGGGGATTTTTGCCGGAAAAGGATCTTGTTGGCCAGGCACTCATGGTCTACTGGTCATGGAATCCCGACATGTCCATTATTTTCGATCCAGTAAGCAAGCTCGCCTCTATTCGCTGGAACCGGCCGGGCCTTATGATTCACTGATTGCAGGAGGCGCTCTTCCTCGTTGATGATGTTACGGCAGAGGGTCTCTTTTGAAGAGAGCATCGCCCTGTTGCTGATCAGCATCTTTTCAAGGGAAGGCGACTCTATTTTAAGGGTTTTTATGGTGATGGCAGCGCTGCCTTCACTCCTTGCTTTATTGTTGCCGATACGCTCTTTGACAACTATCTGATCAAGAGTGATGGTGTCGAGCGAGATATCCGAACGGAGCGAGCGGATCGATATCTGCTGCGTGTTGCCGGTTGCCTTGGTGAACGAGCTGGCAAGGTTGGCTTTGAAGCCGGCGTTAAGATAGACATTGGTGGAGAGATAGTAGACCATGTAGGCCGCAGGAAAGAGGAGTCCCGGGGAGAGCAGCAGTGCCTTGATCCAGTTGAAAACGAAGGTTTTATGAGGTGATCGGGGGGTCATGATTACGCATGTATTTCTAGGGGGTTGACAGGTTCATGACATGAACCTTATATTCCAAGATAAGAATTATTTCTCTGAATTACTCTTCAGTACGCAGTGATTGCTGTGGCATCTCAAGTAATTTTAACTGAATTCAGCTTTCTGTATTTATGCAACCATCGCCACGGCATGCGCCCTACCTGCTCAAGCCGCTCTTCAAGGAGATTCATGCTGACACCGAAACGCCGGTATCGGTCTATCTTAAGTTGCAACGGCCCTTTTCCTGCCTTCTGGAATCTGTTGAGGGGGAGGAGCTCCTTGCACGCTTCTCCTACATTGCCATCGATCCGGTCGCCATTCTCAAGGGGAGTGTCAATGGAGCGTCCCGGGTCAAGATTCTCAACCAAAAGTTTAGCGGGCTGGAAGCGATAGCCGCCGGGGAGAGCGATCTTCGTTTGAAGATAGATCGCACAATCGCAGCATTTGATACAGAGGCGATTCCGCGGAAAAAGAACGGCTCACCCCAGATGATCACCTCCGGTGTGTTCGGCTATTTCGGCTACGATGCCATGCATCTTGTCGAAGAGATTCCCCCCCCCGAACTTCCTGACCCGGCAGGCCTGCCTGACATTGTGCTCTTGTTTTGCGATACCCTGGTGGTTTTCGACAACATCATGCGCAAGGTCTTTATTGTATCGAACTATCTCGACGAGGCAGACAAACCTGGGGCTTTGCGGAAAATAGAGGAAATAGCGGAGCAGATGTTCCGCCCATTGCAGCGTGAGGAAATTACCCTGCGGCCCGAGAAGCTGGAGCCGGTCCTGTCGAACACCACACGGGAGGAGTACCTCGAAAAAGTGCTGGTCGCCAAGGAGCACATATTGGCGGGTGATATTTTTCAGGTGCAGATCTCACAGCGCCTCTCTCGCAAGCTCAATACCCGTCCTTTTGATGTCTACAGGATGCTCAGGACCATCAATCCGTCCCCCTACCTCTACTACTATGACCTTGGTGAGTTTCAGATTGTCGGTTCTTCACCTGAGCTTCTCGTAAAGGTTGAGGGCGACAGCGAGGGCCGCAGGATTGTCGATACCCGCCCCATTGCTGGCACAAGGCAACGCGGCAACAGTTTTGAGGAGGACGAGCGGATAGCTCACGAACTGCTTTCGGATGAAAAAGAGTGCGCCGAGCACCTTATGCTTATCGACCTGAGCCGCAACGATATCGGCAGAATCGCCAAGATCGGGACAGTAGAGACCAATGAGATGATGGTGGTTGAAAAATATTCTCATGTGATGCATATTGTCAGTAACGTCCGCGGAGAGCTTCAGGACGATTTGGGCGCCATGGATGCTTTCTGGTCATGCTTTCCTGCCGGAACGCTTACCGGAGCACCGAAGGTTCGGGCAATGGAGATTATCTATGAGCTCGAACGCGAGAAAAGGGGATTGTACGGAGGGGCTGTCGGGTTTCTTGACTTCAAGGGAAATCTCACCACCGCAATTGCAATCCGGACCATGGTCGTCGAAGGGGGCACCATCTATTTTCAGGCTGCAGGCGGTATTGTCGCCGATTCAAAGCCTGAGCTGGAATATGAAGAGACCATGAACAAGATGAGAGCCGGGCTTACGGCAGTTGAAAACATCGAGAGACTCAGCTGAACACCAACCTATTCTTACCAGAGACTGATGAGCAAGAAAAGCATGAAAATGAAAAACCTGCTTTTTGTTTTTGCAGGCATAACGGCAGCCTCCGTTGTCTTCTCCAATCTTGAGTTCACCCTCAAACTGGGAGATTCAGCCTTTTCCATCAGGCCGAATTTTGCCATGGCGAAGAGTAACATTGCAAACTATCCCATTGGGTCGCTCAAGAGTTTTAACGAGGCATTTGTCCAGATTGCCGACTCTGCGACGCCTTCCGTGGTGACCATTTTTACCGAAAAGACGGTCAGCCAGCAAGTTGTTTCTCCCTTTGATTTTTTTGGCCGTCCGTTCGAAGAGTTTTTTGGCATGCCGAAGGGTTTGCCGCCTGGCGGTGGCGCTTTGAATGGTCGCAAGGGAATCCAGAAAGGACTCGGCTCAGGGGTAATCGTGACCGAAGACGGCTACATCCTCACCAGCAATCATGTTGTCGCTGATGCGGACGTCGTCTACATCCGGACTTTTGACAACAGGAAGCTTGAGGCCAAGGTTGTCGGAAAGGACCCGAAAACCGACCTTGCTGTCATCAAGGTGAACGAGAAGGGGCTGAAGCCGGTGGAAATCGGCGATAGCGACCAGCTCAGGGTCGGCGAGTGGGTTATCGCCATCGGAAGCCCTCTTGGCGAGAACCTTGCCAGAACCGTTACCAAGGGGATTGTCAGCGCCAAGGGTCGGGCGAATGTAGGACTTGCTGAATATGAGGATTTTATACAGACTGATGCGGCCATCAATCCGGGTAATTCCGGCGGAGCGCTGGTCAATATCAATGGCGAGCTTGTCGGCATCAATACGGCCATCGCCTCCCGGACAGGGGGTTTCGAGGGAATCGGCTTTGCCGTGCCGTCCAACATGGCAAGGAAGGTTATGACCGCTCTTATCGCCACGGGAAAGGTTAACAGAGGATATCTCGGTATCTCTATTCAGGATATCGACGAGAATATCGCCAAGGCCCTGCATCTCAAGAGCGCTGAAGGAGTGCTTGTGGGCACGGTTGTTGAAGGCAGTCCCGCAGCAAAGGCCGGGGTGAAAACCGGGGATGTCATTTTGGATTTCAATGACGTGATGGTCAAGAGCAGCATTGAGCTGCGCAACGCCATTGCCAGCAATTCGCCCGGTGCTACCGTGAAGATACGGGTGAACAGGGATGGGAGCACCCGTCTCTACTCCATTCGCCTTGAGGAGCAGCCCCAGAAGGAGAGTGTCTCTTTGAAGGGCGGGGAACAGGAGAAGGCTTCGGCTGCGCTGGGTTTAAGGGCGGAGGAGCTGACCGCCCAACTGGCCCAGAAGCTGAACGTAAAGCCCGGAGTT
This sequence comes from Chlorobiaceae bacterium, assembly GCA_037142155.1. Classification (GTDB taxonomy): domain Bacteria; phylum Bacteroidota; class Chlorobiia; order Chlorobiales; family Chlorobiaceae; genus Chlorobium. Next base: position 47,166 of record JBAXBE010000014.1, read on the forward strand.
GGCAAGGTGGTCATTACCTCTCTGGATGGTTCATCAAGTGCTTATCAGGCAGGGCTGAGGGCGGGAGATATCATTCTTTCGGTTAACAAGCAGGCGGTCACTTCTCTTGCCAGCTACGCGTCGCTGGTAAAGGGCGTTAAACGCGGCGATCATGTTCTTCTTTTTGTGGAGCGCTCAGGAAACAGAATCTATTTTGCCTTTAAAGTGTAAAGTTTTTTTGCCTGAAGTTGGAAGAGTTGTACATTGGAGGAGCAAGTAAAGTCAGCTCACGCAGCTGACTTTACTTTTTTTTGTTTGCATGGGTATCCCTGTCGTTGCGGCCGTTCCGCTTCTTTATGCAAAAGGTTGTTTTATAGTATTTTAACGCCAAAAAGCACGAGTGATGAGTGACAGAATCTATCTGACCAGAGATGGCTATAACCGCCTGAAAGAGGAGCTCTATGTGCTTGTTCATGAAACCAGACGCGAAGTTCTGGAAAAGATTGCTGAAGCACGGGGCCATGGGGACCTGAGCGAAAATGCTGAATATGATGCGGCACGCGAGGAGCAGTCGCAGACTGAAGCGCGCATCGCCGACCTCGAAAACAAGCTTGCCTCGGCAACGATCCTCGATCCCAAGCAGATCAAGACGGACAAGGTCTACATCCTGACTTCCGTGAAGCTCCGCAATCTTGATGGAGAGCACGAGAGCGTCGAATATACGCTTGTCTCTTCCGAAGAGGCCGACAGCGACCTCGGAAAGATCTCCGTGCGTTCACCGGTGGGCAAGGCGCTTATCGGCAAGAGCGTCGGTGAAAAAGTGGAGATAATGGTGCCCAAAGGGGTGCTCCATTATGAGATTCTAGAGATTTTCGTTAAATAGGGGACAACTTAAACCAGCTGCGAAATGGGTAAACGTCAAATCATCTATCGCCGGGAGAAGATCGCCGGAAATCAGGAACTGCTTGATCGTGAAGTCAATCTGGTAACCAGCGAAGACAGGGTATGGCATGGCAGGATTGTTGCGGTAGGCAGCAGTGATGTCGAACTCAAGGATGCTCGTTCAGGGAAACACCGCTTCAGCCTCGCAGAGGTGGACCGGATATATTGTGATGTAACAACGGACTATTAAAGATATGCGCAGAAAAATTGTTGTCGGTAACTGGAAAATGAACAATACCATTACCGAATCGGCGGCCCTTGCGACAGCTCTTCTTGGTGAGCTTGGTGCCGGATTTACGGGGTGTGAGATTGGTATAGCTCCGACCTTCATCGCACTGCAGGAAGCGGGTGCCATTATTGAGGGGAGCCCGGTTCAGCTTGTCGCCCAGAACTGCCACTATGAAAACGACGGAGCATTTACCGGTGAGGTCTCAGCCCGCATGGTCAAGGCTGCCGGCTGTTCATACGTCATTATCGGCCATTCCGAGCGCCGCCAGTTTTTTGGAGAGACCAATGCCACGGTCAATCTTCGAGTGAAAAAAGCCCTTTCGGAAGGTCTCAAGGTCATTCTTTGCGCCGGGGAAACCCTCGAGGAGCGTGAAGCCGGTGTTACCTCATCGGTCATCACCACGCAGGTCAGGGAAGGTCTCCAGGGTATCAGTGACATCAGCGATATTGTTGTCGCCTATGAGCCTGTGTGGGCCATCGGCACCGGAAAAACAGCATCATCCGCCCAGGCAGAAGAGGTGCACCTGCTGATTCGCACCACTATTGGCGAGCTTTACGGCGAAAAAGCAGCCAGCCACCTCCGTATCCAGTATGGCGGAAGCGTCAAGCCATCAAACGCTGTTGAACTCTTTGCCATGCCTAATATCGACGGCGGCCTTATCGGAGGCGCCAGCCTCAATGCCTCAGACTTTGCGGCAATCATCAAGGCTGCTTCATAATCGGATTGCGGAAATAGTTTGATAGAAAAAAGGCGCTGATAGGCGCCTTTTTTATTGTCTTTTTGGGGAGTTCAGGGGAAAGGAATCAAGGGACAGCAAGGACAAAAGGGCCGAAGAGTGGAGTATTATTCTTGTCCTTTTAGCCCGTGAGGCCCTTTCAGTCCTTTACTCCTGCAGTGCTGCTTCTTTTGACTTTTTCATCGAGCAGAAGTCCGGGCCGCACATGGTGCAGAAGTCGGGGTTCGTGCCTTTGTGGCCGCTTGCAGCCATGCTTTCGGAGTGGGCCTTGCGGGTTTTTTCGGGGTCGAGCGAAAGGTTGAACTGGTCCTGCCAGGCGAAGGCGTAGCGGGCCCGGCTCATCAGCTCATCCCGGAGCCAGGCGGTCGGGCTCCCTTTGGCGAGATCGGCAGCATGGGCCGCAATTTTGTGGGCAATGACGCCCTCGCGAACATCATCTCTGTCGGGAAGGCCGAGATGCTCTTTGGGTGTGACGTAGCAGAGCATCGAGCACCCGAGGCTGGCAATAATCGCGCCTCCGATAGCCGAGTTGATATGGTCGTACCCGGCGGCGATATCGGTCACAAGCGGTCCAAGCGTGTAGAAGGGGGCCTCGTGGCAGAGATCCAGCTGTTTCTGCATGTTCTCGGAGACCATCTGCAGAGGAACATGCCCCGGTCCTTCAATCATCACCTGTACATCATACTTCCATGCGACTTTCGTCAGTTCACCAAGCACCTTGAGCTCCCCGAACTGCGCCTCGTCGTTTGCGTCAAGAATCGAGCCCGGCCTGAGTGCGTCGCCGAGCGAAACGGCGATATCGTATGCCTGAAGTATCTTGCAGATCTCCTCAAAGCGGGTGTAGAGAAAGTTCTCCTGCCTGTTGGCCTTGCACCATTTTGCCATGATTGAACCGCCCCGTGACACGATTCCGGTCAGCCGCTTTTCCGCATGAGGAAGATGCTCCTGAAGAATGCCTGCGTGGATGGTGAAATAATCTACCCCTTGTTCCGCCTGCTCAATCAGGGTATCGCGGTAGAGCTCCCATGTAAGGTCCTCCGCACGGCCGCCGGCCTTTTCGAGTGCCTGGTAGATCGGTACCGTGCCGATCGGCACCGGAGAGTTCCTGAGGATCCACTCGCGGGTCAAGTGTATGTTCTTGCCGGTACTGAGATCCATGACCGTATCGGCACCCCATCGGCACGACCAGACGGCCTTTTCAATCTCCTCCTCAATCGAGGAGCCGAGCGCTGAATTGCCGATGTTGGAGTTGATTTTGACGCGGAAGTTCCGGCCGATAATCATCGGCTCAAGTTCGGGATGATTGATGTTGGCCGGAATGATTGCCCTGCCTCGGGCAATTTCATCCCTGACGAACTCCGGGGTCACCACCGCCCCCTGAACACCGTTTCTTGAATATGAGCTTGTCCACTCTTCGAGCTGCTGGTTCTCCCGTATGGCGACATACTCCATTTCGGGAGTGATGACTCCTTTTCTGGCAAAGTGCATCTGCGTGACGCCGGAGCCCTCTTTGGCTCTCCGTGGGACTCTTTGGGGTGTTATTGAAGAGGCAGCCGAAAATGTTGAGGGAACGGTTTCGAGCGCACTGAACTTCCATGAGTCGCGCATCGGGGGAAGTCCTTTTTCAGGGTCAATGATAACCGACGGGTCACCGTATGGTCCGCTGGTATCGTATAGCGGGAAGGATGAGAACTCCTGGCCCCGGCACTCGTAGCTTCTCGTCAGCTTCAGCGTTCTCATGCCTACTTCTATGGGGTAGAGCGTTCCCTTGACAAAGGTTCTTTCAGAGGCGAGGGCGACCGGGTGTTCAGGACAGCGTGCATTCTTGGTTTCGTTCGGCATAAGAAGGTGTTAAGAAAAGCTTCCTCTTGGGAGTAGATAAATCAGGAGTCTTCAAGTGGGAAATGTAACGGCACAATACCGAAATTCGCCCTATTTTACAAATGCACACCGTGCAGGCTGGGCCACTCGATAGCCTTCAGCAGAGATGCTTTATCGATGTTTTGCCGGCCGAACAACTAGCTGAAAACGATTTGTCGGCGGCGTGAGTTAAGGGTAACCTGGAGCTGGTATCCATAGCATTTGATTTCATGCATTGCAACCATGACTGAGCCATGAGCAAACATCTTTCGATTCTCATCTCTCTGGCCTTTGGCCTGCTTCTTCTGACTGCTCCCGTCCATGCCGGCAACCCCTATTTCAGCGGCTGTGCCGGGCTCTCTTTTTCGGGAACCCAGAATATCGACAATGCCGGCGGCACTGCTTCCGTAAAGCTTCCTCTTGATGCCGGGCCGAATCTGCAGGGTGCGCTTGGCTACAGGGAGGGCCGCTGGCGGGCAGAGGGCGAGCTCGGATACCAGAATCAGGGATTGGGAACTGGCGGCCGCGGCCATCTCAGGGCGACCTCTTTCCTCGTGAACGGCTACTGCGATTTCAGCGGAGGTGGCATGGAGCCATACCTTACTGCGGGCATAGGGGGAGCCGGCATCTCAATGAGTGACTGGTCTCTTGGCTCCGACACCTACAGCTCTTCAGGCAGCACAACCAAGGTTGCCTGGCAGGCTGGTGCTGGTATTTCCTTTCCGATTTGCGTCTGCAAGTGCACCGCTGTCGATCTGCGCTACCGGTATTTCGCCACAACGCGGATTGCCGATGCCGGGCACGCCTACACGCCCTCAAACAGCGCTCTTCTGCTTGGCTTGAGGGTCGGCTTCTGAAGGCTTGCCGCCGCCCGGAAAAAAAATCGTATCATGACAGGCTGTCGGGAACTCTCCTGAGGGCGTTGAACCGGTGCAAAGTGTTATGGCAAGTAATGAAGGCCCCTCAGGCGCTGCCACAGAAGAGCGCTTGAGCGGAGTGGTCGACAAGGTGAGCTTTTTCAGCGAATCCTCAGGGTTTGCTGTGCTGCGCCTCACCCTCAAGGGAGAGCGCGAGCCTGTGACCGTTGTCGGGGTTATTGCAGCAGTCACAATCGGGCAGCATGTCGAGGCGTTTGGTTTCTGGCACAATGACAAGAACTGGGGCATGCAGTTCAAGGCATTGCGCCTGACGCTCATCCCTCCCGATACGCTTGAGGGCATCGCCAAATACCTCTCTTCGGGCATGGTCAAGGGCATCGGTCCCCATTTTGCCAAGGTGCTTGTCAAGGCATACGGGATGGAGGTCTTTTCGGTGATTGAAGAGCATCCCGAAAAGCTGCTTGAGCTGCCGGGGATAGGCCGCAAACGCCTTGAACAGGTCATTTCCGCCTGGTCCGGGCAGAAGGCGGTTCGCCAGATCATGGTGTTTCTGCAGTCCCACGGCGTTGGCACAGCCAGAGCAGCCCGGATTTTCCGGACCTACGGTGAAGAGGCGCTCTCAATCGTCTCGGCAAACCCCTACCGACTCACGCTCGACATTCCAGGAATCGGCTTTCGCACCGCCGACCAGATTGCCCGCAATATCGGATTCTCCACCGACTCCCCCCTGAGGGCGCGGGCGGGGATCGCCTACGCTCTCCAGGAGCTCTCCTCCCAGGGGCACTGCCGTGTTCCCGAGCCAATGCTCTTCGACTCCTGCCGCCGGCTTCTCGGTATCCCTCAGGATATTCTCGAGGAGGCGATTATGGCCGAACGCGCGACGGGAACACTGCTTGTCATCGGAGAGGGAAGTTACAAGGGCTACTACCTTGCCGCGCTCTTTCGCGCTGAAACCAGAGTCTCATCAAGCATTCAGAGAATCCTTCAGGGATCGCTCGCATGGGGAGCACTCGATGCCGAGGCCTCAATCTCCTCTGCTGAGAAGCGGTCCGGCATCGAACTCTCTCTATCGCAGCGTCAGGCGGTCGCTCTTGCGCTTTCGAGCAAGCTTGTAGTGATAACTGGCGGGCCCGGCGTCGGAAAGACTACCATCATCAATACCATCCTGAAGATTCTCGACACCCGAAAGCTGAAGTTCCTTCTGGCAGCGCCTACCGGAAGAGCGGCCAAGCGTCTCACTGAGGCTACCGGTCTTGAGGCCAAAACCATCCATCGGCTGCTGGAATTCGACCCCTACTGCGGCGATTTCAAGCGTGGACCCTCCGACCAGCTTCAGGCAGATCTGCTCATCGTTGACGAGGCCTCGATGATTGACGTGCTGCTTATGGAGAGTCTTCTGGCAGCGGTTGCCGACTCTACAGCGGTCATCTTCGCCGGTGATGTCGACCAGCTGCCGCCGGTGGGGCCGGGACGGGTGCTTGCCGACATGATTGACTCCTCTGCGGTTCCGGTTGTTCGGCTGACCGAGATATTCCGCCAGGCGCAAAGTTCGATGATCATCGTCAACGCGCACCGCATCAACCGGGGTGAACCGATGCTTCAGCCCAGTGAAAGGCAGGCCGAGCTTTCAGACTTCTACCTTGTTCCATCGGTGAGTACCACCGACATTCAGCGCAGGCTGCTCCAGGTGGTTTCAGAGCGCATTCCCCTTCGCTTCGGCCTTGACCCGATGCGCGATATTCAGGTGCTTACCCCAATGAACCGTGGCCCTCTCGGCACCAAGGCGCTCAACGCCATCCTGCAGGAGCGGCTCAACCCCGACCCCTCCAGCAAAATCGTGCGTTTCGGCACCACCTATGCAGAGGGGGACAAGGTCATACAGGTGGTCAACAATTACGACAAGGAGATTTTCAATGGCGATATCGGCATCGTTTCAGCTGTCGATGAGGATGCGGACTCACTCCGGGTGCTCTATGACGGCAAAGAGGTCGCCTACGAGTTCGGGGAGCTTGACGAGATCTCTCTTGCCTATGCCATCACCATCCATAAAAGCCAGGGCTCCGAGTACCCGTCGGTGGTGATACCGCTCTCGATGCAGCACTACTCGCTGCTTGAGAGGAATCTTCTCTATACCGCCGTCACAAGGGCAAGAAAGCTGGTGATGATCATCGGCGACCCGAAGGCGGTCTCCATGGCGGTCGCCAACAAGCGCTCATCGGAAAGGCTGACCGGTCTGGCTACGATGCTCTCCCTGGGTCCCGCGGGTTAGTAGGCCCTTCCTTCGAAATGAGAGTTGAAGAGATTCCGGATTCCGGATTGGGACTCCAACGAATCATCTCAAGTGGCAGGTTCCAGTGTCTCATCCCCTCTCGACTTGTCGAGAGGGGGATCTGGATTTGGTGCTTGGTGAGGAGATTTCTCACTGCGTTCGAAATGACAGGCGGGGAGGGGACGAAATGACGGCTGCTGAGGGTTGAAGAGGCTTTTTTGTGTTATATTGGAGGCTACCCTCATGAGGTAAGAGGGGATTGCGTTCTGTCCGGTAATATGAAACCATCTTTTGCTTGCTCATGAAAACTTTTAACCTGGTTCGTCTCTCCATGTTTCAGATGGGGTTCGGACTCATGCTTGGTTTCATTCAGGACATCCTGAACCGGGTCATGATCAAGGAGCTTCTCCTGCCGGCAACGATTGCACTGGGGCTTATCAGTTTGAAAGAACTTCTGGCCATTTTTGGCGTTAAAGTCTGGGTCGGCAACCTTTCGGACCGGCTGAGCTTTTTTGGTTACCGCAGAACCCCCTATATCCTTCTCGGACTCTTGAGCTGCATTGTCGCTTTTGTGCTTTCGCCGACAGCGGCCTATGAAGTCAAGATCGGCGGCACGGCATTCGGAGAGATGCTTCCGGCACTTCTCACCGACATCGGCCTCTGGAAGCTTGCCCTCATATTTCTCATGTTCGGTTTCGGTCTGCAGGTGGCGACCACTGCCTACTACGCCCTTGTCGCCGATGCCGTGCCCGAAGAGCATATCGGCAAGATAACTGGAGCCAGCTGGACCCTCATGGTCCTGACGGCTATCATTTCGAACTGGAACATCGGCAACTACTTGAAGGTATTCACTCCTGAACGGCTCACAGAGGTAGCGGAAATAGGCGGTCTTATAACGCTCTTTTTTGGTCTGGCGGCAATTCTTGGTGTAGAAAGCCGGAATGCGGAAGTTGCAGAGGGCAAGGCGAAGCACAGCATCACCTTTTCGCAGTCGGTGCGCCTGCTCTCATCCTCTCCGAGGACCCTTCAGTTCGCATTCTACATCTTCATCTCCATCTTTGCGCTCTTCGCCAATGAGGTCGTCATGGATCCGTTCGGTGCCGAAGTGTTCGGGATGCCTGTTTCGGCAACCACCAAGCTCTTCAAGCCGATGATGGGTGGCACACAGCTCATTTTTATGCTCATTACCGGTTTTCTGCTTTCGCGGATCGGCTTCAAGCGTGGCGCATATTTCGGCAATACATCCAGCGCAATCGGATTCGCAATCATCATTGCCGCAGGGTTTCTGTTCGACCAGTCCCTGCTGCGTATCGGCCTTGTAGTAACCGGGATGGGGCTTGGTGCGGCAAGCGTTTCGAACATCTCGATGATGATGAACATGACGGCCGGGCGCAGCGGCATCTACATCGGCCTTTGGGGGACTGCCCAGAGCCTTGCCATCTTTATCGGCCATTCCGGTGCAGGCGTTATCCGAGATGTGATCTATACCCTCTCAGGCAATCACATGTTGGCCTACGCCGCCATATTCCTTATCGAAATCATCGCCTTTACGGCATCAAGCATCCTCCTGCCCCATATTTCAAAAGAGGCCTTTGAGGCGGAAAGTGAGGCTAAAATCGCCGAATTTGGCAATGTGGCGAAGGCCGGCTGACAGAAGCAGTGAATCGTTAATCATGAAATACGTTTTCGGACCGGTATCCTCCAAACGGCTTGGCCAATCGCTCGGCGTTGACCTTCTTCCACCGAAAAGCTGCACATGGAACTGTCTCTACTGTCAGCTCGGAAGGAGCAAAAGCTTTGTTACCGAGCGCCATGAGTTTTTCCCGCGTGAAGAGATTCTTGCCGAAATTCGGGAGGCGCTCTCTTCTGGTGCGCCGATCGACTGGATTACCTTTGTCGGTTCCGGCGAAACCCTGCTCTCCAAGGGCATCGGATGGCTTATCCGGGAGGTAAAAAAACTCACCTCCATTCCCGTAGCGGTCATCACCAACGGCTCGTTGCTCTGCATGCCGGAGGTTCGCGCCGAATTGCTTGAGGCAGACGCGGTGCTGCCCTCTCTCAATGCCGGCTCCGAAGCACTCCATGAGAAAATCGGCCGACCTGCCAGTGGACTCAGCTTCAGCCGCCATGTTGAGGGACTCCGGGCGTTCAGAAAGGAGTATGGCGGGCGGCTCTGGATAGAGCTGATGCTGCTCGGAGGAATCAACGACTCCGACGAGGCGCTGTGCGACATTGCGGCCGTCATCAAGCAGATTAACCCGGACATGGTGCATCTGGTGCTCCCAACGAGACCTGCGCCTGAAGAGGAGGTTCACCTTCCCACGCAGGAGCGCATTGAGCGGGCAATAGCAATCCTTTCAGAGGTCACGACCGTGCTCGACCCCGTCAAGGGTACAATGAGCCTCCGGAACTCGCCCGACCTGCTCGAGGCGGTGACGGCCATAGCCTCTCGCCACCCCGTGCAGCAGCGTGAACTCCTCAAAGCCGTTCAGGATTGCTTCCACGGCAATGCCGCCAAAGCCGGGCTCGTCATGGAAGAGATGCTCGGAACCGGCCGGTTCACCATCGTCGAGCATGGCGGAGAGCCCTGGTGGGTGGTCAGGACCGATTCGGCCGCCGAACAGCCTCAGCCCGGCTGATTCCGGGCTTCTACCTGTAGCCTTTCTGCTCCCGCTCCTCGTCCGGGCCATTACGATGCTCGGCATCCCGCTCTTTTCTCTCATCCCTTCTCTCTCTCTCCTCGCGCGGGGCTCCCTTTTTCTCATTAGGGTTTTCATGGCCGTAAGGCCAGTAGGAGGGGACGCATCCGCAGGTCAATAGCAGGAGAAGCGCGGCAATTGTTTTCTTCATGAAGTCCTCCATCGGTTTGGCGGCAGGGAACGCCATCCAGCCGCGGGTTGCTTGAATACCCGTCAACAAACGGGTTCCGCTTAATCCCCTTCGTACTCCGCCCAATTTAAGTAAGCCTACTATATCTGGGAAAAATGTGAGTACTAACACATTATTCCGTAATGACTAAGCCCGCATCACTCTCCTGCCAATATTCTCGAAACCTTGCTAATAGATTGAGAGATTTGGCGGATTTTGTACCTCATTTGTACCTCAGACAGATGGGGAGGTTCGCATGATTCAGGTGAATTTAAGGAGTAAAGCGATTGCACAAGGGAGGCTCAGTTTGTATCTGGATTTTTGGCCTCCAGTTATTCTGAATGAAAGTAAAAAGACGCGCAGAGAGTTCCTCCGCCTTTATGTTTTTTCGAAGCCGAAAACATCGGCTCAGAAGAAGCATAATCATGAGACTTTTGCTTTGGCTGAGACAATCAAGGCCAGAAGGCAACTTGAGGTACAGAATCACGCTTATGGGGTGAAGCGGATGGGGTCTGATATTAGGCTTGAAGACTTTCTTGTTCAAGAAGCAAAGAAAAGAATCCCACAGACAGCTCATCAATGGGGATATATGATTCGTCATATTCGCATGAGTGGGCTTCATATTCTGTCGTTATCAGAGCTGGATGTCAGGGAGTGCATCAAGTTTCGTGATTACCTTCAGTCTCTTGTTGACAAACGAAAGCTGAAGACTAACACGGTTGCCAATTATCTATCATATTTTCGAACTGCCATTCGGTCTGCGTATAGGGCTGAACTCATCGCAGACAATCTGGTGGATCGCTTTGACCGTTTTCCAGATGGCAAATCTGTAAGGGCATTTCTAACTCTTGACGAACTTAATCGTCTGGTAAGAACTCCAACAAGAAGCCGAATTGTAAGGCAAGTTGCATTATTTGCAGCGCTTACAGGTTTACGTACATCAGATTTGCGGGCGCTGAAATGGTCAAATGTTATTGAGCATGAGAATGGAACTGTGTCACTTCACTACCGTCAAGTGAAAACTAAAAAGGATGAACAGTTACCTATAAGCCTTCAGGCACGAAATCTTCTTGGTGAACGGATGAACGGTAATGTATTCCCTATGATGCGATGTCATTCGTCACTTAACGAAACACTGGGGCTATGGGTTCGGAGAGCAGGAATCAACAAACATATCACGATGCACTGCTTGAGGCACACCTATGCCACGCTACAACTGTCTGCTGGTACGGACATCTACACGGTATCGAAGCTTTTGGGGCATTCTGATGTCAAGACGACACAGATTTATGCAAAGGTACTGGATGAGTCAAAACGGGATGCTGTCGATAGAGTGAAGATTGCCATGTTGGGGTAGGGGAGAGGAACTCGGATGAATTGCTAATCCGCCAAATCTCTCAATCTATTAGCAAGGTTTCGAGAATATTGGCAGGAGAGTGATGCGGGCTTAGTCATTACGGAATAATGTGTTAGTACTCACATTTTTCCCAGATATAGTAGGCTTACTTAAATTGGGCGGACTATACAGGGGAATGATGTAAGTGGTTATCGTAATTATTTATAAGGG
>JBAXBE010000015.1:0-57049 GCA_037142155.1 Chlorobiaceae bacterium
GTTGCCATCGCTCTGTGAGAGGCATTTTAATGCACGTAATCTATCGGCTTTAACCCTGAAAATCAATAGTCCCTTTAATTACATCTTTGTGAACAATTGGAGAGGGATGCACGGGAAAAAGAAAATTCAGGGGTTATCAGGGGTTGATGAAGCCGGTTTCACTGATCAGTTTTTTTCCGACCGCTGTTTTCGAAAGTCCGACAAACGTTCCGACTGCTCCCGAAGGCTCCCCGTCCGTATAGAGATAGAGCGGTCTGGAAACCGGGTAGCTGCCGTTCTTGACACTCTGGACGCCGGGAAGAACTCCGTTGACTGCAAGGGCTCTTACCGATGAGTCCATATAGCCCAGTCCGATAAAGCCGATGGCCGAAGGGGTTGAACTCACCCGGTTTTTTATCGCACCGTTGCTCGACTGTGTTTCGGCACTCCCCTTGATATAGAAACCCTTGCCGACGACCATCGACTTGAAAGCCTCCTCTGTGCCGCTGTTCGATTCACGCTGAATGACCACAATAGCCGCATCCGGGCCGCCGACCTGCTTCCAGTTGGTTATGGAACCCCGATAGATAGCGCTGAGCTGCGCCTTGGAGAGCGCGCGCACGGGGTTGGCGGGGTGGACGACTATGGCAAGCCCGTCAAGAGCAACCACATGGGCGACCGGATTTACCCCTTTCGTCCTGGCAGCAGCAATCTCCTTCTCCTTCATGGGCCGCGACATGGCGGCAATAGCGCAGGAGCCGTTGATCAGGCTTTTTGCGCCGTTACCGCTCCCGGACTCGCTTACCGAAACCTGGATGCCATATTTTTTTGTGAAATATGCCGCAAAGGATTTGGCAATCGGGCCTACAGTGGTAGAGCCATCCAGCACGATAGTGCGCTCAGCTGCAAGAGCACTGCCCGCTTCCGCAACAGCAAAAAGAGCGAAAAGCAGCAGAAGAGTTCTCATCATGTCTAAAAAAATGGATTTATCGGACCGACCGGCATCTGAAAAACGTGGCGTTCAAACACTGAACAGTGCCATCTGAAGACGTCGAAAGATAAGATACAGCGGGAAAAAGCAAGTGTGAAATTTTATCTGGGCACTTTCCCGCGCGCCCGTCATCCAGGCAGAAAGATCACCCTCCCTCGCGGAAAGAGCATCTCCTGTTGGATTCCCCCGGGATTTTTTGTATTAATCAGCTGGTCCCCCCCTGTAAAGAGTCACCCCCCCCCCGCGTCAGGCCTGCCTGATATCGCCAAGGAGCCTGTGGCCTCGGCGCGAAATGAATCACAAAACAAATGAGAGCCCCCGAGCGATAGTGCGAAATGAGGAAAAAATCCCCCCTTAACCACTAACAAAAGGAGCAATGATGAGCCAGCTGAACGAATCGACAGGAATGGGATGGCTTCCGGACTATCCGGACTTCAGGGACTTCACCGCAGAGCAGAGTGAGGTAGCTGAACCCCTCAGGAAGCTTGGGCAGAAAAAATCCATCAAGGAGATGCTGGAAAAAACCGGCGTTTCGAAAACGGCCCTGAAGTTGCCGGCAACAGTGGATCTCAGGGGGTGGTGTTCACCAGTAGAAAACCAGCTTTCGATAGGCTCGTGCACGGCCAATGCGGGCGCAGGCATGGTCGAGTATTTTGAAAGGAGGGCCTTCGGCAAGCATATCGATGCATCAAGACTCTTCCTCTATAAAGCCACCAGAAACATGCTGCACTGGACAGGAGACACCGGCGCGTTTCTGCGCTCGACAATGGGAGCTCTGGTGCTCTTTGGGGTGCCGCCGGAAGAGTACTGGCCCTATGTCGTTGCTGATTTCGACAAAGAGCCCACCGCATTCTGCTACGCTTACGCGCAGAACTTCCAGGCAATAAGCTATTACCGGCTTGATCCGGCAGGCACCGCCAAACCCGCCTTGCTGCAATCGATAAAAAACAATCTCGCCGTCGGCCTCCCTTCGATGTTCGGCTTTACCGTCTACAGCTCATACGCTCAGGCCGCGACAACCGGAAAGATCCCCTTCCCGACAGCAGGCGACAGGATTGTCGGAGGGCACGCCATCATGGCCGTCGGATATGACGACTCCATAAAGATCAAAAACAGCAGTGCGGGAGCTCCGGAGACGACCGGCGCCCTCCTTTTCAGAAACTCCTGGGGTACGGGATGGGGCATGAGCGGATACGGCTGGTTGCCCTACGACTATGTCCTGAAAGGGCTGGCGACTGACTGGTGGTCGCTCCTGAAAAACGAGTGGATCGACTCCGGAATGTTCAAAGCCTGAAAAGCGCCCGTCTGCGAAATCCGTAATGAAAAGACCGGGGAGACCGGGCGCCTGAGAGGCGTCCGGCCCCTCTCCCGCTAAAACCCGTCGCCTTCAGCTTGACAGCAAGTGGCAGACCTCATCGATCTCCTTTTCATACCTGCTGATAAGCCTGGAGGCTTCGCCTTTGAGATTTTCAATGTTCTCCCTGCTCACACAGTCCATGTCGTCGCTTGCGACTGAAAGCGTGATCTGCAGGCGGACATAACGCTCTCCGAGAAATATCTCCATCTGGTAGTTTGAGGCATCCGACATGCCGTCAAACATGCAGCTCATCACCGGAACTGCCCAGCCGGCCTTTCCCCATCCTTTGGCTTCATTGTAGTTTATAGGACGAATCAGCTCTCCGGTACCGAGGGAGAGCAGAAAAAAGTCGCTCTCATCGGGAAAGAGTATTTTCGCTTCGGCATAGGCTGAAACAGCCGGGGAGTTGATAAAGACGCCGCCGTCGATCAGCGCCTTTACAGCGCCTCCGATCGGCACGAGTGCCGGCTCAAAGTAGGTGGGCGCCGCGGAGGTCGCACGAGCGGCATGCTTCATCAGCACCGAATGATGCTCCTTGCGCCAGCTCTTGATGAAGAGCGGCTCACGATTCTGTATGTCGTAACAAGTAAGAAGCGTTCGGACAAGACCCGCACCGATCGGCTCTTCGCCAAAATACTCCTCAAGTATGGACTCGAGTCCCTCTGCGGAATAACGTTCATCCATAACTCCGTCAAGGGTGGCAATATCCTTCAGGAGGGAACGGGGAAATATCTCCTCCCGGCGCTTCTCGTACATCCCGGCAAGGTCGGCCGCACTGTAAAGTGGAGCTCCTGCGTCGGAACTCCTGCTCAAACCCAGAGCTATGATTCCGCCGGTGGAGGTGCCGGCAATGAGATCGAAATCCATGGCCGCAGGCCGACCGGTCTTCTTCTCGATTTCAGCAAGAACAAGCGCAGGAATAATCCCGCGGATCCCGCCGCCGTCAATTGAGAGAATCTTCTTCATTGCGTTCTCCTTTTTTTGGACAATGGTTGAAACCGGAACCACGGCAAGCAGTTCAAAAACCGCAGTATCCGAAAGAGTGAACATTCTGGCAATGAAGTCCGAGGGGGCTAGTTCCTTCAGCTGATGGAAAACATAGCGGCTCCATAGCTTGAAAATAATGATTAAATCAAAGATGCGGAAGGCGCATCTAAAGCTGACAAGCCGTCCGGGCACCTTCCGTTCAGACTTCGGCTCTGCCGCTTTCGGGAGGTGAGGCGAGCATGTTGCGGACCCCCTTGGTCAGCGCCTTGAAGGTAAAGGGTTTCCTGATAAAATTGACGCCCTCCTGAAACTCCTGATCACTGGAAACGGCCGCGGTCGTATAGGCCGACATGAAGAGTGTTCTCATGCCAGGGGAGGCTTCCATCAGCAACCTTGAGAGCTCACATCCGTTCATCTCGGAAAGGACGATGTCTGTCAGAAGCAGATCAAAAGGTCTCCTGGCCCTTTTTGCCATGGCAATCGCCTCGCTGGGCGTAGCGGCGGCATGAACGTTGTAGCCGGTTTTTTCAAGCATCCGCTTGCAGAGCCGGAGAATATCGGGCTCATCTTCAACAATAAGTATTCGCCCGATCCCCTGCGATTGCTGAGACTCCTTCTCTCCCGGAGAGTCAGGCGTCATCTTACCCGAATGGAGCGGAATGTGGATTTTGAAGGTCGTCCCTTTTCCAGGCTGGCTTTCGCAATCGATGCATCCGTTATTCTGTTTGACAATGCCATAGACCGTGGCGAGTCCGAGCCCGGTCCCTTTGCCAGACTCTTTTGTCGTAAAAAACGGCTCAAAAACATGCGAAAGATCCTTTTTCTCGATACCACAGCCGTCATCACTCACCGAAAGAGAGACATAGTTGCCGGGGTTGAGGCAAGATGGGTGTGGAGAACCGACCAGCCGGTGGCGGCACAACCGTCCGGTTTCGATAACTATCGTTCCGTGACCGCTGATGGCATCTCGGGCATTGACGCAGAGATTGACAAGAATCTGGTCGAGCTGTGTCGGATCGAAGAGTATCCATGTCGGCTCCCCTGATGGCCGCCAGGAGAGGGTGATCTCTTCTCCGATGAGCCTCTGCAGCATACCGAGCATCCCTTCAACCATCCGGTTCAGCTCAATGACCTTTGGCTGGATGGTCTGTTTGCGTGCAAAGGCAAGGAGCTGGCTTGTCAGGTCTGCTGAGCGGGATGCCGCATTGAGTATGGCCGTAAGGTCTTTATAAACCGGCACCGGCAGATTATGCTGTTCAAGAGCCATCTCGCAGTGACCGAGGATGACACCGAGCATATTGTTGAAATCGTGGGCGATTCCCCCGGCAAGCCTTCCTATCAGCTCCATCTTCTGTAACTGAACGACCGTCTCCTGCGCCTGCAGTTCAGATTGCTCCGCACACTTGCGGGCAACAATGTCCCAGGTGATATCGGCGATAATGGCTGCAAGACGGGCATCTTCGCCGTCATAGTCCCAGCGCTTGTTGAAAAAGCCGAAAACAGCCACAAGAGCATCACCGTTCATAATCGGCACCAAAAGCTCCCTTTTTACCATCGGGTGAACAGAAGGCGTCTTGTGAAGCGCCATGAGATGGGTTGCATCATTATTGATGACGATGCGCTTCTCTTCGAGGGCATGAGCCAGAAGGCTTGAGTCATAGAGCGATGGATGCATCGGCCTGTGACCTCCGCTGCCGCCATGCCCACGGCCTTCTGCCACAGACCAAAGCTGCTCAGCCGGCAGGCGACTGTTATCCTGGAGAAGCTGGAAGAAAGCCGCAGAACTGGCGGTAAGGCGCTCGGCCTCTTTAAGCCCGGAGAGCAGCAGCTCCTCTATGGAACCACGCATTTCCATCTCGCGCAGAAGAATATGAAATGTCCTGACGTCATCGAAACGCTTGCCTTCAGCACTATAGGCATCGCATTCAAAAAGCTTTTTTCCAGAAAGCTTTCTGGGGGTGATGTTATCGAAGACCGCAGCGAACTCTTCACCCCTGACGGGATAGGCCGTAATGTCGAACCAGCTATCAAGAACATGCATATCAATCTCAAAACGATCTGCACTGCCGGTCATGCAGACCCGCCCAAGTCTTTCAATCAGCATGGAGTCCGACTCAAGCAAACCGGGAAGAATCTCCGAAAACCGCCGACCTTCAACGTGCGAAAATCCAGTAAGCCTTGAGAATGCAGGATTGATGGCATCACAGACAAAGTCAACCGGTCGGCCATCTTCATAAACCGGCCTAAATAAAACACACGCCTGCAGCATATTTTCAAACAGGGCGGAGTTGTCGATTGTAAAAGGTTCCATGGGGGCAGTGCTCTATCTTGAAAACCTGAAGTCCGGGTCCATAGGGAGAACAATTAGTGGTAATGCGCTTAAAATACACTTAATCTATATACAAAACACTCTCGACACTATCAAGAGCATCAGAAAAAGGGGAGCTGGTCAAATAACCTCGGCATGGGAAGAATCGGGTTTTGAGCTCAACGGTGATTGTTTATTTTCATTCATCCCGTAATCTTTATTACTGAAACCACATGGGCCTGAACTGGAACTCTAGAGACAAATTCAAGCGCGAGGCAGAGCTGTGGGACGAAGACCCCCGCAAGAGAGCACTTGCCGCTGCCGCCGGCAAAGCGATCATCGCCCATAGCGAACCGCTGAAAAACCCTCTGAAAACGCTAAACGCTTTTGAATTCGGTTGCGGCACCGGGCTGGTTTCGCTTGAGATTGCACCGCTTGTCACAACACTGAGAGCTGTCGACACCTCCCCGGAAATGCTTGCGGTGCTACAGCATAAAATCAGGACGGCCGGGGTGGAGAATATCAAAACGCTCTCTCTTGACCTCTTGGCATCCGGCTCTCCGAAGGATTCAGGATGCGATTTCGGACTGATTTACGGCAGCATGGCGCTCCACCATATCGCCGACACATCCTCATTTCTTGAAAAGTTATCGGATCTGCTCGCTCCCGGGGGAACCGTCGCTATTGTCGATCTGGAAGAGGAGGACGGAACCTTCCATGATGACCCGCTTGAAAAGGTCCATCACGGCTTCAACCGTGCAAAACTTGCCGACATGCTCAAAAGTGCCGGACTGGCAACAATCGCATTCGAGAGCGTCTGCACCATAGAGAAAGCAAACAGGGATGGAAAGAAGGCCTCATACCCCGTTTTTATCGTCACTGCCAGAAAACCCGAAATCGTCTGCCCCACATGAACTGCAAAGCGCTGATTTTCGATCTTGACGGCACGCTGCTCGACACCCTCCAGGATATTGCCAACACCCTCAACACGGTTCTCGCCCGCCACGGCTACCCCGTCCATACGCTTGAGGGGTGCCGTCTCCTTGTCGGGCGAGGCATGAAGGAGCTGGTAAGGTCGGCTATTCCGGAATATGCCCGGTCACCCCAGACCGTCGAACTGCTGCTTGGAGATCTCCTGGATTACTACGCCAGCAACTGGAATATTCATACCCGACCCTACCCCGGCATTTGCGAACTGCTTGATGCCATTGAAGCAAAGGGGATAAAAATGGCCATTCTTTCCAACAAGGCCGATCACTTCACCCGCCTCTGTGCCGGGTT
Organism: Chlorobiaceae bacterium; assembly: GCA_037142155.1. Lineage (GTDB taxonomy): Bacteria > Bacteroidota > Chlorobiia > Chlorobiales > Chlorobiaceae > Chlorobium. Next base: position 6,904 of record JBAXBE010000015.1, read on the forward strand.
CCAGCTCTCAAAATGGCGGTTTGATGTCGTCATGGGCCAGCATGGCGCCATACCGCCAAAGCCGGACCCTGAAGGCGCACTGATGGTTGCCCGTCAGCTCGGTCTGGAGCCTTCGGAGATACTCTATATCGGGGACAGCGGCATCGACATGGAGACGGCAACAAGATCAGGAATGTTTCCGCTTGGCGTCCTCTGGGGGTTCAGACCGAAAAGCGAGCTGCTCGAGTTTGGGGCAAAAAAGGTGGTGGATCGACCTGAAGAGATCATCGCCCTGCTCGACTGAGCGGACAAGGAGAGCACCCTTCAGGCAAGGAGATGAAGGCGTGAAAAAACATAGTCAAGAGAGTCCTCGTTGAGCACTATCCTCGAGAATCCCGTCGAACCGAGCTCCAGCGGACGGTTGCTTCGGGAGCTCATGAACTTGCGGCTCTGCTTGCCGTTATACCAGTAGACAAGCCTGATTTTATTGCCCTCTATTTCGATGGCGGTGATGCCCCGCTTTCCGATTGCGCACCCGGAGTTGAAGACGCTCGGGATGGTGATATTGTTGTAGAGGCCGCTCCTCAGACCGATTCGCTTGCCTTGCCTGTAGGAGGCCTCCAGCTCAGTCTTGAGTGCGCCAATCTGCAGCTCAATCTCCGCCCGGACCTGCCTGTCAGCGAGAGGATAGGCCCGGCAGAGCTCCTCGATCCTGAATTTCAGGAAATCGACTTTTGACAGGGATTCAAAAAGAGGACGATGGGTATGGCCGATAATCGAGACTATCTTTGCCTGATTCGAGAACTCATAGATCGATTTCTCGATGACGAAGCGGCGCCGGCTGTTGTAGGCGCTTGAAAAGTTCCGTATCCCTGCCGGCTTGGCGATGTAGCGAAGAAAGAGAACGACGGCCCGGCTGACGGCCGGATAACTCTCCCAGAGCAGCACGGAGGCCTGGTGGCCATGAAAAAGAAGCATCGTCTCCCTGCCGTACTGAAACTTCAGGGATTCGAGCATCGAGGATGCCAGGGGGTAATTCCTTTCCTCAAGCAGCTCGGCATCATGGTTCCCGTAGGTTTTCCAGAAAAACCCATTCTCCTTGAAGCGGAGAAAAAGCTCGTAGAACGCTCCCCACTGCGAGACCACGCTCTCAACGGGAAACTTCAGAAGCTCCTCAATATCGCCATTGAGCACCAAGCTGTATTTTTCGGGAAGATAGTAGTCGCTGAGCATGGTTCTGAAGAGCTCGGCGTTCCGCTTGAACTCATCGCGTCTGCCGCCATTGCCCATATGCAGGTCGCTGACAATAAGCACCCTTGTGGACTCGTCGATCCTTACCGGCTTTGCTGTTTTCAGCAGGCGGTCAAGCTGGGGATGTTTTTTGGTATGTAGCCTCATAGTTTTCGACTAAAGATATAGTTAAATTTTTCAACCCCCGCAAGCAGCCCCGCCCCTAAGGCCCCGGAGCATCATTGATTGAAGAAGAGGAAAAAATTAGCTTTCTTGTAGTGGCGCTCTTTCTGGATACCCGCTCACTAAAACACCATAATAACTTTTGATAGCCCCCGAACGATTCCGGAAAATCCGTCAGATGCTGCGCCATCGCCAGCCCGACCTGACGGTGCTGATGGACAATGTCAACAAGGCGCACAACCTCTCGGCCATTATCCGGAGCTGCGATGTCATCGGCATAGGCGAACTCCATGCCGTCTCATACCGCAAAAACATCCATACCCGCCAAGACGCCGCCGCGGGAGCCAGCAGATGGACAAAGGTAAACCTCTACAGCGATATCGCCTCGGCATACACCCGGCTCAGGGATTCGGGCATGCAGATTCTGGCCGCAACCAACAGCGCCGGGTGCGTGGATTTCCGCTCAATTGACTATACCCTTCCGACGGCCATAGTCGTCGGCGCTGAATGGGACGGCATCTCCGAAGCCGCCCTCAAGGGCGCCGACCAGGCAATCTCCATCCCCATGTTCGGCATGGTGGAGTCCCTGAACGTCTCCGTCGCCACAGGGGTTATTCTCTTTGAAGCCCAGCGCCAGCGCGCCAATAAGGGGATGTATGCCTCACCCCGCCTAAAGCCGGAAAGCTTTGAGCGGCTCCTCTTCGAAGCGACCTATCCTCGCCTCTCGGGAGAGCTCAAAGAGAAGGGTCTTGCCTATCCCCTGCTTGACGAAAATGGCGAGATTCTCATCGGAAGCAATCAGATGCAGCCATGAAACAAGCCGGAACAAGCATCATCTTCCACAACGCAGCAGGCCAGGTGCTGCTCGTGCTGCGCGATGACACTCCCTCTCTCCCATATCCGGGCATGTGGGATCTTCCCGGCGGGCATATCGAAGCGGGCGAATCGCCGGAACGCTGTATTGAAAGGGAAATGCTGGAAGAGATTGAAACTGATGTCAAAGGATGCGCACTCTTCAGGGTCTATGAGTTTTCGGACCGCAGAGAGTATGTATTTCACCAGAAGAGAGCGCTTGACCTCCGGAACACTCCCCTGCATGAAGGGCAGATGCTCCGGTGGTTCTCAGCAAAAGAGGTGGGCGAATGCAAAATGGCCTGCGGCTTCAATGAGGTGCTTCTGGACTGGTTCAGCGAATCGTCTCCAGAAAACGCTCCGCATCGACCGCAGCCATGCAGCCGGTCCCGACAGCCGTTACCGCCTGACGGTAGGTGAAATCCTGAACGTCGCCGCAGGCGAAAACCCCCTGTACGGTGGTCTCGGTCGATGATTTTTTCGTCTTGATGTAACCGTAATCATCCAGGTCAAGCTGCCCCTTGAACAGCCCGGAATTCGGAGCGTGACCGATGGCCATGAAGACTCCGTCGCAAGGATGCTCGGTAAGCTCCCCTGTCACAACGTTTTTCAGGCGGATGCCGGTAACATGCAGGCCGTTGCCGAGAATCTCGTCAACCACTTCGTTCAGCATCATGCTGATCTTCTCATTCTTGCGCACCCTGAGGCTCATGATTTTCGAAGACCTGAACTCCTCACGCCGGTGAACAAGCGTCACATGCGAGGCGAATTTAGTGAGATAGAGCGCCTCCTCCATCGCAGTATCTCCGCCTCCGACAACAAAAACCCTGCTGTCGCGGAAGAAAAAGCCGTCGCATGTCGCACATGCCGAGACACCCTTCCCCCTGTAGCGGTCTTCCGACTCGATGCCAAGCCATTTGGCATTGGCTCCGGTAGCAATGATGAGGGTGTGGGTGAGCAGTTCGCGACCATCCTCAAGCTGAATCAAAAACGGGCTTCTTGAGAGATCGGCATCGACAACGCTCCCTGCCACAAACTCGGCACCGAACTTTGCTGCCTGCTCGCGCATTCTCGACATCAGTTCAGGCCCCCGGATTCCCTCGGGAAAACCGGGAAAGTTCTCAATCTCCGTGGTGATCATCAACTGTCCGCCTGGCTGGATGCCTTCGACAACAAGCGGCTTGAGATTGGCGCGTCCGGTGTAGATGGCGGCCGTATAGCCGGCAGGTCCGGTCCCCATGATGATAAGGTCACGAAGTTCTCTTTCCATAGGAGAATGAGGATGAAAATTAAAGAGGTGGGGAAATACCGACCCGGCTCGACGGCCGGGTCAGCGTTGATCCTGAAGGCTGCTCTCAGCCAATCTGGTCGTCGATTTTCTTGGCAATCTGGTTCTTGGGTACAGCGCCGACAAGCTGGTCGACAACCTGACCGTTCTTGAAGATGAGCATGGTCGGAATGCTCCTGATGCCGAACTGGGCTGCAGTGTTGGGGTTCTCGTCAACATTCAGCTTGGCAATCACTGCCTTGCCCGCATAGTCGCCGGCAAGCTCTTCGATGACTGGTCCCAGCATCATGCAAGGGCCGCACCAGGATGCCCAGAAGTCGACCAGCGCTACTTTGTCTGAATCAAGGATCTCAGCCTTGAAATTCTGGTCGGTGGCAACGAGATATTTTCCGCTCATTGTGTATTTCCGTTTTATTGATGAAAGTGAAGAAAAGGGTAGAAAAAAAGAGCTTCGACAAGTAGAGAAAGTAATAAAAAAACAAATTAAAGGGCGCTTAAAAATGGAAATGCCCGTTTATGGGGTTCATCCGGAAATCCGGACATTGTCGGGACCCAGTATCTCCTCGAGCATTGCAATCGTCTCCTCAGCCGGATCGATCGGCGTGCTTCGCGCAAAGATGGTGAGCATCTCGATATTCTCACCCGACTGCGCCTTTACCTCGAAATCGACCGGAGTACCGCCGCGGTGCTCTTCGAAAACATGGCGGACCTGCACAAGCTTTTCGAGCTGAATCTGGTCGTCGGCATCAATCTTGAGAATGATCTTTTTAACCAGCGCCTCCCTGACCTTTTTTATCGGCACGACCTCCCTGACAAGCAGCTTGAGCATGCCGCCAGTCACCTCGCCCTCCGCAACCAGCATCAGAACCTCCTCGGGCTTGACCAGGTGACCGTATTGTTCATAGATGCTGGCAAACATCGTAAAGTCCGCCTTGCCGTTGAAATCCTCGATGCTTCCGAAAATCATCTGCTTGCCCTTCCTGTCCTGGTAGGGCTTCACCGACACGACCACACCGATGACCTTGTACTGTTTTGACTGGACGGCCTCCTTGGCATTGAGCTGCAAGGTTGAAAAAGCCTGCCAGTCACGCCTGTAGGGCGAAAGCGGGTGACGGCTCAAATAGAAGCCCACCAGCTTCTTTTCGTGCAGCAGCTTCTCCGCCTCCGGCATCATGTCAGCCTGGTCCATATCGGGATAGTGCTCGTCTTCCAGCACCGCGCCCTCTGCGGCAGTAAAGAATCCGCACTGGCCGAGTGTCACCGAACGGTTCTGCATCTGCCCGAACTTGATGGCCTTGTCAACATTGGCCAGCAGCCTGGCCCGATGCTGGTCGATCTCGTCGAACGCCCCGGAGAGGATGAGGCACTCAAGCGCCTTGCGGTTCATCACCCTCAAGTCAACCGATGCCGCCAGGTCGAAGAGGCTTTTGTACTCCCTTTTTCTGCGGAGCCTGGCCGTAACGACGGCGCGCGCCGCTCCACCGACCTGCTTGATGGCGCTCAGCCCCACACGGATAGAGGAGCGGCCGCCGGAGTCCTCAACCGAAAAGAGCGCATCACTCTTGTTGATGGAGGGCGGAAGTGTCGAAATGCCAAAGCTCTTGGCCTCGTCGGTCAGATGCTTCATGCGTTCGGTATCCCCTATCTCGCTGTTGAGGATTGCCGTCATGAACTCAATGGTGTAGTGCGCCTTCAGGTAGCCGGTCCAGTATGCCAGCACGCCGTAGGCTGCCGAGTGGCTCTTGTTGAAGCCGTATCCGGCAAACTCCGCCATGAGCTCGAACACCCTTGTGGCAAGGGTGTCATGAACGCCCTGGGCGACGCCGCCCTTGACAAAATCGGCCTTGTACTTCTCCATGATCTCAGGCTTCTTCTTTCCCATCGCCTTGCGCAGATTGTCCGCCTTGGCCATCGAAAAGCCGCCCATGACCTGCGAGATCTGCATCACCTGCTCCTGATAGACAATGACGCCGTAAGTCTCCTTGAGAATCTCCTCAAGCATGGGGTGCATGTAGTCGATTGCCTCCCGGCCGTGCTTGCGGTCGACAAAAAGGTCGACGGCATTGCGTTTCTCATCGATGCGGGCATTGAGTGCGCCAGGCCGATAGAGGGCGCTCATGGCTATGATATCGCCGATCTGGGTAGGCTGCAGGCGGGTCATGTAGCTCTGCATGCCCGACGACTCAAACTGGAAGATGCCCGCCATCTTCCCCTCCTGAAAAATCCTGAAGGTTTTCCGGTCGTTCATTGGAACCTTCTCAAGCTCTATGTCGAGGTTGTGGCGCCGCTTGATCATTCTGAGCGTCTCATCGATAACGGCGAGGGTCTCGAGTCCGAGGTAGTCAATCTTGAGCAGACCGGCGGTCTCGATCCAGTTCTTGTCGAACTGGGTAACCACCTGCTTCTCCTCCATGCCGTCCGCATTTTTCTCCTTTGCATGCTCGTCAAGGTCGATCTCGTCGGCAAAGAGGCGAACCTCCGTTTCAATCTTGTTGGAAACATAGAGCGGCACCTGCTCCTCGAGACTGCCCGAAGTGATGACAACGGCACCGGCATGCATCGAAACGTTGCGGGCACGGCCCTCAAGCGACACGGCATACTGCATCAGCTCCCGGTTTGCCGAACTCTTTTCAGCAAGCTGCTTCAGCTCCTTCACCTCGCTCAACGCCTTTTCCAGCGTTATGCCCGGCTTGGAGGGAACCAGCATCGCAAGCTGGCTGACCTCCTGAAGCGGCACCTCAAGCACCCTTCCCGCATCGCGAATCGCCGCCTTGGCGCCGAGCGTGCCGATGGCAATGACCTTTCCGACGCTCTCAGTCCCGTATTTTTCAACGGTATACTCAAGAACCTTCTGCTTGCCGACAGGGGTGAAATCGATGTCGATATCCGGCATGGAGAGGCGTTCCGGATTGAGAAAACGCTCGAACAGCAGCCTGTATTTCAGAGGGTCGATTCTGGTAATCCCCGTCAGGTAGGCGACAATGCTCCCTGCAGCCGACCCGCGTCCGGGACCGACCGAATAGCCCATCCTGCGCGAGGCGTTGATAAGGTCGCTGACAATGAGAAAATAGGAGCTGAAGCCCATGTTGCGGATAACGCCGAGCTCCAGCTCGATGCGCGCCTGTACCTCCTCCTGGGTAATGCCGTCCGATTCCGCATCAAGATACTTCTCCCGGGCCCCCTCAAGGGTCAGATGGCGGAGATAGGCAAACTCGTCCTCAAACCCTTCCGGCAGGGGAAAATGCGGCAGAACCGGCTCCTTCTGGCAGAAAGTGTAGGTGCACTTTTCGGCAATGGCCGTTGCGTTGGAGAGCTCCCGGTGTTCATCGCTGAAGAGCCGGCCCATCTCGTCTGAAGACTTCAGGTAGTGGTCATTTCCGGGGAGTGCCTGCAGACTCTGGCTCGACAGCTTCTCCTTGGTACGGATGGCAACCATCGCCCTGTAGCAGCCGGCATCCTTTCGCTCGAGATAGTGGACGTTATTGGTGGCAACGAGCTCAATGCCGCACCGGTCGGCAAGCGCTATGGTCTCCTTGTTGAGATGATCATCAAAGGGGGTGTTGTGCCGCTGAAGCTCAAGGTAGAAGTCGGCACCAAAGATCTCCTGATAGTAGCGGCTGAAGGTTTCAGCCTCATCAACCGCCCCGGCAAGCAGCGCGCGGCCGATGCGCCCGGAAGAGTAGGCCGACATGCAGACAAGCCCATCATGGCACTGCTCCAGCAGCCTGCTTTCGACGTGCGGCATCCCGTTGACGAACCCTTCCTTTGCCGCTCGCGACAGAAGAATGCAGAGATTGCGGTAGCCCGCCTCATTCTTGACCAGAAGAATCAGCGAAGGAGAGACCGGGCTGCGACCGCTCTGGTGTGCATCTGACTCGAGAAGGAGGAGCTCGCTGCCGATGATAAGCTTGATGCCCGCATCACTGGCCTCGCTGAAGAGCTCGGGCATGTTGAAAATGGCGCAGTAGTCGGTAACGGCAACGCTCTTCATCCCGAACCGGGCCGCTGCAGCAAAAAGTTCACCCGGAAAAATCGGGCTGCTCTGCATCGAGTAGTGCGTATGCACGTGCAAATGAACGAAATCCATAACAGTCGGGGCTCTTCAGCTATTTATTGGCAGGAGAGAAACATGCCGGCGCCACCCGATCGAAGGAAGGTCGGCCGAAGGGAGAAAATAGTACATTTTTTCGGGAATAACCGGCAATTGCATCCGTACGGCAAATCATCAAGACCACGCACTCCGCACACGCTCACGAAGCGCAGTAAGGGAAGCTCTCCCGGCGGTTCATCTCGATCTGATAGCTCTTCCTGTAGAGGCTGAGCGGGACTGAAATCGCTTCGTCCGACCGAATCAGCACCGAAACACGCTCATGCTGCACCGTCACCTCCACAACTCTTGAACGCCACCGGACGCGGAACGAGAGGCTCTCCCATTTTTTCGGCAGCCAGGGCCTAAGCACAAGGCGGTCTGACTTGATTGAAAACCCGCCGAAACCGTAAACGACCGTCTGCCATGCCCCACCGACCGCTGCGGCATGGATGCCGAGCGCGGTATTTTCATGCAGGTTCTCAAGATCGAAGAGTGCGGTCTTCATGAAGTAGCTGTAGGCCCTTGAGCGCCTCCCGGAAGCCAGACCCATCATGGCATGGACACAGTGGCTCAATGAGGACTTGTGCGCCGTGCGTCTCTCGTAAAAATCATAATTGGCGCTCTTCTCCTCATCACTGAAGGCATGAGGAAAGAGCATCATCATGATGAGCACATCGGCCTGCTTGATCAGGCGGCTCGATTGGATGTTGCGGTAGTGGACTCCCCGTGGAAGTACCGGAGCGCCCTTCCTGTCGAACCCCTTGATCTCGTAGTCCCTGAGCTTGAAATAGCCATCGAACTGCTCGTAGAGTTTCGACTCCGCATCTCGCGTCAGCCGAAGCTTCCGGCTTATCTCCATCCAGCTGTCGGCTTCTGGCTGACTGAGCTCCAGCTGAGCCGAAAGCGTCGCCAGAAGCGCAGGATTTGTTCGGCCCATGTACTTGAAAAGCATCGCCGCAAGCCGCAAGTGCCACTTCACCATGAAATTGGTGTAGGCGTTGTTGTTGACATGCTCATGGAACTCATCGGGACCGATGACGCACCGGATCTCATACTCATCCCCCGACGCCACAACCCTTGACGCCCAGAACCTTGCGGTCAAAAAAATCATCTCAAGACCGCAGTCAAGAAGAAATCGCTCGTCGCCGGTCACCCTAAAATACTTTTCTACGCCGTAGATTACGTCGCTTACGATATGCTCCTCCTCGGTGCCGGTATAGATCAGCCTTATGGTCCGCTCAAGCTTCGAGGCGAAGCGCGGGGTGACATCCTCGCCGGTGGTCGCCGACTCCCACGCATACCTTGCACCCCTGCAGCCACTCTTCAGAGCATTCTTCTTCGCCCCGTCCAGGGTCTGGTAGCGGTAGAGAAGCATGTTCCGGGCGATATCGGGAAAATTGTAGATGAAGAAGGGCAGGATGAAGATCTCGGTATCCCAGAAAACATGGCCGAGATAACCCTCAGAGCTCAGGAACTTCGCACCGATGCCCGCAGGTTTTGAAGGGCCATTGATGAGAAGCTGGTAGATGTTGTAGCGGAGAGCGTGCTGAGCCTCCGGGTCGCCCTCGATAACGATATCGGCCTGCTTCCACCGCCCCTCCCATGCATCCAGATGCGAGGCTATTTCGGCCCCCGCACCACGACGGACAAAGGACTTGAGCATGCAGATGGTGCGCTTGAACATCTCACTTGCCTCAATCTCACGGCTGGTCGCCACAACCGCCAGTTTTTCGAAAGTGTAGCACTCCCCCTTCATGGCGTCCAGGGTGATTTCGCTGGCAAACTTCTCGCCGTAAATTCTCGGTTCCCACTTGTGGCTCTGCCCGGAGGGGGCAATGAGCTTCCACGATGCCGCCTCGGCAACCCTGATAGCTCTGTCGCGGGTCTTCATCTCCAGATACATGAACGCCCTGCCGCGTTCAATGCGTTCAAGCTGCAGGTGCTTGCGCTGTTCACGAGGGAAAAACCCCCTGTTGGAGATATCTCCGTTCAGGCCGCTGAGGACACGAATCGGGCCAGAGAAATTGCGCGGAGTGATTTTGACCAGCATGTAGCCCAGATGCACATTGTGCATGGAGACGAGGCGGATGGTTTCAAGCGAGAGAACCTTCCCGGACGGGCTCCGGAAGGTTGTCTTTCGGTGCAGCACTCCTTTTTTCATATCGAGCACCTGCTCGTGCCAGAGAGGGCGGCAGGTCGACAGACAGAACTTCACCCCGTCGCTCCATACCGACACATCGGTCCAGAGCGGACACTTCACCAGCTCCTCGACATCGGCCTCCGACTTGTCGTAGATGCCGCTCAGGTAGATGCCTCCGCAATGACCCTGCGGCAACTCCTCAAGACTCCCGCGGATATTGAGATAGCCGTTCCCCAGAGTCAGAAGGGTCTCGTTAACCTGAATATGCTTTTCCTGTTTTCTGAATCCCCGGCGCCTGAGCAGCCACGCTTCAGGCGAAAGGGCAAGCAACTCTTCCGGACCAATCCCGGAAGCCGCATAGAGTGCAGACAAACCTTCCCGCATAGTGCTCCCCCGTATGTTGAAAAGCAACCGGTGAACTGCAAGGGGGACACTGGGAGAAAAAACAAAGAGTCGCGCCAATTAGTTTTCAGCTCTACGCTCCCCATCCGCCCCATTTTTCCAACCGGATATGGCGTTACCGCTTTTTTTCTTATCATTGGGGAGCATCCCATCCTGAACCCCGGAACCGTTCTTTTCCCTAAAATTAACTCTTCTAGCGACTTGGAGCAGAACACCTATAACAATTGCCCGGTCTGCGGCTACCCCCTTACTGCCGACAGCGCAGTATGCCCCCGGTGCGGCAATGATATACTCGAAGATATCTCATCCCTCGACCAGCAATCCCTTGAGGCTCATCACAACTACATAGAGGAGAAAAAAGCGGCCTGGTATACCCGCTGTCTTGCCGAAAAGCTCAACTGCAGCCCTGACCTCCCCGCCGGACCATCAATTGAAATCACGCTGCCTGACCATCAGGGCCACCGCTCCAACAGCAGCAACCGCAGCAACGAAATCGACCACCTGCTCAGCATCACAAGAGCTGAATTGCTCAAGGAGAGCGGGGCCCGCAAAAAATGGTGGTCCGCCCTGACCGATGAGTGGCAGGAGATTGTCCGCACAACCCTTAAAGTCACCAAAGAACCCTCCGACCAGGAGCTGCTCACTTTTCTCGACACAACCCACCTGCGCTGCGACAATCGCCGGATCCACGATCTTCATCCGGTGCGGATTCTCGAAAAGCTCCAGCAGCTCCGCTGCGACGAATCGCCGATTGAAAGCCTTGAAGCGGTAGCTCACCTCGAAAAGCTGCAGCGCCTCTACGCGTTCGACTGCAATTTCTGCTCGCTCGAACCGCTCCGCAACCTCAAATACCTCAAGCTGCTCTGGATATCGAGCACACAGGTCACCTCTCTCGAGCCAATCAGCCAGCTGCTCTCTCTCGAAGAGCTCTATTGTTCCGAAACCCAGATAGAGACCCTCGCCCCTCTCGAAAGGCTCAGCAATCTGGAGAAACTGAGCTGCTACAACACCGGCATCTCTTCGCTCGAACCGTTAAGGGCGCTTGAGAACCTGATTGAGTTCGGAATCAACAGCTCCTTTGTCGCCGACCTCTCGCCGCTCGCCGGCCTCGACAATCTCGAGTATCTCCGCTGCAGCAAAACGGCTATCGCAAGCGTCGAACCGCTCAGAATGCTTCCCAGCCTGCGCGAACTTAGCCTCTCCTGTACCCCGCTATTGACCATCGATGCCCTTGAGGAACTCCCCTGGCTCGAAGAGCTCGACATAGCAAACACAATGGTCTCATCCATCGCTCCCCTCATGCACCTGGAACATCTCGAAAAACTTGAACTCACCGCCGGCAGCGTCCCCCGCGAAGAGCTCGAACGCTTTATCGAGCTCCACCCCGTCTGCGAAGTCATACTCCGCAAATAGCCCCGGGGTTTGCCCCCCCCTGAGCTCAGTGAGAGGGAAATGACGACAGTCATAACACCAGTCGGATTAGCTGCCGGCAGGCCTTGGCCGGCATGTCGGGGGCTTAGGAAATCGAGAGGGTATAATCGTCAGATTTCGCCGGTCAGACGAGAAAAAGGGTCCAAAGGGGGACATTACAAACAAGAGGGTTCCCAAAGCCGATAACGACGAGGGTTTTGACCTTTTCTTCATAAAACAGCATCATTGGGCCACAGGGTCGTTTGTCATGATTAAAACAGCCTTGCATGCCAACGATATCAATGTTTTACGGAATACTCATCCGCATGTTCTTCCGTGACATTGAAAAGCATCATTCGCCACACATCCATGCCGACTACCAGGGTCAATGAGCCATATATTCGATACCTGAAGGATCTCTGTTGGCCGGGGAGTTACCACCCAGCAATCACAAGCTTGTGATTGCCTGGATAGAAATCCACAAAGAAGACTTGATTGCGGACCGGGAACTGGCCGTGAATGGCAGAAAACCTTTTCCGATTAAAGGACTTGACCAATGAGAATTGTTAAAATCACACCTCACCCTGACAGAAAGCTGATCATTGTTTCCGATGACGGTCGAATTGGAAGAGTCCGATGTCACGCCTTATCTGCATTACGAATGCCTTTGAAGCCCTGAACAATATCCAAGAATTCATGCGTGTTACAAATAGAGGGTACTTTGTTGAATGGGCCTGCGAAGCGGATTTATCGGCAGATACCCTTGAAGCGAAGTGGAAAGTGAGTGGACACGTGGCTGATCGAGTGCCGGTTTAGTTGCTGCAAGGAAAAAGAACAACCAAAAAGGCCGCCTCATGCATAAAGATGAGGCGGCCTCTTTTTGTTTCCATCCGTTGCGCGGAGCACTCAGCCGATATACATCATGACGTCACCCATCGCCACTGTGCCGCCCTTTACTGACAGAATCGAGAGGATCTTGCCGGAACAGGGAGCCTTGACGGGGTTCTCCATTTTCATCGCTTCGATGATGGCGACATCCTGACCCTCCTTGACCTCCTGGCCAACTTCAACCTCAATGGTATAGACGTTGCCGGGCATGACAGCCGTTACGGGAGTGCCGGCCTGGGCCGGAGGGGCGGCCTCAGCAGGAGCCGATGGAGCGGCTACCGACGGGAGCGCACCCCCTTGCGGATTGATGGAGGAGCCTTCGGCAAAGGAGACGGTAAATGGCGCTCCATCGACAAAAACGGTGAAGTTGCCCGCCATCGAGATGACCCTTGAGCCTGCCGATCCCGCAGGTAATGCCGCCGGGAGTCCCGAAGCTGCTGAGGAGGGCGTTGGAATCTTTGAAAAGAGGTCGACAAGACGTTTGTTGACCTCTTCCTGATGCACGTCGTGCTTGTGCGCCTCATGGTAGGCCTTGACAACCTCTTCGCGGGGCGTGGCCTTGATTTCGACGGCGATATCGGCCTTGTAGCGGATGCCGGTCGAGCACTCCCCTTTCAGGAAGGCGATGCCTTTGGCGCCGCAGGCGGCGGAGATAAAGATATTCTCATCAGTGACGGCAATCCCTTCCTTTTCAAGCAGCGAGCGGTTATAGGCGACGCCGAGTTCCGGGTTGCGGTCGTTGATGTCATGGACATCCTCGGTGGTCGGCTCGAGACCGAGCTGCTCGGAGGCCAGCCTCACCACTTCAGAATCGGGCGTTGCGGGCGTCCGGCCGAAGTAGCCGAGGACCATCTTGCCGTACCCATCGGTGATCTTCTTCCAGTGGCCCTGGATGGTATTGGCAAATGCCTGCTGGAAGTAGAACTGCGAAACGGGGGTCACTGATGCTCCGAAACCGCCCTTGACGACCACTTCACGCATGTTGTTGATGACTGCCGGAAAAAGATGCAGCGTGTTGTTGTCGCGCATCATCTGGGTATTGGCCGTGAGGGCTCCGCCGGGCATGGGCGAGAAGGTGATGACCGGATTGACTGCCGTAGCCTCGGGGGGCATGTAGTACTTGTACATCTGGTCAGTGAAGAGCGCTTCGACTTCGAGATATTTCTCCTGGTCGATGTCGAGGGTGTAGCCGGTACCCCTGAGCCGCTGCCACATGGTCAGAATGTCGACGGCGGCCGTTCCGCCGCTGACCGGCGCCATGGAGAGATCGAGGATATCAGCACCACCCTCGATGGCGGCAAAGTTGCAGGCAACGCCCATTCCCGCGGTGTCATGGGTGTGGAACTGGATCTCGGTCTCCGGCGGAAGCATCTTGCGCGCCCCCTTGATGGTCTCAAAGACCACTGAGGGAGTGGTGGTGCCGGAGGCATCCTTGAAGGCGACGCTGTCGTAGGGGATTTTGGCATCAAGAATCTCCTGCAGCCTGTCGAGATAGAACTGCGGGGTATGGCAGTAGCTCTCGGTGAGGCCGGGCGGCAGGCCCATCATGGCCACAACCACCTGATGCTTCAGACCGGCATTGTGGATGCACTGGCCTGAGTAGGCGATGTTGCGCACGTCCATCAGTGCGTCGAAGTTCCTGATGGTGGTGATGCCGTGCTTCTTGAAGAGACGGGCGTGCAGGTCGATGATGTCGCGCGACTGGGAGACCAGCCCGACGACATTGGAGCCTCTTGAAAGTGTCTGGAGATTGATCTCCGGCCCGACAACTTTACGGGCGGCATCCATCATGGCAAAAGCATCCTCTTCGCAGTAGAAGTAGAGGCTCTGAAAACGGGCGCCACCGCCTATCTCGAAATTGTCGGTCCCTGCGTGAACGGCGGCCTCCAGCGCGGGAAGAAAATCCTCTGTGCGTACCCTCGCACCGAAACAGGACTGAAACCCGTCACGGAAGGAGACATCCATAAATCTTATTTTTTTCATCTACTCTTTTTCTTTCAGGTTAAAGGCTTCAAATGCATTGTCTTGATTGCCGCAAACGGCACCTCTTTTGGCGCTCGCTACCCTTTGAGCTGGCCGAGCTTCCGGAATGAGTCCTCATCGACCAGGCTGTGCAGGCTGTTGCCGTGCGCATCCATGGTGACGATGGCCGGGAAGGAGTTCACCTCAAGGTGCCACATCGCTTCAGGAACACCCATCTCCTCCAGAAAGTCAACCCCGGTGACTTCTTCAATACAGCGGGCGTAGTACTGCGCGGCGCCACCGATGGCGTTCAGGTAGACTGCGCCATGATCCTTGAGCCCCTGAAGGGTTTTCGGACCCATGCCGCCCTTGCCGATAACCGCCCTCAGACCGAGTTTTTTGATGACGTCAGCCTGGTACGGTTCCTCGCGGCTTGAGGTGGTCGGCCCTGCTGCCGTCACCCTGTAGCTGCCATCCTCATTCTTGAGCACAACCGGTCCGCAGTGAAAGAGTACCCCCCCGTCGATATCGACGCTTTCGGGAAGGTCATGATGCATGATGTAGTGATGGAAAGCGTCACGGCCGGTATGCATGGCGCCGTCAATAAGCACCATGTCGCCCACCTTGAGGCTGCGGATCTCAGCTTCGCTAACCGGAGCCTTGAGCCTCACCTCCCTGCCGGTGAGCGGAATGCCCTCCCCGCGCGCCATCCGCTTGATCTCGTCCGAATCGCGGAACTGCCATGCGGCAATCGCGCCGGTTTGGGGATTGAGCAAAACGCCGAGGCGGCGGTATGCCCAGCAGTTGTAGGCAACGGAGACGTAGAAGCTTGCCGGCACCCTGTGCGACTTGCCGATCTTGCACCCCAGAAGGGTCGCCTTGCCGCCGAATCCCATCGGGCCGATCTCCATCGTGTTGGCTTTTTCGAGAATCTCACGTTCAAGCAGGTCAAGCTCGCTGTCGGGATTGCAATCGTCGATGCGGCGGAAGAGCTGCTTCTTTGCAAGCTCGAAGCCGCTGGTACGGTCGCCGCCGATGCCGACGCCGATAAAGCCGGGGCTGCACCCCTGACCCTGCGCCTGATAGACGGCATGCAGCAGGCATTTGCGGACACCCTCAAGGTCACGCGAAGCGCTGCCGAGACCCGGAATCTCCATCGGAAGGGAGTACTGGATATTCTTGTTCTCGCACCCTCCGCCCTTCAGAATGAGGCGAACCTCTATCTCTTCCTTCTCCCACGGCTCAAAATGAATGACGGGAAAATGGCAACCGAGATTGTTTCCGGAATTCTTTCCGCTGATGGCGTCGACGGCGTTGGGGCGAAGCTTGCCCGTTCTTGATGCTTCGGCGACAGCCTCCTCTATCTCCCGTTTCATCAAGAGCTGGTCGGCTCCCTGCGGGGTATGGATGAAAAAGGTCGGCATGCCGGTATCCTGGCATATCGGGGAGACATTGTCGACCGCCATATCGATATTGACGGAGATGGTCGACATGGCAAGACCTGCCTGCGAGAGAGGGTCCTCCCTGTCGATGGCGCCTGAAATGGCGCATCGCACATCGCTCGGCAGATTGGCCGAAGTCTCGGTAATAAGGGCAAGTATCGACTCCCTAAAGTTTTTCATAACGGTAACTCTAATGATTTCTGGAACAAATAACTGACTCAAAACACCTATCAATCCCGGGCGCTCCTTTTTACGAGCAGAACGGGAATATCAGAGGAACGGAAAACCTCTTCGGCAACGCTCCCCATCATAAGCCGTTTAAGGCCGGTCCGCCCATGCGATCCCATGATGATAAGGTCAGCTCCCCATGTTGCCGCCTGTTCAGCGATAACAACGGCCGGCGCCCCCTTGAGCACACGGATATCGGCATCAAGCCCTTTCTTTTTTTCGGCCATCAGAACGCCCGAAAAGCTTTCGGGAATCACATCGTCCTCTTCCTGGGCAGCTGCACTCGCGGATGAGAGAATGTGAATAAACCGGACATGTGCACCGACCTTCCGGGCAAATTCAACCGCGTACCGCACTGCCTTATCCGAAGCTGCGGAGTAATCGGTCGGGCAGAGAATCTTGGAGAGTTGTATCATGAGTTCGCAATTACTCGTGAGGGGCACCGCTCCTGATTATCCGCAGGCATTCCCGGCTTGTCGGGTGCTGCGAAGAGAGAGAGAAGTTCCCGAAAAGAATGGACGACTCCGGCACAAAGCTTAAATGTACGTTTTTTTTGATTTTCTGGGGCCAACCCAAGCAAAAAAAGCCCCTTCCAGTGAGATGAACTATCACAGAACGCGCACAACAAAAAGGTGCCGGCTCCAGATCCAGATTGTTGGCGGCCACGGGGGCTTGCTGTATATTGAAGCAAGTGACTCACTCTTCCGAGCAAATCACACAACTGCCATGGACCCATTAGCCGAGGCGCTGAAACGTCCGGAAGCATACCCCCACGAAACCGGAACCATCGAGGTCGTCGAGACCCACATTTCGCTGCTCTTCCTCACAGAGTCCTATGCCTATAAAATCAAGAAGCCCGTCAATCTGGGCTTTCTGGATTTTTCGACGCTAGAGCTGCGAAAACACTTCTGCCATGAGGAGCTGCGCCTCAACCGCAGGCTCTGCCCCGATATCTATCTCTCGGTGGTGCCGGTGGTGGAATGGCAGGGCAAGCTGTTTTTGGACCGGCCGGGAGAGATTGTCGATTACGCAGTGAAGATGGTCCGATTCGACAGGACTATGGAGCTTGACCGGATGATTGCCTCCGGTCGGCTTGAGCGCCGCCATATCGATCTGCTTGCCGATATCGTCACCGGCTTTCACAAGGGGCTGCCGCAGGATGCTTCCGGGAGCGGCTTCGGAATGCCGGAGAATCTGATCAGACCGATGATGGAGAATTTCCAGCACATGGAGCCAGCCGCATCCGATGCCGGGGAAGAGGAGGAGCTTCTGGCGCTG
This sequence comes from Chlorobiaceae bacterium, assembly GCA_037142155.1. Lineage (GTDB taxonomy): Bacteria > Bacteroidota > Chlorobiia > Chlorobiales > Chlorobiaceae > Chlorobium. The sequence goes on from JBAXBE010000015.1 coordinate 24,276, forward strand.
AAAGGGTGGACATTGAAGGAGCATGAACGGCTCCGGCCAATCTTTCTCGAGCGGAAGCAGGACGGGTTTATCCGGCCGTGTCATGGCGACATGCACACCGGCAATATGGTCTGGTGGCGGAACTCCATCCTCATTTTCGACTGCATCGAGTTCAATGAAGACCTGAGCATTATTGACGTCACGAGCGACCTCGCATTCCTCTTTATGGACCTCGAACATGCAGGGAAACCCGCCTTTGCCTGGCGCATCCTGAACCGCTGGCTGCAGGCGACGGGTGACTACCAGAGCCTGCGGCTGCTGCGCTTCTACGCACTCTACCGGGCGATGGTCAGGGCAAAGGTGACCGCGATCCGCTACGGACAGAGTACCGGGAAAGCTTCAGCTCAAAAAGCACTCGACGAACACCGTTCTTATCTTGAGCTTGCGCGCCGTTACACGCTCCGGCAACAAGCGGTGCTGGTGATTACCTTCGGGGTTTCCGGAAGCGGAAAGAGCCACTGGTCCGCCGAGCTTGCCGAACGCCTCCCTGCCGTGCACCTCCGCTCGGATATCGAAAGAAAGCGGCTCGTGGGACTCGACCCCCTGCAACGAAGCCAAAGAGAGATCTATTCGGCGGAGATGACCCGGGCGACATACCGGAGGATGCTCGATATCGCGGAAAGCTGTTTGAGGGAGGGCATTGCCGTTATTGCCGATGCAACCTTTCTCGACTTATCCACACGAAAGCAGTTTATCGAGCTTGCAACCAGATGCGGCTCGCCGTGCGGGATACTCGGTTTTGAGGCTCCTGTGGAGATCCTCGGTAAACGGGTGGAAAAGCGGTACCGGGAGGGGCGCGATGCCTCGGAGGCTGACATAAAAGTCCTCTACGGGCAGCTTGAGCGGCGTGAACCGCTTTCGAGCAGCGAAGAGGCCCTCTGCATCAAGGTGAACAGTGCTGGAATCGTTGATATTTCGAGCATTGCAGCTAAGCTGAACTGCCTGAGAGAGCGGGTCAGGCAGCTCAAGAGTGACGAGGGCTAAACGGCGACACCGATGAAGCGCATGCCGTAGCCGGCAAGAAAGCTCAGCGCGGCTACCGTAAAGCTCAAGCCGACCATTTCAAGGAAGCGGCTCCCGAAGGGCAGGTCACGCGCAACGGAGATGTAGTAGTTGAACACTCCGATGATGATAACCGCTGTGCCAAATGCCAACGCGAGGCAGAAATAGAGGTCGGTAAAGAAAAGATAGGGAAGAATGAGGAGCACCACCGTGCAGATATAGGCGACGCCGGTGTAGATGGCCGAAAGAAACGGATTTTTACCGCCGGGTTCGGATTTTGTCGAGAGATAGGCCGAGGCTGCCATGGAGAGTGCAGCGGCAAATCCGGTAATGGCGCCTGTCCTGGCAACAAGCACGGAGTCGTTGAGCGCAAGGGTCAGGCCGGCGAGCACGCCCGTAAGCTCCACAAGCGCATCATTGAGGCCGAGCACCACTGAACCGGTATACTTGAGCCGCTCTTCGTCGAGAAGCGCCATCAGCGCCTGCTCGTGCTCCTCCTCGTCGCGGATGATGCCGTTGATCTCCTGGAAGGAACCAGGCATGCGGCTGTAGATATCATGAGCGCCCTGCTCCCCCTTCTCCATCAGCTTGATGCCAAAGGTAAAGCCGAAAACAAGACTGACAACGGTATAGAACCAGATCCGCAATCGGCTCGGGCTGATATCCTTTCGGGTATAGGTTTTCCAGACGTTGTAATGACGCAGCTCATCATCGGCAATCTGGGCAAGGATACGGCGGTTTTTGACCCCTTTTACCTTTCCCGAAAGCTTTTTGTAGATATGGTGCTCGGTTATCTCGTTTCTCTGAAAAACCTCGATAGCCCTTGAATCCAGATTCCTTCCCTGTTTCACAGATTCACCGTTTAATGCGTTGCAAAAAAAGCCTGTCGCTTATCGTGAAAGCGTTGCAGCCTCAATCAGTTCATTCATTCTCGAAAGGAAAGCGGTCGTCGAATCAAGGCTTCCCTCAACAAGCAGGGCCCCTTCGTAGAGCTGCTTGATGGCTGTGCTGATAAGCGGGTTGTGCTCATTGGCCATAATCATGCCTGCAATGTTGCGAATAATCGGGTGCGAGGTGTTGACCTCGAGAATCCGCTTGGCGGCAGGCATGTCGCTCTGCATCATCTTCATCATCCGCTCCATCTGGCTGTCCATGCCGTCCTTTCCGCTGACCAGCGTCACCGGCGAACTGACAAGGCGGTGCGATTCGATGACATCCTCAACGCCCTCGCCGAGAGTCTCCTTGAAAATCTTCAGCACCGGATCGAGAAGGTTTTTAGCCAGTGGCTCAGCGGCATCCTTTTTCTCTTTCGAAAAGTCAATATCGGCTTTTTCAATCGATTTCAGCGGCTTTTTGTCGTACTCGTGAATCGAGGGGATGACAAAGACGTCGACCGGGTCACTAAGCAGCAGCACCTCGATCCCCTTCTCCTGGAAATACTCGAGGTTGGGGTGGGCCAGAAGCTGCGCACGGCTGGAGCCGGAATGATAGTAGATCTCCTTCTGTTCGGAGGCCATCCGTTCGCAGTACTCCTTGAGCGTCACGTACTCGCCCTCAGCCGTTTTGGTGCTTTCGAAACGCAGGAGCTCGATAAGCTTGTCGCGGTTGGTGAAGTCGGTATTCAGGCCGATTTTGACCAGCGGACCGAACGCCTTGTAGAAAGTCTTGAATTTTTCAGGCTGCTCTTTGGCAAGGGTCTCAAACCAGCCAAGAATCTTGCCGGTGAGGATCTGGCGGATTTTGGCCATGACCGGGCTCGACTGCACAACCTCTCTGGAGACGTTGAGCGAGAGGTCCTCGGTGTCGACCACGCCGACGATAAAGCGGAGGTACTCCGGCAGGAGGTCGCGGCACTCGTTCTGGATCATCACCTTTTTCACATAGAGCTGCGGGCCGCGGTTTTCGAGCTCGCCCTGACGGTAGAGCAGCTCGGGAGGAGCTTCCGATGGAAGAAAGAGCAGTGCCTTGAAGCTGACCATCCCTTCAACGGAGATCGGCAGATAGTCGAGCGGATCCTTGTAGTCGTTGGCAATGAATTTGTAGAACTCGTTGACCTCCTCCTCCTTCAGTTCGCTTTTGGAGCGCTGCCAGAGGGCGGTGATGCTGTTGACCTGCTTTTCGCCTAGATAGATCGGGAAATCGACGAAGTTCGAGTACTTCTTGACAATCTGCTCGACACGATACTCTTCGGCAAACTCCTTGAAATCCTCTTTGAGCTTGAAGGAGATTTTGGTGCCGCGAGAGGGCTTGTCGATCTCTTCTATGGTGTAGGTCCCCTGCCCGCCTGAACGCCAGCGGTAACCGTTCGCACCGGGCCTTGCGCTTCTAGTCTCCACCGTCACTTCATCGGTCACCATGAATACCGAATAGAAACCGACGCCGAACTGGCCAATCAGGTTCCCGTCAAGCTCCTTCTGCTGCTCCTTGAGTGCCTGCATGAAGCCGAGTGTCCCCGACTTGGCTACGGTACCGAGGTTGGCAATCAGCTCCTCCTCACTCATGCCGATTCCGCTGTCCTCGATGACGAAGGTGCGCTCATTGGAGTCGATTGTGAGCTTTACGGCAAGTTCTGCTTCACGATCGGTTATCTCCTGGTCGGTCAGGGAGTCGAAACGCACCTTGCTCAATGCGTCGGAAGCATTGGAGACAAGCTCCCTGAGAAAGATTTCGGGATGGGTGTAGAGTGAGTGGACGATAAGGTCGAGGAGCTGCTTCATCTCCGCCTTGTACTCAAACTCCTGTATCGGCCCGCTTTTTGTTTTCTTGCTCATGATAACGCTGATGATTGATAGTTCGTGGTATTGAGGATTCTGCTGTCGTTGTTGACCGCGGGACTTCCCCATCTTCCAATAGAAACGAACGGGTGAGGAAATCGACCGATAAATTTAAGGGAGAGAAGCAAATATAACAAGCCTCTGGCAGAATATCGGAGGGATGGCATCCTGAAGAAAGGGTATCTCCAGCGGTTCTTCATAAAAAAACCGCCGGAATTGTCGTGCTCCCGGCGGCTATCTTCTGCAACTCTTCAGGAGCGGCGAAGCTTCTTGCGGGCAGCAGCCTCACCTTCATAGACGCGTTTGACTCCGTCGCCGAGAGATTTTTCGATATCACGGATGTTGGAAACAAGGCGCGACATGCCGGAGATCTCAACGGAAGCGGCCTGATCGGAACCCCACATGGCGCGGTCGAGCGTGACATGGCGTTCAACGAATGTCGCTCCGAGTGCCACGGCGGCCCAAGTGGTCGAAAGACCTACTTCATGACCGGAATAGCCAATCGGCACGGTCGGGAAGAGGGTCTTGTAGGTGGTGATCATTTTGAGGTTGAGCTCCTCAATCGGGCATGGGTAGGTCGAGTTGGTATGGGCGATGAGCAGCTTCTCGATGCCGAGCTCGTCGATTGCGCTCTGAACCTCTTCCATGGTCGACATGCCGGTTGAGATGATCAGCGGCTTTCCTGTCTGGGCAGTTTTTTTCAGAAGCCCGAGATCGGTCAAGGATGCTGATGCGCCCTTGTAGCAGGGGGTGTCGAACTGTTCCATGAAATCCACCGACTGCTCGTCCCAGCAGGATGCAAACCACTCCACCCCTTTCTCCTTGCAGTAACGGTCGATCTCCTGGTACTCCTCAAAGCCGAACTCGACCTTGTAGCGGTAGTCGATATACTTCATGCGACCCCAGGGTGTGTCGCGCTCGATGTCGCGCTGGTCTTTCGGGACGCAGTGCTCCGGCGAACGCTTCTGAAACTTCACAGCGTCACAGCCCGCAAGAGCCGCGCCTTCGATGAGTTTTTTTGCAACCTCCATCGAACCGTTGTGGTTGATGCCGATCTCGGCAATGACGAAAACGGGATGGCCGTCGCCAACCGTCCTCTTTCCTATGGTTATTTCTGCCATAAAGCACCTTTTGAAATGAAACGAACCGACGGCGTGCCCGGACTCGATGTTATTGAAACCCTTCCTTACTGTAAACTTGAACTTTATATGCCCGCTGCCTAAGAGGATGCCCTGAGGCCGATAAGCCACTCGGCAAAATCCCTGAATGCGCCATGCCCGCCACTCGACAGAGCGCGAAAGTGGACAAGGGGCTCGACAAAAAACATTGCATCCCCGGGGCAGGCCGTCAACCCCTCCCGTGAGATCTCGGTCATGATCCCCACATCGTTGACATCGTCACCGATATAGGCTAGCTCAGAAAGAGCCAGTCCTGTTTCAGCCACCACCTTTTCAAGCATGGCAGCCTTCTGTTTGACGCCAAGATAGAGTTTTTTGATGGCGAGCTTCTCGGCACGCTTTTTAATGCTTGGCGACATCTCGCCTGTCATGATAGCGGTTTCGATGCCTGCATCCCTGAGGCGCTCAACCCCCATGCCGTCCCTGATGGAGTAGCGCTTCATCTCCTCGCCCCTGTCGGAGTAATAGACTCCCGTATCGGTGAATACACCGTCATTGTCGGAGATGACAAGCTTTATGGCCCGAGCCCTTGAAGCAAGCTCATCAAGAGGTAATAAGAGCATAAAATCCGGGGGGGCAAGAGTTAGGTGACCGTCTAGAGCCGGCTACAATATCCGACGAATATATGACTTTTCCCGCATTTAACAGGAAGAGAAAAAAAACATTCCCGAGAGCCTTTCCAGGAAAGGTTTTACGGGGTTATCCACATTGCATCCACATCGGCCCAAAAGACCGGGGCCGGCAGCCGAAAGTCAACCGGGGGGAGAACCGGGGCAAGGAAAAATCGTCTATCCTGCCAATTAATAAAACCTTAAAGGCATTACGCCATTATCCTTCAATCAATACTTGCACACTGAAAAAGCGAGCAGAGCCAATGAAATCAACACTTTTCAACCTTTTTCCAGACAATTGCCCGAAACCGTGGAAACAAACAGAAAAAGGCGGTCTCTGCCTCTGCAAAAACCGCCTTTTCAGTGCTCTATGGCTTCAGCTGACCGGTGGATGTTTATCCGTAGACCTTTTTGTAGTTGTCGATGGCATGCGTGACGCTCTCTCGGGCGATCACGGCATCCTGGAACTCCTCGACAAGCACGGTTTTCTGTTCAAGCGCCTTGTACTCTTCGAAAAAGTGCTGCAGTTCTGAACCGAAGTAGGGAGGCAGCTGATCGATGTTGTGGATATTGCTGAGACTGACGTCGTCTTCAGCAACGGCAATGATCTTGTCATCGCCTTCACCATGGTCGACCATGCGCATGACGCCGATAACCCTCGCTCTGACCATGCACATCGGCACGATATCGCACTGCGAAATGACGACGATATCAAGCGGATCGTGGTCGTCCCCAAGCGTTTTTGGAATAAATCCGTAGTTGGCAGGATAGAAGATCGAGGAAAAAAGCACACGGTCAAGCTTCAGCATTCCGGTTTTCTTGTCGAGCTCATACTTCGTCTTGCTGCCTTTCGAGATCTCGATAATAGCGGTAACGATGTTCGGCTGATCCGGCCCGATCTCTACGTCATGCCAGGGATTGAAATTCATGGTGGTGGCGTCGTTATGTTTTAAGGAACAAAATGCTGTGCTATTATAGCATTTTTTTTAAAAACACAAAGGAGAAAAGGTGGATCTTGCGCCCGTCGGGAAGCCAAAAAACACGGATAAAAAGGGAGATTCTTCGTATCTTGGGCGGCAACTCGCCGGCAGAGATGCGACGGATGGAAGCCCTAATTTTTCACCATAGAGAACGAGTCGAAAGAATCAGCAATGGATCTCATAAAGGAAACCGCCAAAAGGAAGACATTCGCCATCATCAGCCACCCTGATGCCGGCAAGACCACGCTTACCGAGAAGTTCCTGCTTTTCGGCGGCGCAATACAGACCGCCGGCGCCGTCAAGAGCAACAAGATCCGCAAAACGGCGACCAGCGACTTCATGGAGATCGAGAAACAGAGAGGCATTTCGGTCGCAACCTCGGTGATGGGATTCGAGTATGCGGGAAAACGGGTCAACATCCTCGACACTCCAGGCCACAAGGACTTTGCTGAAGACACCTACCGCACCCTTACGGCGGTCGACAGCGTCATCCTCGTCGTCGATTGCGTCAAGGGGGTCGAAGAGCAGACCGAGAAGCTGATGGGGGTCTGCCGCATGCGCCACACGCCGGTCATCATCTTCATCAACAAGATGGACCGTGAGGGGCGCAACGCCTTCGAGCTGCTCGACGAGCTCGAGGAGAAGCTTGAAATAAGCGTCCGGCCGCTGACCTGGCCGATTGGGCAGGGACAGAGCTTCAAAGGGGTCTACAACCTCTACCAGAAAGGGCTCAACCTTTTCGAGGCCAATACCACACGAATCAGCGAAAGCATCATAAGAGTCAGCAATCCGGAAGACCCTGAGCTGGAAAAATGGATACCCGAAAGCTTCTGCAAAAGGCTCCGTGAGGACGTCGCCCTGATTGAAGGTGTCTATGAGCCTTTCGACAAGGGGCTCTACCGCGACGGCCTGCTCGCGCCAGTCTTTTTCGGCAGCGCCATCAACAACTTCGGTGTCAAGGAGCTGCTCGAGACCTTCCTTGAGGTCGCACCGAGCCCCGACAAGCGTGAGGCGATGGAGCGCACCGTCAAGGCATCTGAGGAGACGATGACGGGATTCGTCTTCAAAATCCACGCCAACCTCGACCCTAACCACCGCGACAGAACCGCGTTTTTCAGGATTTGCTCCGGCCGCTTCGAGCGCAACAAGTTCTACCACCACACCCGTCTGGATAAAAAAATACGGTTCTCGAGCCCGACCCACTTCATGGCCAACGAGAAGAGCGTCATCGACGACGCATGGCCGGGAGATGTCATCGGTCTGTATGACAACGGCTCGCTGAAAATCGGCGACACCCTGACCGAGGGAGAGAACCTTCACTTCAGGGGCATTCCGAGCTTTTCGCCTGAGATCTTCAAGGCGCTCGAAAACCGCGACCCGATGAAGAGCAAGCAGCTCGACAAGGGCATCCGCCAGCTGACCGAGGAGGGCGTGGCACAGCTCTTTATCCAGCCCGGCAACCGCAAGATTATCGGAACCGTCGGAGAGCTGCAGTTCGACGTCATCAAGTTCCGCTTGGAGCACGAGTACGGAGCACAGTGCGACTTCACCCCCCTGCGCTACCACAAGGCGCTCTGGGTCACCGGAAGCGACAAGGAGATGCTCGAGGAGTTCCTCCGCCGCAAATGGAGTGCCATCGCTCACGACAAGGAGGAGCACCCCGTGTTTCTTGCCGAAAGCGAATGGATGCTCAAGGTCGCACGGGAGGACTACCCTGCACTCGAGTTCCACACTACTTCGGAGTTCAAGACAGAGAGCGAGCAGGCCGCTGCCGGAGAGTAAGCGCACTCACTGGCAGGGAACCAATACTGACACATCTCGGTAGTGATAGACAGCGGTGCTTTAACATGGCCTTTCCAAGTCCTATATTGCGCTGTTGCTATCATCCACAACCCCCTCTTGAGACACGATGAAAAAACGATATACCTACGGTGTAGAAGGGATGCATTGCGCCTCATGTGAAGCGATTGTCGAAGAGAGGCTTCTCGAGTCAGGGCGCTTTGCAAAGGCCGAGGCCTCGATGGCAGATGGCACGGTGAGCGTTGAATGTGAAGGCGAAAAGCCGAAGGCCGCCGATTTGAACAGCCTCTTTGAAAGCGGAGCCTATACCTTTTCCGACAGCAGCGCAGCTCACCGCGGCACCCCGAAGGAACTTCTGAAGGCTGCGGCAATTGCCTCGGCCATCATCATGCTGATTTCCGGGCTCTCCTCTTCAGGGCTGCTTCCGAACATCTCGATAGAGAGTGCGAGCTCCCTCTCTGCATTCTTCCTTTTCGGCCTGCTTGGAGGGATATCGAGCTGTGCCGCGCTTGTCAGCGGGCTGGTGCTCTCACTCTCCTCCCGATGGATGGAACAGCATGGAGAGAAGAGTTCCACGCTTGAAAAAATGAAACCCCACCTGCTCTTCAACTCCGGCCGCATTGCAATCTACGCCCTCACCGGCCTCTTCTTTGGACTCCTCGGCCAGACAATCAGCCTTTCGCCGGCCGTAACAACCATAATGATTGTCACCATCTCCCTGCTGATGATTGTCCTTGCCCTTCAGATGCTTGGCGTGGAGTTCTTCAACCGCTTCAGGATTGCGCTGCCGAAAAAAATCGCACTAAAATCCCTCTCGGGCGGCAAGAGGTCAGGCACCATGCACCCTCTCTCGACGGGGATGCTGACCATTCTGCTACCCTGCGGCTTCACCATGGCTGTCGAAGGGGTGGCGATGCTCTCAGGCAGTCCTCTGCGGGGCATGCAGGTCATGCTCGCGTTCGTTCTCGGCAGCACGCTGCCTCTGCTCGCCATCAGCATCTCAAGCCTGAAGCTTTCAGGCAACGCGAGAAGCAGCAACCTCTATCAGCAGTGCGCAGGGCTCATCATTATCTTTTTTTCGATCTATACCCTCAACGAGACACTCAATCCCGCCGACCATCTCTCCCGGTCGGGCACCGGCCGTTCTGCGGCATCGGATAGCGCGTTTGCCGCTCTCTCGACGGCACCTGCCAGCACCCCTGCTCCGGCAAACACTACCGTATTGAAAACCCTCTATACCCTTCAGAACGATATCGTGCCCTCCACCTTTGAGACCAGGGTCGGAAAGAAAGTCCGCCTCGTGGTGGACTCCCGCGACAACGGCGCAGGGTGCATGAGCACCATCATGATTCCCGGCCTCTGGGAGAAACCCCTCCTGCTTGAAAAAGGAAAGACCCTCATTCTGGAATTCACCCCGACCAAACCGGGAGCCTATAAAATCACCTGTGCGATGGGAGTTCCCCGCGGCGTGATCAACGTCAAGTAATCAAACTTCCTGTAACCTCATGCAGAAAATCTCGCTCTCTCTGGCCGTATCGCTGGCAATCGTAATGCTGGTGGCCGGCATTGGCATCGGATACTCTTTGACCCCGCAGTACTCGCTCTCGATGTACGACAGAAACACCATGGATCTTGGCCAGCCGGACAAGTGGGTCGACCTGCGCTACATCGACGCCATGATTGCCCATCACCGGGGCGCGATTCTGCTTGCCGAGGAGGCCGCAATCTCCGAGAGGGCCGAAATCAAAAGCCTTGGCGCCGACATCCGCAAAAACGAACCAGTCGCCATAGCGGAGCTCTACCGGATGAAAAAGGAGTGGTACGGCGACCGGAGAAGGGTGAGCGACCCTCAGGTACCGAAACTCGGCAGTTACGACAAAACCTTCGACCTCCGTTTTCTCAACGCCCTTGTGGCCCATCATGAAAACGGCATCCGCATGACCCGCGATATCCGCCTGAAGTCAAGCCGCGCAGAAATCATCGACAACGCAGACGCCGTTGAACAGTTCCTCAAAGGAGGCATTGCAATGCTCCGGGGCTGGAGAAAAACGTGGTATAACGTTATTGATTCGAGCCCCTACCTATGACGACGAGAAGCTACACGGTCAAGGGGATGCACTGCGCAAGCTGTGCGGCGGTCATCACCAAAAAGCTCTCCCTTGTGGAGGGCATAAAGCAGGTTGAGGTCAATCTGGCGACTGAAAGGGCAAAGGTTGAGTTCGACGGCAGCGCAATGAGTGCCGAGATGCTCAACGAGGTTGTCCGGAAATACGGCTACGGGCTTGCCTCCGAAGAGGATGCAGAGAGCGCCGCCTCGCCCTCAGTCGCCGCTTCCGCGGCATCCGCCAAGCTGAAGGAGGAGAAACAGCGGGAGCTCGACGAACAGCTTTCGAAAGTGCAGTTTGCGCTCCCCATTGCCATGCTCGTCTTCATGCTGATGATGTGGGATATCGGGTCGCGGCTCTTCAGCTGGATGCCGAACCTCCCCATTCCGATGGAGCTCTTCAACATCATCTCCATGGTTCTCGGGACATGGATGGTCTTCCGCATCGGCGCACCCTTCCTGCACGGCATCACCATGTTCATCCGCAGCGGAGCGGCGAGCATGGATACCCTCATCGGCATCGGCACCCTGGCCGCCTACAGCTACAGCGCCATCGTTACGCTCATCCCCTCGGTTCGCCAGCTGCTGCGCCTCCCCGACTACACCTACTTCGACGTCACCATCGTCGTCATCGGCTTCGTCCTCCTCGGCAAATACCTCGAGGCCCGCTCAAAGCTGAAAACCGGCGAGGCCATTGAAAAGCTGATTGGCCTGCAGGCAAAATCCGCACTGGTCCTGAGGGCTGGCGTGGAGGTTGAAATCCCGATTGAACAGGTCATGAAGGGAGACGTCATCATCATCAAGCCCGGAGCCAAACTTCCGGTCGACGGCACCATCATCGAAGGCAGCTCATCAATCGACGAGTCGATGGTGACCGGAGAACCGGTGCCGGCTGACAGGAAAGCGGGCGACGCGGTAATTGGCGGCACCATCAACAAGCAGGGGTCGTTCACCTTCAAAGCCTCGAACGTCGGGGCCGACACACTGCTCAGCCGCATCATCCGCATGGTCGAGGATGCCCAGGGCTCGAAAGCGCCCATCCAGGCAATCGCAGACAGGATAGCCGGGGTCTTTGTGCCGGCCGTGCTGGTGCTTGCTGCGGCAACCTTCATCATCTGGCTGACTGTCGGATCCTCCTTCCTCGGCTTTTCTCTTGCCCTCTCCTACGGCATCATGGGGCTTGTCGGCATTCTGGTGATAGCCTGCCCCTGCGCGCTCGGGCTTGCCACGCCGACAGCCATCATCGTGGGCATCGGCAAAGGCGCCGAATATGGCATTCTTATCCGCAACGCCGAAAGCCTTGAAAAGCTCAGCACCGTCGACACCGTGGTCTTCGACAAAACCGGAACCATCACCGTCGGCAGGCCAAGGGTCACCGACATAGCCGTTCTTGGTGAGGATAAGGGCAAAGCCGTGGCGGATATTCTGCGGATTGCCGCAAGCGTAGAGAGCCGCTCGGAACATCCGCTTGCAAGCTCGATCGTCGAGGAAGCTGCCGCGCGAAAATTGTTACTCGCGGAGGTTAGCGGGTTCGTAGCTCTTGAAGGGATGGGTGTATCGGGAGTCATCGGCACGACTCCCGTAAAGGTCCGCAAGCCGACTGAGAACGAAAAAAACATCACAAAGGTCACGGCACTGCAGGAGGAGGGAAAAACAGTCGTCGTGCTCGAAGAGAACGGCATAGCTGTCGGCCTAATTGCCCTCAGCGATACGCTGAAGCCGGAGGCGAAAAGCGCCGTCGCTGCCCTCCACAAAAAGGGACTCAAGGTCATCATGCTGACAGGCGACAACCGTTCCGCCGCAAACTACATGGCCCGGCAGGCAGGCATCGACGAGGTGATTGCCGAAGTGCTCCCCCACGAGAAAGCGGAGAAAATCAGGGCGCTCCAGAAGCAGGGTGGAAAAGTCGCCATGACTGGAGACGGCATCAACGACGCCCCCGCCCTGGCTCAGGCGGAGGTAGGGATTGCCATGGCCACAGGAACCGACGTTGCCATCGAATCGGCCGGCATCACCATCCTCAACGGCGACATCAGCAAGGTTGCCCAGGCATTCACCCTCTCGCGCGCAACCATGCGGGTGATCCGCCAGAACCTCTTCTGGGCGTTCATCTACAACATCATCGGCATACCGCTTGCCGCAGGAGCGCTCTACCCGCTCTTCGGCATCTTCCTCAACCCCGTCTTCTCCGGACTCGCCATGGCAGGAAGCAGCGTCTCGGTCGTCAGCAACTCGCTCCGCCTGAAAACCAGAAAGCTCTGAGCCGAAAAAGCCCCGGAGGGGCGGCATGACGGTAGCCATGGGCGCCAGCCCATGGGAAAAGCAAGCCCATTATTTCCCCCGTTTTCAAGCCCCGGAGGGGCGACATGCCGGTAGCCATGGGCGCCAACCCATGGGAAAAGCAAGCCCATTATTTCCCCCGTTTTCAAGCCCCGGAGGGGCGGCATGCCGGTAGCCATGGGCGCCAGCCCATGGGAAAAGCAAACGCATGGAAACACTCGACCCGACAATCATATTCTTAATGCCCAGCGCATCGGGGTTTTGGGGGCCGACACCGCAACACCGGGGAGTGCCATCCCCGGCTACCAACATGTCATGCCTACGGCATTTTTATAGCCCCGGAGGGGCGACATGCCGGTAGCCATGGGTGCCAGCCCATGGGAAAAGCAAACGCATGGAAACACAAGACCCGACAATCATATTCTTAATGCCCAGCGCATCGGGGTTTGGGGGGCCGACACCGCAACACCGGGGAGTGCCATCCCCGGCTACCAACATATCGCCGGCTACGCGGCTGGGCGGGTTCTGTATTATCTCCAATGCTACCAACATGTCATGCCTACGGCATTTTTATAGCCCCGGAGGGGCGGCATGACGGTAGCCATGGGTGCCAGCCCATGGAAAGCGCAAACGCATGGAAACACTCGACCTCAGTGGGAATGCGAGTGCGCTCCACCAACAAGAAATGAGCGCACAACAAGAACCGTGAGCAGCACCGAGGCGGCAATTGAGAGCACACCAGCCTCCTCAGGGGCGCTCACGCTTGCCCAGTGCCGGATATCGTAACCCAGCCAGCCATAGAGCGCGTTAATGAGCAGGCCGCCGAGAAGCGACATGACGACGATAACCCCCAGATAGACCAGCGTCGAGCGCTTGCCAAGCATCCGGGAGATGACCGTGAGCGAGGCTACATTGGTGGCAGGACCGGCAAGCAAAAAGACGAGCGCAGCGCCGGGAGAGATTCCCTTGAGGGCAAGAGCCGCTGCGACAGGGGTCGATGCGGTGGCGCACACATAGAGCGGCCCCGAGGCCACCAGCATCACCACCATCGAAAGAAAGTCGTTCGAAGCGACCGCCGATACCATCTCCTGCGATACGAATACCGATATCAGCCCCGCAAGAAGAATCCCGAAAAAGAGCCACCCGCCCACATCCTTAAGAAGCTCCCCGAAAGCGAAATGCATCCCCCCCTTGAACTTGCCGAGGGCTCCAAGCTTCGCCGGCTTATGGTGACTGCAGCAGCAGGAAGATGCGCATCCGCCTTCGGCTACCAGCTCTCCCGAAGCCACCGATGCACTGTCGCTATTACGCTCCGACCATGATACCGCGAGGCCTGCGGCCATGGCCGTCACAATGCCGGCCAGAGGACGGAATACGGTCATCAGCGGATCGAGCAGAGCGTAGGAGACCGCGATGGAATCTACCCCTGTCTCAGGCGTTGAGATAAGGAACGAAGCGACCGCCCCATTGCCAGCCCCCTGCTTCTTCAGGCCGGCCGCCGCAGGAACCACCCCGCAGCTGCAAAGCGGCACCGGGATGCCGAGCGCCGCCGCCTTGAAAATACTTTTGATTCCGCTCCCGCCCAGATGCGTGGAGATAAAATCATCCGGCACAAAGGCCTTGAGCAGACCGGCAACAAAAAAGCCGAGCAGTGCCAGAGGCGCCGACTCAAGCAGCACATCCCAACATGCCAGAAGAACCCGGGTTAAAACGGCAACAATCTCATGCATACTTATTGAACTCCTTTACCATTCTATACATTCTCGTATGATTATGCGTTCATATATCAAGACAAAAAAAACTACCGTCCTTCCCCAACATGCTCGGAACCAAGCTGGATAAGACCTGAAACATGGCTGTCATCAAGACTGTAGAGCACCTTCTTTCCCATCTTTACCGACTTAACGATCTTCGCATCCCGAAGCACGCGGAGCTGGTGCGAAACCGCCGACTGGTTCATCCCGAGTATCGAGGTCAAATCGCAAACGCAGAGCTCGCTCTGGTAGAGCGCATTGAGAATCCTGATACGGGTATGGTCACCAAGCACCTTGAAGAGCTGCGCCAAATCCTGCTGCAGCGGCTCCCCCGGCATCTCTCCCCGGACACGCGCAACCACATCGAGCCGAAAACACTCCTCACGGCAAAGCTCTTGATGCTCTTCTTGCATAATCGTCATCCTGATATATGAACGCCCGCTCACATAATAACCAATCCTCTCATTTTCCCAAAAACTCCTCCGAACTTCCCTAAACTGCCTCCCAAGGGGACGTTAGTGACAAATTGTACTAATCTTTGACAGTAAGAGCGTTATGTGCGAAACCAATCGGGCTGGAATATTGGCAGATTCGACCGGGCAGGTGCTGAATAGGAATGGGAGAATGCCTGCATTTACAAGTTTTTTGCAAGTCCCGGAGGACCGATATCTTATTAGCCATAAACAATCCTCTCCATCATCTCCGAAGCTCCCGACACATCGGGGCCGCATGACGGAAGCCGTGCCCACCCCTCTCCTCCCGTCTATCAATCCAGAATATCGCGCTTCCGACAGTTTGTGTAATTTGTCACTAACGTCCCCTCGGAGAGAGGAGCGGGGAGAGGGGGTCGCAGGCACGCATGGCTGCGCTGGCGGCAGGGTGGCTTGCTACGGCGTAGCAGTACCTGCAGCCGTGCGCGCAGGTGTTGTAGCTGCCGATGTCGCGACTCTCAACACAGCCGCAATGATGGCGTTGACGGCTGTCTTTTTTTAAACGCTGAAGCTTCCTGCCGGAGATACGCTCAACGAGATCGCCGTCAATGCAGCGGCTGTGAGCAATACCGAGAGCAGAAAGGTCAATGTCGTGGCTGCAGGTGGCGATTGATATGCCACGCTCTCGTGCCGCATCGGCAAACATGCCGGCGAGGCTCGCCATCTGCTGCTTGTCCGGCAGGGTGTAGGGAATCTCGGCCATCCGGCGCTGCTGCTTGCGGTACTCATCGAGAAAGCTGATGACACACTGCGCTGTATAGCCGGAGAGCTTTTCTGAAAGCCTGAGAAATTCCCGGGCATGCCAGGCCGGCGTGCAGCGGTCGGTGAGAATGACGGGATCGTATCGCCAGACCACTCTTTCTGGCCCGAGAAGAGTTGAGAGCTGCCGAAACGTCTCAATGATCGGCTCCTTGTCCGGTATGCCGGGCTCGAGCTCGTCATTGTAAGGGTTGAGGGTAAAGAGAAAATAGTAGTGGTAGCCGAGGGCATCGATTTCCGGAAGAAACGGGATGAAATTTGCAGGGTTTTTTGTCCAGAAAACGATACCGTCGACCGACTCCGGAGTGAGCGGAATCCTGCTCATCTGGCTATAGTTCATGGGGTTGCGCACAAGCACCTCCCCCGCTCTCAGGCGGTTCATGAACCACTCTGCGTAAAATGCAGGGATATCGGTTCTTCTGCTTGCACTGATAATCACGAAGTCATCGTTTAGGATCGCCCGTGGAGAGTCAATCTATAAGGCCAATATAGCGCAGGAAAAGATTTGCCGGAACCAGTTACAAGCCCGACCACAAGGTTTTCGTTTGCCTGTCGTCGAAACAAGTGAACGCATTGTCATGCCGATGGGTTTTATAATGCGCGGTTTTATTACCTTTTCAGAGCTATAACTCCCAACCAGAGAGCCGATTATGAAAAAACTATTGCCAGCAATTGCCCTTTTCCTTTTAGGGTTCCAGACAGCCAATGCAGAGTTCAAGAGCGGAAACGGGCTTGTTTCTTCATGGCGGGAATATTCGCGAGCCACTGCCGGCCAGCCGCACAATGCAAACGATGACGGCTTTTTCACAGGCTATGTTGCAGGAGTGTGCGACGCTAAAATGCACACCCTCTTCGAAATCCCCGAAGGCGCCACAATCGGTCAGGCGTGCGATGTGGTGGGCCAGTGGCTCGACCGGCATCCCGAGGAGTGGAACAAGCCTGCCCGGCAACTCGTGATCAAGGCACTCAAAGAGGCGTTTCCCATGGCGAACGGAGCATCCAAAAAGGGAAAATAAGATGACCTTGAGTAAGCTGATGCGCGCTATTGATAACGAGCCTTGTCAATGATGCACCCCGACGGCAGCAATGCGATTGTCACAGAGCATCTCACCAGGGAGTTCGGCACAAGAACCGCTGTTGACTCCCTGAATCTGAAGATAGCCTCAGGGACCATGTTCGGCCTGCTCGGGCCGAATGGCGCTGGAAAAAGCACGACAATCAGGATGCTCTGCACCATGCTTCCGCCTACCCGGGGGGATGCAATTGTCGCCGGGCACAGCATCCTCCTTGATGCGGCAGGCGTAAGGCGGAGCATTGGCTATGTTTCACAGATGCTTTCAGCTGACGGCGCCTTGACGGGGGCTGAAAACCTGATGCTTTTTGCAAGAATTTACGGAATCCCCCGCTCCATTCGAAAAAAGCGGATTGAGGAGGCGTTGGAGTTCATGGGTCTTGCGGAATTCGGGTCCAAGATAGTCAGCAGCTATTCCGGAGGAATGATCAGGCGCCTGGAAATCGCCCAGTCAATGCTGCACCACCCGCCGGTGCTTTTTCTCGATGAGCCGACCGTGGGGCTCGATCCTGTGGCGAGGCATCTGGTCCAGGAAAAGCTAAAGGAGCTGAGAGCCACCTTCGGAACAACGATTCTTCTGACAACGCACGACATGCAAGAAGCAGATGAACTCTGTGACCTGATTGCCATCATGCAATCCGGCCGGATTGCAGTTGTCGGATTACCCGAGGAGCTCAAGCGGCTTGCCGGCGCTGAATCCATGGACGATGTCTTTATCCATTTTGCAGGAAAAATCCTCGAAAAACCGACAACATTTCATGATATCCAGACTACCCGCCAAAGAGCCAGACGCATGGAATAGTGATCACGGGCCAATCGTTTTTCTTCGTGATACTGCGGCTATTGTCGCCGTGGAGCTTGTAAAGCTTAGGCGCGATCCAAGTGAAATCCTTACCCGATCAATCCAGCCTGCATTATGGCTGCTGGTATTCGGCCAGGTCTTCGGGCGGCTGCATGCCGTACCGACCGGAACCATGAACTACTTCACCTTTCTGGCTCCGGGCATTCTGGCGCAAAGCGTGCTTTTCATCTCCATCTTTTACGGAATCAGCGTGATATGGGAACGCGACCTCGGCATTCTGCAAAAACTGCTTGCAAGCCCGGCCCCGAGAAGCGCACTGGTCCTGGGAAAAGCTCTTTCCGCAGGCATTCGTGCGCTGGCCCAAGGCGTTATTGTCTACCTCTTGACGCTCTTCATGCATGTCCCGCTGAACTGGTCTCCATTTGCTCTGGCGGGTGTCGCTTCGTCGATTATCCTTGGTGCGGCAATGTTCTCTACTTTTTCGCTGATGGTCGCCTGCCTCGTCAAAACCAGAGAGCGCTTCATGGGCATCGGCCAGGTACTCACCATGCCGCTGTTTTTTGCCAGCAACGCCATATATCCCGTGAGCATTATGCCTGACTGGCTTCAAGTTGTCGTGCGTTTCAACCCCCTGACCTATCAGGTCGACATGCTGAGAGCATTGATGATTCAGGGCGGAAAGAGTGCATTCGGCATCGGAACCGATCTGCTGGTAGAGCTCGCTATACTGTTCGGCCTTGTTCTGGTCACAGCAAGACTCTACCCCTCCATCGTGAGATAGCTCAAGGGTGCAACGGTTTCTGCATCTGGCGGCATGTCGGTCTGCACGATTTCAGAATTGCACGCTTTTGCTTATACTGAAAGCGGTGTAAATGCAAGGTAACGGTAGTCCCACGTCCTGATTGTGTAAACAAAACAAACCATAAGGGGGAACCATGAAAATCGTGAAGCCTTTACAAAGAACACTTCTCATCCCTGCGCTCTTGTTTATCGGGGCCTGCAGCAGTGAAAAACCCGTCGTAGAAGCACCACCACCGCCTCCGCCGCCACGCCCCGCACCGGTCGCCGTTCTGCCAGGCATTGGCGATCTCTTCTTTGATTTTGATAAATCAGAGATTCGCACTGAAGGCCGTGAACAGCTGCAAACCAATGCAAACTGGCTGCAGGCAAATGGCTCGAAAAAGGTCGTTATTGAAGGTCATTGCGACGAAAGGGGCACCAATGAGTATAACCTGGCTCTCGGTGAGCGCCGTGCAGCCAGCGCCAGAGAGTACCTCATTAAACTCGGAGTCGACCCTGTGCGCATCAAGACTGTAAGCTACGGAGAGGAGAAGCCTTTTGCTATGGGGCACAACGAAGAGGCGTGGGCCCAGAACAGAAGGGACCACTTTGTTGCGGAATAGCAGGCTGAGGATTCATCGATAAAAAAGGCAGGCATCTACATTTGCCTGCCTTTTTTATTGCCCTGAATATTGCTGGAAATCCCCCGCCGGGCGACTGGCGTCAGGAATTCTTCGCTGAACCGGCATGCTCGCCAGATGCCGTGACACTCTCTGCAGAATGGGCTTTTGGTGCGGGCGCTGGCGTATCGACGGATTTATTGATCTCATCTTCAAAATCGGCCTGCGCCTTCTTGAACTCACGCATCCCCTTGCCAAGGCCTCGCATCAGTTCTGGCAGTTTTTGAGGGCCGAAAAAAAGCAGCACAACAAAAAGTATCAGAAGCAGTTCCTGTCCGCCAAGTCCAAACATCTCTCTCTCCTTCCGGTTAGGTTTATCGATGAGCATGAAGCTCGTCAAATATACAAATCAAAGCACCCGTACGCACGAAAAAATGCAGACCGGCGGCAAAAAAAAACGCCTCTCGTTCAATTGAGCGCCGGTTTGCCCTTCTCTCCCTCTGCCGCAGCACGGGACTTGATGCTGCCGAGATCACGGACAACGCCCGCTGACTCCTGGAGCAGCACATCCCTGGTGGCAGTACCGGCAGCTGACGGGGTCTGAATCCACTGTTTCTCAATCTTTTTTATTGCCTCTATCTCCGACTTGAAGTCGGCATCCTGAAGCGACACAACCTTCTTCCGGCGGATCTCTTCAAGGGCAGTCAAGTCACGTCTGTACTCCTGAAAAAGAGGGTTTTTCGATGAACGAAACTGCTCTTTCTGGCGCAGAGTCGCGATATCTTCGGCTGTAACATCAAGGAGCGGATGAAATGGCGCTTTCGAAATGGTGGTCCATGGAAGGCTGCTGGTATAGGTATCCTCGCCAATTGTCGCCGTATCGATCATCGAGGGCATGACGATATCCGGCACAACGCCCTTGTGCTGGGTGCTCTCTCCCGATATCCGGTAGAACTTCGCAATCGTCAGCTTTATCTCGCCAAGATCGGGACTCTTGCCCTTGACCTTAATGGGCCTGGTAAGCTTGATGATGCTCTGGACCGTCCCCTTGCCGAACGTACGCTCACCGATGATCACCCCCCTGCCGTAATCCTGTATGGCCGCAGCAAAGATCTCCGAGGCCGAGGCGCTATAGCGGTTCACCAGCACCGCGAGCGGGCCGCTGTACTGCTCGCGGCTGTCTTCGTCGTTGAGCACGCTGCTCCTGCCTGAAGAGTTGCTCACCTGTACCACCGGGCCGCTCGGAATGAAGAGTCCGGTGACATTGACAGCCTCTTCGAGTGAGCCGCCGCCGTTGTTGCGAAGGTCGATGACGATGCCTGCGACATGCTCCAGATTAAGCTCACCAAGAATCCGCTTGACATCCCGGCTGGTGCTCGTATAGTTTCCGGTGTTCCGCTGCTGCCCTTCGAAATCGAGGTAAAACGACGGAATGGTTATCACTCCGATCTTCTCTCCGTTATCATCGATGATGCTTTTCTTTGCCGCCTGTTCCTCAAGGGTCACCTTGTCGCGCACAATCTCGAGCGTCTTCGACGGGCCTCTTCCGCCCTGGCTCGCCGGCAGGATCTTCAGGCGGACAACTGTCCCTTTTTTGCCGCGAATCAGCTTGACCACGTCGATTATCCTCCATGCCGTCACGTCCACAATCTCGCCTGTCTTGCCCTGTCCAACTCCGACAATCTTGTCTCCCTTTTTCAACAGGTCCCCCCTGAAGGCAGGCCCGCCAGGGATGATCTCGTTAACAAGGGTGTACTCCCCCTCCGTCTGCAGTTTTGCGCCGATTCCCTCAAGGGAGCGGCTCATGTCGATCTGGAAGTTTTCGTACTCATCCGGGGAAAAGTAGCTTGTATGCGGGTCGAACGAGGTCGTCAGTGCGTAGATATAGGCCTGAAATGCATCGTCCGGCTTTGAGCGGTTCAACAGGTTGAGCCTGCTCGAAAAGCTCTTGGCGAGCGCAGTGCGGATGGAGGCAGGGCTCTCTCCGGAATATTTCAGGTTGAGCCACTGGTACTTAAGCTCTTTTTTCCACTGCGACACCAGCTGCTGGCGGTCAGCTGGCCATGGATCAAGCTTGCGATCAAGGCTAAAAGCCTCAGGTTTTGAAAAATCAAACCTCACGGTATCGGCAGCGGCCTTCATAAAGCGCATCTTCTCCTTGGCACGTTTCAGAAAGAAGTTGTAGATGGCAAATCCGGCATTCGTTTTGCCCGCCAGAAACTCGTCGTCAAGAGTGGTTCCATAGAGCTTCCGGAGAGACTCCACCTCGCCAGCGACAAAGTAGCTGCGTCTGCCATCGAGGTTGTCGATGTAGCGCTTGAATATCTCCCGGGAGAGCGAATCGTTGACCGCGACCTTCCTGTAGTGGGCCTGAAGAAGATAGCTGGTGAGATATTTTGCGGCATCCTCCTCAATCTCGGTCGGACGGAGCGTGACGGCTGCGGAAGCGGGAGCTTTAGCCTTTGCAGGCGTAACGGCTGCGAGTGGAGATGCGCCCCACAAGAGGAAAAGAAGGAGAAGAGTGCTTTTTTTGACCATGTTCAGGAGCAAAAAGTTATGGACTGTCGGCCGCAAAACAAACGTACGGGTCTTTGATTAGTGTACCATCATAATGCTCTTTAGGGCGCAAAGGTTCTTGCCGACAAAAAAAAGGGATTTTCATCCGCGCGCCTCACTTAGTTGCCGTTGACGTCAAGGGCGGCTTTTTTCTTCGCCACACTATCATCCGGCCATCCACCACCCAGAGCGACGAAAAGCGCCGCACTGTCCTGCAGCTGCCGGGCCTCGGCCTGAATGTAGCCGATCCTTGCCTGATGATACTGGATATCGGCGATAAGTACCTGCGGATAGTTGACCATCCCCGCCTGATAATTCGCCCTCAGAAGATCCATGGAGAGACGGGCACTCTCAAGAGCACGGGCTTCAATTGCAGCAAGCTCGGCATCATGCTCGAGAGCACGAATAACATCCGCCACTTGAGCAAAAGCGGCCAAGAGGGTCTGGCGGTAGAGGGCCAAACTCTTCTGGTAAGCATCGATCGAGGCCCTGCGGCGAGCAGCAAGAGTCCCTCCATTGAAGAGCGGGGCAACCGCGCTGCCGGCAACTCCCCAGACGCTGCTGCCGTTCTCCATGAGCGTACTCATCTCCTTGCTGTTACGGCCATAGCTTGCGTTCAGAGTGAAACTCGGGAAGAGCGCAGCTGTGGCGACGCCAATACCGGCACTGGCAGCGTGAAGGCGGGCTTCAGCGGCGAGAATATCCGGCCGCTGGCGAACAAGTTCAGAGGGCAGGGAGAGCGGGAGCTTTCGAGGAAGCTCCAGTTGAGCCATCCTTATCTCTGGAGGGCGGAAATCGGCCGGCAGTTTCCCCTCAAGGGTGGCAAGCAGGTGCTCTGCCTGGCTCAGCTGCTGCTTCAGCGGCGGGAGTGAGGCTTCAAGAGAGGCGAGCTGGCCCTGCAAAGCGAGCTTTGCGCCATAAGGCGTCAGGCCAGCCTGATACTGTTTTTGGGCAATGGCAATCTGCTCCTTCTGGAGGGCAATCAGCTCCCCGGCTGCTTCAATTTCATCACGGCAGGCGGCTATGGCAACACAGGTATTGACGATGTTGCCGGAGAGCATCATGTAGGTCCCGAGGGTGAGTGCCCGCTCTTGGTCAACCTGAGCCGAAAGGCCCTCTACGGCACGACGCTGGCCGCCAAAAAGGTCAAGAGCGTAACTTACCGAAGCCGAGAGCGTCGTCAAATTGAAAATCGTGCCGGAGGCACCGCTTCCCACAGCCGCCGGAGAACTTTTCTGGCGCGACTGGCTGAACTGCGCACTGAGCTGGGGATAAAAAATTCCGGAACCGGCGCGCAGGTTGTCCTGACTCTCCAGAAGGCTCGCCTCTGCAGCCTGCAGGCCGGGATTGCCGGCAAGCGCCTCGCTGACGGCAAGGTCAAGCTGCGGGGAGTTGAAGAGTTGCCACCAGCTGGCAACCAGCTCCGCACCGCTCTCAAAGCGCTGCAGGCGACCATTGACAGGGAGGGTCTCTGCGGGGTCCCCGCCGTTATTGTAGTGCTTGGCAGCCGGCGCTTCCGGCCTTACAAAATCAGGCCCGGCGGAGCACCCCTGGAGGAACCCAAGGGAGAGCAGGAGTGCGGCAAAAACCGCCCCAACGCCCCGCTGAGAGCAGGAAGGGGGAGGGATGCCCTTGCTATTTGCCATGAGCGGCGTTTTCTTCACCAATGTAGACATCAACAAGTTGCCCGGGATAGATTGAAACTCCTTTCGGAGGCTCGAAGCTGAAAATGACCGGCAATACCCGCACATCGACCCGCTCAGTCCTCTGGCTGGAGAGCGTAATCTTGGGCGAGACATTCGGCTGTATCCTTACAAATTTCAAGGACACGCTGACCTTTGTGCCGTGGATGAACATGCGGGCAGTGATCCGCGACGGATCGGGAATGCGGTTAATGAGAATCTCATCGACATAGCATCGGACAGCAAAGCCGGCCTGCAGGTTCCCCATCACCAGCACCGGCTTGAAGCCGCCGGTGTAGGTATCATAGACCCCCTGGCTGGAGATGTAGCTGCCGACGGCGGTGTTGATTGAGAGAATTGTCCCGTCAGCGACCGCCTTGACGGCATATTTCCCAAGAACTGCATTTGCGGCCTGATGCTGCTTTTGGGCAAGCTGCAGGTTTGCTCTTGCGCCTTTAACCGCGTTCTCGGAGGTATCGAGAGCATCACGGCTTACCGATCGCGCATCAAGCGCCGATGAGGCTTTGAGCTTGCCATACTGATCCTGCAAGGTTTTGAGGGTCGCCTTTGCCACCTCAATCTGCGCCTCAGCCGACTGGGCTGTGGCCCGCTGCACCGAGTCATCGAGAATGAAGAGAGGTGTGCCCGCCTTGACCCGTTCTCCTTCCTCCACCGCTATTTTGACGACCGTTCCGGAGACTTCGGGATAGATATTGACATTTGCGCCGCTGGTCTGGGGCGTTTCAATAATGCCATTGGCATAAATGCCCTTTTCATAGGGGTTCGAAGCCGGCCTGAATGCCGGGGCCTGCGGCTTCGGCGGTATGCCGAGGATGTAGGCACTCGCGGCACCGAGCACAATGCCGATGAGTGCAAGTCCGATAAGTATTTTATTTCTCATGCGCCATCTCCTTTCAGCGTACCGTTTCTTTCAACGGCCGTAATTACTCCATCTTCCATTCTCATGATCGTGTCGGCATATTCGTAAATCCTGCTGTCGTGCGTGACAATGATGATGCATCGACTCTCATTAAGAACGTTTGTCTTGACAAACTCAACAATCTTGCGGCCCGTATCGCCATCAAGCGACGCAGTCGGCTCATCAAAGATAAGAATATCGGGATTGCTGGCTATCGCCCGGGCAATGGCCACACGCTGCTGCTCGCCGCCGCTCAGCTTCACCGGCTGCAGAGAGGCCCGGTCCTTGAGCCCGACGATCTCCAGATAGTGACAAGCGACCTTCAAAGCCTCATCCCAATCCATTTTTTTCAGAATCAGGGGAATGGCCACATTCTCGGCAGTGGTCAACCGGGGAAAAAGATGGTAGTCCTGAAAGACAAAGCCTATCCGGTTAAGGCGAAGATCAGCAATATCGTCACTCTTCATCTTCCAGAGATCCTTCCCGTCAATCACAACATCTCCCCCGTCCGGCTTGAGAATGCCTGATATCATGCTCAAGAGCGTCGTTTTGCCGCTTCCCGAAGGCCCGACGATGTAGAGCATCTCTCCGAAGGCCGCCTCAAAGGTGGCATTGCGCACCGCCTGGGTTCTGGCCTCGCCCTGGCCGAACCACTTCTCGAGACCGCTTGTCTTCACCGCCATAGCCGCCATATCAGCCCCTGAAAATGTCAAAGGGTTGGATTCTCAGCACTTTGCGCACGCCGATATAGCTCGAAAAACCGGCAATGACGAGCACCATCACAAAGGCAAACCCGAGAATGGAAAAGGAGATCTGCGCCGCATAGTCCGGCAGTCGCAGCTTGGCCAGAATCATGAAGGTCGAAGCAAGCCCGACGCCCAGACCGTAGCCGATGACGGATGTGAATGCTGCCTGAAAAAGAATCATCGAAACCAGCTCGTGCCCTTTGGCACCGATAGCCTTCAAGGCTCCGAACTTCTCGATATTTTCGAGGATGAAGGTATAGAAGGTCTGGCCGGAGATCGAAAGGCCGACAACAAAGCTGATGGCCGTCATGAGCAGCACGTTCATGCCGAGGCCGGTCTTGAAGGTATAGAAGTCCGTTATCTTCTTGACAAACTGCTCGCTGGTAAGGGCCTGGTAGCCAAGCTTCTGGATCTCCTGCTGAATAAAGGGAGTGTCTGCGTCGCTCTTCGGTTCGATAAGAATGAACGACGTGGTATATCGCGGTGAGGGAATATAACTGATTGCGCGACTGTAGGTTGTGTAGAGTGTCGGGACGCCAAAAAGCCCGGAAGAGGCGGCCTTTGCGAGACCAACGACCACTCCCCTGTGGTCATTGATCTCGAATTCGGAGCCTACGCCAGGCTTTTCAAGCTTGCTGAACTCGGCATCCTTGACCACCAGGAATGCGTTTTCCGCAAAAATATCCTCGATTTTTCCCTCGATCATTTCGGGCCTGCCAAAGAGTGTCGCATCGTCAAGACCCACAACCGTCGCCGCCTGATAGGAGCCGCTTTTGAGCTTGACCAGGGCACCGCCAAAGTAGAGCGGAACAGCAAATTTCACCCCGTTGATGCTTCTTGCCGAAGAGAGGACGTAGTCCGGCATCGGAATGCTGCTGGTGGCATTGTTGACCGCCGGATCCATGACCCATATTTTCGCGCCGACGTTGAGCACCGATGACGAAGAGCGCTTGAGAATGCCCGAAAACATCGACATCATCATCACCATGAGAAACACGGCAAAGGTAATGCCCAAGAGAAGCGCAAGAAACTTGCCCTTGTCGTTGATCAGAAGCTTAAGGGCTATTCTAAGGATTCCCGGCACCCGCACTACCCTGTTATGGTTATATAAAAGCCTTCAGCGGCATTCACTCTGCCTTGCCGGAGCCCTCACGGACCTCACCTGCCCCGGGCACATTGCTGTTCCTGTCATCACGATGCCCCGCGCTCTTCGGAGCTTCGGTGTCACGCCTCCGGCGGATATCCTCAATGCGCTCTCTCCTGATGGTCTCGGGAAGACTTTCCTCCCTGACGACAACCCACGGACCGCTGTAATACGAAGAACGGTACCAGACCGCGTTATTGTAAATGTAGTAGAGGTTGTCATAATATAGCATATCGTAAGGGCTTCCCACTGCAACAGAGAAGCCGTAGCTCGGCAGGACGACAAAATTGGGCCTGGTATCAATCACAAAAGATATACCGCCCCCCCGGCCGCCATAAGGCCAGCCCCACCCGCGGTAGTGACGCCACCCGTCGGCATGGGCATCCATCGAAAAAGTGCCAAGAACCGCTCCTGCAATTCCAGCCGCCAGCCATATCCTCGATTTCATCGTTATTCTCCTGTAAAATAATGAGCCAATCCCGCCAGAACGTTGTTGTTGCCTATTGGGTTCGACGACCTCTCTGCTGATTTCCTGCACAAAAAAAACACCAGATAACTCTTTTTCGAAAAAACGCATGCTTTTTTCGAACATTTCTTTACGTTGTAACTGCTATCAAAAAAGCAAGTAACGACGCTTATCATCATCCCGGCATAGGGCAACCGATTATACTACCCCGCAATAAAATATAATAACAATGAAAGTTATAGCGATAAACGGAAGTCCCCGCAAAGAGGGCAACACGTTTCACTCACTCTCGACAGTCGGCAAAGAGCTGCAGAAAAGTGGCATCGACTTTGAAATTATCCATGTCGGCGGCCATGCCCTCAGAGGCTGCATGGCTTGCGGAACCTGCGCCAAAAACCAGGATGAACGGTGCAGCATCTCCAGCGACCCCCTGAACGAATGGATTCAAAAGATCAAGCCTGCCGACGGCCTCATTCTCGCATCCCCGGTCTACTATGCAGGCATTGCCGGTACCATGAAATGTTTCCTTGACCGTGCTTTCTATGTCGCAGGCGCCAATGGCGGCATCTTCCGCCAGAAAGTTGCCGCGGCGGTTGTAGCCGTGCGCCGAACCGGCGGTTCATCAACCTTCGACAGCCTCAACCATTATCTGACTTACTCGGAGATGATTCTGGCAACATCCACCTACTGGAACGTCACCCACGGAAGAGCTCCGGGAGAGGTCGAGCAGGATGGCGAGGGCGTGCAGACCATGGAGGTGCTCGGCCGGAACATGGCCTGGCTGCTCAAGATGCGCGAAGAGACAAAACTCTCGCTTCCAGCCCCAAAATCTATCGAAAAGGTATGGACGCACTTCATCCGCTGAATCAAACCGTGCACGAAACGAAACCCTGATCAATGGCACCGAAAAAGGAAGCGCCAACAGAGGAGGCGCACCGGCTGAGCTGTTCGGAGTGCGGCCTCCTGAACTGTTACCGCCAGAGCAGCCGCTTTCCGGAGTTCTGCCTGACTGAAGCGGTCGAGCCTGCGGAACTTCGGCAGACCACCGGGCAGTACATGGGCGAGAGCCTTGATGCCAGAATAGCAAGGGCATCGGCGGAGGTTGAGGGAACCTACTACGGCAAACTGACCCGCGTCGAGGAGATCATCGCCTTTGCAAACCGCATCGGGGCAAGAAAAATCGGACTCGCAACCTGTATCGGCCTTTCCGAGGAGTCGCGCATCTTCGTCAAGGTGCTGAAGACGAACCGGCTGGAGTCCTACTCGGTAATCTGCAAGGTCGGCTCCGTCGACAAATGCGAAGCGGGGATAGGCGATGAGCTTAAAATCCAGAAGGGCACCCATGAGTCCCTCTGCAACCCCATCCTGCAGGCGAAGCTGCTCAACGCCGAAAAGACCGATCTGAATGTCATCATCGGCCTCTGCGTAGGCCACGACTCACTCTTCATCAAATATTCCGACGCCCCGGTAACCACCCTCATCACCAAAGACCGCCTGCTCGGCCATAACCCCGCCGCAGCACTCTAAATAAAGCCGAATGGAGGCCATTCTTGGATGCTGGAACTCAGATTCAGTATGGCGCAGACACCTGACCGTAAGGAAAAAAGAGGCGCGTTGATATTCCAAGCGGAATTATCGCCACCTTATGGGCGCAGATCTTCGATTGTCGCACTCTTGCGTAATGATGCAAGGTATTCGTTGATCAACTTATCCTCTCTCGACTTGAGGAGTTGAGGGGCGATTGCCGCTTTTTGGGCGTTTCTGCTGAATCCTGCAGGCAACGTTTTTGCCGTTACCAGGACAATAGCATAGCCGTCACTGCTCCTGACCGGACGGGAGAGCTTTCCTGGAGAGAGCCCGGACATGGCTTCAACAAGCGGCTGGTCAAACCCGTAACCCGGAATATACCCGTCACTCCAGCGAATATCAGACGCCGTGACCAGACGCATCCCTGCATTGGATCCGGCAATCTTATTAAGCGCCGCATCGGGAGCATTTACCAACACCGCAAGTTTATGCTCAAGGAGCGCACCTTTCTTTTCCTTCACAAGCTGCTCTCTGATGCTCATCTTGAGCTCCTGATCAAGCAACCGGAAGCCGCTATCGTTTTTCGACATCAGTCGAAGCACAAAAAAGCCCTTCTCCGTTTCGATAAGATCTGAAATGTCGCCCTCTTTGGCATTAAAGGCAAAGGTGATCGCTTTTTTATTAGAGCCAATCGGAGCCACGGCCATTTGGCGGTTGAACTCTGCAGTCTTTTCTATTCGGAGCTTTGCGGCCATAGCGGTGCCTGCAAAGCCTTTCGTTTTTGCATTCACCAGAAATTCGACGGCAAGGTGACGGGCCCCCTCTGCCGTTTCGGTTGAAGGCCTGATGTGGCGGACAATTTCCGAGCAGACAATGCCCGTCGGCTCAACGCCTGTAACCTTGAGGATATGCAGGCCCAAACCGGTTTGCACCGGTCGGACTACCGTACCGGGAAGGGCACCGGAAACCGAGGCGGAAAATGCCGGCACCATATGCTCATGGCTGAACCAGCCGATGTCGCCATCCTTGGCAGCACTTTCGGGGTCGCCGGAATATTTTTTCACCAGCGACACAAAGGGGACGCCGGACTGCAACTGGTTCAGAATAGAAATGGCACGCTCGCGCACCTTCGCAACCTCATCCCTGTTTGCCGGATTGAACTTCAAGAGGATCTGCGAAACCCTGACCGCGGGCTTCGGTAGCGTCGTCAACTGCTTGATCTTCAGCATCCGGTAATCACCACGGTCCAGAAACGGAGTGGTTACGGCGCCCTTTCGTAGATTGTTTGGGCTGAACAGGACATCCCCCGCTACCGGAGAAAAATCCGCACGGGTATAGGTAAGGTTCGCTCCTGCGGGGCGATCGCTCTGCATCTTGACAAAGTCAATATCATCAACAGCGCGCGAAAAGTCCGCCCGAATACGCTCAAGCTCCTTTCTGAGCGAAAGGGTGTCCGACTTGGATGGACCAAGCGGGAAAAAGACATATTCGAGCTTCCTGGCAGGCAACTGCTTGTAGAGCGCCTTATGAAGCGTATAATAGCGACTTATTTCGTTATCCGTCACTTTAAAAGCGCCATCAGGGCCGGCAACACTCAAAGGGAGATTTATAAACGAAGCAGAAAAACGCATATGCTGACGATTGACCTCATCATCCAGAACTCCAGCGGGAGCATGATCCATCGTCTTCAGAGCCAGCAGTACCTTCCTGATTTTGAGCTCCCGCCTGACAATCTTTTCAATCTGCACCCAGAGATCGCTGTTACGGCGATCCCGACGGGAAGCCTCAAGCTTTATGCGGTCAACTTTTCCGCTGGTTGGATCAGTAAAGTTCTGGCGAATAACAACAGGATAATCAGGACCATCCACCGCCGCTACGACCTCCTTATCCAAAACGCTGAAACCAAATTTCGTGCAAAGCTCATCAAGCACCGCCCGGTCAATAGACATGCTCCACGCCTGTTCCTTCATCGAATTGTCAATATCAGGAGTGACCTCAGCATTAGGATTAGCCCTCCGAAAATTAGCAGTCACCTCCTTGAGCGCCTCATCGTAATCCTTCAAAGGAATGATGTTCCCATTAACCTGCCCTGCAGGAACAACTTTCTCCCCCTTCCCGGAAACAGTCAACCCCCACTCAAACACAGATCTACCAAGAAATGCAAAAGAAATGATATAAGAGAAAAACACAAGAATGCGACTCTTGCCCCTCAATCTCGACATTAACGCCATAAATAAAAAAAAGGAACTTTTTATTGTTACATAAATCTAACACTCAAAATATCAATAAATGAAATGCATATACATGAGTGCATTATTAATAACAAAATAAAAGATTAATTATTATCCAAGAAATATAAAAGATAACAGTCCCCCGAATACGCGAAAGATCAATTTAAATTAAAAAATAATTCATTTACAGGTTTTTAAATAATAATGACCCTCAAGTAAACACCGTAACATCACATACAATATATTATTTATATTCAAAAAGACTAATAATAATGAAATCAAAATAATTCAACTAAACCCTTAATTCGAATATTAAAATCTAAAGGTATTGCAACCAAATTCTCTTCTTTACGATATCCGCGATAATTGCGATTTTTAAAAAAATCGAAAATAAACCTTATATCAGTTTTCAATAATTCAACAAAACAAATCGGCCTATATTGTTCAATGGTTTTTTTTGCTCCCATCAAAACCTTGTCCTCCATACCTTCTACATCGATTTTTATAAACCCGACCTGTTCCTCAAAGCTATCAATAGTAATTGTTTTAATTTTTTCTAAACCGGGCTTTCTAACATTTAAATTATCTGATCTTAATGGGACGTCGAGCTCTATCCCTCCAAAATTATTTAAACTATCATAATCCGGAAGCAATATATTAATATCTACATCATTAATATTGCTGACGGCATTGTTGTAACAATAAGCATTTCTTATTCCATTTATTGCCATATTCCCGCAAAGCATATTAAAGATTTGACGTTGCGCCTCGAATGACCTAATCTTAACCTTGTCTTGATATATTTTAGCAATTGCCAATGTATGAGTACCTATATTTGAGCCGACATCATAAAATACGATTTCAGGATATATTTTATTTAGCTCATCTATCAACAATTTTATAAGCTGTATATCATGTATTGCGAAATAGCCATCTCGAATAACATTATTAGCAATTACCTGATCATTAACATTAATAATTAATGGCCCATAATTCGAAGAAATGACGACATTCGAACAACTCATACCAATTATTTAATTTATAACCAACCAATAATCAAAAGAAACTAAAAAAAATATATACGACATCAATCGTTATAATTTATAAAGAAAATCACTATACACATCAATAAAAAATTATTCATTCAATAAGTTATTACTCAAAAGTGATTTCATGGCGAAAACAACAGCATTATCCCATGAATATTTTATTCTTATTATCTCACTTGCCTCTATTGATTTTTTGGCATATTCTGCATAAAGATCCTTAACAGACATCATCGCCTCTGCAAGTTTATGGATATTAGGGAGTGCCCAATGACCATAATCCTCATCTACATCATGATAATATCCGGCATAATCATTATCATCAATAGGGCCCATCTGATGCTCTAACTCAACAATTGACGATCGAATGTGGCTAAGATACTCTGTTTGCCCGCTATAGTAGGTTGTAATTAACGGAAGCCCACACGCCGCTGCTTCAATCAATGGCAAGCCCCAACCCTCGCCCTTTGAAGGAAAGACAAAAGCGTGACACCAATTGTATAAATCGAACATCATCTCATTACTCCAAGCACCCCAATACACCCGAATATTATTACATGCATAGTGAGACAACAGCGTACTAAACTCCTGTTTTTTCTCTTCATGCCTCAAGAAATAGTCCGCTTTGATTACCAACTCAACGTCTTTATTATTTCGGCAGGTCATGGCAAATGCCTCTAAGAGCTCTTCATAGCTTTTCCTGCCTTCAAATTTCCCTACAGTAAGAAACCTGAACGGGCGATCATTCACGACCAAAGAACGACGATACGGATGATACTGCCATATATCGACGCCTTCTGGCACAACATCAACTATTTCACTTGACAACCCGTGCTGCAACAATACATCACGTCCCCACTTACTAGGAACCCATATAAGATCAGCTTTGCTCTTCAATATGCTTAACAAAGAATCAGGGACTTTTGTTGACTCAAAGATTGCCCACAGAATATTATACCCCTTGATTTGGCCAATGATATCAGTTCGAAAAAAGTATATATTAACATCATAAGATGAACTATCCTTGATACAACGGCTGATAATTTCAGGATTATAAACATCAACCTCATCAATAAATTTAGCCATTTTTGTCAATCGCATTATTGCATCAACAAAACCGGCATAATGCACACCTGCCCCCAATATATTCCTTTGACCTATAACTCTTATTTTCATAATTCAATAATTAATTCGGGTCTACTGAAGAATTCAAGCCATCATCAAGTAACAAGCAGTCGCCGCTTGGGATGATGGCCAAAGTGAAATGTTTTCACCTGCGGCAGGCTCCGAAAAGAGCCATTCAAACAGGCGCAAAAAAGGAGCGGCGAACCCTATGTGTTAACACATAGGGCTGCCCCAGAAATTCTTCCGGTGTCAGCTTCCCTAAAGAACTGTGCGGGCGGATCGAACT
>JBAXBE010000016.1:0-57037 GCA_037142155.1 Chlorobiaceae bacterium
TTAAATCGGTTGACCTGCAATATAATATTATTAACAATACAACTCCACCGTTTTTTTATCTTTTTCAAGCTGCTCCTTTAGCGCCTCCAGAGAGGCGAACTTGCATTCATCCCTGATAAAGTGCAGAAGGGAGAATCGGAGAGCGGTGCCGTAGAGATCTCCGCTAAAGCCAAGAATATGCGCTTCCACCTTTTTTTCGGTATCAGCCGAAATGGTCGGGCGAACACCAATATTCATCATTGCCGTGCAGGACTTTCCGTCTATGGTTGTCCGGGCATGGTAGACCCCCGCTCTCGGCAACAGCTTGTCCGGATCCGAGAGCTCCAGATTTACCGTCGGAAACCCGATTTCCCTGCCCAGCTTCCGGCCTTCAACCACTTTTCCGCTGATCACATAGGGGGAACCAAGAAATTCATTGGCCTCCATTATTTTCCCGCTTTCAAGCAGCTGTCGGATTCTTGTGCTTGAAAAATGCTCATTACCAATAGTCACTTCATCAAGCACCTCTACCTGAACTTCAAGCTCCATGCCAAGTTGCTCGAGCGTGTGACCGCTGCCTCGCCTGTCGCGACCGAAAGCGTGATCGTAACCGACGATGATGCTTTTCGCCCCGAGCATGCCGACCATGACGTTACGGATGAAATCATCCGAACTGCGGGAGGCGAACTCCGGGGTAAACCGGATGACAAAAAGCAGATCCACCCCCTCAGCTGCCAGAAGCTCTGTTTTTTCCTCAAGCGTGGTCAATAGGCCAAGCGGCCCTGAAACCTTGCCCTTGAGCACCTTGCGCGGATGGGGCTCAAAAGTCACCACAACGCTCCGCAACCCTTGGCTACGGGCGACTGCAACCACTCTTTTGATGATCATCCTGTGGCCTTTATGCACGCCGTCAAAGGAACCGGCCGTTACGACAGAGGCGACCGGAGGGAAATCGACCGGGTCCGGTGAACCGTACCTCTTGACCTGACGATTATCGTACTCGACAATACGCATAGTGTTGTTTTATTGCCCTTCAGGTGCCGTTGCAGATGCCTTTCCAAGAATATAGCCGATCGTCTCCTCTACCGTTCTGGCTGCCTCGAGCTGCCACGAGCCGATAGCGACCCGCCGCAGGGATGCGAGGTAACCACCGACGCCGAGAGCCGCGCCGAAATCATGGGCAATCACCCTGATATAGGCGCCTTTTGAAACATGGAGCCTGAAATAGACCATCGGCAGGTCGATACGGGTGACGGCAAAGCTGTGAATCGAAATCGACTTGGCCTTTCGTTCCTTGATCACCTCCCCCTTGCGGGCGTGTTCATAGAGCCGCTTGCCGTTATGCCAGGCGGCGGAGTGCATGGGCGGCTGCTGCATATGGCTGCCGACTAATGCCGATGCGGCAGAGTAAATCTGAGACTCGCTCAGATGAGAGGTATCGCACGCTGCATATTCAGCCGTTTCCGTGTCATGGCTTTCGGTCATGACACCGAGCTTTATGGCACC
Organism: Chlorobiaceae bacterium; assembly: GCA_037142155.1. Classification (GTDB taxonomy): domain Bacteria; phylum Bacteroidota; class Chlorobiia; order Chlorobiales; family Chlorobiaceae; genus Chlorobium. The sequence goes on from JBAXBE010000016.1 coordinate 1,486, forward strand.
GTCATAGACCTTGTCAAGCAGTTCAAGACCCGGAATCTCCTTGGTTTTCTTGCCGGATGCGAGGATGAGAAGCCCTGTGGCTTTCGGATCGAGCGTGCCCGAGTGACCCACCTTGCGCTTCAGATCGGCACGCTTGTAGGTATTGCGGATCTTGGCGACCACGTCGAAGGAGGTCCAGCCGAGGGGCTTGTCAATCAGGAGAAATTCGCCGGTATCGGCAACATGCAGTTCATCCATGGTACAATCTTCACCGATAGGTCACCCGGCATCACTGCCGGAAGAGGGCTTGCGCACGCCGCTGAGAAGCTGCTCGATCCGGTTGGCCTTTTCATAAAGATGATCCTCATGGAATTCAAGTTCCGGAATCCGCCTGAAATGATGGCGGATTCTGCCGGAAAGAATCTTTCTGATGCTCTTTGTCTCATCACGCAGATAGGAAATGGCACTCTCCTGCTGCTCGGGCGTACCGATAATGGAGACATATATCCTCGCGATACCGAGATCGGCCGTAACCTTCACCTCGACGACGGTGATGATGGGGCCGTTGCGGGGAAGCTCCTTTTGAAGGATCGCCCCAAGCTCCTGCTGAAGGAGGGATGCGACTTTCTCAGTACGTATCGACATAGGTCAAGCCAAGGATGCTTAAAGTTTGCGTTTTTTCTCCACGATCTTGTAGGCCTCGACAATGTCGCCGACCTTTATATCATCATAGTTCTTGAGCGAAAGTCCGCACTCGTAGCCGGCATCGACCTCCTTGACATCATCCTTGAACCTCTTGAGCGCAGCAAGCTGTCCGTCGTAGATCTGAACACCCTCGCGCAGAAGCCGTACCTTGGAGTCCCTGAGAATCTTGCCTTCGAGTACATAGCATCCGCCGACATTGCCGATTTTCGGCACCTTGAAGACCTGGCGGATCTCAAGAGAGCCAAGGCTCTCCTCATGGAGCTCCGGAGAGAGCATGCCCTCGAGCGCCTTCTCGACATCCTCAAGCACGTGGTAAATAACGCTGTAGAAGCGGACATCAAGGTCCTCCTTCTCGGCAAGCTTCTTGGCGTTGACATTCGGCCGAACCCTGAACCCGATAATGATCGCATCGGATGCGGCGGCAAGCAGCACGTCGGTCTCGGTTATCTGGCCAACGCCCTGATGGATGATCTGAACCTTGACCTCTTCATTCTGGATTTTCATGAGACCGTCAGCCAGTGCCTGAATGGAACCGTCCGTATCGGCCTTGATGATGACGCTCAGCTCCTTCATCAGCCCCTCCTTGATCTGTCGGGCGATGCTGTCGAGCTTGACGCGCGTGCTGCGGCGGAAGTCGTGCTCACGGCGGATGACCTGGCGCTTCTGTGCCAGGTCACGAGCGTCCCTGTCGGACTCCATAACCGTCAAAACATCGCCCGACTGGGGAAGGTCCTCGAACCCAAGCACCATGACCGGCTGTGAGGGGCCGGCAACAGGAACTCTCTTGCCTCGTTCATCCATGATGGCTCTGACCTTTCCAAGCGTGTTTCCTGCAACGAACGGATCGCCGACCTTGAGGAATCCCCGCTGAACGAGCACCGTGGAGAGAACGCCCTTGCCTTTGTCAAGCTCCGATTCGACGATAATGCCGCTTGCGGTAATATCCCTGGAATAGTTGCCCTTCAGCTCACGTATCTCCGCTTCGGTCAGGACTTTGCCCATGAGTTCCGCAATACCGAGCCCCTTCTTGGCCGATATTTCCTGGCACTGGTACTCACCACCCCACTCCTCAACAAGAACGCCGGCTTCGGAGAGCTGGGTCTTGATTTTTTCGGGGTTCGCTTCCGCCTTGTCGATCTTGTTGAGAGCCACAACGATCGGCACTCCGGCGGCCTTGGCATGGTTGATTGCCTCGATGGTCTGAGGCATGACGCTGTCGTCAGCTGCCACAACGAGAATAACGATATCGGTGACCTGGGCGCCCCTTGCGCGCATGGCAGTAAAAGCTTCATGGCCGGGAGTGTCAAGGAAGGTGATCTTGCGGTCGCCCTCAACGGTGACTTCATAGGCACCGATATGCTGGGTGATGCCACCGGACTCACCGGCCACAACGTTGCTGTTGCGGATATAGTCAAGCAGTGAGGTCTTGCCGTGATCGACATGACCCATGATGGTGACAACGGGAGGGCGGGTCTGCAGATCCTCTTCGGCATCCTCAGCCACAACAACAGCCGTGGCCTCTACTTCGGAAATAAATTCGGTCTCATAGCCGAACTCAAGGGCGATGAGCTCTATCGACTCCTTGTCAAGGCGCTGGTTGATGGTCACAAACTTGCCGAGCGAGAAGCACTTCTGGATAATATCCTTCGCCGTAACACCCATAAGCTCCGCAAGTTCATGCGGTGAAGCATACTCGGTCACCCTGACGATCATCCGCTGCGACTCGCGCAACAGATCGGCTTCCTCCTGCTCGCGCTCACGGTCAATACGACGCTGCTTGCGGAACTTCTGGCGGGAACCGGTGCCACCGGCATCATCCATGCCGCTGATGGTCGAGCGGATATTTGCCGAAATGACCTTATCGTCCACCTCCGGCTTCTTTTTCTTCTTCCCCTTTTTCTTTTTGCCGGCGGCATCGTCGACAAAAGATTTTGGTTTTTCGGCACCGACAGGCTTCACCGGCTTCTTGATAGCTACCCCTTTTTCATCGGTGCGCACTTCGTCACCGGCTGAGGTCTCAAACTCATCCTTCAAGGCATCGGCCTGCTCTCTGAAATTCTTTTTACGACCTTTCTTACCCCGACCGCCCTCCATATCAAGGGTACCAAGAACGGTAAGACCTCCAATGTTCTGCGGGCTGTCAAAAGAGACGAGCTGCTCGTTTGCAGGAGCCTCATATTTGGAAACCTCGCCAATAACAGCACGCTCTTCCTCAACGGGTTCCGCCACGGGATGAGAAACAGGAGACGGGACCTCCTCCGGCTCAGGTGCGGCAGGCGCGGCCACAGGAGCGTGCAGCGGTTCGATTACGGCTTCCGTTGCGACGGCATGCGGAAGGGCCGCAGGGGCCAGGATGTCACTGAGATGTTTCTCTTTTTCAAGCGTCTTGCGCGACTGTTCCTCAAGCCTTGTAAGGCGTTTTTCCTTATCCGCCCTGATTTTCCGGGTCTCGTCGACCATCTTCTTCTCAACGCTGAAATGGCCGAAAATCAGCCCATGCATCTCTTCGTCTACCATAGAGGATGTAGAGGCGACCTTGCCCCCTTCCTGCTTGACAAAACGTAACACTTCCTGCGGACTCACCTGCAGTTCTCTTGATATATCACTGATCCGGTATTTCTTGTTCATGTCCTCAAGGGCCATTACATCCTCCTATGGATTTATAAACTCTTTTCGCTTTCTCCGATGCCTATCTCTGCTCAAGCGCGCCGGTCAAGACTCGTCAGCGGCTGGTTCATCCTGATCCAGCTCGACATCGTCATCAAACAGACCCTGCAGATCCTCTTCGGAGAACTGTTCCTTTACCGTCTTGTAGATGTTTTCGGCAATCTTCTTCCAGTACCGCTTTTCATCCTCGGTGATTTTGCGTTCACGCGGCCTTGCTCCAGGTCTGCGTCCGGCAAACTCGCCAAACACGGTCATCTCTTCAGGCTTGGCAGGTCCGAGAAGCGCCTCCTCGATCTTGTCGATACCCGCTCTCATAACCTTCTTTGCGGTATCAAGCCCGGAATCGAGCAGCTGATAGATCATGTCATCACCAAACTCTTCGCGGAACTCGATGATATCGATATCAGTAGGATCCTCCATCGACTTGTCGATGACATCGCGATAGACATCAATTTCGTAACCGGTCAGTTTTTCTGCAAGATGGATGTTGTTTCCGTTCTTGCCGATGGCATACTTGATCTGGTCAGGCTTGATCATGACCCTTGCCTTCCGGGTCTTTATGTCGGCATGAACCGTCAGCGGATCGATTTTAGCCGGCTGCATCGCCCTTGAAATATAGATCTGCGGCTCGTCAGTGTAATAGATGACATCGATATTCTCGTTGTTCAGCTCCTTGACGATGCTCTGAATACGCTTGCCGCGATAACCAACAGTGGCACCGACAGGATCGATCCTTGCGCTGGTCGACTCTACGGCGACCTTTGCCCGCTCACCGGGAACACGCGCAATGGCCTTGATAACGATGAGGCCGTCCAGGATTTCCGGCACCTCATGCTCAAAAAGCTTGTAGAGAAACCTGTCGTCGACTCTCGACACAATGACCTTGATGCCTCCGTCCGGCTTCTCGCGTTCAACCATGCTGCCGTCGTCGAGACGGACCTTTACCTTCTCTCTTTCAATGCGCTTGATATAGAGCTTCATGCGCGGGGTGCGGCGAGGATTGTCCTTCTTCATCATCTCCGCCTTCGGCATGATCAACTCGACCCGATGGTCCTTTGATGTATTGTAGGTGAAAACAACCTCATTCGGCCTTATCTGGTATACTTCGCCGGCAACAATTTCACCAACTTTTTCCAGACACTCTTCGTAGACGACCAGACGCTCAAGATCCCTTACCTTCTTCTGTACGGACTGCTTGATAATCTGAATGGATTTTCTTGTCAGATAGTCCTCAAGCCTGATCGGACCCTCTTCGTAAAAATCGCCTACTTCAAGCGAGTCGTCGATCTTGCGGACTTCGTCAATACTGATTTCGATACTCTCGATATCGACCTCCTTGACGATTTTCTTGAGGATATAGACCTCAAAGTCTCCACGCTCGGGATTGATGAAAATGTTGGACTCGACTTCGGGATCATAATCCTTTCTGAGCTGCTTCTGGATAATATCCTTGAGAAGATCGGCAATATCCATCTTTACCGCCGCGCTTTCCGTGCGTTTGTCGAGAAAGATCTTGGACTGCTCAATCTCTCCGAAAGCGCTTGCAATCTGGGCCCGCTTGTCAACGCCCTCGTCTTTTATCTTCTTTCTGGCCATCTCATTCTTGATTGTGCATTTATAAAAGATACCCCAAACCGACCTGTCAAAAGCCTCCTAAAGCTCCGCCTCAGGAACTGCGCGGACCACACGGTCGAGCAGAACCCTGACCCCTTCATTTTTTGCCGGCTGCCCCTTCTTTCCTTTTTTTTCAGGCAGGATCACAATAGATGGCCCGCTTTCATCCGAAAGGGATACCTGAAGGAGCCGGCCTTTCATTACCACTGGTTCATCCTCATCATCGGTCCATGTAATAGTAAGCAGCTTTCCGATATGCCGCTGATACTGACGCAGCAGCCTCAGCGGCTCACCAAGGCCCGGAGATGCGACCATAAGCTCAAAATCCTCACCGATTGCCGCCATCAACTCCAGGTCACCTTCAATCCGCTCCCGTACTCTCCTGCTCAACCAGGCACACTGGTCGATGCGGATGCCGGTATCGGTGTCAAGCAGAATCTCGATCTTCGGAACCCTTGAGGGGCCTTTGACCTTCATGGCCACAAGATAGATCCCTTCAGCCCTTGTGCCTGGAGATTCGGCTATAGCCTCAAGAACGTGGTTGCTGATCTCTTCCTGCATGAAACCCTCGTCCAAACTTTTTTTAGAAAACAAAAAAGTGGGGATCCCCCACTTCCATGATAAGATAATCCTCTTGTCCTCTCAATCAGTAGGACAATGTACAAAAAAACCCTTCAACACCCAAAAAGGCTTCTACAACTTCACGACCTTTCCCGGGGAATATGTGTCTCGAGCACCTCATAATCCGCCTCCTCGACCCGAGACCCGCTTGAGGGTGACGAACTCGAACGCACACGCTTATGATGAGCTCTGCCTGCAAACAGAAAAAAAACACCCCGCAGGAGCCTGAAAATCAGACGAAGCGCCAGATAGATAACAACAAGAAAAAAAATAAATCTCAGCATCGTTTCAGCCTTTAGTGACCGCTCTTCTGAACCGGTCCTCTTTCACCCGGTAGCGAAACATCTTGCGGCCGTCAACAAAGATAACCGGAATCTCCCTCTCAAAGCGCAGAAGGAGTTCGGGGTCGGCTGAAATATCAATTTTTTCCAGGTCAAACGGCACCGACTCCCTCACTTTCAGCAAGATCTCCATAGCCTGATTGCAGAGGCAGCACTCCTCTTTTCCATAAAGCGTCACTGTTGAAGGGGCTGGCATCATGACTTCATCTGCTCTCTGAGGGATGGCTCACGGAGAATTTCAACCACTGCATCAAGCGAAAGGGTTGTCTGGTCTGAGGTAAGAAGATTCTTCAAGGCGTACAAGCCGCTCGAGACCTCCTCGGCGCCGACAAAGAGCGCATAGGCCGCCCGCGCCCTGTTGGCTTCACGCATCTGCGCCTTCATGCTTCTCGATGCCAGATCGGTTTCAGTGCTGATTCCCGCCCTGCGCAACCTCCACGCGATTTGCATGGCATAATCAGCAAGCTCCTGCTGCTGGAGCACGACGTAGACAAGCGGCCCTGACGGGTTGAGCGCAGTAAACAGCCCCTGTTTTTCCATCGTCATCAAGAGCCGCTCCATGCCAACGGCAAATCCGGCTGCAGGGAGGTCCGAGGAGTTGCCCAGCTCCCGGGCAAGTCCATCGTAACGCCCTCCGCCGCCAATGGCATCCTGTGCACCAAGCTCTGAACTGGTCACTTCAAAGGCCGCATGGCAGTAGTAGTCAAGGCCGCGCACAAGCCGGTAGTCGATCTCGCACGGTATGGCCCGCTCTGAAAGGTAGAAGAGCACTTTGTCAAACTCGGCGAGCGCCGGAGCGGAGAGATAGTCGTAGAGTCTGGGAGCTCCTGCGACAAGCTCCTGCATCGCGGGGTTCTTGGAATCAAGGATCCTGAGCGGATTCTTTTCAAGCCGCTCCTTCGATGAGTCGTCAAGCAGGCCGTGATAGGGCTCGAAATAGCTCTGAAGGGCGCTACGGTACCGAAGCCTGTCCTCGGTATCACCCAGGGAGTTGATCCTGAGCTTGAGACCATGCACGCCAAGCGATTCAAAAACCTGCATCATCAGCGTTATGACCTCAGCCACCGCTGCCGGTGAAGAAACGCCGAGCAGTTCAGCCCCGAACTGAGAGAACTGGCGCTGCCGGCCGGCCTGGGGACGCTCCTTTCGAAACAGTTCGCTGATGTAGTAAAGCTTGTGGACAGGAGCGGAGGAAAGCAGATTTTTCTGCAGGGCGGCCCTCATGACCCCGGCCGTCATCTCCGGACGAAGCGTAATGGAACGTCCCTGTGGATCAGGCTGAAAAGAGAACATCTCCTTGCCGACGATATCGGTCGATGAACCGATGCCTCTCTGAAAAAGCTCGGTGTACTCAAAAACCGGAGTCCGTATCTCGCTGAACCCGTAGAGTGAGGCAACCTGGTGAATTACCCCTTCAACATACTTCCATTGAGCCGTCTCTTCAGGAAAGATATCCCTTGCGCCCTTGACTGCCTGATAGTGCGGCATAACGATTGTAATCCCCTGGTGGTAATAGGTTAGATCTGAGGGAAATCCTTCTCCCCTTCCCTGAACAGCTCAAGCACCTCTTCAGGTGAAGCGGCCAATATAAGCCTGTCACGAAGGTCATCCCGTCCGGCAAGCCTGGTAATGCGACCGAGGAGTTTCAAATGCTCGGCAAGCATCGCCTCAGGAGTCGCAAGAAGAAAAATAATGCGGACCGGCTCGTTGTCAATTGACTGGAAGTCCAAATCGCTTTTCAGCGTTGCGAAAGCCAGTACCGGTTCGGTCACCGCGTCCGTCTTGGCGTGAGGCAGTGCGATCTTTCTGCCGATGCCTGTACTCATATCCTCTTCGCGACGGAAAACATCTTCACGCAACTTCCCCTTATCCCGCACCCCGGCATGTGAGGAAATCAGAGAGAGCATTTTATCAATCACCTGCTGTTTTGAAGCCGGCTCTATATTCAAGGCAATTTGTTCACGGCAAAGAAGGCCTTCGATTTTCATGATGATAATTCCTCGCAATTAAAACCCGTGGCAACCGCAAAATGAGAGCTCAGCCCCCCTCTCTCTCAATGGGGTAATATAAAAAACATCCATTCCTATCCATATCGCTGAAGGGCGCTCTACGGCAGTCAGAACCGCAGATGAAAAGCCAGAAAATAGATGAACGGAGAGACGAACATGATGGTATCGAAACGATCGAGCACTCCGCCGTGACCGGGTATCAGGCCCGAAGAGTCTTTCACCCCTGAATCCCGCTTGAACATCGACTCGATAAGATCACCTGCCGGGCTGGAGAGGCCAATCAGCACTCCCGTCAAAAGCGCGACCGAAAGGGAAAGCGCGGGAACAAAAAAGGCAAAGATGGCTGCTGAAGCAATGCTGCCACCGAGACCGAAAAGAAATCCCTCCCATGTCTTGTGAGGACTCAGGCGTTCAAAAAGCTTGCGGTGAATAAATCTTCCGCCGAGCAGGCTGCCGCCGAAATAGGCAAAAATATCGGCCGACCAGACGCAAAGAAACAGGAGAAAAACCATGATTTCTCCCTTCGGGGCAGAAACATCAATACGGAGCCGCAAGAGGGCGCCGAAAGAGAGATTGGCGTAAAGCAGCCCTGGCAGGAGTGAACCGAGGTTGAGCTGCGCAGAGCGCCCCTCTTTTGTGCGAAGTTCAAACAGGAGAAGCAGAAGCATAACGGCCAAGAGAAGCTCCCATACTTCTGCAAAAGAAGCATAAAAATCCAGCTGAAACAGCACGGTTATCAGGAGTGCAAGCCATAGCGGCGGAGGGTGGGCCTTGTGAGTGGCCAGCCGGTGAAACTCAAAAACGGCAAGAAGCGCCAGCAGGGAGAAAAAAGCGAAAAACCAGATTCCGCCCAGCTTGATCATCAACAGGAGAAACGGTATTCCCACAACGGCGACAAGCACGCGCTGCAACAGATTGAGACTTAGGAGTTTAGACATGACTTATTTTTTAACAACCGGATAATCCCCCTGACCAGCGCATCGATGGCTCATATTCCCCCTGAACAGCTCTGACAAAAACCGCCGGACAACCACGACGAAAAGAAAGAGTGTCCCTGCAACAATAATCCACCACCAGAAGGCATGTATAACTGTCTGGGTGGAGGCGGCTTTCAGCTGCCCGGCGCCCTTTGTGGCTTCAAGAAGCAGCAGTGCTGTAAAATTGTTGGCGAAATGAACGGCGATAGGCACCGTCAAATCACCTGTTTTGCTGTAAATATAGCCAATATACCACCCAAGCAAAGCAAGAGGAAGCAGATTTGCCGCACTCAGATGAAAGAAGGCAAAAACGGCACCGGTCAAGAGGACTGCCCTCTTCGGAGAGAGTGATCGGGAGTAATTCTGCTGGATATACCCCCGGAACAGCACCTCCTCGGTGAGCGCCGGAACAAGAGCGAAGACCAGGGCGACAGCAATGAACTCCGGCAGTGAACCCACCGAGGCGAGTTGACCGATAAATGAGTCCATCAGCTCCTGCTGGCGAATCACTTCCGCCCCGGCGGCGCCGAGCGCGGGCCAGAGATAGAGGTTCTGCAGTTCGCTGATGGAGTGCAGGAGCGGCTGCAGAAGAAAGACCCCAAGAATCGCAAACAGAACTGCCGCGGGCGATGAACGCCCCCCGATGCCGAGAAACGCGAGACTCCCCGCAGAAAAAGGATTGCGGCTTCTTGTGTGCCACCCAGCAAGCAGAACTACCGGCAGGGCAAGCACCAGAATCTGGCCGAAAGCCTGTATTGAGCGGATTGATGAGAGCATTGGACCGGAGATATCGGAAGGCAACAGGGCGAAACCGGCACTGCTGCCACCGACAAAAAGAGTGAACAGAAACGATCCGGCAAGCGGATAGAGCGCCATAATACAGAACAGGAAAATCGTATTGGCGACAAAAGAGAGTCGCTTTGCGGCAAAAGGGTCGACGGGGAAAAAGTTCTGCATTGATTGCTCGCCTGTTACAATGAATCGTCGGGAATTTAATACCTTGCTTTTACCAGTTGTCCCGAACCCCGAAAAATCAGGACATATCAACAGATAGGTATTGGCGAGGGAAAAAACAAGCCAAAATCACCAGGAAATTGTGCTGATAATTGCCCCCTCAATTCAAAAGTAGCAACCATGCGACCTGAACCTGCCGGTAGGCGGGTCCTTCCCCCTGTCAATTGCAACTGCTGAGCATGAAAAAAATTCTTTGCCTGCACAATGCCCGTCACCGTGCCAGTTACCGATACAGGGTAGGGCAGTTTCTCCCTCACTGGAGAGCATACGACATTGACATGGAAGCTGTCTGCATTTCCGGCAAGGAGTACATCAACATTTTGAAATACTTTTTCCGGTTTCAGCAGTATGACTTTATCCTGCTGCAAAAAAAAATCCTGCCAGCGCTTTTCACCAAAAGAATTGCAAAAAAGTCGCGGCTCATCTACGATTTCGATGACGCCATCTACATAAAAGAGAGTTGGGACCCGGAAGCTGGAAAACCGGTCTCCGGCAGGACAATCAGAAAACTGAACGGCATCCTCAGCCGTGCCGCGCTCGTCTTCGCCGGGAGCGAGGAGCTTGTCAGCTATGCGAAACAATTCAGCCAACACGTCCACCTTGTGCCTACCGCCTTGGAAAAACAGCTATCGGAACCTCTCGCTCTCCCCGGCTCGGACAGGGTGACGATAGGCTGGATCGGCAACGATGTCAACCTCTTCTACCTTTCGATGATCGATGATGCACTGTTCCTGCTTCAGGAGAAATACCCGAAGCTACGGTTTGCCGTCATGTGCGCAAACCCGCCAGTCGGCCTGAAGACTCGATGGAAGTTTACCCCGTGGTCATCGGCGGAGGAAAAAAAGTGGCTTCAGTCAATCGACATCGGCATTATGCCCCTGTCCGATGACGAATGGACCCGGGGAAAGTGCGCATTCAAGCTGCTGCAATACATGGCCGTGGCCAGGCCCGTCGTTGCATCCGACGTCGGCGCGAACAGGAGCACGATAATCGACAATGTCAACGGCTACCTTGTGAAAAATCCCGAAGAGTGGAGTGGCGCACTTGAGCGCCTCATCACCGATGCCCGGCGGCGGCTCACCATGGGCAGAGAGAGCTTCAGAATCTTCAGTGAAGCGTTTGAAAGAAGCCGTATTCAGAAAAAAATTGCCGATATTCTGCATGATCCGGAGCGAGGAACGACTGACAAATCGAAGGTACCCGGGCTATCATGAATATTCTCTTTATCAACTCATCTCGGGGCAAATTCGACGGGGGGAATGAAAAATCCATTCTTCTGGCAGTCAAGGCCCTGAAAGGGCATAAAAGCGTGCTTGCCTACCGTGATGAGCAGACCGGAGAACATTTCAGCATAGAGAAATACAAACTGCCGTTTCTGAATGAGGCTGATCTCTACACCATTGCAAAACTGATTGGGATCGTCATAAAACAGCGCATAGATGTCCTCATTCCCTCCACGCGCAAAGACTACGCGATTGCAGGCATTGTCAGCAGGGTGTGCGCCGTCCGCAATATCCTGTGGCTCGGCACGACCATCGACCTGAAAAACAAGCCGCTCTACAATCTCGTCTTCAACATTCTGGCAGACGGCATCATCGTCAATGCAGAGAAAATCAGGGAGACACTCCTCCGCTCGACCTTTATGCGCCCCGAACGCATCAAGGTCATCTACTATGGACTGGATCCCGAACTCATCGAGAAAAAGTCGCTGGAGGAGGTCAGAAAACCATTCCCGTTTCTGATCAGCGCACTGGGACGAACCGACACGAACAAGGGATTTGACTTCCTGATCAGAAGTTTTGCCCGGTTCCTGACCTTCACCCATGCCCCTGACGCAGGAGTGGTGATCATGGGATGCGGCCCGCAGCTTGAAGAGTTCAGGGAGCTTGCAGCAACTCTTGGTGTGGCTGACCGGATTATTTTTACCGGCTTTATTGAGAACCCTTTTGCCTATCTCAAACAGAGCGACATTTTTGGGCTCACCTCCATTGTCGAGGGACTCTCCATCGCCCTTCTGGAGGCGATGTATCTTGGTGTGGCGCCCGTCAGCACCTATGCGGGGGGCGTCGAGGAGGTGATCACCGACTCCGAAAGCGGGTTTCTTCTTCACTACGGGGACGAAGAGATGCTTGCGGCACTGTTCGCTAAACTTTACCAGAACCCTGCTTTAAGAGAAGCAATCGGCAAGGAGGCGCGCCGAAGGGTAAGACCGATGTTCTCTCTTGAAAAACTGCAGCATGAAATTGTCAGCTTCTGTCAAAAACCGGAAGTCACCCATCCGGAAGTCACCCATAACAAATCCCTCCAGTAATCACCGAACCACAGTAAAGGAATGGCCCCTCAAAAAAAACCAAAGCGCCCGTTCAGACAGCGCTTTGCATCAACCCTCCAGCTTGTTTGCAAACAGCGGCAGTCGCAGCCGCTGCCCGACAAACCGCCCGAAAGCATCGCGATTCTGGCAAAAGAGCGCTACGGCGACTGCATTATGCTCACGCCGCTCATCGGTGAACTGCGCAGAACCTATCCCAATCTGGCGATATACATTATCGCCTTCAACCGGATCATTTTCGAGTTTTTCAGTGCTGACCCGAATGTCACGGCCGTCTACCATGCGAAAAGAAATATCAACCGGTATTATAGGGGAATCCTTTCAAAAAAATTCGACCTGCTTTTCAACCCGAAAGACCACCCCTCGACCCATTTCCTGATTCAGTCCAAGCTTATCCGTGCCCGATATAAAGTCTCTCACAGCAACCCCTTTCATGAGGGACTCTTCGACTATCTTATCGATACTGATCACCTTTCTCATGAATCAAGAAAGAACCTCTCGCTCTTGACGCTCATCGATGCCGCCCGCCAGCCGCAGCACTGCAGGCCCTATCTGCCCCCGATGCCGGTTTCAGATGATGCCCAAAGCTTCCTCAGTACGCTTGAAGAGGGCAAATATATAGGCATCAACATCAGCGCCGGCCATAGCGGCGGCCACAGAACTCCCTCCCAGTGGTCTGAACTGGTCAGCAACTTTCCTCTTGAGACATTTGTGATTTTCTCTTCGCCTCAGGATCTTGCAGAGAAAAGAGCGATTGAGCAGCGCCATTGCAATATCAGGCAATCGCCAGCGACCGGCAATCTCTATGAGGTCGGCGAAATCGTGAAAAAGCTCAGGGTCCTCATTACCCCTGACACATCACTCATCCATGTCGCCTCCTGCTCTCTGACACCCCTTATAGGCCTCTACCGGGCCTCGCTCGCCGATCGGGCGCAATTCGGGCCGTTGAGCCCGATACAGGAGGTCATCGTCTCACCAACACCCGACGTTGTCGATATCACGACCGATACCATCGTCACATCGCTCAAGAGGGTGCTTGCAATGGTGCCGGCGCCCGGGGAAACCACCTTAAGCTCGACTCATTGACCATACCAATCCCAACGGCCAAAACGGCCCCGTCACCGCTGAAAAGCTGTTCGATTTAAGCCTATGAATGTCCTTCACTACAATACCGCAACCGGATGGCGCGGCGGGGAACAGCAGGCCCTCTACCTTATGCGTCAGCTGAGTTCGTTTCCTCTTTCGCAGTACAGCATGGGGCTTCCCGATAGCCCTTTTCTTGAAAAAACCGCCCCTTATGTTCAAGAGCGCTTCCCCGCCGCATCCCGGGGGGAAATCAATCCCGGGGTCACTCTGGCGCTGTTGAACGTCATAAAAAAACACAGAATCGATATCGTCCATACCCATACGACACCTGCCCATTCGATGGCCCTTCAGGCGAAACTTCTTTATAACGGCTTCACACTGGTCGTTCACCGCAGGGTCGACTTTCCCATCAAAAACAATCCTCTCAGCCTTTACAAATACAAATCCGGGAAAGTAGACCGCATTATCTCGGTATCGGAGTGCATCAGAGGGGTGCTGGTCAGCCAGGGGGTGCCGCCCTCAAAAATCGAGACGATATACGACGGCGTGGATCCTGACCGGCTCAAGGCCGATCATGCAGAGACAAAACAGAGGATTCGTTCGGAGTACCGGATAGAACCCGACACCATTATTCTTGGAATGGTGGCGGCACTGACCGGCAACAAGGATCATCTTACCTTGCTCAGGGCTCTTTACGTGCTGCTGCAGAAGGGAGTGAAATGCAAGCTTTTCATTATTGGCGATGGAGAGGAAAAATCCGCTATCATCAGTGAAATCGGAAAACTTGGCCTTGAAAACCAGGTGATCATGCCGGGATACAGGAGCGACCTTGAAAAGTTTATCGGCGCTTTTGATCTCTATATCAACTCATCGAAAACCGAAGGGCTGGGGACCTCGATTATCGATGCCCTTGCAAACGGCATCCCCGTGGTTGCGACCGCTGCAGGAGGGGTCCCCGAACTGCTTGGCGAAAGTGAATTCGGCCTTCTTGTAGAAAAGCAGAATCCGGAAGCGCTTGCAGCTGGCATTGCACGGATGATAGCCGAACCAGGGATGATGCGCCGCTATCAAAAGGCGGGAATCGCCAGGGCCGCTCGATTTTCCGTTGGGACAATGGCGGAAAAGACCTTTCAACTCTATCAGAAGCTCTCGACCAAAGCATCATGAATATCGGATTTGTAAACTTTATCGGCACCCGAAAGTTCGGCGGCGGGGAAAAATGGATGCTGTCGGCAGCTGCAGAGCTTGCCCAAAAAGGCCATGAGGTTGCCGTCATCGGGAGGGCCGGCTCGAAATTACTCGACCGTGCAGCAAAAGCGGGACTGGGCACTCTTGGCATCAGCAGATGGCAGAAAGCCACATCGCTCTACCTCTTCACGATTGCACGCTATCTGAGAAGAACAAAAAACGAGATACTCATCTGCAATCTGAATACCGATGTGCGCTCAGCGGGTCTGGTCGCCAAAATCACCGGCACACCGGTGATCCTTGCCCGGCACGGACTCCTGATGTATAACAAAAAAAGATGGCGCTACCGCCTGAGTGCCCGATATATCCTTGACGGCATCATCACCAACAGCAAGACCATCAAAGAGCGTTATGCAGCATACGGATGGTTCGACGAGCAGTTTGTCAAGGTCATCTATAACGGCGTTTCGATTCCTGAACATGTTGACCCCTATGATTTCGCTGCGCGCTACCCCGGTAAAAAAATCATCTACAGTGCCGGCCGGCTTTCGGAGCAGAAAGGATTCACCTATCTGATCAGGGCCGCCGCAATCCTGAAACAGTCAAGAAACGATCTCCTCTTTGCCATTTCTGGTGAGGGCAAACTGGAAGAGGAACTCAAAAGGGAGGTCCGGGAGGCCGGACTTGAAGAGTCATTTATCTTTATGGGATATACCCCTTATATTTATCCCTTTCTGAAGGGGGCTACCCTGCTTGTCCTCTCCTCCCTTTTTGAAGGCATGCCAAATGTGGTCATGGAAGCGATGGCAATGCAGAAGCCGGTTGTGGCAACAGATGTCAATGGTGTCAGGGAGCTTATGCTTGACGGTCGAACCGGCGTGATTGTTCCGCCAAAAGAGCCCGTAGCACTCGCTGCTGCAATAGCCGGAATCATTGACAATCCCCAGACTCTCAAAGAGTTCGGCAGGGCTGGATATGAACGGGTAGGTCGGGAGTTTACGATGTCAGCCATGGGCGAGAACCTTGAACGCCACCTGAAGCAGCTGCTTCAGAGAAAAAAGAAAAATTGAGGGTTTTATGAGCCTGACGATACTTGTGCTTTTCATCTGCGCCGCGCCTCTCATCGTTTACCGCATAAAACGGCATCGAAGGAGGGTCCGGAGACGCGACAGGGAAAACTGGTCGATAGGAATCTACGAAGGCTTGACCCCATTCACTCTCCAGCCGAAAGAGGGCGTCGTCAACCCGATAATCAGCGCAGGCGATGTGACCGATGTCAAGGCGAGGTTTGTTGCCGACCCCTTCATGATAGAGCATAACAATGAGTTCCATCTGTTTTTTGAAGTCCTGAACAGCTCGAGAAACAAGGGCGAAATCGCCCATGCCCGAAGCAGCGACTTGAAACGATGGACGTACAATGCTGTTGTACTCAGAGATCATGCCCATCTCTCCTATCCCTATGTATTCAGCCATGACGGAAGCATCTATATGATACCTGAGTGCCTGAAATCCAAAGAAATAAGACTTTACAAGGCAGCCCCTTTCCCTGTCAAATGGAAGCATGCCGCAACGCTGATCAAGGGGAAAAACCGCTTTGCCCCGCTGAGCGATCCATCGATCGTTCAGCACAACGGCCGATGGTACCTCTTCATCAATGCCAGAAAACTCAACAACCTGCACCTGTTCTCTTCGGACACGCTCCTGGGGCCATGGAGCGAACACCCGAAAAGCCCCGTCATCAGCGAAAGCCTCAACTACTCCCGCCCCGGTGGAAGAATAGTGGCTCATGAAGGAGCGCTCTACCGATTCAGTCAGGACGGCTTCCCGCACTACGGCAGCAAGGTCTGGGCCTTCAGAATAACCGAGCTCTCAGCTCTCTCCTTCAGAGAAGAGCTTGTACCGGGCGGGCCTGTCGTCGAGGCAGGAGCGGAAGCATGGAACAGCGTGGGCATGCATACGGTCGATCCGCACCGGCAGAAAAATGGCCATTGGGTAGCAATTGTTGACGGCCTGGAACACCGCAATCCCGTCTGAAAAACCGGAATTATTGCCATATTGCAGAAAAAACAACCTGAGCATGATGAATAATCTGACCCCCTCGAGCACTCCACAAAGGAAAATCGCCGTTATCGGACTGGGATATGTCGGCCTCCCTCTCGCCGTCGAGTTCGCCAGACACTACCCCGTTGCAGGATTCGACGTCAAGCTCTCGAGAATCGAAGAGCTGCGACAGGGCAGAGACTCGACGCTTGAAATAGATGGGGCTCTCCTTACTGAACGCTGTACCGGCAATAATCCTCTTGAGGGGAGCTCTTCAGATAAGGGACTCTTCATCACCAGCAACATTCTGGACCTTAAGGGTGCCAACTGCTATATCGTGACCGTGCCGACGCCGACGGACAAAAACAACCGTCCGGTCCTGACCCCGCTCATCAAGGCCAGCGAAAGTGTCGGACAGGTACTCACTCCCGGCGATATCGTCATCTATGAGTCAACGGTTTACCCTGGTGCGACCGAAGAGGATTGCGTTCCCGTCCTTGAACGCGTATCCGGACTGACCTTCAACAAGGATTTTTTTGTCGGGTACTCGCCGGAGCGCATCAATCCGGGTGACAAGGAGCATACGGTGACGAAGATCAAGAAGATCACCTCCGGTTCCACTCCGGAGTCAGCGGCAGTAATCAACCGCCTCTACGGCTCAATCATCGAGGCCGGAACACACCCGGCGCCCTCGATCAAAGTCGCTGAGGCCGCCAAGGTCATCGAAAACTCGCAGCGGGACATCAATATCGCCTTTGTCAACGAGCTGTCGCGCATCTTCAACCTTCTCGGCATCGATACGCTCGATGTGCTCGCGGCGGCTGCCACAAAATGGAACTTCCTGCCATTCAAGCCCGGCCTGGTTGGAGGACACTGTATCGGTGTCGATCCATACTATCTGGCACAAAAAGCCCAGGAAGCAGGCTACCACCCCGAAATAATCCTTGCCGGCCGACGCCTTAATGACGATATGGGGGCCTATATTGCCGGTCAGGTGGTAAAACTCCTCATTAAAAACAACGTTGCGGTAAAAAACGCCAAAATCCTCGTTCTCGGCATCACCTTCAAGGAGAACTGCCCTGATATCCGGAACAGCAAGGTGATAGATCTAATAAGGGAGTTGCAGGACTACGGATGCAAGGTTGAACTCACCGATCCCTGGGCCGCAGAACACGAAGTCAGTCAAACCTATGGCCTGCCGCTGATTTCCCGTCCGGAAAGCATCGTGAAAGGCGCCTACCATGCCGTTGTTGCGGCTGTCGGTCATCGGGAGTTCACTTCGCTCGATCCTCGCCAATGGCTGATGGCGGGCGGAATTGTCTACGACGTCAAGGGCATATACGATAAAGCCGTATCCAATGGTCGGCTGTAATAGAAGCATCCCTTCACCCGCACAATCATCTCCCCCCCTAATGCATAGACCATTAGTCACGGTGCTCATGCCGGTTTTCAATGGAAAGAAGTATCTCAATACTGCCATTGAGAGCATTCTCAACCAGACCTACGGCCATTTTGAACTGCTTATACTCGATGATGGCTCCACTGACGGGAGCATGAACATCGTATCGTCTTATAAGGATAGTCGGATACGTCTCATCTCTTCTCCAGAGAATGTCGGCATCGAAAAAACGCTGAACCGGGGGATTGAGCTTGCTCAGGGAAAATATATTGCCAGAATGGATTGCGATGATATCAGCCTTCCCCATCGTCTTGAATGCCAGGTCTCATACATGGAGCAGAATCCTGAGATCGGCGTTCTGGGTGCAGCAATGCAGCTGTTGGACAACCGTCGAAAAACCGAGGTGCGGCGATGGCCATCAACGAACGATGAGATAAAAATACATCTGCTTTTTCATAACCCGCTCTCGCACCCGGTAGTCATGATGAGAAAAGAGAGCATGGCCGGTTTGCGCTACCCCGAAGACTGCAAGTACGCTGAAGATTACCGTTTTTGGACAATTCTGGCAGATCACACAAAATTTGCAAATCTGCCGCTCACCCTTCTTCAATACCGTGTGCATGAAGGTCAAATCACAGAAAAACAGGCTTCATTATCCAGCGCCGCAGCAAGAGCAGCAAGAGCGCATTACGTAAAAGCCCGCATTGCTGACACTTCAGATGATGAACTCCTTGTTCACCATCAATTGTCAGAACGAGACCGGTACATTGACCTGGAAAGCGCAAAGCGATGGGTTGAAAAGATAGCGGAATCAAACCGTGAAAAAGGTTTTTTCCCGCAAGAGCAGCTGGTGAGGGTGCTGGCAATGATCTGGTGGCGATGCTGCAGAAATAACAGAACGACCGGACTGGGCACCCGGGGTATTTACAAGTCATCTTTTCTAAGCCAAATACCGCTTGACCGGCCCCATTACACCATGATATACATGCTGCAATGGACATTAAACTACTCCCCTTTCCGACAAAAGCGGTAGTCAGAATCACAACAAAACCGGCACGATGGAGATGCGCCCCCTAACTGGTCTGCACAGAGTCACTCCGCTCACGGGAAGAAATGCTCATGCATCAACCGTCAATAATCGCTTTAAGAATTGTCAAGACGGTTTGGCGGAAAACTGGATATCATAGAGATGACGATAAAGCCCGTCCTGCTTGAGAAGTTCTTCATGGGTTCCTGATTCGACCGCCCGACCCCTCTCCATCACGATGATCCGGTCAGCATTCCTGACCGTAGAGAGCCGGTGTGCAACGACAAGCGCCGTGCGCTCAGCAAGTGCATGATCAATTGCATCCTGCACCACTTTTTCCGATTCATTGTCAAGCGCGCTGGTCGCCTCGTCGAAAACAAGAAGTTCCGGATTCTTCACCATCGCGCGAGCTATAGCGAGCCGCTGACGCTGTCCTCCCGAAAGCTGGACCCCACGGTCTCCGATAAGGGTCTCATACTTCTCCGGTTTTTCGTTGATAAACTGGTGTGCATTGGCCATTTTTGCGGCAGTGACAATCCTTTCCGGAGTTATATCATCATGTGCGCCGTATGCAATATTTTCCTGGATGGTGTCGTTAAACAGGATAACCTCCTGGCTCACCACTCCTATCATTCGGCGGAGCTGCTTGAAATCATACTCGCGTATATCAGTTCCGTCAATGGTGATCCGTCCTGAATCGACGTCGTAGAAGCGAAGCAGCAGGTCGACCGTTGTCGACTTTCCTGAACCGGACTGACCGACGAGCGCGACCATTTCACCTTTCTTGATTTCGAAAGAGACATGATCGAGCACATTGGGCGCATCAGCTTCACGACTGTATTTGAAACAGACGTTCTCAAAGCGGATATCATGGGAAAACCCTTGTATTGAACGAGTCCCGTTGGTGATATCAGGCACCGTATCGAGCAGCTCGAACAGCCGTTCTGCCGAAACCATCCCGACCTGCATCTGGTTGTTGACTTCACCGAACTTCTTGATCGGACCCATGGTGGAATAGAGCGTGAAGGCAAAAAGGATAAGCTCTGAAGAGGTCATGCGTCCCTCGAATACCTGCAGGCCGCCGAACCAGAGCACCAAGGCGATTGCGGCAACAAGCAGCGTCTCGTTGAGTGGCCCGATGATGTTGCGAAGCCTCGATATGCGGATATCGAGACGGCGGAAATCGCGGGTAAACGCCTGGAACCGATTGAGTTCCACATTCTCAAAAGCGCTGGATTTGATTACTTTTATGCCGCTGAATTTCTCCTGGAGCACCGAATTCATGTCGCCCATTCTCTGGCGAAAACTGGCGGCATGACCCTTGACCTGATTGCCGATAAGGCGGATTGCCGCAAAAATGCCAAGAGAGGTAACCGTAGCGAAAAGAGTGAGCTTCCAGCTTAAAATCAGGAGCACTGCAACATAGACAACAATCGAAAAGGGGTTCTGCAGAAAATTGACAAACGTTGATGTAACCGTATCGTTGACTGCCTGCACATCATTGTAGACAAGATTCATCAGGTTCCCCACCCGGTTCTTGTTGAAATAATCAAGATGCATCTCAATGATATTACGGAACACATCATCCCGAAGCTTCTTGGCCGTCTTGGTCTGAATCCTGAAAATCAGCTGCCCGTTCAGGTAGACAAAAATATTTTTCAGCGCAAAAGCGGCTATAAGAAAAAGGCAGATATTGAGCAGGGTTTGTTCTCTGCTCTCGGCTTGAAATGCGCGGGTAAACGTTTCGGTCACCGAAGCCTTGAGTTTTTCGGTATCGACGCCCATAAGCCCCGTGTGAGCGGAATCGCCAGATATCGATGGGAGAGCAAGCGATGCGCCGGGATTCTTTGGAGCCTCAATAGTCCTGTCGCTGTTGAAAACTGCATTCAGCAAAGGCAGAACGGAATAGATGGAAACCACACCAAGCAGTGAGGTTACGATACTGACAATAATAACAAGCGAAATCTGTCCTTTTGAGGGGAGGAGGTATCGGACAACCCGAAAAAAAAGTTTCATAGAATAGCTGTTAGTGCACAAACCTGGGATCGCAAGCAATCTAAGGTTTCATACCCATCTTTACAATAAAGAGTGGTCACCCCTTTCCGGAAAGAGAGAATGCGTTTGAGGAAGCGCAAAATAAACTGCCGCTGAACACTCCGGACCTATGCGGTTAAGGGGATTTGTTATATTTACTTGCAACCATTGAAACCAAACAACTATGCGACGTGCACTGATTACCGGCATCACAGGTCAGGACGGGTCATATCTGGCTGAACTTCTCCTTGAAAAGGGGTATGAGGTTCATGGCGTTATCCGCCGATCGAGCTCAATCAATACCGACCGGATAGACCATCTCTACAAGGATCCTCATGTCCACGGAGTAAAACTTTTTCTTCATTATGGGGATCTGTCTGACAGCAGTAGCATCAGTCGTCTTATAGAGGCCATCCGTCCGGATGAAATCTATAATCTGGGGGCACAGAGTCATGTCAGGGTGAGCTTTGATATTCCTGAATACACTGGTGATGTCGACGGCCTCGGATCTCTGCGAATTCTTGACGCCATCAGGGAGTCCGGAATCAAAACCAAATATTATCAGGCCTCAAGCAGTGAACTCTACGGGCTGGTTCAGGAAACCCCGCAGCGCGAGACGACACCCTTTTACCCCCGCTCACCTTATGCTGTGGCCAAACTCTACGCATACTGGATTACGGTTAATTACCGGGAAAGCTACGGCCTTTTCGCCTGTAACGGCATACTCTTTAACCATGAATCGCCAAGACGCGGTGAGACCTTCGTCACTCGAAAAATCACCCGCGGACTTGCCCGCATTATAACCGGAAAGGATGAGTGCCTCTACCTTGGCAACCTGAATGCGAGGCGGGACTGGGGTTACGCAAGGGATTATGCCGAAGGAATGTGGATGATGCTTCAGGAAGAGCGGCCTGACGATTTCGTTCTTGCTACCGGTGAAACGCACTCCGTCAGAGAGTTTGTTGAAGAGTGTTCAAGAATTGCGGGCCTCAACCTTCACTGGGAAGGAGAAGATCTGGATGAAATCGGAATAAACAGCGATACAGGAAAGACCATCATTCGAATAGACCCCAAATATTTTCGACCTGCCGAAGTCGACCTCCTTCTCGGAGACCCGTCAAAGGCAAGAACGAAACTTAACTGGACAGCAAAAACATCGTTTATTGAATTGGCAGAACTCATGATGCATGCTGACCTGGAAACGGAAAAATCATCACACAAGTAAGTACAGGAGATCATGAAGAAAGACTCAAAAATATACGTTGCCGGTCACAACGGCCTTGTAGGATCAGCAATAACGCGAAAACTGGAAAGCGAAGGCTATACAAACATTATCCGCCGTTCAAAGACGGAATTAGATCTTATGGACAAGTCGGCAGTCGACAGATTTTTTGACTCCTGCAAACCGGAATATGTCTTTCTTGCTGCCGCAAAGGTGGGCGGAATTCTTGCCAACGATACATTTTCCGCAGAGTTCATTTACAATAATCTCTCGATACAAAACAACGTAATTCACGCAGCGCATCTTTACGGAGCCAGGAAGCTTATGTTTCTTGGAAGCTCCTGTATATACCCCCGGGAGTGCCCTCAACCAATGAAGGAGGAGTATTTGCTGACCGGAAAACTGGAAACGACCAATGAGGCATATGCAATCGCCAAAATTGCCGGGATAAAGATGTGTCAGGCATTCAACAAGCAGTACGGAACGAATTTCATTTCCGTCATGCCGACCAACCTTTATGGACCGCACGACAACTTTGACCTGAATAGCTCTCATGTTCTGCCCGCACTAATCCGCAGGTTTCATGAAGCAAAATCGGAAAACAAAACAGAAGTCATCATGTGGGGATCAGGACGGGCAAAGCGTGAGTTTATCTTCGTAGAAGACATGGCCGATGCCTGCATCTTCCTGATGGAGAACTGTGACGGGAATGAGATCGTCAACATAGGAACAGGAGAGGAGATTACCATAAGAGAACTGGCCGAGCTCATCGCTGAGATTGTCGGATTTAACGGCACCATTGTCAATGACACATCAAAGCCGGACGGTACACCACGAAAACTGCTTGACGTATCCAGACTTCACAGCCTCGGATGGACGCACAAAACCCCTCTTAGACGAGGGATTGAAGCAACCTATCAATGGTTTCGTGACAACAGAGGGTAAGCTAGATCATTATCCACCGGTCAGGAATAATGTCTTTTGAGGATATCTGCCGATTGGCAAACCACTGCTTCGGCGCCACAACGATCTTCCCTGGATTTTTATTGAGCCATGCACCCCACCAGGAGAAACTGCTGTTCGCTATGATATTATGCTGACAGCATGACATAAGCACAAGCTCCTCATAGTCTTTCAGCTTGCCATCCGATACAAAAGTGACAGGGTGGTTGATCTTCAGATGCTCCTTGGCCCAGGCGACATCATCAGAAAAAACATAAAAGGAGGGCGTGACAACCTTTTCCTCAACAAGGCGGACGGCCTTTTGATAATACTCAAGCGGGCAAAGACCGTGATAGTTGTTTGTCCTTGCATTATGGACATAGTCCCCCCTCCGGATATGCAAAGAGACGGATTTTGAGTTACGGATATCGTTAGCCAAAGGAAACCCGTCAACGGCACACTCCTCGCGAAGGGTATAATCTCCTCTTATCTCATCAGCAACATCAAGAAAATATCTCTCGGTTTGCCAATACCCGTCAAGACAGATATTCTGGTGCCTCGCACGAAGCAGCAAGGGGTCAAATCCGACAGACTTTTCCTTGATATAAACATAGGTCTCTTTGCTGAACACTCTGCCCGTCAAACGGAAAATCAGAAAAGAGAGACCTGTCGTTCGGTTGCGATTGCAATGGAAAATATCGCCTTCATGCGCATCACCCCCTTTGAGCCGAAAAGGCTGAAGAGCGTAACTGCGCTTTTCAAGAATGGATTGTTCGCTTTCATAGAGCGACAGGTCAAGCAGTAAATCCGCACCGTTTCTGATCGAAAGAGATCTTCCGAGCGCGTACTGAAACATCTGATTCCCAATGCCGCCACTAAGCTTGACTATGATCACACCAACCGCCTTAGTATAAACACATTATTTAAAGTTGCTTTGTAGCATGGACCTGACACCCGAAGTGAAGCAGCTCGGACGAGCCCGTATCGTGGCGAGAAAGCCTTCCTAACATTAAGAGCAAAAGCTGTATTGCCAGGTGCTCAATAAAGGATGCCCGTATATTTGCAAATTTCTTCCCAATACTTTTAACACGCCTGAGCTCTTGAGCTAAATACTCGAAATAGTTGCCATTCACCGCTATCTCCGCAATATTGTAACCGCTGTTTTCGAGGTGAGTAAGGTAAAAGTATTTGCTGAAGCCGGTATAATAATAGTAGGGAGCAAAATGAGCTATACTGGAGAACGGAGAGGTTATGATCAAATGACCGCCTGGTTTTAATAATCGGGTGAATTCCTTAATAGCCGCAAGTGGATCCGGCAGGTGTTCAAACACCTCAATACAGAGAATTGCATCAAAAGATGCATCGGGTTGGGGAATTGAGGTAATATCAGATACCAGATCAAGTTTTGATTGATCCCATGTGCCCATTTGCAGGCCGGACTCATCCCCCCTGCCATCATATTCCGCAAAGTCCTGAGCCACATACTCCAGATGCGTGCAGTATTTCTTGTACTTGAGCTCACCAGCTCCCGCATCAAGTACTCTTGAGCCGGAAGGAATTAATTTTATTGTTTTTTCCAACCACTCATCCCGACTTTCCTGGTTTCTCTTCCCGACACTGTTCATGAGACTATTCTTTTCAATATTTTAGTTATCAGAGAAGCGAGAGTAGGCCTCTTGTAAAGTTCATGAGTTCTGTATTTAGGCGTTTCCGGCTTCTCTGCCTGTATACCGATATCCTTCATCCATGCGCCGAATGCAATACCCGATTCACGCCGATACTCATAATTCGCGATATAATCGATAATATCTTTTTCGGCGTCAGCATCCGATTTGATTCTGTTATCCTTGATTCCAACAAACTCAATATTAGGCCAGCGCCTTATAACTTTATATCGATATTGGTTAAAACCGACTATTGAGAATATCCATTTTAGTTTTTTTACACTGAATGCATCATAATGTATGCCGAATTTAGCCGTGTCCTGGGGGCCATACAAATGCCGAAACCAGAACTGCTGCTCTTTCATACTCTTTGATTTTCTCAACATTTTGACTGTTCCCCAGAAATCCGGAACAAGAATGGTTATAAAACCCCCTGGCTTAAGCCATTTATACATTTTTCGGAGCTGGACAATAGCAATATGTCTCGGGAAATGCTCAAATACAGCACTCATCAATATTTCATCCACCGTATTATCCGGGTAATCAAGGTCTTCGATTCTGGCATGGATATCCGCCTTGAGATCATCATAGCACAAGTCCTCCCGGGGTCCGTCAATATTGACCCAGCCTTCTTTTATATCATGTCCGCATCCGAGATTCAGCTTCATTGCAATACAGTTAAATACTTTAATTGTATATGATTAATGTATGATTATAGGGTTTTACGAAGAGCCCTCTTGATATAACCTAACCGATACCTGACACTGTCACGTATCGATACCCCGTCACAGGCTAACGTGTTAATGCTACAACCAAACCCGTTCCTGAATGTATGTTTTCTTATCCCTGACAAAAGCATTAATTGATAGAACAGTACTTTACGCCTGTAACCACTCATCCTTTTTTTCATTAGGCCGGATTGCGTCTCTCTCTGTCCGGCCTGATTACTATGAGTTCGACCAAAGCTCGCCACTACAGGGATATGTGCCGTCAAATATCCACCAACATGCAGGTTGTAATTAAACTCCAAAAAACAGTCTTTGTTTTCGGCTATGTCAGCATATGAAGGAAAACACTTATCAAATATCTCCCTTCTGACACAGAAGTTTGACTCAGGCAACCAGAATTTTGTTTGGATCCAATAGGCAAAGAATTTGTTTTTTTGAGGCGCAAGCGTGTGATGGAACTGCGGATAGGATATCGAACCAAGCGCACCGTCTTCTGAGAGATATTGGGGAAACCCCCACACAAGGGCTACCTGCTGATCGTTATCAAGAAGCTCAACGCATCTATGCAACCAATCTTTGTCAAGAATTCCATCTGAAACACAGGAAACGATAATGTAGTTGCCTTTCGACATCAAAAAACCCTTCCTTATGGCATAGGCAACGCCATCATCCGGCTCTGAAATGTATCGAACAGCATTGTTCCTCTTTAAGACATCAAGGGTCTCGTCTGTCGATCCCCCATCGACAACCAGATGCTCGAAGTTACTATAAGATTGTCTGGAAACTGAGGTTATAGTATCCTGAAGGAATCTCCCCAAATTTAACGATGGAGAGATAATTGAGACCATGGAGCTCTGTTTCCCTGGGAGGATATTGCTTGTTGTGTCATTTAATAATAACGGTTTTTGACCGCACCTTGAATCCGCAGCGTTCTTGAGCTCGCCCAACCGCTTTTGCTCCTCCTCAAACAGAGTCTTGAGCTCAGCAATAATTGGTGAGACACCTTCATCTGCATTCAAATGCTCGTACCGCCTGATCAGCTCAATCATTCCCTCCCCACCCTTTAAACACACTGCAACCAGATCTGACAATACTTCCGGCTGAAACCTCGCGTTATCCATTCTGTCATCAGGAAAGAACCCGATCGAGAGGGGCTTTCGGGATATTTGCTTCATTTTTTTTCTGATAACCTCACGAAACTCATTGTAGATCTTTTCATGAGACGCAGTACGGATATATTCTTTTTTTATCCAGCCAAGAAGATTTATTGATTGTTTCAGAAAGCTGTAATATGTCAAGGCATGCACATACGTATATTGGTTTTCATGCAATTGACTCTCACGAATAAGACCATTCAGCTTATTAAAGAAATAAAACTGGTGTCTGATATAATACATCCACAAAAGTATCGGCTTGCTGATATCAGGCATTCCGGGAATCTTGACTGAAGATTGTACCTCGGATAACCCTCTTTTTTTATCCCTGTAAAAAAAGAGCTCCTTATCTACAAAAAAACATTTATGCCCTTTGATAAAAAACTTGGCCATAAACAAATTGTCGACATTCGCTTTCAATTCATCGAATTTCTCAAACGGCAACAGTCTGCGCATAACCTCGCTCCTGTATACCCCGAATATTATCGGAAGAATATTTCTTTTCTGAATATAGACGCAATAGCTTGAGATTGCTGATGCAGTGGCAGAATACGAGTCGATAATCTTGGGAACCATTTTACTAAGGAGAACCCCATCGACATCGACATACCGGCCATTGGCATAGGCCATGCCAATCTTGTCATCTCCCTCAAGTACCGCAACCATTTCGCTTATATACTCGGGACTGTAAAGGTCATCATCATTGCCAATCATGCAATACTTCCCACGCATGAGACTTTGCGCCATCCAGGATATCGCCTCTTCCGGAAATCTTTGCTGATCATCCAGAACATATCTTACCCTCGAATCTTTATCGGCATAAGACCTGCATATCTTTGCAGTATTATCAGTTGACTGATTATCAAGAATTATCAGCTCAATATTATTGTACTTCTGAGTCAATAGCGAATCAAGAGCCTTTTCTAAAAGACACTTCCCGCCAGACCTCGCAAAATCCGATGAGTTATATACCGGAAATAATACACTAACTAATGAATCACTCATATGACGAATTAATACGGAAGCGGATAATTAAAAAAATTATATAGCAAAAGCCGCGCTTAATATAGAGCTACATTTGTTGTTAACAATTTTTCCAAGCCGAAGAAAAGGCAGCTCAATTAAATTAAATGTAAAAAATGCCAGGAACAATGATATCATCGCCACTACCGGGAAATATATCAGCAATTTGACATCAACGCTTGCACCTGAAAGCCCCAGATTATTGAATAATATTATTTTATATGGGTCTAAAGCATCCAGCAACGGGAACTGGAATAGATATATCGAATAACAGTATACTCCAAATCTCATCATTAGACCAGACCTTGCTATATGCCCAAGAAAAGTTTTCTCACTGCAGCATGACAAGAATATAAATATAAATGAGAATGTGGCGCCAATGGGATGACCTCGAAGAATCAGTAAAATAATCAGCCATGTTGCCACTTCAAATATATTGGCATTAAATCCGCTTGTTATAAAACCTTGAAACCGGTCACTTTTCATTACAAAGTAAAGATTAATTCCAATTGCGAATGCAAACCAATATGTCAACGGAAACAGGTCAATAAAACTTCTGTCAGAAGAAACGCCCAATAACGGAGCCAGTACCAACCACATTAAAGAGATGGCAAAAGTAATGACAAATAAATAGAAGGCCCTTCGTCTATTGTCTATTAACAAGAAAATTATGGGGAGCATCATATAAAAGGTCTCTTCAACAAATAATGACCACCCCCCCGTAACAAGTTCAACGCCTTCCTTGTATCTGATAAAGCCAAACAAAAAGAACATGTTACTTAGCACTCGAGGGATATCGTAAATAGAACCTATCAGAACAGATGCCATAACAACCATTACCCACCAGAACGGCAAAATCCTGAATGCCCGTCTTATCGCAAAGTTTATTATCGGATATCTATCTGACTTATATCTTGAACGTGTTGAATTATATAATGTAAATGCGCTTATAATAAAAAACAGTTGGACCCCTCTGGCCCCTGCGTTCACAAAGGTTTCGATAAAATGAAACTTAAAACTTCCAACATAATCATTCCCCACACGCTGAGAGGTATGAACCAGTAGCACCATCAATACCGCTATGCCTCTCAATCCGTCAATAAACGGATAATAAAAGTTCTTTTCTGCGATTTGCCCTGCCTTATTTTTTCTCACTTTTTCTCATACTGCTTTTGTTCTGCCAAAGCCAAATCCGATTTATTGAATAATAGTATTCACTGGCAGTATCTCCCATGAACTTCTCATATGGCGATTAGATTCATATCATGATCGCCATTTTTTTCGATCAACTGTAGAAGCCCTTCAGACATTTCCATACTGTGAATTCTTGAGCATGGTGTAACCTTTTATCAGTTCTCCGATGCCCCGATCAAGTGAAAATTCCGTTTTGAACCCTGTCGCCTCAATCTTGGCATTGGAGACGATGTAATTCCGCTGGTCAGGATCCTTTCCAAGATGAGCCTCGAGGAAGATGAAATCAGGCAAATGCTTCTGAATGTGCTCGCACAGCTCTTTCTTGGAAACGTTGGCTTCCGACAGCCCGACATTATAGATCTCCCCTTTCATTGTCTCAAAATTCCTCAAGGCATGCCGGAATGCCCTTGATACGTCACGAACGTGAACGTAGTTCCGCTTGAAATGGCTTTCAAAGAGCACAACAAATCGATCATTTACCGCTCGATAGGTGAAATCGTTTACAAGCAGGTCTATGCGCATGCGTGGTGACATTCCGAATACTGTTGCGAGACGAAAGCTGATAGCGTTCTGGTGCTGCATGAGCTCCTTTTCAATCGCCACCTTTTCAATGGCATACTGGGAAATCGGCCGGAGCGGGGATTCTTCCGTGCAATGGTTGTTTTCGTCTCCCGTTCCATAAGCACTGTTGGTCGTTGGCATCAGGACAATCTGCTCTTTGGAGAGATGCTTGAGCATGAGCGTTATAGCGTCATGATTGATTGTCGTGGCGCCAACCGGATCAAGGTTGCATAGCGGGGCACCGACGAGTGCCGCAAGAGGGATAATGACATCCGCTTTTTTCATGAGCGGAGCAATCACGCTTTCGATGCGAATGTCGCCCTTGACGATGGAAAAGTCGGGATGGTAGCAGACATGATTAAGGCTTGCCTGTTTGTACATCAGGTTGTCCAGCACCGTCACTTTGTGACCTTCACTCAGAAGATCAGGAACCATGGTAGAACCGAGATAGCCTGCGCCGCCTGTAACAAGAATGTTGTAACTCATTTACTTTCCTTTATACGGTTTGCAAAATTGATCAAAAATTGAATATTGCCGCTTCAACGCATTCACAAAGCGTGTGGGCGAGGAGAATATGCAGTTCCTGAATCGTGGCTGTTGTCTCTCCAGGCGCAACGATACAGTAATCCGACAAGGTTTTTGCCTTGCCACCGTCCCATCCGGATAAGACAATGCTCGGCACCCCCATATCCCTGCATTGCGTTAGCGCCTGCAATATATTCGGCGAATTTCCTGACGTTGTTATGCCCAGAAACACATCTTTCTCTGTAGCTTTCCCCGCTATCTGACGGGAAAACAGCTGGTCAAAGCCGTAGTCATTTCCGATTGCAGTCAGTATGGAGCTGTCAACGGTGAGTGCTTCAGCAGGTAACGGAGCCCGATCCCTTGTTAGCCTGCTCACAAACTCTGCCGCCAGATGCTGGGCATCAGCGGCTGATCCGCCATTGCCGGCAATGTAGAGTCGTCCCCCCAGTTGGTACCGGTCAACGACCATCTGTGCCGCCCTGGCAAATAGCATCATGCCGTCATCATCGGCAAGCAGTTGTTGCTTTGCAAGAATGGATGCCTCAAGATTGCGCGTTAATCGATCAACTATCGTATTCATCAATAATCAGTTATTTATGTGACCAGCAGTGTTTGAGCCCGATGATAATCTTCCGGCACACCGATATCAATGAATGTCCCGGTGCATTCCAGACCAAAAAGTCGCTGACCGGACTCCATTGCTGCAAGGAAGATATCATCCTCCAGAGACACTTTGTCCCCTGATCGGAACTTATTTGCCGCTAATGCAGAGGGTTTGACCAGATAAACCCCGCCATTTGCCAGACGTCCCGGGAATGTCGACCCGGATCTGAGGGCGGTGATTGCTCCCTCGGGTGAAACACCCATTCCCATGTAACGGCCCTCTTCACTTGCACTGAAAAGAGAAAAACACCAATCGGCATCATTTCGAGCAGCAAAGTCAGCCAGCTCTTCAAGACCGACAGCAAAATAGGTGTCCCCGTTCAAGAGCAGGAAATGTTCGCTCTCATTCAGCTTTTGAGCCGCCAGCAAAAGCCCGCCTCCTGTGCCAAGCGGCCTGCTCTCAATGACGTAATCAATCTCGGCGCCCTTATGTCTGATGCCGAAATAGTCTGAAATAACCTCATGACGATAACCCACTGAAAGCACAAACCGCTGTACGCCCTCTTTGATCCAGTAATCAATCTGGTATTCAAGAAATGGGCGCCCGCCAATCGGCGCCATTGGCTTTGGCAGATCCGGCACGGCGCTCCGAAGCCTCGTACCAAGGCCTCCGGCAAGAATTATTGCCGTTGTTACTGCCACCTTATACTGCGTTCAGTATTGCACAAAGCTCGTCGACCTCCTCATCCCGCAAATCAGGGAAATTGCCGATATAGAAACCGTAGAAGTGCACATGTTCAGTCTCGGGGAAATCAAGATGGTGAGCAGGAGGCACCACCCCCTTGAGGTATGGCTGGCGAATCTGATTGCCGCCGCCGGCACTGCCTCTGCGGAACTCAACGCCCGAGGCCCGCATCTTCTGCATGAGCCGCTCGACCAGCGTGTCGTCCGCCTCCTTCAACACAAGGTTAAAGGCGTAGTTGCTTGAACCCTCCAGCTTGAAATCGGTCCTGTATTTTCCCGAATCAATCTGCCGCAGAAAACGGTGCAGATTTTCAGTCCTTCGGGCAACTCCCTTATCAAGTCGCTTGAGCTGGCTTCGTCCCATGATTCCGCCGATTTCGGTGTTTCGGGTGTTATAGGCAGGAAAGGCGAAAATAAAATCAGGATTCAATTCCGGATTTTCTGACTGATAGGCATCGCGCAAGGCGAGATCGGTGGCTTCACGGACCATGCCATGGGAGCGAAGCATGCGCAACTCCTGGTATACCTCCGAATCATTGGTGCATAGCATACCGCCCTCAATAGTGCTCATGTGGTGCGCATAGTAGAATGAAAAGTTCGATATCCATCCGTAACTGCCCAGCTTTCTGCCATTGTGCGTAGCCCCGTGTGATTCACATACGTCCTCAATAAGCGGAATATTGCGACGCCTCAGTTCATCCAGCAGCCTGTCGGTCAGCCCGTCAAATCCCTGTGCATGAATGAGCAGCACCGCTCTGGTTTTGTCGGTGATTTTCGACAGAATCTGCTCTGTATCCATTGCGAGCGTTGAGGGGTCAATATCTGCAAATACAGGGGTAAACCCGTTCTGCAGGACTGAGGCCACATCAGAAACCCAGCCCAGCGGAGGAGTAATAACCTCGCCGCCTTCCGGATACCGGATTTTGAGAATCGCCAGGGTCAAGAGGTTGGCTGAGGCCCCTGAGTTCACAAAAACGCTGTACTTTACTCCAAGCCACTCGGACCATTCGGATTCAAAAGCACGGACATTTGCTCCGTGGGTAAGAATAGGGTCATCCTGCTTGAGATGCTCAATGACGGCATCAAGGTCTTCGCGCAGAATATTGTTGCGCATCAAGGGGAATTTCATCGTTTGTTAACCAGTCTTAATTTGAAAGTAATTGCAAAAACGATAGCACTTTGCGCTGAACAGTTTCGGGACCGATGCCTACCTGTTCATGCAATTCGCCGCGAGTGCCGAGTTCAAAGCGATATGCTCCTTCGACACCGATGCCGAGAATGCGATTCCTCAAGCCCCTGCGTGCAGTAAAGTCGAGGATCATGGCATCAATGCCTCCGCGGCCAACGAATCCTTCCTCAAGCGTTACGACTCCCCGATAGGAAGCAATCGCCGCCGCAAACAGCTCTTCCTGAAAGCCTGAAATATCGAAAAGGTCTATAACGCCGACAGATTGTCCCTCTTTTGCCATGGCCTCAGCCACACTGAGCGCGGTATGAACCATATATCCTGTAGCCACCAGACAAACAGCTTTGCCGGTGCGGTGAATATGAAAACCTTCTGCCGGATCCGGCAGAGCGGCGTCATAAATGACCGGGAGCACCTGTGCATCAAGACGCAGATATTTCGGTCCTGTCCGGCTCATGCAGCGATCAAACAGCGCTCCGGCAGAGGGGTGATCTGCAGGTGAGAGTACCTGAAAATTCGGCATCGCTCGCATCAGTGTGATATCCTCATAACACTGGTGCGTAGGGCCGGAAACCACATAGCTGTACCCGGCACCGACTCCTATCAGGTTCACATTCATCGGCCGGACTTCGGAGAGAAGGGCAAGGTTGACCCTGACCTGCTCATAACAGCGCATGGTGATGAAAGGAGCAATAGCGTAGGCAAAAACGGTATACCCTTCCAGAGCAAGCCCGGCGGAAACATTGATAAGGTTTTGTTCAGCAATGCCGACGTTGACAAAGCGGTCAGGAAAATCTGATCGGATTTTATCAAGTACAGGCGACCCGAAATCCGCACAGGTGAAAAAGATGTTCTGATCGCTCTGCATTGCAGTCCAGATACGATCGAGCAGAGCATCGCGCATGGCAAGAGGCTTTTGGGTCATGGACGTTGCTCCAGGAGAGTGTCGAGAAGCTCTCGTTTAGGGTTCATGATATGCGAAAGCGGTGCATTTTCAAGACCTGGAACGCCATGACCTTTCAATGTTCTTGCTATCAAAGCCTTTGGTTTGCCTGACCGCACAGTTTTCATGTGCATCAATGCAGACTGTACCTCCAGGACATTATGACCATCAACTTCACTGCACTCCCATCCAAATGCAGAGAGACGAGAGGCCAAGGCACCATGAGTGACAATATCATCTGTATAGCCGAGCATGCTGATGCGGTTATCATCAACAATCAAGTGAAGATTGTCGAGCCGGTGCTGCGAGGCAAACATGATTGCCTCCCAGTTCGCTCCTTCATGAAGTTCCCCGTCACCAACGACGACAAACACACTTTGGCTCTGTTTTTGACGGTTAAGGGCAAGCGCCATTCCTGAACCAACACCCAATCCATGGCCCAGCGAGCCATTGACGGTTTCGTAACCCGGTATGACCGGATCTGGTATTCCGCCAAGAAAACTCCCAGTTTGGCAGACCCGCTGCAGTTCCTCAGCTGGAAAAAAGCCCAGGTCGGCAAGAATAGGGTACATGCAAATGGAACCATGTCCCTTGCTGATGATACAACGGTCCCTCTCCTCCGCATAAGGATTCCCGGCATCGAACTTCAGAATTCCGCCATAGTAGAGCGCAACAAAAATCTCAATCGGCGAAAGCGATGAGGCCAGACGGGTTTCAGGCGCCCTCTGATGGATTGCGAGGGTCTCTCGCCATACCCAATGCGCTTTTTGACAAAGATCAAGCGGAACACTATTCACCGGCAGCCCTCCCCATTCAGCAACTGCGCCATGAAGCGCTGGTAGGTCTGTTTGGCAGTTCTATTCATGCTTCAAAGCCCATTGGGTTGGTAGAGTACGACCCGACTGCCTGCATCCTCAAAATTGAATGCAACATGAACAAGTCCTTTAAGGCGCTGGCGAATTGCCGCATGTTTTTCCGGTTTTGCGAACAGCAGCATGAATCCGCCGCCGCCAGCCCCAAGAATCTTCCCACCGATGGCACCGCTCCGCATGGCCGCCTCATAGATCTGATCAATTTCCGGGGTTGATACCTGATCAGAGAGGCTTCGTTTGTATTTCCAGCTCCGGTCCAGCAGTCTGCCGAACTCCTCAATACCGAGATGACTATCGGCAAGAATCGCAATAGCCTCGTCAACCATCTCTCTCATGCAATGAAGCTCTGTTTCGCGGTTCTTCAGATTGTCAATCTTGGATTTTGCGATAGCATCGGCAATACGGGAAAACCCTGTAAAACAGAGCATCAGATGGGAGTGAAGCTCATCACGGCGAAGGGAGGGAATAATTACCGGGGTAATATCAAAAGAGTCATCACGATGAAAATCAATACGGTTGAAACCCCCGTATGCAGCCGACACCTGATCCTGAGAGCCAACATTCTCGCCAATAAGATTCTGCTCAATATGAATAGCGTCCCGGGCAAGGCTTTTCTGGCTGGCCATCTGCCCGTTCAATCCCCGGATCGCATGGACCAGTCCGACAGTGAATGATGAACTCGATCCAAGTCCTGAACGGGCGGGCAGATCCCCGTCATGATGAATTTCGAGACCCTCCTCAACCTTTGACCACTGCAGAACGTTTCGCACTGAAGGGTGTTCGATTTCATCAATATGCCGCACGCTTTCAATGCGTGAATAGACAATACGATGCTTGTGCTCAAAAAACGGGGGCAATCTGCGGCAGGTGATGTAGCAGTACTTGTCAATAGTGGTTGCCAGTACGGCTCCGCCATGTTCGCGATACCACTGTGGATAGTCCGTGCCGCCACCAAAAAACGAGATCCTGTAGGGGGTTCGGGTAATGATCATATAAATGCTCTTTAGTCTGCCAGTAACTTGCGTTTGAGCGGAATGCTTGACATATCTTCGATGTTTTTTCTCTCCTGCTGGCCGAACTTCCTCTCAACAAGTGCAAGATATGCCGGGTTGGTAAAGTAGGTCTGCCAGGCATTGTCACGGAACCTCAACACTTCGGCTGAACTCACATACTTCGTCGGAAGCGGCTGGCTTTCGTACGACAAAAAAGCGTATCCCTCATAGGAATCTGGAAGCGCCCACCCGTTCTTTTTGGCAGTGTAATAGATGGGACTGCCTGGCAGGGCCTGACAGGGGTACATGTTCGCCATTTCCGTGTTAAGCTCAAGAGCGAGATCCAGGGTCTCCTGCATGGTTGAAAGCGTATCGTCCGGAAAGCCGAAAATATAGTTGCTGATGATGTTTATGCCTGCGTCGTTAATCGTCGAGCAGACATCGCGGATGTTCACGTCCTTGAAGGATCCCTTGGATACCTCATGGCGCACCAGCTGGTTACCAGCCTCAACGCCCAGTGCCAGCCAGTTGACTCCCGCCTGCTTGAAAAGGTCAAGGGCTTCCCGCCTTACGGTATCAACCCTGGAGTAGGTCCACATGTTGAAGCCGAAACCCTCGTCAATCACATTACGAAGTACCGGTTCATAGAACTTTCGGTTGAAAAAAAACATTTCGTCGCTGATTCTCAGCGTGCGCACTCCCATATCAGCGAGCTTGCGCATCTCCCTTTGAACCCACTGGGGACTCCAGTAGCGCATTCCCCGGGAATCCGCGGCGTTTATCTCATCACCATTATCAACTCTGTTGAGAATATTGATCATGCAGAAATCACAGCCGAAATTGCAACCAAGGGAGGTATAAATGGCCGCAAACGGTGTACGCTTTGCATGATCGAATTCCGCATGCCAGAAATGCGCGCGATAGAGGTCAAGCGGTTTTTCGCGGTAGGGCAGGAGATCCCAGGCATACCCCGGCAGATCATAATCCATCCTTTCCTGAGGAACGACACTCTGCGGCGTATTGAGGAGAGGTATCATTGCTCCACCCGAACCATGAACCTTGTATCCGATACCCTTGATACGAGCAAGATCGTCACCAAGATTGCTCAAAAGAAGATTGTGCAGGGCATAAACCCCCTCATTGAGCAGAACGATATCCACACACGTATGGGCAAGAACCTCCTTCGGCAATGCGCTGACATGGGAACCGACAAAACAGAGCGGGAATTCGGGCTGGGCGGCTTTCAAGGCGCGAGCCAGTGACAGAGCCCCAATCATGCTCGTCGTTCCGGAGTTGGGGTTTTGACCGTATACGACAAAGACAACCAGGCGAGGGCGCAACCCTTCGACTCTTGCCAGCGACTCCTCCAGTGTCAATCGTTCGGCATCACAATCAAGAATACCAACACTGAACCCTTTTGATCGGCATGATTCGGCAAGCAAGAGCGCCCATGTAGGCGGCTCTATAGCCGAGTATACTTTAGCCAGACCCTGATAGGCTTTGCTGGAAGAATCAGGATTTACAAACAGAACATCCATAAAATCAAATGCCTCAGGTGCGATATGGTTTTAAAACCCCGTTAATCGGCGTATTGTCACGAAAGAAGCGGAAGAACTCTCTCTGCTATTGTCTGGCCTATCGATAAAGAGGCTGTAGCGGCAGGGGAGGGCGCATTGCATACATGAATCACATTTCGATTGACTTGAATGTCGAAATCGTCCAGCAGGTCACCCTGCCGATTGCTGGCCTGTGCCCGGATACCGGCCCCACCCTCGTCAAGATGCCCGGCCTGAATTTCCGGAATGAGCCGCTGCAACGCCTGAACAAATTTCTGTTTGCTGAAAGAGCGCTGATACTCGCCCAAGCCTGCCCGCCAATGTTTGGCGGCCACTTTACGAAAGCCTGGCCAGGAAAGGGCATCCCATGTATCGCGCAAGTTGAAATCGGTTTTCTTGTAGGCTTCACGTCCGAAAGCAAAGACGGCATTTGGGCCACACTCTACACCGCCACCAATCATTCGGGTAAAATGCACCCCCAGAAAAGGGAATGCGGGGTCAGGCACAGGATAAATCAAATGATTGACCAGTTTCGGAGCTGTGGGCTTGAGCCGGTAATATTCGCCTCGAAAAGGGAGGATGCGCAAAGGAAGAGACGGGTCGGTCTTCATTGCAAGCCTGTCGGACTGAAGACCTGCGCAGGCAACAACGGCATCTCCACTCCATATGCGAGATTCGCCTATCACCTCTACCCGATTACCTCTCGGCTGGATAGAAACGATTCGCTCGCCAGAGAGTATCTCTGCCCCCATTTCGAGGAGCTTTTCTGCATACTTGGCGGCCACTGCCGTATAATCAACAATCCCTGCCTGAGGCACAAACAGCCCGCGCAAACCAGTGCAGTGTGGCTCTATATCTCTGATATCCTGAGGGTTCAGTAGCCGAAGGCCTTCAAGGCCATTTGCAACTCCCCTGCGACGGAGTTCATCCAGCCTCGGCAACTCTGCTTCCGAAGTCGCCACAACAATTTTCCCGCACACCTCGTGAGGAATGGCTTCCTTCCGGCAAAACTCCAGCATCTGGCTGTATCCATTCCAGCAATTTACAGCTTTCAGAGACCCGGGTTTATAGTAAAGACCCGAATGAATCACGCCGCTGTTATGGCCGGTCTGATGGAGAGCCATATGCGACTCTTTTTCGATAAGAGTTATCCGCGCAGCAGGCTTTGACTGCAGAATACGCATAGCCGTAGACAAGCCCAGTATCCCTCCACCGATAACTATAACTGATGCACTACCGGACATGACCAACCTATGGAAAACAGGTTAACACTCTTGACGCCTTGAAGGCATTGGCTTGTACTTGCAAACATACATATTTTGTGCACGAATTGCACGAAATATGAGGAATCGAATAGCGGCGCGAAACGTGCAACCGCTCAATTTACTGCAGGCCTTATTTCATCGGTCCGCTTCCATCGGTCATGGAGCCAGAACCACTCTTCGGGATAGCGATAAATATAGCGTTCCATAACCTTTGTATACCGGCCGGCAAGCTGTTCAGCATCAGCCCTGCTGCTGCCAAGGCCGGTCATATCAATCTCTTCAATATCTACAGCGTAACGGCCGTCTCCGGTCCGGTGACACATACAGACAAATAAAGGCACCTTGGCTTTAAGGGCCAGAAATGCGGGGCCAAGAAAAACTGGCGCCCGACGACCCAGAAATTCCATAAAAAATGCGCCATTGCGGTCGGACTGATCGCCAAGAATTGAGAGCAATCCGCCGCTTTGCAAAGTTCTGAGCCCTTCACGCACAGCTTGGGCATCATAAACCATCCGGTTTCCAAACCTGGTTCTCCATGCATTGATCTGATTGTTGACTTCCGGATTTTTCAATGGTTTGATGACAGCGACCAGAGGCGCCACCAAGAGTCCACCACAAAGTCCGAATAACTCCCAGTTGCCGAAATGGGCAGACACAATCACACCCCCTTTGTGCAGGGCAACGGTTTTTTCAAGGAGCAGACGGCCGTCGATATCGACAAGTCTGGCTGCATCCTCGGCCGTTTTGATCATGGGCAGGCGGAGAATCTCGATGATATTCTCTGCCTGATTGCGGTAGACTTGTCGGGCGATGTCGAGGATTTCATCGCGACTTTTTTCGGGAAAAGTGAGCACAAGGTTCTCTTCGACCAGCGGACGCCTTACCTTGAGTATGTGAAAGACGAAACTCCCGATAAAATGGGCCAGAGCAGTCGATTTCCGGCGACTCATGCTGCGGACAATGAGGCCGAGGATCATAAGCATCCGGTAGGCTGCCCTGTCTGAAAATTTCACCTGTCGCCTCCTCTCTGCTTCATGAAAATCGTCTATATTTTATGCATGCCGAAAGCATGCGGACAATCGGAGAGTATACGCTAAATTGGAAAAATATATCCGAAATTTATCCGATTACCCTGCTTCCGGCAAATCCCCCCTAAACAGCCATTGAGTATGAGTAGTGCCAGCAAACTCCTTGACCGACTTGAGGCGCTTGAAAAAGTGAGACTCTGGCAGGAGTCCGGCCAAAAGGTGGTCTTTACCAACGGATGCTTCGACATCCTTCACGCGGGCCATGTCCAGTATCTTGCGGAGGCACGAAAACTCGGCGACAGGCTCATCATCGGCCTCAACAGTGACACTTCGGTGCAACGGCTGAAAGGTCCCGAGCGGCCCCTCTGCAGTGAGGGGGACCGGGCCACAGTCCTCTCTGCACTGGAAGCGGTCGATGTTGTGATTATATTTGATGAAGAGACGCCTCAGTCCCTTATCGAGGCAGTGCTTCCCGATATCCTCGTCAAGGGATCGGACTGGGAGATTGGCCAGATTGCCGGTGCGGATGCTGTCCTTCGAAACGGAGGCA
This sequence comes from Chlorobiaceae bacterium, assembly GCA_037142155.1. GTDB lineage: Bacteria > Bacteroidota > Chlorobiia > Chlorobiales > Chlorobiaceae > Chlorobium. The sequence goes on from JBAXBE010000016.1 coordinate 41,268, forward strand.
AAGTGTTGACGGTACCGTTGCTGGAAGGGCGTTCAACAACCGGCATTGTTGAAAAAATAATCCATCTTCACTCCAAAGCGGCCAACGACGGTGGAAAGAATTAAACTCCATATGCTCAGGGTGTTGACGGCAATATCGGCATTCGTGCTGCTGCTGTCACTGATCGCCATGATCGTCCTGAACAGCGGGGTGCTCGATACTCTTGCCAGAAACAGGGCTGTATCCCTCTTCAACGAAAAGCTTTTCGGCCGACTGGAACTGCAGGAACTGCACCTCAAGTTTCCAAACACGGTCATCCTTGTCAATCCGCGCATCTATGGCCCTGGTGAAAAAACGGCGGTAATCGAGGCTCGGAGCATCTCCCTGAAATTCAACTTTCTCTCTCTTCTTCAGCCGGAAATCAAACGACTCTACCTGAGAAGTCTCGAAGCGGAAGCCTTGCAGGCAAAGATTGTCAGAGAGGAGAACGGCAAGTTCAACATCGCACTGGCATTCAAGTCGCGTGATCCGGATTCGACAAAATCTGCGCTCGAACATTTTTCCTGCAGAACAATAGAGGTAAAAAACAGCACCATCTCATACAGTGCGAACCTGAAAGGCCCTGACAGTCTGCATCTTGAGCTGAAGGGTATCAGGATGACGCTCTCCTCTTTCTCTGCCAAAAAGAGACTCCTGCGGGGAACGCTCGACAAACTGCAGTTCACCATTCCCCGATCCGATTTCGCACTGCGGCAGGCATCGGCAAAATTCCTCTTTTCAGAAGAGCGTTCGGAGATTCTCGCGCTCAAAGCTGAGGGAAACAAAAGTCGCGCGGAACTCTCCGCAACCATTGACAACTTCAACATCTTCTCACAGAGAAGCCTGGTGACGAACCTCCCGGGAAAATCATTTCTTGCGATTCAGGATCTCTCCCTGCACAGCAACGACCTGAGGATCCTCTTCCCCTCCCTCGCTCTGCCGGAAGGGCTCTATTCGCTCAAAGGAAACGCCAGAGGAAAAAAGGACGATATCGAAATACTGGACCTTCAGCTGGCTCATCTGAAAAGCAGAATCAAGCTCAAGGGGGAGCTGATGAACCTGCAGAACCGAAATGCTTTCGCTTACAGAATCGAATGCGACAGTTCGAAAATCGCATCATCATTGATAGAGCCCCTGTTGCATGAGAGCGCCTACCGTGCAGCCGCTCACAACACCGGTGATATCACTCTGCTTGGACGCGCCAAGGGAACGCTTGATGCGCTTCAGGCTGATATGACCGTTCGCTCGATTGTCGGTGATCTGTCAGTGACCGGAGAGGTTTCAAGAGGAGAGCATGAGATGCTCGCCAGCAAGGGGAGCTTTGCCCTGAAAAATTTCAAGCCACACAAACTCTTTTCCCCCTCGATCGGAAAAAGCCTCATCAATGCGACCGGAAGCTTTCAGGGAAAAGCCGATGCAAAAGCAGTTGGTCAGCTGACAGTGGATATAAATCTTGCTGATTCGTTCTGGCAGAATCAGCCGGTAAAGGAAGGAGCCGTATCGATGAGTTACAGCGCGGGGCTGATGAACTCCAGGATAAACCTGAAAAACAACCCGACTTCGCTCGCTCTCGAAGGATGGATAGACTGGGAAAACAAGACTCCCCGTTACCACGCATCCGGCCGTATGAGTGCAGTCGACTTGTCCAAAGCTCTCGGAACGAATGAGTTCAAAACAGATCTGAACGGTTCATTCGAACTGCAGGGATCAAGCTTCGAGCCTGGTGAGCTCGGCATCTCGGCCGCCATGCTCTTTTCCCCATCTTCCGTCAACGCCTTCCAGCTGAAGGATCGCTCGAAAGCCACCATAGAGATAAAGCAGAACGGGCGCTCGTCACGGGCCAGCCTCACCAGCGACTTTATCGATCTCCTTGCCGAAGGCGATTATACCATCGAGAAACTGCTGGCGCTTGGCAATCTCGCCTCATCAGGCGTGTTGCGCGAAATAGCGGCCCAGGACATCTGGCGCACATCTCTTCCAGCATCAAAAAGCGGGGCGCCACAGCTCAGGGAACCCTTCAAGGTCAACTACCGCATCAACGTCAAGGAGATTGCTCCCCTCGCACCCTTCCTGCCAGTGCAGGACCTCTCCCTAAAGGGCATCATTGAAGGCCATGCCGCATATCGCAACGGGGAGTGTTCCATAAGTTCCTCGATAAAACTCGCACGTCTGCGCATCCAGAACAGCCTGCAAACCGAAAATCTCGCCATGGATGCAGAGCTTTTATGCGGCTTCGGCGGCGTACCAAAAGCAACGGCAAGCGGACGGGCATCCAGCATTGTCATCGGAGAGAAAAAGGTCGGGCAGTCGCTTTTTTCAGCCACATACACTCCGTCAAGGCTCGAATCTTCAATTGAAGTCGACATCCCCGATTCACAGCAAAGCCTTGTATCGAAGTTCTTGGTATCGAGAAATGGCGGAAGCTATGAGCTGCTTGTCAACCGCCTCTCGATGAAAGGCTCTTCCGGCATCTGGCAGGCTAAAGAGGGCTCGCGTGTCCTGTTCGACAGGACATCGGCCAGATTCAACCACTTCAGCTTTTCCAAAGGCGCTCAAGAGGTCGTGCTCAATGGGGAGCTCAGCAACTCGAAGGCCGGGATTTTTCAGTGCACGCTCTCAGGAGTTGAGCTCAACGAGCTGAAGCGCTTTGCTTTGGACCCGACCCTTGATGCGCTTTCAGGAACCATCAATGCCTCACTCTCGGTCAACGGCAACCCGGGATCAAAAACCACAACGCTCAAGCTGGACGGCAAGTCTGTCCGCTATGATAAACTCAGCATCGGCGCACTTCAGGGCAGCGCCGTCCACAGCGGAAACCTGCTTCGCTTCGAACTGCACAGCAGCGCTGCAGGTGCCGAAAAAGCTGCTGCAGGGAGTGTTGCGATGAATACGATCGATGGAAACGGGAGCCTGCCGCTGCTTCTCAGCTACTACCCCCTGCACATTCAGGTGCCCGAACGGCAGTCCGTCAACATGGCACTCCGCTCCGACAATCTCTCCGCACAGTTTCTTGAATACCTGCTCCCTTTTTTCGAATCGGCGCAAGGCACCATCCCGACCACGCTCAGAGTCGAGGGAAAAACACCGAAACCCGATATCTACCTCACGAGCAGACTGAAGGGAACAAAGATCAAAATAGAGCCTACGCAGGTATCCTACCAGCTTGACGGAGAGATCTACGTCACCCCGAAAGCTGTTGAGCTGAGGGATATAACGATTCATGACAACCTGCAGGGTTCCGGAAAAATAAACGGAGTGGTGAAGCTTGAAAAGCTGGTGCCGGGCGCGCTGGCTCTTGAGGGGAGATTCGACAAGCTCCTTCTGTTTGATAAAAAAGACAAGAAAGACGAGACCTCCTTCGGTTCCATTACCGGCTCGACCGGCAATATTCAAGTCAAGGGAACCGTCACCGCTCCAGCTGTGGAAGGCGAGCTGAGGGTCAATGCGGCTGACTTCTCCCTTTATCGTCTGGGAGCCAATGAAAGCGCAAAATATGTCGGCGTCAACCGGTTTATAGAGTTTGTGCCGCGCTATCCGTCGAAGGGTCCCGTAACGAAAACCGCTCCCCAAAAGAGCTCAAGACCTGCCGATTTTTACTACTCGCTGCTCGATATCCTTCAGATAAAAAACCTCAGGCTGAGCGGTATCGAGCCATTGAAGTATACGGTGATTTTCGATCGCCTCAGAGGGGAACAGCTTGAAACATCGATCAACAACCTCTCCCTGATCGTCAACAAAAACAACCAGCAGTACCGCCTCTTCGGGTCGGTCAACGTAGCCGGTGGAAAGTACAAATTCTCCAATTCGAACTTCGACCTGCAGGATGGAGGAAGGATTGTCTGGAACAATGTCGATATCCGCAACGGAGTGATGGAAAACCTCTACGGTGGCAAGTATGTCAACGCTTCGAACCAGCAGACCGGCGAGCGGGATAATGTGAAGCTGCTACTGGCCATTACCGGCACACTCAATGAGCCGCAGGTCGGTATGGGCTACTACCTGAACGAGCAGACACAGCCTTATGCATCGGCAAACGTTATCGGTGGCAAGGCCAGCCAGGTCGATCCAAATGCGGAACTGAACGTCATCTCCATGCTGCTCTCAAAGCAGTGGTATATCAGACCCGGCGGCACCGGTCAGAACGGCAATCTCGCGGTCTCGAGCGTAGGTTTTTCTGCTGGCACAGGAATGATCTCATCCCAGCTTTCAAAAGTAGTGCAGGATTTTGCAGGGCTGGAGAGCTTCAACGTCAATGTCGGGATAGACAAGCGTGGAGCACTAAGCGGACTCGACCTCTACATGGCGCTCAATGTGCCGGGGACCGGCGGAAAAGTCCGCTTTATCGGAACGGGAAGTGCACCGACAATGAAGCAATCTGTCGTGCAGGACTATTACGGAACAGGACAGAAAATCGAATACCGGGTCACGCCCAAAGTCTACGTCGAAGCCTACCGCTCTTACGGACAGAACGGCACCGAGGCAAGCGCTGTCAACCTGCAGACTCCATCGGAAACATGGGGGGCCAGCCTCTCATACAGAGAGCGTTTCCGCACCTGGGATGAGTTCTGGAAACGCATCATCCCGTCATCCGACAAGACGAAATAAATCCTGCTGTTTTCGTACATTAGTTAATAGTCCATTCTGTAACAAACCCCGAAAAGCAAGGTCGTGTTGATAGGAAAAAACATTATCATCGGCATCTGCGGCGGCATTGCGGCTTACAAGACGCCTCAACTGGTCAGGCTGCTGAAAAAAGAGGGTGCTAACGTCAAGGTTGTGCTCACCGACGGGGGAGCCCGTTTTGTCAGCGAACTTGCACTTGCTACAGTCTCCCAGGAACCCGTATACCGGGAGATTTTCCCCTCTTCCTCCACCACCGACTTCACCCACCATATCTCTCTGGGAGAGTGGGCTGACCTGCTGGTCATCGCCCCGGCCACAGCCAACACTCTTGGACGGCTCGCTGCAGGACTTTGCGATGACATGCTTGCCGCCTGCTTCCTGACGCTGCGTCCCGGAAAACCGGTGCTTATCTTTCCGGCAATGGACGGCCAGATGTACCTCTCGCCCTCCGTCCAGCGAAACATCGCAACCCTTGCAGGACAGGGATGCACCATGATTGCCCCCGAAAGCGGTGAGCTGGCCTCCGGCCAATGCGGTCTGGGCAGAATGCCCGAGCCGGAGGCCATCCTTTCACGTCTTCAGCAATCCCTTCGTTCAGGCGAAAAGCACTCGCGGCTTCATGGCCGATCAGTGCTGATCACGGCGGGACCGACAAGGGAAAAGATCGACGGTGTCCGCTTCATCTCCAATTACTCCTCGGGAAAAATGGGATTTGCGATTGCCCGCGCAGCGGCAAAACGCGGAGCACTGGTGACGCTCATTTCAGGACCTGTTCACCTTGAAACGCCGCCCGGAGTCAAGCGCATCAATGTCGAAAGTGCAGCGGAAATGCACGCCGCAGCCCGGGAATTCTTCAAAAGCAGCAGCATATTCATAGCGGCAGCCGCCGTGGCAGATTACCGTCCTCAAACCCCTTATGAAGGGAAAATGAAAAAAGACCTTGAAGAGTTGAGCATCACCCTTCAGCGCAATCCCGACATCCTTGCCGACTTCAGCATGCAGAAATCCGGAGCGCAGCTGGCGGTCGGATTTGCGCTTGAAACCCGGGGCGGCATGGATTATGCCCGCAAAAAACTCGAAGCAAAAAACCTTGACCTGATTGCGTTCAATTATTTCGACGGCAAAGAGTCCGGCTTTGAGGTCGATACTAATATTCTTACCCTTATAGACAGGCTGGGCGGAACAGAGGAGCTTCCAAAAATGACGAAAGATGACGCCGCTGAAAAAGTGCTTGATGCCATTGAGCAGCTGACTTTGAGCAACCGAGACAGTGCATGAACATGACCGATTGCTGAATGTCAGGATTACTGTTTGACACCCGACCGGGCCAATCGGCTCAGGCAAAGAGGGCGGATCACCAGACCGAAGATCTCGCTCTGCTCTTTGAAACGGCAAGGGCCTGCCGGAAGTGCCGGCTCGCTGAAACGAGAAAAAACTTCGTCTTTGGCGAAGGCAACCCTTCGGCAGATGTCGTTGTTATCGGTGAAGCACCGGGCGCGGAAGAGGATGCTTCAGGAAGGCCATTTGTCGGGCGATCGGGACAGCTGCTTGACAAAATCCTGCAGGCAGTTCATTTCTCAAGGAAGGAGGTCTATATCCTCAACATCCTGAAATGCCGTCCTCCCGCAAACCGAAACCCGCTTGCTGATGAAATTGAGTGTTGCATGCCCTGGCTTCTTCGGCAGTTGCAGTCTGTCAGGCCTAAAATCATCCTGATTCTCGGAAAAGTTGCAGCAAACACTATTCTTGAAAACAAGCTTGCCATGGGAGCAATGAGGAACAAGCTGATTCGATGGAAGGGGTATGACTGTTTTGTAACCTATCATCCCGCTGCCCTCTTGCGCAATCCTGAATGGAAAAAGGGGTGTTGGGAGGATGTTCAGCTGATGAGGCGCCACTATGAAAAGCTCTGCCCGGAAGGGACTCGATACGAAAACGCAGACACACAATGATCAAGAAAGCACCCGACAGCATAGATTTCGCCAAGGATATCGACTTCAGCCAGGAAGGCAGAATCCCGCCCTATTCGACAGAGATAGAGCAGGAGGTCCTGGCCTGCATCCTTCTTGAGGATGACCCCATAGAGCAGGTCATACAGATCTTCGGTGAAAACGGAGGAGATGTCTTTTATGAGCGGCGCCACCAGATCATCTTCAAGGCAATGATGCAGCTCTACCATAAACGGCAGGCAATCGACATCATCACGGTGAGCGAAGAGCTTCTTAAAATGAACGAGCTCGAACCCGTCGGAGGGCGCCACTATCTCGCCGAGCTTTCGGGCAAAGTGATCAGCGCAGCCAATATCGAGTACTATGCCCGACTTGCGAAGGAAAAGTACCTCTACAGAAGGATGATCTCGATATCGGCCAAGATCACCGGCGTGGCATACAGTTCGTCAATGGACATCTTCGACCTTGTCGAACATGCCTCGCAGCAGTTTTTCAACATCTCCCAGGCAGGAATCAAGAAAAAGGCCTCCCTGATAAAAGAGCTGGTCAAAAACGGCATACGGATGCTCGAAACCCTCAGGGCATCGCAGTCATCGGTCACAGGCATAGGATCGGGCTTCTCCGAACTCGATCAAATGACCGCCGGCTTTCAGGCTTCAGACATGATCATTATAGCGGCCCGTCCTTCGGCAGGCAAAACCGCATTTGCGCTTGCCCTTGCCCGAAATGCCGCTGTGGATTTCGACACCCCCGTTCTCTTTTTCAGCCTTGAAATGGCGGAAGTCCAGCTGGCTATAAGGCTGATGTGCGCCGAGGCCTACGTCGAGTCACAGCTTGTCAGGACCGGTCGCATTACGCCGGAGATGATGGGCCGAATCATCAACAGCATGGACAAGCTCAATGAAGCCAAGCTCTTCATTGACGACACACCCGGAATCTCCATTATGGAGCTTGCCGCCAAGACCCGCCGGATGAAACAGGAGCACAACATCGGCATGCTGGTAGTCGACTACCTTCAGCTGGTGACCCCTGTCAGGGATGGCAAGACCAACCGCGAGCAGGAGATCGCCCAGATTTCACGCTCTCTCAAGGCGCTCGCCAAGGAACTCAACATCCCTGTCATCGCACTTGCACAGCTCAACCGGTCGGTCGAACAGCGTTCAGGCGACAGACGGCCGCAGCTGAGCGACTTGAGGGAGTCGGGCTCAATCGAGCAGGATGCCGACGTGGTCATGTTCCTTTCACGACCGGAGATGTACGGCAAGCAGACTTTCGAAGACGGCTCATCGACCAAGGATGTGGTCGAAATCGTTATTGGCAAGCAGCGAAACGGCCCTATCGGCGACATAAGGCTGCTCTTCCTGAAAAACTACGGGCGGTTCCAGTCGACAGCCAACAGCTATGTCAGCAGCAACGACACATCAAGCGATTACCAGAATCAGGAGCGCTACGCGCCATCGGCACCGGAAGAGGGAAACTCAAGTGCCGGAACATTCATAACCCAGGACGAAGCACCTTTTTAAGTTTCGACTATGCCAGCAAAAAAACAGCCAGTAAAAGCCGATAGCAAAACGGCGAAACCTGAAGCCGATGCAAGGGTGATCAAACCCGAAGAGCGATACAGCGGCATAGGTGCATCGCGAGGCATTGCCATGGGCGAGTGCTACAGCTTTGTCAAGGAGCAGGGAAATCATGAAATAGAGGCGCTCAACAGAAAAGATATCAGTGAAGAGATAGAGCGCTTTCTCGGCGCACTGCACCGGTCAGAAAAGGAACTCAAAAAGATTGAGCGCGTAACGACACGAAAACTCGGCAAAGGATACTCCGATATCTTTCAAGCCCAGATCATGATGCTGCACGATCCCATCCTGATTGAAGCCATCTCCAGCCGCATCCGTACCGAGAGAAAACCCGCCCAGATCGTCATTGAAGAGGAGTTCGACAAGTACCTTGAAATGTTCAGGAGCTCGGAAGACCTCATGTTTCAGGAGCGGGCTGATGACCTGCACGACATCAAGGAGCGAATCATCAGAAACCTCCATATCCGGAAACTCCACTCCTGGATACCCGAGGGAGTGATTGTCGCATCATACCATCTTTCACCCGCAGACGTCATTCTGCTCAGCCGATGCAATATCAAGGGTTTCGTAACCGATACGGGTGGCAAGACCTCCCATGTGTCCCTGATATGCAAGTCGCTCAACATTCCAATTGTCGTCGGTCTTGGCAATCTCTCCCAAAAGGTATCGACCGGGATGCAGATGATTATCGACGGAAGCACCGGAACGGTTGTCACCAACCCTGAAAAGAGCACACGCGAGCTCTATCAAAAAAAACAGAGCGAGGAAAAAAAGCATGTCGACGATGCAAGCCTGACCGCTGAACGCCCTGCCACTACAAAGTGCGGCGTCAGGATCACCTTTTTCGCCAATATCGATTTCAAGGAGGAGCTGCTCGCCCTGCGTGCTTCGGGTGCTGAAGGCGTAGGGCTCTTCAGAAGTGAAAACCTCTTTACAGACGGCACGAATGTACCGAAGGAGTCTGAACAGTACTCCTGCTACCGGGAGATGGCCTCCACTATCGCTCCGATGCCTCTCGACATCCGCCTGTTCGACATCGGGGGCGACAAGCTGATCTACTCGCCGGTCAAGGAGCTCAACCCGAACCTGGGATGGCGAGGGATCAGGATACTCATCGACATGCCCGAAATACTCGATACCCAGCTCCGGGCCATCATACGGGCCAATACTCACGGAAACATCGATGTTCTGCTCCCCATGATCATGTCGCTCGAAGAGATCCGGCATGTGCGCGCAATGGTAGACCAGATCTATGCGGAGCTTATCGCCCAGAGTGAGCTCCAGATTGACAAGCCTGGCGTCGGAGCCATGATTGAGGTTCCCGCTGCAGTGGAGCTCATTGAGGAGATAACGCGCTCGGTCGACTTCATCAGCATAGGGACAAACGACCTGACGCAGTACACCCTTGCCGTCGATCGAAACAACGTCATTGTGCAGGATCTTTTTGAAAAATTCCATCCGGCAATCATCCGCCAAATGCACCGCATCACCGGGGCAGCCCGCCGAAACCACTGCAGGGCAATCATCTGCGGCGACATGGGATCCGATCCGCTGGCGCTTCCGTTTCTTCTGGGATGTGGACTGCGGCGCTTCAGCGTCGTCGTTTCAGACATAGCCGACCTCAAGAGGGAGGTGGCACGCTACTCGATTGAAGAGACAGAAGCTCTCGCCAGAGAGTGCATTACAATCGACACTGCTGCAGGAATAAAGAGCTGCCTGGAAAACTTCCTGGCAGTCCACTAGCGTGTGAAGAGGGGGGGGGGAGCCGCGAGGCGGCCCCCCTTTAGGGCATCAGGGCCGCAGATCCTCAATCTTGGCGTTCTTGCGAATCGAAGCAAAATATTCCGCAAACAGCTGTTCCTGCTTTGCCCTGATAAGCTGAGGTGCAACCCCGGCCCGTGCCGCCTTTAAGTCCAATCCTGCCGGAACCGTTTTGCTGTTGAGCAACACAAGTGCATAACCATCAATCGTTTTCACCGGCTGCGAAAGCCTGGCCGGCACAAGACCCGATATAGCCTCCACAAGCGGACGATCCACTCCGTATCCCGGTATAACGCCGTCGCTCCAGCGAATATCCTCTGCGCTGAATACCTTCAGCCCGGCGTTGGCAGCGGCTATCTTTTCAAGCGTAGCTCCCGGTGCTTTGGCCCATCCGGCAAGCTTTCTCTCCAGTGCGGCCCCTTTCTTCTCCCGAACCAGCTCCGCTGTAATTCGCTGCTTCATGTCCTGGTCAAGCAGGCGGTATCCGGTATCGTTCCGGCCGGTCAGGCGCACAATATAAAATCCCTTCTCTGTCTCGATGACATCCGAGAGCTCCCCCTCCTTGCCCTTGAAGGCGAAGGCTGTGATTTTTTCGCTGTACCCGATCAGGGGGACCGGGGTGTGGCGGCCGAACTCACCGGTTTTGTCGACATGCAGTTTTTGATCAAGCGCAGCCTTGTCGAAACCTTTATCCTTGGCACTCATCTGGAAAGCCATTGCAATGCGGCGATCACTGTCGACCGTTTCGGTGGAAGGCCGTATGTTCCGGACAATCTCCGAGCACTGAATGGCCGTCTGGTCAAAACCGGTCACCTTGATGATATGCAGGCCGAACTGGGTCTGAACCGGCCCGACAACCGAGCCCGGACGCGCACCAAAAACAGCTGTGGCAAACTCGGGCACCATACGGTCCTTGCTGAACCAGCCAATATCACCGCCACGCTGCGCGCTGCCGGGGTCCGCCGAATACTTCTCTGCCAGCGCTTCGAATGCAACGCCTGACTGCAGCTGCTTCATGATAAAGATTGAAAGATCCCTGACCCTCTGGACATCAGGCCTGCTGGCCGGATTGAACCGAAGCAGGATGTGCGACGCCCTGGCAACAGGCTGAGCGGATGAGCCTGCTCTCTTGATCTTGATCAGACGATACTCACCACGGTCGGCTATCGGCCCGACAATCGTTCCCGGCTTAAGATTTGAAGCAGTAAACAGAGCTGCGCCTGCCGCGGGTGAAAAATCAGATCGATTGTATGAAACATTGATTCCGCTCCGACGATCGCTATTGACCTTGACGAAATCGCTGTCATTGACCGGCCCGGAAAACTCTGCCCGTATTGCATCAAGTTCGGAGCGAGCCGCCAGACTGTCCTTGCTTGAGGGAGTCAGCGGAAAAAAGACAAAATCAGCCTTGCGGGAAGGAAGCTGCTTGAAAAGCTCCTTGTGATCATCGTAATACTTCTTGATTTCATCCTCTTTGACAGGGAAGCTGCTGTCAGCTCCTGCATAAGCTAAGGGCACGGTAATAAAAGAAGCCGAAAAACGGGTAAACTGGCGGTTCAAAATATCATCGATCTCCCTGCCTGTAACATGATCAAGGGTCTGCAGGGCCCTGATCAGCTTGTTTACCTTGAGTTCCTGACGCACGATTTTGTCAATCTGAAGCCACAGCTCCTTGTTGCGGGGGTCACGACGGGCACCATCAAGCTTTTTCCGATCAAGGGAACCGGTCGCCGGATCAGTAAAATTCTGCCGGATGACCATAGGGGGAGTCGAGCTGTCAAGAGCATCGATGACCTCCTGGTCCTGGAGGGTAATGCCAAATGCCTCAAACTGCTGTTCCAGGAGGGTCTGGTCGACGACAATATTCCATGCCTGCTCCCGAAGCCCAAGCTCAGCTTCAGGGGTCATTTCAGCCTGGGGGTTGGCCCTGCGGCTGTTTGCGACAAACTCCTTGTAGACCTCCTCATACTGGGCCATGGGTATGCTCTTCCCATTGATTTTTCCCGCCAGCGTGTTCTTGCCGGAAAAACCGGAAAAGCCCGCTTGCATGCCCCATTCAAAAACAATCAACGCCAGAAACGCTGCAAGCAACGTGTAGAGTACTATATGGGTCTTATCCCTCAAGCTGGACATTACAGCCATAGATCATCCCTTCATTAAGATTTTATTAGAAAACACTATTCACTCCTCCGTCCATCCCTCCCGCCCGACAAGCGGCACAAAAGAAAATCGCTGAAATTCCTCTCTCTCTATTGCATCACCGACTTTCCGGAAAACGGTCATCTGCTGAGAGGCGAAATCACCTATCGGTATCACCATTGTGCCGTTATCTGCAAGCTGGTGCAGAAGCGACTCCGGCTCCGCAGGCGCACCTGCGGTGACAATAACACCGTCGAACGGAGCCTCTTCCTTCCATCCAAGAGTACCGTCTCCGAAACGTACAGCGATATCAAGGCCAAGCCGCAAAAACAGTTTTTTTGCCCGTTCATAGAGCTCGTATATCCGCTCAACCGTAAAAACCGAATAGCCAAGAGCGCCAAGAACCGCCGCCTGATACCCTGATCCCGTCCCGACTTCGAGCACCTTGCCCGAAGGAGAGCGTTCCACCAGCAGCGACGTCATATAAGCCACGGTATAGGGCTGGGAAATGGTCTGGCCGAACCCTATCGGATAGGCTGAATCGGCATAAGCCGCATCAACACTCTCTTCAGCTAAAAAAAAATGCCGCTGAACCTCCCCAAAAGCATCGAGCACCCTGCGGTTCGCAATACCATAACCTTCCAGCGTCTCTACCATCTCACGACGCCTGAGCTCAAGAATCCTTTCCGGCTTTTTCATGGGATGAAACCGCTAATCGCCGTTATTCGGTTGACCCTTGATGGTCTGAAAACCCTATCTTGCAACTGATACTGCGGGTTTTCATCCCCCTCCGGGAAGGCTAATATTGCATCAAAATCAACAAAAAACAACGCCTCTTGACCAAGTTTACCATTTTCGGCAATAAATACCGCATGGGCTCATACATCATCCTGATAAGGGTCAAAGCCCCCGCACTGTTAGCTTTCGGCAAGTTCCGCAAAGGGGAACTCCTGACAATACCGGAAGGGAGCTATCTGTATATAGGTTCAGCGCTTGGCAGCAGACAGAACAGCTCGCCCCTTTCTGGAAGAGTCCTTCGGCACGCAACGCGCTCCGGCGGCGGGACTCCCCATAAAATAAGAGAAGCGCTCCTGAGGCTCCTGAAAAGTGAAGGCATGGCGAGAGAAACCACCGCGGCGCCCTCCTCAAAAAAAGTTCGATGGCACATCGATTATCTGCTCGACCTGCCTCAGGCGGAAATCAGCCACATCCTCCTCATACGAAGCCCCATTCGACTGGAAGGGCAACTGTCGGCGCTTCTTGAGTCGAGCGATGGAACCTCACTTTTGGCCCCGCGACTTGGCGCGCAGGATAGCAAAAACAGTACACACATTCTGAAAATCTCGGAAGAGAGAAGCATCATTCGGCTGCTCGGGCTAAAGATTCCTGAAATGATGGCCGAGTGAGCTTTATTTCGGCTCACGACCGAGCAGCGCCGCTACAAACGCAGGACGGTCGAAAAGCTGAAGATCATCAATCTTTTCGCCAACGCCGATATATTTCACCGGAAGCTTGAGTTCCTGCGAGATGGAAAGCACAATCCCGCCTTTGGAAGTGCCATCAAGCTTGGTGACCACAAGACCGGTCACATGGACGAACTTCGTAAACTCCCTTGCCTGCTGCACAGCGTTCTGACCAGTCGTGCCGTCAAGTACCAGCAGAACCTCATGGGGAGCCTCCGGAATCTTCTTTTTCGCCACGCGCATTATCTTTGCCAGCTCCTCCATGAGATGGCTTTTATTATGCAAACGTCCGGCGGTATCGACCAGCACGACGTCCGCATTTCGAGAGACCGCGGAACTGACCGCATCAAAGACAACTGAAGCGGGGTCTGCGCCCTGCCCCTGACCGATAATCGGAACGCCCGCCCTGTCCGCCCATATTTTCAGCTGTTCATAGGCCGCCGCCCTGAAGGTGTCAGCTGCAGCAATTATGACTTTTTTGCCCGCCTGCTCGTAGTTATGCGCCAGCTTGGCAACGCTGGTCGTCTTGCCCGCACCGTTGACACCTACAATAAGGATGACATAGGGCTTTGCGGGAAGCTCCGCACGGAAATCGACAGGGTGATCTGTTCCACTCTCCTGAAGGAGCAGCTGAATGACCTCCATCACCATACCGTTGAGCTCATCTTCTGAGCGGTAAGTCTCAGTCCTCGCCCGTTCGGTTATACCTTCAACAATGCCAAGGGTTGTCTCAACGCCGACGTCCGCCCCGACCAGAATCGTTTCAAGCTCTTCGAGAAACTCGTCATCAATCTCGGTTTTGCCCTTTGTAATGACAGAGAGCTTTTCGCGAAGGGTATCACGGGTTTTTCCCAGCCCCTCCGTCAGCCTTGATAATTTGAACTTGTCAAAAAAACCCATAAAAAAGGAGATATTGTCTCTTCTGTTGCTTGAAAAAAGCTGATTCTCCAGAGTGGAGGCATCAGCTTGAGGCTAAGCCAGGACGTCAATTTACACAAAATTATGCCATATAAAGCCATATCGGGAATCGGGGAGTTCGGTCTGATTGAGAGAATCGCCGCGATTGCAGAGCCTACACTCAAAGCCGTTCCCGACCTGATTGCAGGAATCGGTGACGACTGCGCGGTCTACCAGCCGTCAGGGAAGCTTCTGCAGGTCTCGACCACCGACATGCTTGTCGACCAGATTCATTTTGATCTCCTGACGACGCCGCTCAAGCATCTCGGCAGCAAGGCAATCAGCGTCAATGTTTCCGACATCTGCGCGATGAATGCCATACCGCGCTACGCCCTCATCTCCCTTGCCATCCCCTCCTCATTTTCCGTCGAAATGGTCGAGGAGCTCTATCGGGGCATAAGCCATGCCGCAATGGAGTACGGTGTGGCAATTGCCGGCGGCGACACCTCCTCCTCCAACTCGGGACTGGTGATCTCTGTCTCCATGACCGGAGAGGTCTCCCCCGAACGGCTCACCATGAGAAGCGGCGCAAAACCGGGGGAGCTCGTCTGCGTCACCGGTTCGCTCGGAGGTGCCGCAGCAGGCCTGAAACTCCTCATGCGCGAAAAACAGATCATGCTGGAGCATCTGGAAAACAACGAACCCTACAGCAAAAGCCTGATGGCCGACCTCAAGGAGTACAGCGAGGCCATCGGGAACCAGCTGCTGCCAGTGGCACGCCTCGATATCGTCCGGTTTTTCCGTGAAGGAGGTATCCGGCCGAGCGCGATGATCGACATTTCCGACGGGCTGGCTTCCGACCTTCGGCACCTCTGCAAGAGTTCCAGCATCGGGGCACTCATCCATGAAGGCCGTATCCCCATCCACGCCGCGACAAGGGCGATTGCTGATGAACTGCAGGATGACGCCATAACGTGGGCACTGAGGGGAGGCGAGGACTATCAGCTACTCTTTACCCTTCCCAAAGAGCAGCATGCGGCCATTGCCGACAACCGCGACATAGCAATCATCGGAGAGACCACCGAAAAAGAGGAGGGCATCTATCTTTCCGATATCTACGGCATGAGGATCGATCTCTCCTCCATCAGCGGATACGATCATTTTCCAACCTGAGCACGCTCTGGCGCGCGGTCGGAAGTGACCTGCTGAAGAGACCGGTATTGTTTGGGGAAACCCTTTGAAGATGGTAAATTGGCAGACCTGCAAGGGCAGGCGACATGCCGAAGTGGCGGAATTGGTAGACGCCCGGGACTTAAAATCCCGTGTTCAGCAATGGACGT
>JBAXBE010000017.1:0-56789 GCA_037142155.1 Chlorobiaceae bacterium
AAGATGCGTCGCCCCCGAATTCACCAAGCTCCAGAGGAGCGACATGTTGGTAGCCAGGGATGTCAATCCCCGGAAAGATGCGTTGTCGGAATTAGCGGGCAAAACGCGTCCTTCTTAATTCGTGAAAATTCGTGAAATTCGTGGACCCCTTCTTTCTTTTTACTCGACGAAATCGCAAATACTCCTGACGGGGCAGGCGGGGCATTCAGGTTTTTTGGCCTTGCAGGTGTAGCGGCCGTGCAGGAGGAGGTAGTGGTGGAAGTCGATTACCCAGGCTTCGGGGATGATCTTCATCAGCTCCGTTTCGGTATCTTCGGGTTTTGAGGTGTGCACCAGGCCTAGCCTGTTCGAAACGCGGTGCACATGGGTATCCACCGGCATGACCGGCTGCCGGAAGGCGTTGCTCAGGACGACATTGGCCGTTTTCCTGCCGACTCCAGGCAGGCTCTCAAGACCCTCACGGGTATCAGGCACCCTCCCTTCATGCTCATCGACAAGCAGCCGACTGAGAGCCAGAATATTTTTCGCCTTGTTGTTGAAATAGTTTATCGAGCGCACAATCGGGGTGATGGTCTCAATATCCATGCGGCTCATGCTTGCCGCATCCGGCGCCACCCGGAAGAGCGCCCTCGTGATAATATTGACCTGCCTGTCGGTCGACTGTGCAGCAAGAACGGTGGCAATCAAGAGCTGAAAAGGCGAAGCGAAAACCAGCTCACTCTTCGGATTCGGGTATTTAGCCCCCAGAACCTTCTCCAAAAAAACAATTTTCTCCTTCGGTGTCATAAAAATGGTCAAGCACTGGTTGTTCAAGGACAGCAAAAAGATCTTTTCAGCCCCAGAGGGGCGACATGTCGGTAGCCATGGGTTGACACCCATGGTTGGAGCAACCCCCATCATTTATTCCCCAGCTCCAGAGGAGCGACATGTCGGTAGCCGTGGATGCAAATCCCCGGTGGATGCCAACGCATAGACCACGCCAACCAAACAAGCCACCCCGAATCGTCGTGATTCGCGGATATATGGTGCCGTAAGTTGAATTTGTTGTGAACGTCCCCAAACCCCAAACCCGCTCCCGATCCAAAATCCACGCCACCCGAACGAAGAAGTAAGTGTAAATTGTCACTAACGTCCCCTCGACAATTACTTGTGAAAATTCGTGAAATTAGTGGACCAACCTCTTCACTTTTCCGGTTCGCTCTTCTGCACCTTGACGGTGGAGTGGTCGATCAGGCCGCGGCCGTTCTTGTTGACCTTTCCTTCGGCTTTCAGCTCGTTGAAGATGGCGTCGAGGATGCCGTTGACGAACTTGCTGCTCTTGTCGGTACTGGTGAACTTCTTGGCAATCTCAATGGCTTCGTTGATGGAGACCTTCGGCGGAATGTCCTCGCAGTAGAGGATTTCGGCGAGAGCCATGCGGAGGATGTTCTTGTCGATGATCGCGATGCGGCTCATGTCCCAGTTGAAGGTATGGCGTTCGATGAGCTTGTCGATCTCCGTGCGGTTATCCTTGATGCTTTTCAGGAGCAGATTGAAAAACTTCATGGCGTTCGCATCGGCCAGTATCTCCTCCGTAAGGAGCCATCCTGCGGCGGAGTCGATGTCGGTATCCCTGATTTCTATGGTGTAGAGCGCCTGCAGGATTTTTTCGCGAATCTGACGTCGGTAGGTCTTCATAAAAGAGCAATTAATTGATTGTGGTTTGGAGTATCTCACTGATAACGGCATCCGTTCGGCTTAAGTTTTCGTAAAGCACATGCGGATCGTGTTTTTCGAGTTCCTCCATGGAGTAGGTTCCGGTTGCTACGGCAATCGACTTCGCATTGACGGTTCTGGCGCATGCGATATCGTGTTCCGTGTCACCGATAATGATGACATCACTGTTTGAAAAACGTTTTCCTGTAAGCCTGTAGGCCTTTTCGACGGCTATGGCAGGGAGGTCGTTGCGGCTCTTGCCGTCATCAGCAAAGGCGCCGAAAGGGAAGAAGCGGTCGATATCGGGCAGCTGAAGCTTGTGGCGGCCGGACCCTTCGAAATTTCCGGTCAACAGGCCGAGCATCACTTCGCTTCTCTCTGAGAGTTGCCGGAGAAGCTCACGCACGCCCTCAGTCAGGGTGACATCTTCAGGCCTGGCCGTGGAGCGGAACATCTCGATGTAGGTCTCCCGGGCCCGGTCGAAGCTGCCGGCAATCTCATTTTCATCGAGGCCGCCGTTCTGGAGTACCTCAAAAATGATGGCATTGTCCATCTTCCCGGCGAAGTTGTGCGTTTGGGTGCTTCCTTCGGTGCCGTAGACCTCCCTCAGGGCATCGGCAAGGACGGTGCGGTTTACGGGGCCCATATTCAGCAGGGTTCCGTCTATATCGAACAACACCAGTTTTTTGAGCATACCTTCTGCCGCCACCGTCAATTCCTGATTTTTTCCAGCCGGACGGGAATCAGTTTCGAGACCCCCTCTTCTTCCATGGTGACGCCGTAAAGAGCCTGGCAAGAGGCCATGGTTTTCTTGTTGTGCGTAACAATAATGAATTGGGTGTTATTCTCAAATTTTTTCAGGAGTTTAATGAACCGGCCCACATTGGCGTCATCGAGCGGCGCATCAACTTCGTCCAGAATGCAGAAGGGACTTGGCTTGACCAGATAGATGGCAAAGAGGAGCGACAGGGCGGTCAGGGCCTTTTCGCCGCCGCTGAGCTGTTCGATGGAGAGGGGCTTTTTTCCGCGCGGTTTTGCCACAATCTCGATATGGGCTTCAAGCGGGTCATCCGCGGCGTGGACAATCAGGTCGACCTCGTCCTCGGGGTCGAAGAGCTCATGAAAAATGGAGATGAAGTTCTTCCGCACCTCGCGGTATGTCTCCTGGAACTTCTGCAGGGCGGTTTTGTTGATCTCCTCGATGGTGTTGCGAAGCTGCGTCTCGGCGCTGAGCAGGTCCTCCTTCTGTTCAGAGAGGAAGTCCAGCCGTTCCTTTTCCACCTCGTACTCTTCAAGCGCCAGCTCGTTGACCGCACCGAACTGCTCCCGCTGCCGGGAGAGCGATTCAAGTTTCCGTGCAGCGGCTTCAGGGTCGAACGAGTCGCCGATTACAGGCTCGTCGACATCGGCGAGGCTGCAGTTGTGCTTGAGCTGGACTGCGGTAAAGAGGTGGTCGAGCGATTGCTCGAGCTGCAATCGCTCCTGATTGAGGGCGCCAAGCAGCTGCAGGCCGACTTCGTGCTTGCGGCGAAGCTCGCGGAGGCGGGTCTGGGCCTCGTGATGCTTCGCCTGCCGTTCCCGGTAGGTCGATTCCAGTTCGTTGAGTTTTTTCTGTTCGCCGGCGGCAGCAACAAGGAGCGATTCAAGTTCATTTTTGGTCATCTGGGAGCTTTCGACACCCTGGCCCCGTCTTTTTCCGGCACTCTCGCCCTCAGCTTTCAGTCTTGCAATCTCATCGTGCAAGACAATGCGGGTTTGCTGTGCGCCCTCGATGCTCATTTTCAGCTTTTCAAGCTCAAGTTGCGCGTCCCTGTGGCGGCTCTGGCGTGCCTGCACGTCGAGGCCGAGCTGGTGGTGGCGGGTTTCCAGAAGGGTAAGCTGCTCCTGCAGCTCCCTGATCTTTTCGTCGAATGCTGAGGTTTTTGACGTGCTGCCGGTGATGGCCGGCATGAGCGCCTGAAGTTCCTTGTCGCAACCACTCTGCTGCTGAATCAGCCCCTCCCGTTCTCGCTCTGTCTGTTCGATTGCCTGTTTGATGCCGTTTTTTTCAGCCTCAAAGCGTGCGGAGCGCTTTTCGAGGGCCGAGAGTTCCGACTCAAGCTGCTCAATCCGTCTCCGCTGTTCGGCGGTTTTAATGCCGGCCAGCTCGCCCTGCAGCTGCTGGAGAACGCCTTCCTCCAGGCCGATGCGCTTCTCCTGCGCTGCATGCTCTTTCTGCAGCTTGTCGCGTTCGGCTTTTCTTCCGAGCCGAAGCCCTTCGGTGCCTTTTGAGCTTCCGCCGAAGAGGATTCCCCGTCCGGAGAATTTCTCGCCCTCAAGCGTGACAAATGAGCTTTCGGGATGCTTCATCGCCAGCGCTTCTGCTGTGGCAAGGTCCTCGACGATATAGTTTCCGGTGAGCATCAGACCGAGCGGGCCTTGCAGTTCAGGGGGAGCGCCAATGACGTCGAGTGTTCTCTCGGCGTTCTCAATCTTCGGATACTCCCCGGCGGCGCTCCCGGCAACAAGATCGAGTGCAAGAAAATGGACCTTTCCCTTGTTGGAGTTTCGGAGCGAAGCGAGCCCCTCTTTGGCCTCCAGGAGAGAGCTGCATACGTAGTAGTTCATGCTTTCGCCAAGCGCGGCATTGACCGCCTTGCGGTATCGGCTGTCGAGCGAGACGAGGTCGGAGATGCAGCCCAGTCCGGGTTTGCCGCTTTTCTGCTTCTCCAGGAACGCGATGCCTTCCGGCATCCCCTCAAAATTGTCGAGCACCGAATTGGCCAGCAGGATGCCGTTATGCAGCCTGTCGCGCTCTGCCTTGAGCTTGAGCAGCCGCTCCCTCTGTTCTTCGATCTTTCCGGCAAGTGCCTCCTGCTGCAGGCGAAGCAAGGCCTCTTTCGCTCTTGCCTCCTCAATGCCCGCTTTGCTGGCAGTGATCTCTGCTTCGAGCTGTTGCTCCAGAGAGGTGAACTCGTCCAGCATTTTCATGCTCTCCACCCTTCTCGTCTCCAGCCGCTCGGCGGTTGAACGGAGATGCTCCTTTTTGCCTTCTAGGCTCTGCTTTTTCATGGCGAGCTGGTTGGCGGCGTGCAGCTCTTCGGCGCTGAGTTTTCTCTGGCGGGCAATCTCCTCCCTCTGTGCCCTCAGCGAGTTGTTGAGCTCGTCGTGTTCGGCCGAGAGCGCCTGAAACGCCTCAAAGAGAGCGGTGCATGCCCCTTGCGTCGGCTCTTTCTTGAGTTGCAGCTCCTTTTCGAGCCGCTCCTGTTCCTCGATTTTCTCTGTCTTTTCGTCAATGATCGCGGCTATCCGGCTCATCTCCCCGGCAAGTCCCTTCTGCTGCTCCTCGTGCTGGAGAAGCTGTTTTTCAAGCAGGTGGACTCTCTGGTTGCTCTCGTTCAGCGCCCTCTGGGTTTCAGAGAGAGCGCCCTCCTCCTGAAGCAGAAGCAGCTCAGTCTCCTGACTTGCTCCGTCCTCGGTGGCAATCTTTGCTGCACACTCGTGGTTCAGGAGTTCCTCCTCCTGAATACGCCGCCGCATCGGCTCAAGCTTCTCTTCGATATCCTCCATCGAGAGCCAGGAGAGCGCGATATCGAGCTCGCGGATCTCCGTTTTCAGCTCCTTGAGCTTTTCGGCTTTTTTGACCTGAAGCTTCAGGTTTCGCACCTTTTTTTCAACCTCGGCCAGCACATCGTCGACTCTCGAAAGGTCGCGCGAAGCGCTTTCCAGCAGCTTGAAGGTCTGTTTGCGGCGCTGTTTGTATCGGGTAATTCCTGCCGCTTCTTCAAAAAGCTTAAGGCGCTCCTCGCTCTTGTTGCTGATGATCTCCTCAATCATTTTCAGCTCGATGACCGAATAGGCATCGCTGCCCATGCCGGTATCGGTGAAGAGATCGAGAATGTCCTTGAGGCGGCAGGGCACCTGGTTCAACAGGAACTCGCTCTCGCCGCTCCGGTAGAGCCGGCGCGTAACGGTCACCTCGGTGTACTCGATCGGCAGTACGTTCCGGGTGTTCTCTATGGTGATGGAAACTTCGGTAAGGCTGAGAGGCTTGAGGTTTTTCGAGCCGTTGAAAATGATGTTCTCCATTTTCGCCGACCGCAAGAGGGAGGACTTCTGCTCGCCCAGCACCCAGCGCATGGCGTCAACAACATTGGTCTTGCCGCATCCGTTCGGTCCGACGATGGCCGTCAGTCCCTTGTCGAATGTTATTCTGACCTTGTGAGCAAAGCTCTTGAAGCCGAAAAGCTCAATTTTTGAAAGATACATCTGAACGGTGAGGGTTTTGACGATCGCGATTCAGGTTCAACCCTCAACATAAGAAAAAAAGAGGCGTCTTTAATTCATTAGCAGATTTTTTTGCCCGGCGCTCGTTTCCGGGGGTTGGACGGGAAAGGAGAAAAAGGACTGCAGGGACATCAGGGACATCAGGGACATCAGGGAAGGGGCGGGCCCATCCCCGGCTGCCAACATGCCGCCGCTCTGCGGCTCAAAGGATGGGGGACATGTCTGTTGCTACCAAAATGCCATGCCTGCGGCATTTGGCCCCGACGCATCGGGGGCGAAATATCGGCCGCCCAAGGCGGTGTCAACGTCCCCAGCTCCAGAGGAGCTGGCATGTCAGCTGTTCTCCTGTTCACTCTGTCCACTTTCCCTTGCCATTGCTTCAACGATGGCAACACACTGCGAAGCCTCCTCCACATCGTGCACCCTGAGAATCGAGGCTCCGCGCATGAGGGCGATGGTGTGCGCGGCGGTTGTGGCGACGAGCCTCTCCCTGGGGGGCGGCGCCGGTTCGCCGGGCCGGGCGATGGCGTGGCCGAGGAACGATTTTCTTGACAGGCCGGCAAGCACGGGCCTTCCAAGCACCTGCAGCTCCCGGAGACGGTTGAGCAGCTGGAAGTTCTCCCCGACGCTTTTGCCGAACCCGAAACCGGGGTCGATGATAATCTCCTTCACGCCATGCTTTTCAGCAACGGCTATCGATTGCTTGAGGAAGCTGATGACGGAGCTGACGATATCCTCCTCGCCCGGCCCGGTAGAAGTGCTCCAATGCATGGTCTCCGGCTTCACGGGCGTCTGCATCAAAGTCACCGCGGCGCGGTATCTGCCGCAGATCTCCGGCAGACGAGGATCGAAGCTGAAGCCGGAGATGTCGTTGACCATATGCGCACCGGCCTCGAGTGCCTTTTCGGCGACCTCCGATTTCCAGGTGTCGATGGAGATGATGGCGTCGGTTGTTTTGCTCAGGAGTGTGATCAGCGGAACGGTTCGCAGAATCTCCTCATCTGCAGAGACCTTTTCCGAGCCTGGTCTCGTTGATTCCCCGCCGATATCGATGATCGATGCGCCCGCCCGGATCAATGTCATCGCATGCTCCATTGCCCGGTCGAGGTCGACCGACTTAGGGCCATCCTTGAATGCGCCGCCGTCATAAAAGGAGTCGGGCGTGGTGTTCAAAATGCCCATGATTTTAGGGCCTTCGGCAAAATCAAGCACCCGCTCTCTGCAGTTGATGCGGTATGGCGGTGGCATGTTCATCGAGCTGTTCATGAAGGAGATCCTCTTCAGATTGTGGCAAACGGCACTGGCGTGAAGGTCAACAGAAAAATCGTGATGGCTATCCAGCCAGAGACTTTCCGCGGTGCAGAAAGGGGATGGTCAAGCAGTGTCGGCGGATGGTGCAGGCCGATGACTCTCGAAAGGATAAACGCCCAGAGGAGCCACCCCGGCCACGACCAGCGCAGGAGCAGCTGCGGGATAACCACTGCCGATTCGAGATGGAGCATTGCGGCCGCCATCTGCAGGAAGGCAGGCATGGCGAGCAACGTGATGAAGAGCACAAACCCTCGCGCGGCCTTTGTGTGGCCTTTGCGACCGAACATCGCATAGATAATGTGGCCGCCGTCGAGCTGGCCGACAGGAAGCAGGTTCAAGGCCGTGACGATTGATCCAAGCCATCCGGCAAAGAGAAAAGGATAGTGGTACATCTCGGTCATCGGCGGGAGGTTTTTCGGGGCTATTGCACGCTCCATTGTAATCCAGAGCAGGTTTTTGCCGAGCAGGAGCGTCTCTCCCGGGGGAGCTTGCACGAAGCCTTTTGCAAGGTATTCCGGGTGGATTGTATAGATAAAATCAGCCGGCGGCAGATGGGTGAATCCGTAAACCAGGATTGCTACGCACACCAGAAATCCGCTGACCGGCCCCGTCATGCCGATGTCGAAGAGGGCGCTGGTGTTGGTTATTCTCTCACGGATCCTGATGACCGCTCCCATCGTTCCGATGCTCAGGAAAAACGGCAGGGGAGGGACGGGGATATAGTAGGGGAGCGTTGCACGGACCCGGTGGTGAAGAGCCGCGAAATAGTGTCCGAACTCATGGACGCTCAGGAAAGAGAGGAGCGCAAAAGAGTATGCGACGCCTGTTCCAAGATTGCCGACGAACGGGAAGGCGCGGCTGAGAGTAACCGGATGCCCCCCCCAGAACGCCCCCGCCCAAAGCGTGGTAAAGACAGTTACCAAAAAAAGCGCCGCATGAAGAGGATAGTTCCGTCCCGAAAGATTCATAAAAACGCGCCCTCTTCCCTCTTAATTCGTGAAAATTCGTGCAATTAGTGGAAAAAACTCTTCTGCCAATTCATGCAATTAGTGGACCACCCTCTTCAATTCAAAATCCAGAATCTCCTAATCCTTGTCCTTGTCTCCATCCTTCTTCTCACCCTTCTTTTTCTCTCCAAAGGTGGCAACAAGTCCCTTCACCAGCTCCTCCTTCTCCTGCGGGTTCAGCTTTGCCTCCGGATGCATCGGCAGGTAGATGAACATCGGCATTTTTCCTTCACGAACCTCTCGGGCAGCCTTGTCGCCCTCGTTCTCACCCTTGCGGCCCCACTCCGAAACGTTGAACCCTTTGCGTCCGAGCGTGACATCAAGCTGTGTCAGCCATGATACCGGCGCAACAGAGCTGTACTTCGGCCAGACGGTTTCGTTGGAGTGGCAATCTTTGCAGGCGCGGTTGAAGAGCTCATGCGTTCTCGGCGAATCCCATTTCGGCTCACCGGTAATCGGCGGATTTTTGTGGTCCCTGCCGTATGGAACAAGCTGAATTGCCGCAAGAGCGATAGCCGCCCCGCCAATAAATTTTACCAGACTCATCGGTATGTTCTCCTTATCTGAAGGTGATTACGAAAATTACGCTAATGCCAATATACACGATTTGCCGCAACGCCGAAAATCAGCTGGTTCATTTTCCCCCAGCCCCCGCCGTCGAGAATAGGGAGGCGGGCCGCCGCATGCATCCGGGAATTGCCATACCCGGCTACCGACATGCCATGCCTATGGCATTTCCCCAACCTTTTTTTTGTGAAAATTCGTGAAATTCGTTGATCACCCTCTTCAATTCAAAATCTCTTCCACTTTCTTCAATTAAACTTTATTGTAACAACGCTCAACGGCCACGAGCATGTTACAGCGTGCTCGTGCCTCCCGGTGGCGATACCCGCAATAAGGTCGAGCTCCATCTCCGAGTAGAATTTCCGCGCGGAGGTGAAGCCGTCCTGGGCAAATGCGGGGATTCCCTGCAATGCGGCGATTAACGGCACCCCGCAGGCGAGGAGTGTGCTGCGGTAGCCGTCGATGCCGACGAACGCTGTCGAGGCTTGTGTTGCTGCATGGGCTATCATCACCGCCAGCTGACCAGGCGTGAAGTGGTGCAGGCTCTGCGAAATGACAATAAGGTCGAATTTCTCACCGTCAACCAGTTGCATGTCGAAGGCATCGAGCACACGAAAGCTGACGGGGAGGTTTTTCTCTCTCGCCAGTGCATTGCCCGCATCGATAAACGCGGGAACAATATCCGAGCCGGTTATCTCTGCCGGCAAAACGCCTTTGCTGATCTCCTCCGCCAGAGCAAACGAAAGCCCCCCGGATCCGCAGGCCAGCTCAAGCAGCCTCGCTTTCCGGCTGTTTCGTGCCGCAATATCCTCTATCAGCGGGCGCAGAATATCGACGTAGCGGGGGTAGAGCCGCATCATGCCGTTCTGCCGGTCAAGCGCTCGGACAAGCGCAAGCCGCTCTTTTTCAGGCAGGTGCCGGTCATCCATATGCTCGACGTCGGAAGTGCGCAGAGCACGGTCGATCAGCTCATTCAGCAAAAACCCACCTCCGAGTTCCAGCGAAACCTTCCATCGCTCCTCGAGAAACCGCGCAACACCTTCATCCGCAGCACGCTCAAGCTCCGCCATACCCCTCCATGGCGAAGGGAAGTCTCCCCCGGAACGAAGCTTCTCCAGCGCCCTACAGCCCGCGGTATCAAGTTGCAGCATATCGTCTCTCCAGGTTCCGTTCTCTGTTAATCTCTGGATATATACGCTTATCCGCGTCCAAACATTCCCCAAAACCCGACGTGTCGGGGAATGGGAATGGGGGCGGCCGCATGTTCCTGGGGATTGCCATCCCCGGCTACCACCATGCCATGCCTACGGCACTTCCCCCAGCTCCTCTTTTTCTTAAGCCCCAGGGGGGCGACATGTTGGTAGCCATGGGTGCCAACCCATGGAAGGCGCAACCCGTCGAGCCACCGAACCCCCCAATCCACACCTCTTAATTCTTGGGTTGATTTTTTTTCAAAAAAAATCAACCCCCGGGAATTTTTAAATCGTCGTTATCCTTTTACATTAACTGATACTGATTTGGTATCAATTAAAAATGACACGATGAAAGTTCTGACCAAAAATACCGACTACGCGATACGGGCGCTTCTGGCGCTCGCGGCGAACAGGGGGAGCTACCAGTCGGCAAAGAGCATTGCGACCGATCAGGGGATGCCATACCAGTTTTTGCGCCGCCTCTTGCAGGAGCTGCTCAAGCGGAACCTGATTGTCTCCAAGGGTGGCGTTCAGGGCGGATTCATGCTGGAACGTGATCCGGACTCCATCACGGTGACCGAGCTCATCGAAATTTTTCAGGGCAAGGTGCAGGTCTCGGAGTGCATGTTCCGCAAACAGATTTGTGGCAACCGCGCGCGGTGCGTCCTGCGTCACGAGATCATGCGCATCGAGCAGGTCGTTCAGAGCGAGTTCGAAAAAGTAACCATCGGCAAGCTGCTTCGCGACCTCGAAGCGGCAAACGGTATCAATAAAAGCGAGTAACAAACAAATCAAACCTTATTATGAAACGCCAGATCATCTCCATCGACGAGGAAAAATGTACCGGCTGCGCCAACTGCATCCCGGGATGCCCCGAGGGGGCGCTTCAGGTCATTGACGGCAAGGCCCGCCTCATCAGCGACCTCTTCTGTGATGGCCTCGGTGCCTGCATCGGCCACTGCCCGACAGGTGCCATGACCATCGAAACCCGCGAAGCCGAGCCATACGACGAGAAGCGGGTGATGCACGAGAGCATCGCAAAAGGGGGGGCGAACGTTATTGCCGCCCATCTCTGCCACCTGAAGGAGCACGGAGAGGAGGGCTACCTGCAGCAGGCACTCGAATACCTCCGGGAACAGGGGATAGCCAATCCGCTCGAAGGCGCGGCGGCCCCGGCAAAGAGGCCCGCGGCAGGCCGTCATCATGCGCACTCTGGAGGGGGATGCCCCGGCAGCAGAACGCTTGATTTCGCTCCGAAAACCGGGGGTGCAGCCAGCCCCTCCTCCGGGGAGAGCGCCCTTCGCCAGTGGCCAATCCAGCTCCATCTGGTCTCTCCCCAGGCGCCATACTATCAGGGTGCCGACCTGTTGCTCGCGGCCGACTGTGCAGCGTTTGCCGTCGGTGATTTCCACGACCGGTTCATGAAAGGCAAGGGGCTTGCAATCGCCTGCCCGAAGCTTGATTCGGAGATGGAGATCTACGTTGAAAAGCTCGCAGCCATGATCGACCTCTCGAATATCAACACCATAACTGTCGCCATCATGGAGGTCCCCTGCTGCGGAGGGCTCATCTCCATCGCCCTTGAAGCCCTCCGCAAAAGCAAGCGCAAGGTCCCGGTGAAAAAGGTCGTCATCAGCCTTCAGGGCGAAACCATGTCGGAAGAGTGGGTCTGAGGAGATTTTGAATTGGAAGATTTTGGCCCACGAATTGCACGAATTATCACGAAGGGGAAATGCCGTAGGCATGACATGTCGGTAGCCGGGGATGCAAATCCCCGGTGGGCGCCAACCCATGGGCCACAAAGCACGAAAACCATTCAAAACAATGCTTAAAGATGCGATGGGGGGATATCGGGGGACGGCTGAGGAGATCAGCCGGCTCATCGTGGCTGACCCCGGCAATGCCGATGCCTGGTGCAACCGGGGCAATGCGCGCAGCAGCACCGGAGATTACCGTGGCGCCATAACCGACTACACAAAGGCGCTGGAACTCGGCCTGCGCTTCCGTGAAGCCATAACAGCCCACGGCAACAGAGGAATCGCAAGGGTCAAGGTCGGGGACATGTTCGGCGCGCTGGAGGATTTTGGAGAGATCATTGCAAGAAAGCCAAACAACACCCGGCTGCTCCACGCTGCATATACCAGCAGGGCCTCAGTAAAAGAAAAAATCGGCGATAAAGAAGGTGCGGATGCAGACAGGCAACTAGCCTCAATGCTTTCCCCCGAAATAACAACAACGTAAATACAAGGGAGATATTATGACCATGCATTGCGACCAATGCCAGGAAAGCGTCCGGGGTACCGGATGTACCGTCAGGGGCGTCTGCGGAAAGGACGACATGACGGCGAAACTTCAGGACCTGCTTGTCTATGCTGCCGAAGGGCTCGCGCTTGCGGCTGAAGGGCAGGGGGGCACGGTCTCGAGAGCGGTCGGCCAGCTTATCAGCGAGTCGCTTTTCGTCACCGTCACCAACACCAACTTCGACGAGGAGGCCATCGTCGAGCATATCGGCAAAACCATTGCCAAGCGCGACGAGCTCAACGCTACGCTGGCAGAGCTGCCGCCACATGATGCCGCACGCTGGAGCGGAAGCACGAAGGCGGAGTTTCTTGCAAAAGCCGAAACCTCCGGCATCGATGCGCTCAGTGAAAACGAAGACCTTCGCTCCCTGAAAAGCCTCATTCTTTACGGTGTTAAAGGGCTTGCCGCCTATACCGACCACGCCGCTGCGCTTGGCTACCATGATGAGGATATCTATCTTTTCTACGTCAAAAGCCTCTCCGCTTTGACCAAAGAGCTCTCCCTTGACGAGCTGACCGCGCTCGTGCTGGAAACCGGTGCCGTCGCCGTCAAGGCCATGGCGCTGCTTGACAAGGCCAACACCGAAACCTACGGACACCCCGAAATCACCACCGTCAAGACAGGGGTCGGCAAAAACCCCGGCATCCTCATCTCCGGTCACGACCTTCGCGACATGGAGGACCTGCTCAAGCAGACAGAGGGGAGCGGCGTTGACGTCTATACCCACTGCGAAATGCTTCCCGCGCACTACTATCCCGCCTTCAAGAACTACCCGCACTTTGTCGGCAACTACGGCAGCGCATGGTGGGCGCAGGATCGCGAGTTCGACACCTTCAACGGCCCGATTCTCATGACCACCAACTGCATCGTCCCGGTTCGCGAGTCCTACCGCAGCCGCATGTTCACCACAGGGATGGCCGGATATCCCGGGCTGAAGCACATTGCCGGAAGGCCTGAAGGCGGCAGCAAGGACTTTTCTGGGCTGGTTGCGCTTGCAAAAACCTGCAAGCCTCCTGTTGAGCTCGAAAACGGAGAGATTGTCGGCGGATTCGCGCACAACCAGGTGCTCACCCTTGCCGACAAGGTGGTCGATGCCGTCAAATCCGGCGCCATCAAGCGCTTTGTGGTGATGGCCGGCTGTGACGGCCGCCATGCGACCCGCCAGTACTATACCGATGTCGCCGGTGCTCTGCCGAAGGATACCATCATCCTTACCGCCGGCTGCGCCAAGTACCGCTACAACAAGCTCCAGCTCGGCGATATCGGGGGCATTCCCCGCGTGCTCGATGCCGGCCAGTGCAACGACTCCTACTCGCTCGCCGTCATTGCGCTCAAGCTCAAAGAGGTCTTCGGCCTCGACGACATCAACGACCTGCCGATCTCATTTGATATAGCCTGGTATGAGCAGAAAGCGGTCACCGTGCTTCTCGCGCTGCTCTACCTCGGCATCAAAGGCATCCGCCTCGGACCAACACTGCCCGAGTTCCTCACGCCAAATGTCGCCGCAGTCCTGGTCGAAAAATTCGGCATCAAGCCCATCGGCACCGTCAACGCCGACATCGAAGCCATGATGGCCGGCGCCTAAAGCCTCGGAACATTCGCCATCCCGGCATGATTACATAAAGGCCCCCTCTCACCATCAACGAGAGGGGGTCTTCTTTTTTCGTGTGCCCGTCTACCACCATGCCACCGTTCCACGGTTTGGGGAATGGGGGTGGCTGTTCCCGGGGATTGCCATCCTCCGGCTACCGCCATGTCGCCGCTACGCGGCTTGGATATTGAATAAATCGACCCGGGGTGCCAACATTTCATGCCTACGGCATTTTCTCTTCAGCTCCAGAGGAGCGATATGCCGGTAGCCATGGGTGCCAACCCATGGACCCGGTGAGCCCCCATCATTTATTTCCCCAGCTCCAGAGGAGCGGCATGTCGGTAGCCGGGGATGCGAATCCCCGGTGTGTGCAAAACCCTGCGCAAACCAACCATCCATTACCGTTCCCATGAACAAACCCTGAAATGGTGTATATTGTACGTAAATATACACCCCGTTAAACGACTGCAATTCCTTCAGCCCATGGCCAACACATACACGCAAATTCATCTCCAGGTGGTTTTTGCCGTTCGATCGCGCGGGCATCTGATTCGTGAGGCATGGAAAGAAGAGCTCCAGAAATATCTGACGGGTATCATCCAGAACAATGGCCACAAAGTGTTGGCAATAAACGGGATGCCCGACCATTATCACATTCTTATCGGCCTAAGGCCTGCCCAGGCCATAGCCGACTTAATGCGGGATGTAAAAGCCGGTTCGGCAAAATGGATTAATGAGCAGGGATATGTTTACGGACGATTCGAGTGGCAGGATGGATACGGGGCATTTTCATACGAGAAATCAGCATTGCCAACTGTTATTGCCTACATCATGAATCAGAAAGAACACCACCGGGTAAAAACTTTTCAGGAGGAGTACCTCGAGTTGCTGAAAGAGTTTGAGGTGCAATATGACGAGAAGTATCTCTTCACAGCGCCGGATTAATATGGGGTCGGTTGCACTGCATGTCCACACAGATTTGCATCCCCGTCTACCAACATGCCACCGCTCCCAAGCCCCAGAGGGGCGACATGTCGGTAGCCGGGGATGCCAATCCCCGATGGTCGTCAACCCATGGACCACGCCAACCAACCAAACACGCCACCCCGAATCGTCG
This sequence comes from Chlorobiaceae bacterium, assembly GCA_037142155.1. GTDB lineage: Bacteria > Bacteroidota > Chlorobiia > Chlorobiales > Chlorobiaceae > Chlorobium. Next base: position 15,046 of record JBAXBE010000017.1, read on the forward strand.
TGATTCGCGGGTATATTGTGCCGTAAGTTGAATTTGTTGTGAACGTCCCCAAACCCGTTTTCACCACCAACATGCCACCGCTCCCAAGCCCCAGAGGGGCGACATGTCGGTAGCCAAGGGTGTCAACCCATGGACCCGGTGAGCCCCCATCATTTATTTCCCCAGCTCCAGAGGAGCGGCATGTCGGTAGCCGGGGATGCCAATCCCCGATGGTCGTCAACCCATGGACCACGCCAACCAACCAAACACGCCACCCCGAATCGTCGTGATTCGCGGGTATATTGTGCCGTAAGTTGAATTTGTTGTGAACGTCCCCAAACCCGTTTTCACAGCACTCTTCAACTCTCTTCTCCCTTTCGTGAAAATTCGTGCAATTCGTGGACCGGAATCCATAATCTCCCCCCCCACGGAACGTTTCCAACCCTTCACGGGTTCTATCATTACAATCGGAAGAGCCCCCAATTCTTTGTGTTGTTTACACTAACGCTTTAGCATTGGGTTTTATGGCATACTTCAACCACCTCTGTCTCGTTGAGGCTCCCCAGACAATTATCACACCCTTCCCCCGGTTCATCACGGACTGTATCGGCGTCTGTTATCTTGCGGCGGCGGTCGAGCATGACGTCGAAAGCCTTGTGATGCCCGACAACTTCTACAATGGCGGCATTTTTGAGAGCATGCGCACCCTCCTGAAAAAAAGGCATGTGGACCTTGTCGCCATCTCCTCGATGACCGGCGCCTTCAATCAGGCGGCCATGCTCGCTCGTATTGCCAAAGAGGCCGGCGCATTTGTGGTCATGGGTGGATTTCATCCGACAGCGCTCCCCGAGGAGGTGCTGAAGCACTCCTGCGTCGACGTGGTGGTGATAGGGGAGGGGGAGGAGACATTCCGCGAGCTGGTTCTGCATGGCCCCTCGGCGCAGGTCAAGGGCATTGCCTACCGGGATGGCGGCGGCATTGTCTGCACGGCTCCGAGGGAGACCATTGCCGACATCGACTCCATCCGCTTCCCCATGCGCAGTCTGCGCCCCGAGCGATACGGCGAAAAAGGCGATGCCTACTCCATTGACACCATCTACACCTCGCGCGGCTGCCCATGGTCGTGCTCGTTCTGCGCCAACGACCAGATGCATAAAGGGTGGAGAGGGCGGAGCGCCGAAAATGTCGTCGAGGAGATTGCCCTCTTGCACGACCCCCGCAACAAGAAGCTCATCAAAATCTGGGACGCCAACTTCCTCACCAACATCCCGCGGGCTGAAAAGATCTGCGACCTGATGATTGAGAGGGGGCTCACCAATTTCAGAATCATGACCGAAACCAGGGCCAGGGACCTGGTGCGGGCCGAGCGCATCCTCGGAAAGCTGCAACGGGTGGGCCTCAGCAAGGTCGGCCTCGGCATTGAAAGCCCGAACAAGGTCACCCTCGAGCTCATGAACAAAAAGAACAGCCTTGACGATGTCTCCAAAGCCATTGCACTCTGCCGCCAGTACAGCATCGGCGCGGAAGGGTACTTCATTGTCGGCCATTACACCGAAAACGTTCAGGACACGCTCGTCTATCCCGAGTTCGCCCGCTCCCTCGGCCTTCGCCAATCGCTTTTTATGGTTATGACCCCTTATCCCGGCACAAAGATTTTTGAGGAGTACAAGACGGAGGGGAAAATCCGCTCGTTCGACTGGGATCTCTACAACAACTTCTGCCCGGTCGTCGAAACCCGCAGCATGGACACCCGCACGCTCATCGCCATGCTGGCATACTGCAATGTCGCCTTCAACCGCTACCGTTCGGTGATGAAGCGGAGCACCACCGGCGATTTCCTGCTCAGCTTCATGATTGATCTCTTTCAGCTCACCTGGCTGATGCGCGTCAACAAAACGCTTGCCCTCAATGATATCACGGACGTCATTTTCAATGCGCTGCTCCGCTTTCATGAGCACGAAGGCGGAAAAATCGAGCAATCCGCATCAACCGCCCGCACAAGACTGCCGCACCCGATTTTTCTTCGCCTCCGTCATCCCTCAGGGCAGAGTATCGATTTCAAGCTCGAAGAACATGCTGAAATCCGCCGGCTCACCCTGACTGCAAGGCACTCTGACGAACCCCTGCCCGCGCTTTCCGGCCCGGAGATAAAGCTCCACAAACTCGTCGCCTGCGCCGGCTCCATCTCCATGGACAAACTGATGAGCGTCCTCTTCCGGAACGAATGGATAAGAAACAACCCCGGCAGAATGACCGCCCAGCTCCTCGAAGTGCTCCTCGACACCGAAGTCCTCCGCTTCGCCGGTAGCATCATCGCCCTCTACATCAGCACCAGAAGAAAAGGGTTTCGGTTTACATAGCCCCCGACACGCTGGGGTTTACGGGATGGGGGGGGGCGCCGCCTGCTTCCGGGGATTGCCATCCCCGTCTACCACCATATCACCGCTCCGCGGTTTTTTGAATGGTGGATCATTGTCGATGCTACCACCATGCCATGCCTACGGCATTATCGAAGCTCCGGAGGAGCGACCTGTCGGTAGCCATGGGCGCAAGCCCATGGACCCGGTCAATTCCCGCCATTGATTCCCCGAGCTCCAGAGGAGCGATATGTCAGACGCTTCACCATGTCCCCGCTCCGCGGTTTGTTGGTATTCGTGCGCCCGCTTCCGGGGATTGCCATCCCCGTCTACCACCATGTCCCCGCTCCGCGGTTTTTTGAATGGTGGATCATCGTCGATGCTACCACCATGCCATGCCTCCGGCATTTTCAAAAACCTTCGCTTCAATTCGTGAAAATTCGTGCAATTCGTGGACCAAAATCTTCAATCCAAAATTGCGTATACTCCCCAATGCCTCAAACCACAACGAACCATCCCGCTCTTGACGCCGTGCTCTTCGACACCCTCCGCAAGGTGTTCGGGTTCCGTGAGTTCCGTCCCAACCAGGAACGCCTTGTCCGGGCGATTCTCGGCGGCGAGGATGTTTTTGCCGTCATGCCCACCGGCGGCGGCAAATCGCTCTGCTACCAGCTGCCGGCCGTGATGCTCAAGGGCACCTGCATGGTTATCAGCCCGCTCATTGCGCTCATGAAAGACCAGGTGGATGGTGCGAAGGCCAACGGTATTCGTGCCGCGTTTCTCAACAGCTCCCAGTCGCCTGAAGAACGTTCGGGTGTCATGCGCGAGCTGCTTTCAGGCTCGCTCGATTTGCTTTACGTTGCGCCCGAACGCTTCACGCTCGATCATTTCCGCGATCTGCTCTCGAGGGTGCAGATCAGCATGGCTGTGATCGACGAGGCGCACTGCATCTCGGAGTGGGGGCACGATTTCCGCCCCGACTATCTCTCGCTCTCCGACCTGGTGACACTCTTTCCGGGCGTGCCCGTCTGCGCATTCACCGCCACGGCAACCCACCGGGTTCAGGAGGATATCCTCGGCAAACTTGCCCTGCGCAACCCGCTTGTCGTCAGGGCCTCTTTCGACCGGCCAAACCTCCGCTACGACGTCCGCTTCAAGGAGAGTCCGGACGCCCAGATTGTTTCGCTGCTCAAGGATAACCGCGGCAAGGCAGGCATCATCTACCGCACCAGCCGCAAGAGCGTCAACGACACGGCCGCAATGCTCAAGGCAAAAGGGTTCAAGGCCTTGCCCTACCACGCCGGCCTCAGTGATGAAGAGCGCAAGCAGAATCAGGAGGCATTCATCCGCGACGAAGCCGATGTCATTGTTGCCACCATCGCCTTCGGTATGGGCATCGACAAATCGAACATCCGTTTCGTCATCCATGCCGACATCCCGCGAAGCATCGAGAACTACTACCAGGAGACCGGCCGTGCGGGGCGCGACGGCGAGCCCGCCGAATGCACCCTGCTCTTTGCGCAGGGCGATATCCCAAAAGTGCGCTTCTTCATCGACTCCATGCTCGACGAAACCGAACGCGGCCGTTCGCTCGGTGCCCTGTCGAAGGTGATCTCCTTTGCCTCAACTTCGGCCTGCCGCCGCAGAACCCTGCTCGACTACTTCGGTGAAACATACCCCCGCGACAACTGCAGTTCCTGCGACATCTGCCTCGGTACCCGTGAAGTGGTCGACTGCACGAGGGAGGCGCAGATGCTCCTCTCGGCAATCGTCCGCACCGAAGAGCGTTTCGGCGCAACGCACCTCGTCGATATCGTCACTGGAAGCGCCAACCAGAAGATCCGCGAATTCGGCCACGACCGCCTGAAAACCTACGGGGTCGGCAAAGAGCACGACAAAAAATACTGGCGCCGGCTTGTCGACGAACTTCAGGCACAGCAGGTTATCGCCAAATCCGAAGGGCTCTACCCGACACTCTATCTGCTGCCAAAAGCACTCCGGATCCTCAAGAGCGAAGAGCAGATTGAAATAGTGCGAGTTGTAGAGAAGAAAAAAGCCAAACCCGGCAGGGAAGAGCGCTCAGCTTCACAACCCCAGGGCGACAAAGAGCTCTTCGAACTCCTGCGTTCGCTCCGCAAGCAGATTGCCGACGAGCAGGGACTCCCTCCCTACGTTGTCTTCTCCGACCGCTCCCTCCACGAAATGGCCGCAACGCGTCCCCAAACCAGCGAAGCCATGCTTGCCATATCCGGAGTGGGAGAGGTGAAACTCGACCGCTACGGCCGCCAATTCCTGACCCTAATCCACCGCCACATCTCCGACCGCTCCTAGCTCCCGACGTGTCGGGGGCGATATGTCTCGCATGCCACCATATCACCGCTCCGCGGTTGGGGAATGGGGGGATGGTATGGGCCTTGCCTCCGGGGATTGCCATCCCCGGCTGCCAACATGTCATGCCCCCGGCATTTCCCCCAAGCTCCAGAGGAGCGGAATGTCGGTAGCCATGGGTGCAAACCCATGGAAAGCATAATCCCTCGAAAACAATTCTTTTTTTTCTTTTCAGCTCCAGAGGAGCGGAATGTTGGTAGACGGGGATGCAAATCCCCGGTGGGTGCCAACCCAAGGAATGTGCCAATCGATTATTATCCCCGACACATCGGGGTCTGGGGGTGCGTGCCGCATGTTCCCGGGGATTCCCATCCCCGAGCTACCAACATGTCACCGCTCCGCGGTTAGTTGGGTTTTTTCAATGTATCCAATGCTACCACCAGGCCATGCCTACGGCATTATCGAAGCTCCCGCCGCATCATTTTCTTTTCAGCTCCAGAGGAGCGACCTGTCGGTAGCCATGGGAGCAAACCCCCGGTGGGTGCCAACCCAAGGAATGTGCCAATCGATTATTATCCCCGACACATCGGGGTCTGGGGGTGCGTGCTGCATGTTCCCGGGGATTCCCATCCCCGTATACCACCATGCCATGCCTACGGCATTTCGCCAAACCCTTTCTTCCTTCGCGCTAATTCACGAAAATTCGCGGGCAAAAATATCTTTCTCCCTTCGTGAAAATTCGTTCAATTAGTGGACCAAATCCCCATCTTCCCCTACTCAGCACTCCGTGCAATTCGTGGACCCACATCCCCCTATAAAAGTTACTTTTTTTTCCTGTTTTATCGAGGCGGGCTTGCATTATAAATTTATATTCGATACCATTAATAGCACCTCGTTGCTGAAGTAGTGAAAGTATTCGAGACCATAGTTTAGACTTGCCCCGATTCACGCTGATCACTTTTGACGACTATAATATACGCGTCGCCTATATCGAAAATGGCGATGAAGATTACTGAAAGCAGGGCGTTTGTTATTCCACGGATTCAAGCTCATTTTTGATCCTCCCCGATTATTTCAGCTGTGACTGAAAGAAGCGAAGCTATTTCAATTCGTGAAAATTCGTGCAATTAGTGGACCAACATCTGCACTCCATGGTTTAACCAAGCGTTAGTTGAGTTTGTTGTGAACGTCCCCAAACCGTATTCGCGCTCTTCCTTTTTCCTTCGTGCCAATTCGTTTAATTAGTGGACCAATCTCTTATCAACATCGACGAACGAATCAGAACCGTGCTCGAAAAGCACCCCGCCATTGAGTTGGCAGTTCTGTTTGGTTCTCTGGCAAAAGGAACGGCAACTTTCCGAAGTGATCTCGATCTGGCCGTCAGCGCAACTCATCCCCTGGATGTTAACGAGAAAATAAAACTCATTGAAGATCTGGCTGAAAGCACAGGTCGCCCGGTAGACCTTGTGGATTTACGAACAGCCGGAGAACCCCTGTCGGGACAAATCCTGAGTAACGGCCGACGAATACTTGGCAGCAAAACACTTTTTGCATCTTTCCTGACACGCCACCTGATTGAACAAGCTGATTTCATGCCCTATCGCCAACGAATCCTCGAAGAACGGAGGCAAGTATGGATTGGTGCGTAATTGAACAAAAGCTGGAGTCATTACGCAAGGCTATAGCAAGAGTTAACGATAAATGTCCTTCGGACGCCGCGACATTGGCTCGCGATATCGATGCCCAGGATATTCTTTCAGTTAATTTGATTCGGGCAGTACAAATCTGCGTTGACATTGCAGCACATCTTGTTTCCGGCTTGGAATCGGCAGCACCGGAAACCATGGGTCAAATATTTGATGTTTTGTCTGAAGCCGGCATAATTAGTGCGGATTTAGCCGGTCGAATGAAAAAAGCGGTAGGCTTCCGCAATCTGGCGGTTCACAACTACGACGCCATAAATTGGACAATCGTTTACGAAATCGCTCACAATCACCTCAGCGACTTCCAAGCCTTCGCCCAAGCCGTACTAAAGCAAAAGCGCCCCTGAAACGCAGGTGACCTCCGAGTATCCGTTCCCAATTCAAAATCCGGAATTCAGCATCCAAAATTCTTTAAAGCTCAGCACTCAGCACTTAAACCCCGTACTTAATGCGCCGTTTCTATTATTTACTGCTTGCAGTTACACTTTTTGCGCTTCCCACGCGCGCAATCGCCGCTGAGGGTTCCAATTCTGAAATGCCACCCTCGGGAGATGAGGCTTCGGCATCAGGTTCAGGTGCTTCTGCAGGGTCATCAGGCGCTTACCAGGATTTTCCCAGTTCCGCAACCCCTTCCATTAAGTATCGCAGTTCAGAACTTCCCAAGTCGGCAGTGAACCAGATCCCTGCAGCTCTTGCCGCGGGCCAGGCAGGAGTCAGGGATACGACGCTCATCCGTCTTATGAAAAAGAAAAGCAGTTTCCAGACTTATGTTGAAACAGCGACAGGAAGGGAGCTTGAGGTTTTTGGCCGCAACCTGTTCAGGGAGGTTCCAACCACGTTTGCACCACTCGATGCCGTGCAGGTCAATCCTGACTATGTTGTCGGCCCCGGTGATGAGCTGCAGATCAAGGGGTGGGGCATGGTCAACATCGAGGTCGAAGCAACGGTCAGCCGGAGCGGCGACATCTATATTCCAAAGGTCGGGACAATCAGGGTTGCCGGAGTCAAGTACCGCGATCTTCAGGGGTATCTGAAAACAGCAATCGGGAGGATATTCAGGAATTTCGAACTGAGCGTCAGCATAGCCCAGACGCGCAGCGTGCATATCTATGTGGTCGGCAATGCACTGCGTCCGGGCGCCTACACCCTGAGCTCGATGAGCACTATTCTTAACGCCCTCTTTGCCTCCGGAGGACCGTCCACAACCGGCAGCTTGCGTAACATCAAGCTCAAGCGAAGCGGCGAGCCGGTAGTATCGTTTGACCTTTACGATATGCTTCTTTTTGGCGACAAAAGCTCCGACCTTACCCTCAAGGACGGCGATGTCGTATACATTCCAGCAATCGGGCCACAGGTCGCACTGCTTGGTGACGTCAAGACCTCTGCAATCTATGAGATGAAGCAGAAGACTTCAGTGGCCGATCTTGTTGGCTGGGCAGGCGGATTCGAGTCGGCAGCCGACCTCAAGAACGTCATTGTCGATAAAAATATTGAGGGTCGCTACCAGACGCTCGCCGAACTACAGGCCGACTGGACTTCAATTGATGCTCAACTCTCCAAGCTGCCGGTGGCCCCAACCGATATTATCCGTGTGGTAGCCCCAGGCTCTTATCCGCTCGAAGTGAAGGTCAAACGAGCATTTGTCCGTGTGGACGGAGAGGTCAATCAAAGCGGTGTTTACGAACTGCAGAAAGGCGAGACCCTCAAGAGCTTGCTCTCCCGTATAGGCGGGGTCAGTGACAAGGGATATCTCTATGGAACCAGGCTCAATCGTGAAAGTGTCAGGCGGGAACAACAACGGAAGCTTGAAGAATCTATCGACCGCTACGAGAAGGATATTGAAACAAGTTCAAAGCAGCGGATTGCCGCCGATCCCGCACAGGCAGCAGCTGTAGCAAGTGAAGTTGAAACGCAGCGGCGCCTGGTTCAGAAACTGCGGGCTGTCAAAGCCGAAGGGCGAATCGTTTTCAGCCTGAAAAGTTCTTCAGTCAAGCTCGCTGACATGCCCGATTTCCTGCTAAAAGACGGAGATCGACTCTACATCCCCGAAACCCCTACGACGGTTGACGTGATAGGCGCAGTTTACAGCCAGTCCACATTTATCTACGAACCTCACCGAAGTGTGAACGGCTACCTTGTCATGGCCGGAGGGGTCACTCCGACAGGACAAAAATCGGAACTCTACCGTATTTGTGCCGATGGAAGTGTCAAAAGCAATCAAGGCGGCTCAGTCAATCCCGGCGACGCAATCGTCGTACCCGAAAGGCTGGAGCCAAAATTCAATATCATGAAATCCCTAACCGAAATCGCCACAGTCCTCTACCAGTTCGGCATAGGCGCCGCCGCCCTAAAAACCCTGCGGAACTGATCGCCCTGAAAAATCTTGCAATGCAGGCGAAGTGGTTAAGCCAGAAAGACCCAATTAGTGAAAATTCGTGTAATTAGTGGACCATACTCTTCCTATGTCTGACCAACCAAAGCCAAATCAAGATTTTGAAATCAATCTGCTGGACGTAGCCATCGTGCTCGCCAAGCATAAAAAGCTCATTATCGTTGCCCCGATAATCGCCGCGATAATCAGCGCGATAATCGCCTTCCAGAGCCCCGACATCTATACCGCCGACACAACCTTCATGCCCCCCAAGCAGGCATCAAGCATTTCGTCTGAGATGTCATCCCTCGGCTCGCTCGGCAGCCTTTCAGGTATACTCGGAGGCGGTGGCGGTGGTATTATTATAGGCGGGCAAAACGATATCTATGTTGCTGTGCTTAAAAGCAGGACGATCCAGGATCATATGATCAGTCGATTCAAACTTCTGTCCGTATTTAAAACAATGTCACAGGAGAGTGCACGTAAATCACTTAACGGAATGACCGATGTCAAGGTTGGAAAAGATGGACTCATTGTCGTGAGTGTTACTGATGCCGACCCCAAACGTGCAACTATGCTGGCCAATGGTTACGTTGAGGAACTCCGCGAATCGAACAATCAACTGGCAATCACCGAAGCATCGCAAAATCGTCTTTTTCTCGAAGCGGAATTTCTGAAAGCAAAAAACGCTTTAGGCAGTGCAGAAGCTGATATGAAGCAGCTACAGGAAAAAACAGGCTTAATCACGGTAGGTCCTCAAATTGCCGCCCTGCAGACCATGATTAACACCACGGAGAGACAGTTGGCCGATATGAGCGTCTCTTCTACGCCCAACAACCCGGATTACATAAAAACCCGCCAAAAACTGGCTAATCTTCAGGCTGAAATCGGCAAAGCCAAGTCAGGTCAGGGTTATGTAACCAAGGCTCCTGAGCGGGTTCTTGACTTCACCCGTAAAACCCGCAACCTAAAATATGCTGAAGCGCTCTATCAAATGGCTCTTCAGCAGTTGACACTCGCAAAAGTAAACGAAGCTAAAGCCGGTGCATCGATTCAAGTTGTTGACCGTGCGGTAGTTCCGGAGCACAAATCCGGCCCGTTCCGGAGCAGAATAGTAATGATTGCCGTAGCTGCCGCACTATTCATTGCTGTTGTTCTCGCTTTTATGCTCGAGGCGTATGAAAGATCAAAGCAAAACAAAGAAAGCCAAACCCAATTTCGAATAATAAAGAACCACCTCGGCATCCGATAATTTCTACCAAAAGGGATAGCTCCTTCGGAGCGAAATGACGGTAGCCGTCAGCAGTTATTCCCGTTTCCCCAAACTGCGGAGCGGTGGCATGTCGGTAGCTATATTTAATTAGTGGAACTTCGTGCAATTCGTGGACATGATTCTTCAATTCCCGTTACCCAATTCGTTCTAATTCGTGCAATTAGTGGACAAATCTTCTGTTTTCGATATCGTTGACCTCCTTCCCGGAATAGCCACAGCAGCCATATCCATGCTGCTTGTCATGACAAAGGGATGGCATGGCAACCACTCGTTCGATACGACCACAGGGATACAGAAGTTCCATTCCTGCCAAACACCCCGAGTCGGAGGTATCGCTATTTTTATAGGGTTTATTGCCGCATGGCTTATATCATCCGGCTCAATAGCAACCCTTCTTGGTTCCATGCTTATTGCAAGTCTGCCCGCTTTTGCTGCGGGACTGACGGAAGACATTACCAAACGGGTAGGCGTTCGCACAAGGCTGATTGCAACCATGATAAGCGGGCTTGTGGCATGGAAGTACACCGGCTACAGCATTGGCCACCTTGCTATTCCCGGTATCGATAATCTTCTTGGTTATCTTCCAATATCTATCGCTTTTACCGCATTTGCTGTTGCCGGTGTGGCCAACGCGGCCAATATCATCGATGGTTTTAACGGTCTTGCAGCAGGAACGATGATGATATGCTTTTCCGCACTATGCGTTATTGCCGGACTTGTAGGCGATGTTGAACTATTCCGGATCTGCCTGTTGCTTGTTATCGTTATCGCCGGTTTTCTGATTCTTAATTTCCCCTTTGGAAAAATATTCATGGGTGATGGAGGCGCGTACCTTCTTGGGTTCATGCTTGCATGGGTGGCCGTCATGCTTCCACAGCGTAATCCGATGGTCTCCCCATGGGCGCCTATGCTTGTGTGCAGTTACCCGATTATCGAGACCATCTTCAGCATGGGCAGGCGCACTCTCAACAGGGCGCATCCCGGTCATCCGGATATTGGCCATCTGCACAGCCTGATAAAAATTAAGGTAGTGAATCGTTACTTCCCTAATCTCCCGCAGGCACTCCGAAATGGTTTGGTCTCTCCTTTCTGTTGGCTTTATACCCTGATTCCTTCCTGTTTCTCCATTGTGTTTTACACTCAGACTGTTTTTCTTGTTGTCTCTGCAGCTGCAAGCTTTCTGCTCTATGCGCTTGTCTATAGATACCTTGTAAATCTTAACTCATTGGATCACCAACAGATCAGTCTGAAAATCGAGAACGAGGATTAACTCTGCAGACAAGCACGGCAACGTTGGTTTAGAAAGCAATACCACTCCAATTCATAAGAAATACTGAGTTATTTGGACAATACATTTTCAACAAGTCATCTGCTTAGAAGGCTTTGGCGTCACGTAACCCCGCGACGTCGAGGACAGTTTGCGTTACTTCTGGTATTGATGATTCTGGCATCATTTGCTGAAATTCTCAGTATAGGTGCTGTTCTCCCTTTTCTTGCCGTACTGAGTGCACCCGAAAGAATATTTCATTTGCCCGCCCTCCAGTCCTTTATCAGGGTGGCAGGAATAACCCATGCAAGTCAGCTTCTCCTGCCGTTCACGATCATCTTCGGTCTCGCGGCATTTATCTCCGGAGCCATTCGATTGCTTCTTCTCTGGATAAGTACCCGTCTTTCATACGCCATAGGTGCAGATCTGAGCATCAGCATTTACCGCAGAACCCTTTATCAGCCCTATGCGGTTCATGTAGCCCGCAACAGCAGCGAAATTATTAACGGCATTGCAGGTAAAACCGGCAATGTTATCAATACATTAATCAGCCTTCTCAATATCATAAGTTCACTCGTCATTCTTCTGGCGATTCTCATCCCACTGATTTCAGTTGATCCAGTTATTGCGTTGGCGGCCTTCAGCGGATTTGGTCTGATATATGCCGTCATTATAAAGGTCTCGCAGCGTCAGGTGTTGCACAACAGTCAGCGTATTGCCCAGGAATCTACCAAAGTTATCAAATCCTTGCAGGAAGGACTTGGCGGTATTCGGGATGTTCTGATAGATGGCACTCAAGCAACCTACTGTCAGATATACAGTAACGCAGATCTGCCATTCAGGCATGCCCAGGGCAATAATCTGTTTATCAGCATGAGCCCCCGTTATGTTCTTGAAGCCTTGGGAATGCTGCTCATCTCAGGCCTTGCCTATATGCTTGCCATGCAGCCTGATGGTTTCGCAAGAGCAATTCCTGTTCTTGGCGCACTCGCACTCGGAGCCCAGCGTCTTTTGCCGGTCCTGCAACTTGCATACTCATCACTCTCCAATATTCAGGGGGGGCAGGCCTCCTTGCAGGATGCAATTGAACTGCTTGATCAAACACTGCCCGATTATGCCGATCAGCCGCCATCCAAGCCAATTCCTTTCAGTCAGAAGATTGAACTGAAAAACCTCTCGTTTCGATATACGCCTCAGACACCGATTGTTCTTGACTCGCTTGATCTTGTCATCAATAAAGGCAGCCGCACCGGTTTTATTGGAGTTACCGGCAGCGGGAAAAGTACACTGCTTGATATTATCATGGGTCTTTTGCAGCCTACAAGCGGTACGCTTGAACTTGACGGTCAGGTAATCAACTCCGGCAATAACCGGGCTTGGCAGAGGCATATAGCGCATGTTCCGCAAGCTATTTTTCTCTCCGACAGTACAATCGAGGAGAATATTGCGTTTGGTATTCCAAAGGGCCAGATAGATCATGAACGGGTAGAACAGGCCGCACGTCAGGCACAGATAGCGGATATCATCGAAAGCTGGCCGAAAAAGTATAAAACCTTTGTGGGTGAACGCGGCATTCGACTTTCCGGAGGCCAGCGGCAACGTATCGGCATAGCCCGGGCGCTCTACAAGCAGGCTGATGTCATTATCTTTGATGAAGCGACAAGCGCTCTTGACAATGAAACTGAAAAGGCGGTAATGGACGCAATTGAAGGGCTCGGCAAGGATCTTACCATTCTTATAATTGCCCATCGCCTTACTACGCTGAAAAATTGCACTGAAATAGTTGACCTTGCTGATGGAGGAATAAAGCGTATTGGTACCTATACGGAAATAGTCGGGTTATCTGAAGTTCAAACATCTTTGGAGCATTGGATTGAATCAAATTAATACGCTCTGATATAACGGGAAATTCTTTAAATGACCATGCGGTTTTCTCCTTATTCCGCGCTCTTATGGCGGTAATTAATTCGCAGATAAACATGTTATTGTATGCTGAGTAATTCATCCATTCTCATTACAGGAGGTACCGGTTCATTCGGCCATACCTTTGTTCCTCTGATACTGGCAAAATACAATCCGCGAAGGCTGGTCATCTACTCCCGTGACGAGATGAAGCAATGGGAGATGGCCAAGATTTACGGGAATGATTCCCGGGTACGCTTCTTTATCGGAGACGTACGGGACAAGGACCGTCTCTCGCGTGCACTCAATGGTATTGATTATGTTGTTCATGCTGCGGCAACCAAGATTGTTCCTACCGCCGAATACAACCCGTTTGAGTGCGTGAAAACCAATGTGATGGGGGCAATGAACCTTATAGACGCCTGTATCGATCAGGGTGTAAAACGAGTTGTAGCTCTGTCGACAGACAAGGCCAGCAGTCCGGTAAATCTTTATGGCGCAACAAAGCTGACATCAGATAAACTCTTTATTGCAGGTAACTCCTACTCTGGAACCAAGGATACCCGGTTTGCTGTAGTTCGTTACGGCAATGTCATGGGTTCGCGCGGCTCGGTAATTCCGTTTTTTCTTACTCTGGCCGCAAGCCGTACACTGCCTATCACCGATGAGCGTATGACCCGTTTCATGATCACCCTTGAGGAGGGTGTCGAACTTGTCTGGCATGCATTTGAGGATATGGTTGGCGGTGAAATATACGTCAAGAAGATTCCCTCCATGAAGGTTGTTGATATCGCCCGGGCGGTTGTTCCTGATGCGAGTCACGAAATCGTCGGTATCCGCCCCGGTGAAAAACTCCATGAGCAAATGATCGGCTATGAGGATGCTCCTCACACTTACGAGTATCCGGAGCATTACAAAATACTTCCTGCAATACACAATTGGAGCGTAGACCCATCCCGGATTAACGGAGGAGAAAAGGTCAAGCCGGACTTCACCTACTGTTCAGATAATAATATCGAGTGGATGAGTGTCGATAGTCTGCAGACCTGGATAAAACAGAACCACGAAAAAATCGGTAAAATTTGAGCCAGATGATTCCATATGGCCGGCAGGATATCAATCAGGATGATATTGATGCCGTTGTAACTGTGTTACGTTCGGATTTTCTGACTCAGGGTCCTGTTGTTCCCTTATTTGAAAAAGCCGTATCAGGATACTGCGGTGCGAAGCATGCGGTTGCAGTCAACAGTGCAACCAGTGCTCTGCATATTGCATGCCTTGCATTGGGTGTAGGCAAGGGTGACGTTGTATGGACAACACCGATTACTTTTGTTGCAAGTGCCAACTGTGCCTTGTATTGCGGTGCAGAGGCGGATTTTGTTGATATAGATCCGAAAACCTATAACATGAGTGTCGAGAGGTTGGCGGAAAAACTTTCAGAAGCAGAAAAGGCAGGAAGATTGCCCAGGGTTGTGATTCCGGTGCATCTGTGCGGACAGCCCTGTGATATGGCCGGTATTCATGCCTTAAGCCGGCAATATGGATTCAAGATTATTGAAGATGCCTCTCATGCTATTGGCGGCCGCTACCTTGACGAGCCGATTGGTAACTGCCGTTATAGTGATATTACGGTATTCAGCTTCCATCCTGTGAAGATTATAACGACGGGTGAAGGCGGAATGGCGCTAACAAATGACGGGCAACTGGCCAAACGCATGAGGCTGCTTCGCAGCCATGGCATTACCGTCGAAGCAGCAGATATGCACGCACGGGCAGCTGAAGAGATATGGAATTACCAGCAGACAGATCTCGGGTTCAACTACCGTATGACTGATATACATGCCGCATTAGGCCTGAGCCAGATGCAGCGGCTTGATGAATTTGTTGCAAGGCGCCACGCACTTGCAAAACGATATGATGAGGCATTATCAAGCCTTCCTCTTGTTACACCATGGCAGCACCCTGACGGTTATTCCAGCTATCATCTTTATGTAATCCGCCTGAAGCTTGATGAAATCCAGAAGACGCATCATGAAACCTACGCGGCACTTCGGGCAGCAGGTATACTGGTGAATTTGCATTACATCCCGGTCTATCGTCAGCCATACTATGAAGAGATGGGTTTCAGGGCATCATACTGCCCGCAGGCTGAACAATATTTTTCAGAAGAGCTGAGTTTACCCCTCTATCCGCTGTTGAGTGGTGAACAGATCGATTATATCATTGATTCTCTTGAATCGATACTCTTTACAAAACAAATCTGATCATGTTATGAGCAAAGATATGCGTGAATATCCTGAATTATCCCTCGCTCGTGAGGATATGCTTTCACAGAGTGATCTTTACCGGCCATCAGTTTTCTGGGATGAGGCGTCTTCGCGTATCGTATCCGAACTCTGTTCCTATGGTATTGAACGTTTCAGGTCATTACCGACTACTCTCGGATTTTTTGTGCCGACTTACGGTTTACCAGGGTCCGGTTTTACCGATAAGCAGGTTGATTATGTCCAGGATGGTTTCAAGCAGATGTTTCCCGGTGCAGTGAAGCCCCAGCTGGCTCTTGATCAGTTTTTCAGCGGGTATTCGTGGGCATTGGGCGATTATCGGGTATTAACGGCATCAGACGACAAAACACAGCTGCCATATTTGCATACGTTCTCTGAAAGCAGTGCAGGAGAACCATCTGAACAGTTTCAGTTTGATGGCCGTCAGTTCAGCCGATCTGCCCTTAATTATCTATTAGGCCTTGCATTGCTGAAAAAACATCTTGGCGGAGAAGTCCCCTCTACCGTGCTTGAAATTGGCGGAGGATTCGGCACACTCGGTGAGATACTCGGAAGCTCCGGCATCAAAGATCTTCACTACATAGACATAGATATACCTCCGACCAGTTTTGTTGCCCAGCATTATCTCAGTGAAGTGTTCGGAAAAGAGAATGTTGCGACTTACGCTCAAACGGCAAAACAAGAGTCAATCGAGATCAGTTCGCTTCCCCCGGCTTCTGTACTCTGTTCCTGGCAGATTGAAAAACTCCGGGGGAAAATCGACCTTTTTGTGAATTTCATCTCATTTCAGGAGATGGAGCCCCATATTGTAAAAAACTATCTTGGCCATGTATCCCGCCTTGGGGCCCGCTGGATTTTATTGCGCAATATGCGAGAGGGCAAACAGTTGCGCAAGGATCATGGAGTTGGTGTGGAAATACCGATTTTAAGCGAGGACTATATTGCCATGCTGCCGGGATATGAAGTTGTAGAGCGGAATGTTGTTCCTTTCGGCTATCAGACTGTTGACGGCTTTCATTCCGAGCTGCTGCTGCTGAAATCTACAAATCCGGCCGTATGAACATTGCCGTAATTCCGGCCCGCGGCGGCAGCAAGCGTATTCCGCGTAAAAACATTAAAGAATTCTTTGGCAAGCCTATGATTGCCTGGTCAATTGAGGCGGCCAAAGCATCCGGTTTATTTGATCATATCATTGTATCCACTGATGATGCCGAGATAGCTGAAGTTGCAGAGCAGTGGGGTGCCGAGGTTCCGTTCGTGCGGCCGGCTGAGCTGGCTGATGATCATACGGGAACCAATGATGTTGTTGTGCATGCCGCAAAGTGGGCAATGGATCAGGGTTTTGAACTTGATGCTGTCTGCTGCATCTATGCAACGGCGCCCTTCATCCGGTATGAAGATATCCGGAGCGCAAAAGCATTACTGGATTCCGGCCAATGGGCATATGCAATTGCCGTTACTGATTTTGCGGCTCCGATTTTCCGTTCTGTCAAAGAGCACGAGGATGGCGGTCTTGAAATGTTTTTTCCCGAGCATTATCTCACCCGGTCACAGGATCTGCCAAAAGCACTGCATGATGCCGGGCAGTTTTACTGGGGGCGTCCATCGGCTTGGTTAAATGGAGTTCGAGGGTTTGATCGCAGTACCGCAATTATCAAAATTCCGCGCTGGCGGGTACAGGATATAGATGATCTCGAAGACTGGGAGAGGGCTGAAATACTGGCAAACTATATTATCGGTCATCAATAAGGGTCTTTACTGATGGAGAATCCAGCAAAACATATTCATATCGGCAGGCACACTCTCGGGCCGGGTCATCCGGCCTTTATCGTTGCCGAGATGTCCGGTAACCATGGCGGAAGCCTTGAGTATGCACTGGAAATAGTTCATGCAGCCAAACGCAGCGGTGCTGATGCGATCAAGTTACAGACCTATACAGCAGACACGATTACCCTGAAAAGTGATCGACAGGATTTTCGCATTCCCTCCGGAACACCATGGGCCGGTCATTCGACCCTGTGGAGTTTGTACAACAAAGCCTATACCCCCTGGGATTGGCATGAAAGCATTTTCAGGGAAGCAAGAAGTCTCGATCTGGAGATATTTTCCAGTCCATTTGATGAATCTGCGGTAGAGCTGCTGGAGCAGCTTGGTGCGTCAGCCTACAAGATCGCCTCTCCCGAAATTACGCATATTCCCCTGCTCGACAAAGTTGCCAGAACCGGAAAACCGGTTATCCTTTCGACAGGTATTGCTGCACTCGAAGATATCGAGCTGGCATTAGCTACCCTCCGTGAAGCGGGATCAGGTGACATTATTCTGCTCAAATGCACAACAGCATATCCGGCACCGGTTGAGGAAGCCAATCTCCGAACAATATCGGATATGATCAGCCGCTTCGGTGTGCTTGCAGGTCTCTCTGATCACACAACTGGCGCGATCTCTTCGATCGTCGCTATTTCAATGGGAGCAAGCTTTATAGAAAAGCATTTTACCATCGATAAAGCCAAAGAGACGGTAGATTCATTTTTTTCGGCAGATGAATCAGAGTTTGCGAGCCTTGTGAAGGATATCCGTCTGGCTGAAAAAGCGATGGGTGAAGTCAGTTATGAGATTGCCCGGAGTGCCCTGTCAAGTCTGAACAGTCGTCGCTCTGTTTATGTGGCAGAGGCAATCAAGGCGGGTGAATTTATCACTGATTCAAATATCAAAACCGTTCGCCCGGCTTTTGGACTTCATCCCCGATTTTATAAAGAGATTATCGGCCGGCAGGCAAAGTGTGACATGCAGGCTGGCGACCGTCTTCAATTAGAGATGCTTCAATAGCGAATGGGTTACTTTTGCGAAGTTTGATGGTCTCCAGCCATTCGAATCATAAGGTGCTTTTTCTCAATGAAGCTTCATCGTTTATTGGTATGGGCCATATTGTGCGCAGTCAGGTGCTTGCCCGGATCATGTGTTCAAGAGGTTACCGTATTTCGGGAATTACTCTAGGCGACCGGAAAGCTGTTTTGTTTGCTGAAGAGCGGGCACAACGCGAAAATTTTCAATGGCCTGTTCGGATTGCGCAGGACATCCGGCAGGCAATTGAATCCCTATCGACTGATCTGCCTTCCGTAATATTGATGGACGGTTCTTTTGTGAGCCCAGGCGTAATAGAGAGATGTGCCGTTATCGGTGTTCCGACTGTTGCGCTTGATTATTTCATCTCCGAGCCGCCAATGCCGGCAGCCGTCATAAATCTGATTGATCACCATCCTTCCGCTATTTCAGGGGAACAGCCTTCACGGGAGTGCAGAACGTATTGTGAGGGCCCTCAGTATGCCATTATTCGTAACGAGTTTATTGAAGCGCGTGCACGCCGGATAGCAAAAGGTGAGCGCGCCGAGGTAAAAAAAATATTGATAGCATTCGGCGGTGCTGATCCGTCAGGCAATTCGCACCGTGCTTTTGAGATGATTCTTCAGTGGCCGGGTGAATTTGTTGTTGATTTGATTATTGGTCCGTTATTTACTTCAAAGATTGAGCACAGAGCGGCCGGCTTGCAGAACAAGTGTGTTGTCAGGGAGCATAAATCGCCGGAGCATATGGGCGAGCTCTTCGAAGATGCAGACCTGCTCTTTTGCGGCGGCGGCGGAACACTGCTTGAGGCACTCTGTGTCGGAGTTCCTGCAATTGTTATTGCTCAGAATGATGCGGAATTGCGGCATGCCCGTTCCCTGGCTGACCGTCATGCCTGTTTGATATCCGGTGATGCTGATTGGGAGTTTGTGAAACGGATTGAAAATCGCCGGACACTCTCCGCTACTGCCCGGGAATGCGTTGACGGACGAGGTGCAGAGAGAATATGTGATATAATTGAGCAGCAGTTAAATTGAGCCTGAGGACCTGTTATTATGGCGTTACACTCTAAGGTGCTTTTTGTCGGGGCAGGGCCCTCCCAGATGCCTGCTATTAAGCATGCCCGAACACTTGGATATATTCCCTATGCAGTTGATGCGGATCCTTCGGCCGTAGGCTTTGAGCATGCAGATGGATTTGAAGTCGGTGATATCCGGGATTCTGAATTTATCTTAGCCTGCGCCGGACGGTTCAGTGTTCATGCTATTGTTGCGGTTGCAACCGATGTACCGGTTCCAGCTGTGGCCCGGGCGTGTGTTTCATGTGGTTTCTCCTCTATCTCTGTCGAAGCTGCTGATGTATCGGTCAATAAATGGCTGCAGCGCCAGCGAATGAAGGACGCCGGCCTTTCAGTGCCTGCATTCATGCCGTTCAGGTTTCCCGACGAAGCTGCCCGTCATGCGGCGGAGATCGGCTTTCCGGTCGTGATCAAACCCATTGATTCGGCCGGCAGCAGAGGTGTGCGTTTTGTGAGATCAGCAGAAGAGGTCATGCAGGCGGCAACCGAAGCGCTTGAAGCCTCCCGTTCAAAGGTTGGTCTTGTCGAGGAATATGTCGAAGGGCTGGAGGTAAGTGTAGAGGGTTTTGTTGTAAACGGAAAATTCTCCGGGATCTGCATTTCAGAAAAGAGTCGTACAAATCCGCCCTATCTGCTGGATATGGCAGTGCATTTTCCGGATTCCCTCTCAACAGAGGAGCAGAGGGCAATTCTTTCCGCAGCAGCTAAAGCAGTCTCGGCATGCGGTCTGAATAACTGCCCGGTGCATATGGAGTTGTTAAGAGCAGAACGGGGCCCTGTTGTTGTGGAACTCGCAGCGCGCGGGGCGGGCTTTCGTGTTTTTACCGATATTCTTCCTCATGTAACAGGCCTTGATACGGTTGGCACACAGTTGCGATTAGCGCTTGGAGAACCGGTTGACATTTCTCCGTTACCGCAGCTCAGGGGGGCGGTAATCATTTTTTTAAGCCCGGTTGCAGGCAGCCTGAAACAGGTCAAAGGCCTTGATCAGGCAAGGCTGGTGGCGGGGGTGCAGGATGCCGAGGTTTATGTCAAACCCGGCAGCGTTATGGGTGAACTCAGATGCGGGGCAGACAGGGCGGGTCATCTGATTGTATTTGGTGAAAATCGAGAGGAAGCCGAAAGCCGGGCGGAACTCGCCTTGTCGTTTATTAAACTCGAAATGGAATAGTACACATGGATGAACAGGACAAAATACTGATTCAGGAGCGCTATCAAGAGAGGTTGATCAAGTATGGCCCCGGTATCAAGGCTCTGGCTTCCGGGATTGAGTCAAGACGAACAGTTCGCTTTGATATTCTGGCTGAGATCGGTATCAGTGAGGGATCGAGTGTTCTGGACGTCGGATGCGGTCTGGCTGACTTTTATGCTCACCTGATCGGTAAGGGAATCAACGTTCACTATACGGGTGTCGATATTGTTCCCGAGCTTATTGATGAGGCCAGAATTACCTATCCGGCTCTTGACCTACGCACCCTGGATTTGCAGGAAGACCCCTTCCCGGCAAAAAGTTATGACTACGTAGTCTGCTCGCAGGTGTTCAACCTGCGTCTGGAAAAAGAGAAGAATGAGGCTCTTGTTCAGGATATGCTCAGGGTAATGTTCAATATTGCGCGCTCCGGAGTTGCTATTGACCTGCTGACAAGTTATGTCGATTTCCAGCAGGAACATCTCTACTACTATCAACCTGAAAAGCTCTTTTCCTTTGCAAAACAATTGACCCGGAGGGTTACGTTACGGCACGATTATCCGCTGTTTGAGTTTTGCATCTATCTCTATCCTGATTTTGAAGGATGGGCTCCGAAATGAGCTTGAAAGCCTCCACTTCATTAGCACTAACCGTGGATGTTGAAGGGGAGTGGTTTGGATTGCCGGGCGAACAGGGCTCATTCGAACTGCAGAGGATAGTTGATGCAGTCCGGAATCTGGAGCTGCTGCTTGACAGGATAGAAACAGGGATCGGAGCGAGGATTCCCGTTACCTGGTTCATAAGGTGTGATGATTCAGTAGAGGCGGTAACCGGTGCTGTATCAGGACTTCTTCAGTCTCTGGAGAGCTTTATTTTACGCAGGTCGGCACTTGGAGATGTGTTTGGAGTTCATCCCCATCTCTACCGCCTGCAACAGGGTCAGTGGGTATCCGAGACCGAAAGTGACCGCCAGATTGAGCAGGTCGAACGGGCGGTGAGAGCCTGGGAGAGCTATTTCGGTTCTCTGCCGGTAGTATCGAGAATGGGCGAGGCGGTTATGAACAACATTCTGGCAAACGCCATCAATGAGCTGGGTATCGCATGTGATTCAAGTGCGCTTGCCGGCAGGAAACGGTTCGACAGCGGATTTCAGTTTGACTGGACAGGAACACCCCCCACGCCTTATCACCCCTCTACGCGCGATTACCGGCGACCGGCTGAGAACGGTGAAGCCGCGTATCGTTTTCTTGAAGTGCCCTTTACCATGCTTCCAATCACTGCTCCTTTTGATGAAAATCCGATAAACAGATATTGCAATCTGGCGTTTTGGCCGGAGCTGATAAAGTCAGCTCTGCAGCGCATGGCAACACCCGACAAGGTCATTGCCGTCGTTCATCCCCATGAATTATTGACAAGTATTCAACAACATCCCCTGATATCGCACAGTTCAGCTTCACTGGAAACAAATATTCTGAACCTGACTGCCGTTTTTGGTGAGCTGAAGTTTGTGTTGTTATCAGAGCGCTGCGATGCTGATATGCGCCTATAACATGGCTTGGTTCTTAGTTTCATCTTTATGGGTAAATTCCCTGATGCCTTGCTTCGTGAACGAATCGATCATTTGAGAATTTTATAATTAATAAAAATGGCTGATTGATCGTATGAAAGTAAAAACAAGCAAAATTGAGCCTGTCCCGATACCCCTCAAATACCGCCCTGATATTGACGGGTTGCGAGCAATTGCAGTTCTTTCTGTGATTTTTTTCCATACCGGTGTCCCAGGTTTTTCTGGTGGTTTTGTTGGGGTTGACATTTTTTTCGTTATCTCCGGATTTCTCATCACTTCGATTATCCTCAAAGATATCCAGAAAAAGAAATTCTCCATTGCTAATTTCTATGAGAGACGCATCAGAAGAATTTTCCCTGCTCTTTTTCCTGTAATCGGATTTTCCTTTGTCGTTGGAGCCTATCTGTTCGATGCAGATGCGTTCAAGAGTCTTGGCAAAAGTATAACGGCAACAACCCTTTTCTCCTCGAACGTCCTTTTCTGGCGTGAATCAGGGTATTTTGCAGCTCCATCATTAGAAAAACCTTTGCTGCATACTTGGTCGCTCGCCGTTGAAGAACAGTTCTATATTATATTTCCGCTTGCTTTGGTGTTCATCCACAGGTATTTGAAGAGCCGATACTTCACTTGGATCCTAATCGCGATAATACTCTCTTTGGGTGCAAGTGTATATGGCATTTACCACTATGCTGGAGCAACATTTTACCTTGTTCCAACCCGTGCATGGGAATTACTCATTGGTTCCATTCTTGCTTTTGGTGTCCTGCCTAAACTGTCATCAGCATCACTGAGAAACGTCTTGTCTATCACGGGACTTGGTTTTATCATCTACAGTGTAGGGTTCTATACAGAAGCCACCTTATTTCCTGGGCCAAATGCAATCACTCCCGTATTAGGCGCTTGGTTGATTATCTACAGCAATATGGGAGAGGAAAAAGCAATTGTTAACAAACTCCTCTCGGTACGTCCATTAGTTTTCATCGGACTCATCTCTTATTCTCTTTACCTCTGGCATTGGCCCTTTGTGGCCTTTGCCAAGTATCTACTGTTCCGTCCCTTTAACGGTTATGAAAGCGCAGGCATCATTTTTACTTCACTGGCTGTTTCAACTCTATCATGGAAATACATAGAACAGCCGTTCCGAGGTAAGCAGATGTTGTTGCAGAATAGGAAAAAGCTGTTTGCTTTGTCAGGTGCCTTGATGATTGTTGCATCTTGTATTGGCGGAGTGAGTTATAATAATGGGTCTGTATTTTGGCCACGAATAGAGCGTAAGTGGTATAGTCCCGATCCATGGAATGGAGCAATTCCTCCAAAGATTGGTTGTATGACTGCAAAGCCAAGCTTTGTAATACTGGGAGATTCGCATGCTGAAGCATTGGCCCCAGCTTTAATTGAGCAAGGAAAAAAGAATAACAAATCAGGTTTTATAATAACCGGAGGTGGTACGACACCATTGCTTGGAGTCGAAAAAACTTATGTAACAGGATCGTCTTCTTTATCATATATAAATTGCCATCAATTTACTGAGAGAGCGCTTGATTTTATTAAAGTTCACCAAGAAATAACACATGTTATACTTATATCAAGATGGATTCAAAATGCATCTGGACATGAATATAAATTGGAGGAACCATTTACAGTAACACTCAAAGATACCGCGGGGGGGGGGGGGTAAGTCAAATGCTCAAATATTAAAAGGTGGCCTTGCTAGAACTGTGCATGCTATTCTTGCTATAAATCGAAAAGTAATATTGGTTTGTGATGTGCCCGAAATAGGATATGATGTTGTTCGGTTTTACTTGATGCAATCGCGCTTTCCACAACTGACCAATGACCTGGACTTTCGTCCTACCATTGAAGAATACAATAAACGTCAAACGGATGTTTTACAGATGCTTGACGAATTGGGAAGACTTTCTAATGTTACATTGGTGCACCCTCAGTCCAGAATGTTTGATGAAAACGGGAGAGGTGAAATTATTGTAGATGGAAAACTGCTCTATTGTGATGATGATCATCTTTCACAATTTGGCGCTCACTATGTTTCCCCTGTTTTTGATGAAGTATTTAAAGCAATGTAGAACTACGGTACAGCTTGAACAACAAGTCGCAAAGTTGACTTCCCGTGGTGAGGCGGTTGCCCTGGGACGAGCTGCTTTTGGACTGTTTGCCCTTCTCTCACTCTGGAAAACAGATAGTGCGCCGCAAAAAATAGCCCTGCCTTCATTCCTTTGCCAGAGTCCGCTTGCTGCAGTATTGCATGCAGGCTGGGAACCCGTTTTCTGTGATATAGATGTGGAGACAGGCAATGTTTCCGATTCGGAATGGCAACGCGTTTTCGATGCCGGTGTAGATGCGGTTTTATTTGTTCATTTGTTCGGCAATGTCGGAGACGCGGCCTCTGTTGCCGATCTCTGCCGCAAAAAAGGGATTTATTTCATAGAGGATGCAGCGCAATCGTTCGGAGGAAGGTGGCAGAACATGCCCTGCGGCAGTTTTGGTGATGCTTCCATTGTTTCATTCGGGCACACTAAGATCATTGATGTCAAACATGGAGGCATGGTTTTGACAGATGATGGTTCTCTTGCAGATCAAATCAGGAAATTCACCGATAACTATTCAGGATTCACATCGGATTCCGCCCCTGTCGCCGGGAAGTTTCTGGAAATGTTCTATGCTGCACGCAATCAGCTTGGAATCAAACCCGAAGGGGCGAGGGAAGCTTTCAGAGGGCTTATGAGCATCTATAAGCCGCTTGTTCTGAGCAGATGGAATCCGGCTGTCGCAGAAGAGATTTCTGCACAGCTGACCCGTCTTGAATCTGCTGTAGAGCAGAGAAATGAGAAGAATCTGGAGTATATGGATTTGCTTTCAGATACCGCACTGGTTCCTCTTCGCATGACGGCGGGTTCAGTGCCATGGCGGGCTGTATTTCGTCTACCGGGCATTGACTGGGCGGAGCAAAAGGCTTTGAGCGATGCTGTAAGGCTCGAAAGCATAGATATCAGTAACTGGTATATCCCGTCCCACTGGATGATGGAGAGTTACGGTTCTTCAACGGCGCAACTGAGCTTGACAGAGTCGCTGTCGCAGGAGATATTTCAGCTGTGGGTTGATGATATGACAAGTATGGATAGGGTAAAGAAGTCAGCATCTGTATTCATCAGTAAACTGGATAAGGCTGGATATGGATAGTACTTTAAATCATGTTGATATTCTCGATACGACCCTCAGAGACGGGAGTTATACGATCGGGTATCAGTTTACGGCTGATGAAACCGCACTGATTGCCCATGGGCTTGAACTCTCGGGGATCAATTATATTGAAGTGGGCCATGGCCTGGGACTTGGCGCCGATCGTGCCGGAAAAGGAGCCCAGGCCGTAACTGATCTGGTTTACATGCGCGCATGTTCCAATTCAATACGCAGGGCTAAATTCGGCTTTTTCTATATACCTGGAATCGGGGAGCTCTCCGATCTCAAACTGCTGGCCGATGAGGGGGGCGCGTTCGTTCGTGTGGGTGTATCACTTGACGCCATAGATCAGGCCTGTCATGCCATCCAAGAGGCTAAACGTCTCGGCCTTGAGGTTTGGGCAAACATCATGAAAATCTATGCCTATTCGTTACAGGAGTGTCGAGCAGGTGCGCTCCGTTTTGTGGAGGCAGGAGCTGATGGAGTATACGTAGTTGATTCAGCAGGAGGAATGCTACCCTCTGAAGTTGCCGATTATGTCTCGGAAATAAAGCAAGAGTTCAACCTTGCAGGTTTTTCGGCACGAATCGGGTTTCATGGTCATGACAACCTCTCCCTGAGTACAGCAGGCTCTCTTTCTGCAGTGGGAGCAGGTTGTGATATTGTTGACGGCTCTTTGTTGGGAATAGGAAGAAGCATCGGAAATGCAGCAACAGAGGTTTTAGCCATGGTACTTTCCAGAGCAGGGTATGAAACAGGAGTCAATGCCTGGTCTGCCGCTGATTTAGCTGAAAAAACGATTCGTCCTTTTCTTGAACAGCGCTGGCGGCATAGTGCATTAGAGCAGGCGCTCGGCTTTGCCCAGATACACAGCGGATTTTTACCGGTGCTTGAAAAAGCTGCATTGCATTATGAGATCAGTCTCAGGGATGTCGTTTTGGTTTTGGGCCATGATGCACGACGTCATATTTCCGAAGAGGATGCCATGTCGGCTGCAGAGCATGCCAAAGAGCAGGCGCTTTCAAGGAAAGTTAATCCCGGCTTTGATGCTGCTTCTTATACCGGAAATATTAAATGGTCAGATACCCGCTCTTTTGATATAGTCAGATATGCCAATGCGATCAGGAGCCAGTCTTTAAGGATGGATCGGCCTTCAGTAATTGTGATTGCAGGTCCATGGCTTGAGCATGACCAAAACGAAGTCAAGCTCCAGGAGATCAGATTACTCACTTACGCTGTAGTTGGCGCGATAGAAGTTTCTGACGAAATGGACCTTGAGCGGATAGTTACAGAGATTGACGGCAAGGTTGATGTCGTATTCCTTGACAAAACGCCTCGTTTTTCCGGCTGGAACAAAAGTGTCAGCCAACTTGAATCACGCAACTGGATATCCCGGCAGCTTCCCTACGGAGACGAAATAGCTGGGTTGATTAGCGCATGTCATATTGTTGCCATTGAAGCCGGAAAACGCGGAGGAAACAGCATAGCACTTTACGGTGAAGATGCCCGTACAAAAACCTTACAGTCGCTCTTTCCCTACTGGGGGATTTCAATTGTTGACTCTGCACAGGCATCTATTATCGTTGTGGCTGGAAAGACTGAAGACAATAAGCCGTTGCTTTCTGAAAACATCACCCTTGTCTATGATCTTGTGTCCGGAGCGGTTACAGATCAAATCGCAAGAGATCTCCTTCAGAATGGAGTAGAGGTTATTCGTCTGGATGGACGTGCAGCTATTGTCGGGGAGGTGCTCGGCCTGCTTGATGCTCAAAACCTGGTAGACAACATCATAGGAAGAGCAACTATCAATTCGGTCCCTGTGGTTGCCGGCGGCGTTTGGGGGGAGGACGGTGTGGTTGTAGTCAACTCTATAAAAAATCCGTCAGAGGTAATCGGCATTGCTGACGGGAATGGCCGAATCAAGTCACAGTTGAATGAAACGGATTCACATTCGATTGAAAGTGTAAGAAAAGCAATCAAGGGGAACCTGATCGCAGATGTAATGGGCTTTAAAAGTGATCAGGATTGGCAGGACTGAATGCCGTAGCAGCATATTTATGGCCGTGCAGCAAGATCATAAAGATAAAAAAGTATAACAGGCTCTGTTTTCTGTAATTCCCCTCTTTATAATTATGATTTCCCTGTATGAAGCAACGAGAGAATGAAAAAGTGGTGGCAATCGTTGAGGCACGTATGACTTCATCCCGACTACCGGGCAAACATATGCTGCCTGCAGATGGAAAGCCGATGCTCAGCCATTTGATTGCCCGGCTCAAAGCTGTACCGGATATTGATGAAATTGTTATTGCCACAACAACCAATGCTGATGATGACGTCCTTGAGCAGCTGGCAATCCGGGAAAATACAGGCGTTTTCCGCGGGAGCGAAGAAGATGTTATGGGACGGGTGCTGCAGTCGGCCCGGGCTTACAATGCCCAGGTAATCTGTGAAGTCACCGGTGATTGTCCGATAATTGATCCCATGCTGGTGGAACAGGTTATAAAAACATACTATGCCAACAGCCGGGCCAAATATGTCAATATCGGTAACTTTGGTATGCCCGATGGCATGGGCGCACAGGTGTTCTCCACTGAAGTGCTTGCGAAATCGGAAAGTATGACCGATGAGCCTCTTGACAGGGAGCATGTTACCATGCATATTTTACGCAACCCTGAGCTTTTTCCTGCAATATATCTGGTGCCTTTCCGCACGCATTACTGGCCGGGTTTAGGGTTGACGCTGGATGAAAAAAGGGATTATGAGCTTCTCAAACGTATTATTGAGCACTTTGGCAGTGATAATCCATTATTCAGCTGCAGCGATGTTCTTCAACTTCTCAAGGAAAAGCCGGAGTGGGCAGCTATCAATCAGGAAGTCAGGCGAAAGGGTAATACATGACTGAAGGGCACATAGCAGTCGTCAGTCACGATGCCGGCGGTGCAGAAATTCTCAGCAGCTGGCTGCGCAGATACGATGGCCCTTTCTCTTTGGCTCTCGACGGACCTGCGGTAGGCGTTTTTCAGCGCAAGCTTGGAAATTGTCCTGTCGTCTCCCTCACTGAAGCAATCGAAGAAAGCGACTGGGTACTTTGCGGGACAAGCTGGCAATCCAGCCTGGAACGAAATGCCATAATGCAGGCAAAATCAGCAGGCAAGCACAGTGTTGCCTTTCTGGACCACTGGGTCAATTACTCCGAGAGGTTTCTGGAGCAGGGAGATATGGTTCTTCCCGATGAAATATGGGTTGGGGATGAGCATGCACAAAAAATAGCACAAACTCATTTTCCGAATCTCCCGATTAACCTGCAGACCAATCCCTATTTTGAGGATATAAAAATTGAGTTTGAAAGCATATCTCAGATAAAACAAGATGCAGCTTCATATACTGTACTTTATGTTTGCGAGCCGGTACGTGAGTTTGCGCTCTACAAGTATGGTGACGAACGCTTTTTTGGATATACCGAAGAAGATGCCTTGCTGTTTTTTCTGGAAAATATTCAGGTACTCGGCTCTGCGGAACCGGTCATCAATCTCAGGCTTCATCCCACAGAAGCAAAAGGCAAATACGATCAGATTAAGAACAGCTCGCCCTTGAACATCAGGGTTAGCAGCGGCAAAACACTTTTCGATGATATTGCTGAAGCAGATGTTGTGGTCGGTTGTGCATCAATGGCACTGGTAGTAGCTCTGCTGGCAAAAAAAAGGGTGATAAGTTCAATACCTTCTAGCGGCAGGCCATGCGTTCTTCCGTTTTCTGAAATAGAGCATATGCCGATTTTAGTTACTGATTACCGGAATACTGCAAATGGCTGAAAAGAGTCTCATCATTGGCCTTGGTCAGATAGGTATGGGCTATGATCTTCTGCTTGATCCGGCAAAGTTTGTCTTCAGCCATGCCAGGGCATTTTCACTTCACAAAGCCTTTGAACTCTCAGGTGCAGTTGACCCGTCGGCGGCACAACGCAAGCTTTTTGAAAGTCATTATGGCAAGCCCGCCTATGCAGATACAGAAAGCGCCCTGAGGGCTGAAAAACCGTCTGTCGTGGTCATCTCAACGCCGACAGCACTGCACAGGGATGCTGTCAATACGATTTTGTCGCATTCAAAACCAAAGGTCATTCTCTGTGAAAAGCCTTTAGCCTATAATCCGCTTGAAGCCCGGGAGATGGTTGAAGCCTGTCAATCTGCCGGCGTGAAACTGTTTGTCAATTATATGCGAAGGGTTGATATCGGTGCATTGGAGGTGAAAAGGCGTATCGACGAGGGTGTACTATCGGCACCCATAAAGGGGGTTACCTGGTATTCAAAAGGCTTTTTACATAACGGGTCACATTTTTTCAATCTGCTGGAGTTCTGGCTCGGAAGTTTCGTGAGAGCCGGGCTTCTCGACCGGGGTCGCCTCTGGGATAAAACAGATCCCGAGCCAGATGTGCATGTTGAGTTCGAGAACGGCAAAGTTGTTTTTATATCAGCATGGGAGGAGGCATTTTCCCATCATACCATTGAACTGCTTTGTCCCTCCGGTCGTCTGCGCTATGAGCAGGGGGGAGCTTCCATTACCTGGCAGTCAACGACTCCCCATCCAACCATTTCAGGCTACAGGGTTCTGCAGCCGGCCGCCGAAGAGATTGTAACCGGAATGAACCGCAACCAGTGGTATATGGCTGATCAGGTGGCAGATTTTCTTACCGGACGCCGGTACACCTTGTGCACGGGCAACCAGGCTCTTGCGACTCTTGAGGCTATGCAGCAAATAATTAATCAGAGAGGATAATGACCATAGAAAAGTTAGCATTACACGGTGGGCCGAAAACGGTTAACAGGCCATTCAGGCGATATAACTCGATCGGAACTGAAGAGGTTCATGCCGCCAAAGAGGTCATAGAGAGCGGTGTGTTATCACAGTTTCTGGGAGTGTGGCATGAGGATTTTTACGGAGGTCAGAAGGTTCGGGAATTTGAACGAAATTGTGCGGACTACTTCGGGGTAAAGCATGCCGTTACAGTCAATTCATGGACATCCGGTCTTGTTGCTGCGGTAGGTGCGATTGGCATTGAGCCGGGAGATGAGGTCATTGTTACACCATGGACCATGAGCGCAACAGCAACAGCAATACTGCATTGGAATGCCATTCCGGTCTTTGCTGATATTGATCCCGAAACCTTCAACCTGGATCCTGCATCTGTTGAAGCGAATATCACGCCCTATACCAAGGCTATTATGGTGGCGGATATTTTCGGTCAATCAGCCGACATGGATGAATTGATGGCCATTGCCGCCAGACACGGGCTCAAGGTTATTTCCGATACTGCGCAGTCACCCGGAGCGCATTACAGGGATAAATATGCAGGAACGCTTGCTCATGTCGGAGGATACAGTCTCAATTACCACAAGCATATCCATACCGGTGAGGGAGGCGTTCTGGTTACTGATGATGACGAACTTGCCGAACGACTTCAGCTGATTCGCAACCATGCTGAAGTTGTTGTGGAAGACAAGGGTGTGAGCAATCTTTCCAATATGCTGGGATATAATTTCCGGCTTGGAGAGATTGAGTGCGCCATTGGTATTGAGCAATTGAAAAAGCTTGGCCGGTTTGTGGAGTCCCGTCAGGCAACCGCTGATCGACTGAGCGAGGGTCTGGCCGGACTGCGGGGTCTGAAGCTTCCGGTGGTCAAACCGGATCGTACGCATGTCTATTATGTCTATCCTATGACTGTCGATGCATCAGAAACCGGCGTCAGCAGGGAACGCATCCATGCCGCACTTCAGGCGGAAGGGCTGTCGCTAAGTAACCGTTATCAGAACATTCATCTTCTGCCCTGCTACCAGCAGAAAATGGCATATGGAACAAAAGGTTTTCCATGGAACTCTGATATTTGTCACAGGGACGTTGATTATCGCAAGGGGATCTGTCCGGTTGCGGAAAAAATGCAGGACGAGGCCTATCTCGGCTTTGGCATGTGTGTCTATGATCTCGACGGTGAAGATGTTGATTTGATCATCACGGCGATAAGGAAAGTATGGCAGAATCTTGACTCACTCAAGGGGTAAGGCGGTTGATGGAAAAGATCGTAACAGAACAAGTACCGGTTCTCTACGGAGAGAAGGTGTTGGTGAGGCGCTTTACTCCGGCGGACATCAATGAAGTCTACATTGGATGGCTGAACGATCCGGAAGTAGTTCGCTACAGCCATCAGCGATTTCTCAGGCACGATGTTGAAACTTCCCTGCGTTATCTTGCTTCATTCAATGGCACGGATAATCTTTTCATGAGCATTCATGCCTTAAGTGATAACCGTCAAATCGGAACCATGACCGCATACCGCTTCCGCCATCATGGAACGGTCGATGTCGGCATCATGATCGGAGACAGGTCGGTTTGGGGAAAGGGCTATGGCCAGGATGCCTGGAATACCTTTACAGGCTGGCTATTATCGCAAAAGGAGATTCGTAAGCTGACTGCCGGCACTTCATCACTCAACTACGGAATGATCAAACTGATAGAACGGTCAGGTATGACTTTTGAGGCTGTACGCAAAGCGCAGGAGATTTTTGACGGGCAGGTGGCGGATATTCTTTATTATGCAAAATTTAGAACTTCCTGATTTTGCGGTTCCAAAAAAAACGAATGCACGGTTGGGAACATAAAGATAATTGCATTCCGAACTATAGCATATCGGCAGTTTAAGGAATATTGGTTCTATTGACCGTATTAGCAGGATATTTGTATGAATAACATATTGCCTGAAATCAGGATTCAAAAGCTCAGAAATGCATGTGATCGATATGGCTTTTCAGATATCATTGCAAAAAAAACGGGGATTCCTTTTGCCCCGTTAAGCTTTGCAAACTGGCTGCATGGCTGGATTTGGAATGATCCGTATATAGAAATATTTGTTGGAGGACGGGGGCAGAGAAAATCACTTTCCATTGTGGTTGCCAGTGAACATGAAAAGCAGGTAGTTGATTCACACGGGTACACCAATTGTGTGCTTGGGGGGGTGCCGTTGATTTATGTGCCTGAGCAGGGCATAGCCCGCAGAGATAAAACCCTGCTTGCGTTTCTGCCGCACTCTACCGAAAGCGCGAAACTGAAAAAATCACATCTTGACTATCTCGATTATTTGCATTCCATACGCGGAGATTTTTCAGATGTCTATGTCAGTATATACTGGTATGATAATTCTCCTGATTTACAGGATGATATAAAAAAAAGAAATTTAATTCCGGTTATAGGTGCAAGACCGGATGATATGAATGCTCTTGTGAGAATGCGCAGAATGCTTGATTACTCTGATTATGTGACAAGTAACTGTATCGGAAGTCATATTGCCTATGCACTCTATTGCGGCTGTACTGTTTCAATTTGCGGACCATATCATATGTATGACAATAATATGATATCGGCAGCGGGAAATGTTCATGAATACAGCGAGAGATATTATAATCACCTGATCGAGTCACAACAAGAGTCATACGTTAAAGAGAGATATCCATGGTTATTTCCGGGCCATCCCGCCAAAGGGCGTAAGGATGTTTCCTATGGCGCACAAATCCTTGGTAAAAAATGGATACTTGGGGATAAAGATTTAAAAAAAGTATTGGGCTGGACAGTTGAAGGTCAGATAAAAGGGTATGTTACCGGTGGTATCAGTAGGGTCAACCGCTTCGTCAAAAGTGTATAACCCATGCCGGTGAGAATCGGATGCCAATGCGGCAATATTTTTTAATTCTTGTTTAGTGAAGTGATAACTGTAAATTTAATATGACTGTCAATCCTCAGATAACGGCATTAATTCCAACCTATAAGCGGCCGGAATATTTAAGGCGAGCAATAAAAAGTGTTCTTCGTCAGACATACACTGATTTACAGGTATGTGTTTTTGATGATGCATCCGGCGATAATACTGAACAGGTTGTTTCGGAAATAATTGAAAACGATTCAAGGGTTAAATATTATTGTAAGAAAAGCAATATTGGAAGTGTTGCCAATTACAGATATGCTTTTCAAACAGTAGAAACGCCATACTTCTCGGTACTGAGCGATGACGATTTTCTTGCTGAGGATTTTTATGAAAATGCGATCAGGATATTGGAGGAGAATCCTGATATAATGTTCGTGATTACAAATACAATATGTATAGATGAAAACAGAGATTTGACTGATCATCGGCTTTCTGATAACAGTGTGAAATATTTTCGTGAAGGCGATAGATTTGATGCCATGCACACCGGGGTGGTTCCCCATGACTGGACCGCGATGGTTTACAGAAGAGCGGTTATGGACGTTTATATGGATATGGAGGACAGGTATGACATTGCTTATGATATGCGGTATTTACTGCGCGCAGCAGCGCGTTATGAATTTGCCTATTTGTCCAAAGTCGGCGCTTTCTTTACAACACACAGGAAATCAATAAGCGCGGCAAGAAAAAATCTTGACCATGTCCATCTTGGAGTTATGATATCCCGATATATAGAGATTATTAATGATGAACATGCAGATCCATATGCTGTCAAAAGGTCTTTATATTATATAAAAAATATAATGCACAGTAAATATTATCAGTCCGTTGCTGTTAATCTTTTGAAGATGATTATTAAAAACAGTTGTGAAAAAACAGAATATGTTGACAGTGTAATAAAACGAGATATCAGTTCATTCGAAAGCGAAGGGTATCTTAAGACCTCATTGCTCTTCAAACGTATTTATGAAAGCGATGTTATTCGTGGTGTATTTCGCGTATTGTTCAGTTCCTATAGCCACCGTCTCAGCAATAAATACAAGACAGATTTATTATCATTGCAGCGCGGACGCTATAGCGATATATTCAAGTATATTGAAGAGATGAGTGCGGGCTGCAGCGAAATTGTTGATATAGATGATTCGCAGAAATTGAAATTAAAAACAAGTTCGATTGAGTGATCATGTGTCTGCCTGCAGATCCGGTTA
This sequence comes from Chlorobiaceae bacterium, assembly GCA_037142155.1. Lineage (GTDB taxonomy): Bacteria > Bacteroidota > Chlorobiia > Chlorobiales > Chlorobiaceae > Chlorobium. The sequence continues at coordinate 49,339 of JBAXBE010000017.1, forward strand.
TTGCATTTCAGCAGGAGTTTACGCTAAACTCCTCCAAACTTTCATAACATGTTTCTGATTTAACAGCCCTATGAAGGTAACATCAACCCCCCTGGAAGGGTTTCGTATTATCGAGCCCCGCTGGTATAAGGATGAACGCGGTTTTTTTCTTGAAACCTATCAGATTTCAAGATATCGTGAAGCTGGAATTTTTGATGAGTTTGTCCAGGATAATCAGTCACGTTCGATGAAGAATGTCTTGCGGGGGATGCATTTCCAGGTAAATCGTCCACAGGCACAGCTTGTTACTGTGCTGCGGGGGCATATTTTTGATGTGGGAGTAGATCTTCGTCCTGCTTCAGCCACATTCGGCAAGTGGTATGGTGTAGAGCTTTCCGATATGGGTCCAAGACAGGTTTATATGGCTCCGGGTTTTGCTCACGGGTTTTGTGTACTGAGTGAATGGGCAGATCTTCATTACAAGGTCAGTCGTAACTATGATGCCCATGATGAAGGGGGACTGCTCTGGAATGATCCCGATGTTGGAATAGTATGGCCGATTTCGAACCCTGTCGTTACGCCGCGTGATGCAGGTTATTCTCTCTTTAAGGAGTTGTTGCAGGCTAACCGGCTGCAAGCACAATCCTCTGATCAGCAGAAACAGTAATGACAAATTTCAAAAATCACGCTGACGTGAGAGTTGCAGTCACCGGAGCAAGCGGATATATTGGCTCAGCTCTTGTTGATTCATTATCTCAATCTACATCTGAGCTTCTTTGTGTAAGCCGTAGCGAAATGCCACCACGGAAAAATATGCGGAGCATGATCGGCGATATCCGCACATTTGAAACCTGGGTTGAAATTGTTGGCTCTGCCGATGTTATTTACCACCTTGCCGGAAATACAAGCGTTTATATTGCAGCAAAGGATCCTGCAGAGAGTCTTAATTCCACGCTTCTTCCGATAAACCAGCTCATAAAGGCTGCAAGGGAGCTTGGCAGGCGTCCGAAAGTGATAAATGCCTCTACTGTAACTCTCTACGGTCTGACGACAGATCTTCCCGTATCTGAAACGCAGGTGCCGAATCCGGCTACCTTATATGATCTTCACAAACTTTTTGCGGAACAGCAATTGACACAGGCCACCCGGCAAGGTCTGCTTGAGGGGGTCTCTTTGAGACTTGCAAATGTATATGGTCCAAGCTCCAGTGTCAGCTCTTCGCCTGATCGGGGTGTTTTGAACAGGGTCGCCATGCTTGCGCTTCAAGGGCAAAATATTGCGCTTTACGGGGATGGAAATTATATTCGCGATTATGTTTTTCTTGATGATGTCGTAAATGCCATGCTGCTTGCCGGTGCTGCTTCAGGCATTCAGGGAGAGGTGTTCAATATTGGAAGTGGTATTGGAACTACTTTAAAGCAGGCATTTGAATTGGTTGCAGTCAGGGCTCAAAAAATCACAGGCACACGGGTTGCTATAGAGAGTATTATGTCGCCTTCCGGAACCGATCCTATTGAATTCAGGAATTTTATTGCGCAGAATGAGAAGTTCTCCCGGGCTACAGGCTGGGAGCCACTTGTGAGCATTGAAGATGGGGTGAATATGTTGATGTTAAAATACTTGGGCCAAGTCAACTTATGAGCATTTACTATAAATAAATTATAACACCTTTTTATAGGTGTTTAGCCAAAAGAAATTTCACCAGGAAGAAGTGGTCTTATAGATGGGGGCACGTCCGTAGCATCTGCCGAAAAATATCTGACGGCCTATCAGCCGAAAAAAGGTGTGTTGAGGCTTGCCGGGCATAAGCCAATGGAAATGTTTCAGTATTATCACCATGCCTTGTATGAATTAGTTTGAAATATTATGACAATTAGTGGGTGGTTATCAATTGATGATGTGAAAATCATAAGTCTTCCACACTATTTTGAAGACAATGGTGATCTTGTCGTGATGGAGGGATTGATTAATGTACCGTTTTCCATTGCTCGGGTTTTTGTGGTTCGCGCACCTGACGGTGCTGTCAGAGGCCAGCACGCCCATCGGGCCTGTTCCCAGTTTTTAACATGCCCCAGAGGGGTTGTTGATGTGTTGTGTGATGACGGTGTTCAAACTGCCAGATACCTGCTTGATCATCCAAACATGGGGTTGCTTGTTCCTCCTGGTATATGGTCACAACAGACATACCAGACAGAAAATGCAGCATTGACTGTCCTGTGCGACAGGCCTTATGAAGTTGAAGACTATATCCGTGAATATTCTGATTATTTAGCATATCGACAGACGTTTCTTGCCCGGAATAATCCAAAACAGTTTACTACCCCATGAAATTAGTTGTCACTGGAGCCATAGGTCATATCGGTTCGTATATCATCCGAGATTTAGCCTTGCAATTTCCGGGCGCAGAAATTGTCATGATTGACAATATGCTGACACAGCGCTTTGCTTCACTCTTCAATTTACCTTCTATCGGCAGTTACCGTTTCATTGAGGGTGATGTCACAAATCTCGACCTGAGGCCGGTACTAGAGAATGCTCATGCCGTGATACATCTTGCGGCTATTACAGATGCAGCAGGAAGTTTTGACAAAGCCGCCCAGTTGGAGGCGAATAATTATCAAGCCACCCTCAAGGTTGCCGAGGCTTGTACCGAAACAGGCGCTCGTCTGATTGCTCTCTCTTCTACAAGCGTTTATGGTACTCAGAACGCTATTGTTGCCGAGGATTGTTCTGCTGAAGAGCTTAAACCGCAAAGCCCTTATGCCCTGACCAAACTGAAAGAAGAGCAGTTGGTGAGCCATCTGCATGTTGAAAAAGGTCTAAGGGCAATTTCCTGCCGGTTTGGTACCATTTTTGGTTCATCTCCCGGCATGCGGTTTCATACAGCGGTCAATAAATTTTGCTGGCAGGCGGCCATGGGTATGCCGATTACAGTCTGGAGTACGGCCTATGATCAAAAACGTCCGTATCTTGATCTGTTCGATGCTTCTCGGGCCTTTGCATTTATCATCAGGAACGACATTTTTGATGGTCGTATTTACAATGTTTTAACGCATAACGCTACCGTTCGCCAGATTGTGGATACGGTTCGTGAGTTTGTTCCCGATCTGAAGGTGACCTTTGTTGATAACCAGATTATGAACCAACTCTCCTATGAAGTTTCATGTGAACGTTTTTTGTCGAAAGGATTTAATTTTGCAGGCGATTTGCGGAGGGGTGTAGGTGAGACCATTTCACTCCTGCGAAATGCAAACCAGTAGAAGCCTGACCAAAATCCGGCCTGACACACAAACGGGACTTCTCTGATATGTACGGGGTTGTCTGAAGGGCAGCACTCTCATTCGTATCATTTTTTATCAATCATTTAGTTGAACGCTTATGTTTAATTGTCGTGTTTGTAATCATCAGATTGAACCGTTTATGGATTTCGGGCCTATGCCGATTGCCAACGGATTTTTGAAGAGGGAAGAGTTTGTCGATGAGTATTTTTTCAGGATGGAGGTCGCATTCTGTGACCATTGCGGTGCTTTTCAACTGGTAGAGCAGCCCGATGCCCAGCGCATGTTCCATGAAAATTATGCCTTTTTCTCAAGTCTCTCAAAGCATATGCAGATCCATTTCAAGGCCTATGCTGACTTTGTAATGGAGCGTTTTTTTACCGGTCGCAAGGACCCTTTTGTTGTTGAGCTTGGCAGTAATGACGGCATTATGCTGCGCAATTTCAAGGAAGCCGGTTATCGCCATTTAGGTGTCGAACCTTCTGAGAATGTGGCCGATGTGGCCCGTGCACAAGGCATTCAGACCATATCGGAATTCTTTAATCTCGAATTGGCCGAGCGTCTTGTAGCAGAATATGGGCATGCAGATGCAGTCATTTGCGCCAATGTGATGTGTCACATTCCTGATATCAACAACGTTGCAGCAGGAATGGCAAGACTTTTGAAGCCGGACGGTGTCTTGATGTTTGAGGACCCCTATCTGGGGGATATGATTGCCAAGACCTCCTATGACCAGATTTATGACGAGCATGTCTATATCTTTTCAGCAACATCCGTCTCCTGGGCATTCGGTCAGCACGGTCTGGAACTGATTGACGTCCTGCCACAGGTAACACACGGTGGCTCGATGCGTTATGTTTTTGCGCCAAAAGGCAGCCATGCAATCTCCCCGAATGTTGCCGCACTGCTTGAAAAGGAGCGCTCACAGGGGTTGCATAAGGCAGAGACCTACGAACAGTTCCGCAGGAACTGCGAGGCTTCACGTACGGCACTTTTCGGCCTTCTCGAACGCCTCCACCAGGAGGGAAAGCGGGTTGTGGGCTACGGGGCAACTTCGAAAAGCACAACGGTTCTGAACTACTGCGGAATCCGTCCCGAACATATCGAGTTTATTTCGGATACAACCCCCATCAAACAGGGCAAGTACTCACCGGGTGTCCACATCCCGGTCAGACCCTATGAAGAGTTCAAACAGAATCCGCCGGACTTTGCGCTGCTGTTCGCATGGAACCACGCAGTCGAGATTTTTGAGAAAGAGGGGGCCTTCACGGCTGATGGCGGCAAGTGGATCACCTTTGTACCCGAAGTGAGGGTTCTGGAATGATTCCCTGCGCAAATCCCCTGGCTCAATTCCAGTATCGCCGCGATGAGATTGTCGATGCGGTAACGCGGGTTCTTGATGGCGGGCACTATGTGCTTGGCCAGGAAGTTGACAAGCTGGAGCATGATTTTGCCGCATACTGCGGCGTTTCGCATGCTGTTGGCGTGAACTCGGGAACCGATGCCCTGATACTTACCCTTCGGGCACTGGGCGTTGGCCTGGGCGATGAAGTCATCACCGTATCGCATACTGCACTTGCAACGGTTGCTGCCATTATTGCCACCGGTGCCACGCCTGTACTGGTCGATATTGATCCTGTCTACTATACCATCGATCCGGAGTGTATGCGCCGGGCTGTTACCGGGAGAACAAAAGTTGTAATCCCGGTCCATCTCTACGGGCAGTGTGCCGATATGGATTCCATTCTGGAGATAGCCAAACAGCATCGTCTTGCGGTTATCGAAGACTGTGCCCAGGCGACCGGTGCGGTTTATAAAGGCAAGCGGGTTGGCAGTATGGGAGATGCAGCCTGTTTCAGCTTCTATCCGACAAAAAATCTGGGTGCAATCGGGGATGGAGGCATGGTTGTAACGGGTAATACAGCACTTGCATTGAGAGTGCGTCAGCTGCGGCAGTATGGCTGGGATGACAGGCGGCGTACCGAAGAGCCGGGTCTCAACTCCAGGCTCGATGAAGTGCAGGCGGCAATACTTAACGTGAAGCTTAAATATCTTGATGCGGATAACAGCCGGCGCCGGGAGCTGGCCGCACTCTATGAAAAAGCACTTTCCGTTCATAACGTGAAGCTGCCGAAAGTGAGGCCGGAGACAAGTCATGTCTACCACCTCTATGTCATTGAAGTCAATCAGCGTGATTTGCTTGTGGCGCAACTTCTTGAGGCGGGGATTGGTGCGGGTGTTCATTATCCGGTACCGGCTCATCGTCATGCCGGATATAATGTTTGTTGTCACCTTCCCGAAGCCGGATTGCCGGTAACTGAAACCTTTGCAGGATCGATATTGAGTCTGCCAATCTATCCTGAACTTTCTCCCGGAGATGCTGATGAGGTTGCAGGAAAACTCAGTTCGATTTTAAAGGGAGTATAGAAACAGTGTTTTACAGGCATGAAAGTTCAGATACCACAGTTGCGCAGGTACAGAACACTCTCCTATTGCAACAGTTCCCCTAAGTGCAGGTGCGACCGTCTGACAGCAGCCCGGCTCTATCGAAAGGATCAATTTCGATAATCCTGCCTCATCTCGGGGGAGGAGGTGCGGAACGTCTCCATGTCAATCTTGCAAATGACTGGATTGAACGAGGTTATTCTGTAGAGTTTATTCTGCTCAATAAGAGAGGTGAACTTCTTGAACTCTTAAGGCCGGAAATTACCGTTACAGATCTGGCTGCAGATCGCATTAGGGTCGCAATAACGGCATTGGCCCTCTATTTAGGTAAAACACGTCCTGATGTTATTCTTTGCGCAATGTGGCCCCTGACATCGGCTGTTGTTCTGTCATGGCTGCTTTCCGGAAGGAGGTGTGCTCTTTTTCTGAGTGATCATGAGCATTTGAGTCATTCATATCTTGTTCAGAGACGTGTTCGTGCGGGCTATCTGAAAAATCTCATTCGTTTTTCCTATCCTCTGGCAAAGGGGCTGATTGCGGTTTCACAGGGCGTGAAAGATGATTTATGCAGCCTTGGCAACCTTTCCGAAAAGAAGGTCAAGGTTATTTACAATCCTGCGGCAACAGGCGTCTGCGCAGAGCGCGAATCGTCAGAGAGATCCGACTGTTTGTGGGGAAAGGGTTTTACACACCATCTGCTGGCTGTCGGCAGGCTCTCGGTACAGAAAGATTTCAGGACACTGATCAATGCTTTTTCTTTACTGCCGAAGTCATTGAATGCAAAGCTTGTGATTCTGGGCGAAGGTTCATCAAGAAAAGAGCTGGAAGATCTGGTTGGTAAGCTTGGCCTGAAAGAGATGGTGGCTTTACCAGGATTTGTAGTGGATCCTTATCCGTTTTTCCGGAGCGCAGATCTGTTTGTACTCTCTTCTGAGTGGGAGGGTTTTGGAAATGTTATCGTAGAGGCACTGGAATGCGGTCTTCCTGTTGTCAGCACCGACTGTCCCAGTGGTCCATCCGAGATTCTTGAAGAAGGACGATATGGCCGGCTTGTGCCGGTTGGTGATGCTGCAGCTCTTGCATCCGCCATTGCTTCGAGCCTGAGCGAAAGTCATGACAGAGAACTGCTCATGAATCGTGCAAAGGATTTTTCGGTTCAAAAAATTTCTGACGAGTATGTTGCGTACCTTTTCCAAAAAGGAGGTTAGATGCCTTTTACTCAGATAAGGAGCTGTCCGATTTGCGGTGATTCTGCCAAGGGGTTATCCTTTCCTTATTCCACTTTTTTCAACGGAGTGCTTTTCCGCTACTGCAAATGTCGGAGTTGTTCGAGCATATTTGTCGATCCTGTTCCAGATGGCCGGACCTTTGCGCTCATGTATGCAAAGGCCAATTATCATGATGTTCACTACGAAAAACAAGAAAATGCCGGTGATTCACCCTATAAAGAATCGGCGTGTCTGCTTGCAAAATTTGCGAATCCGGGAGCACTGGTTCTGGATTACGGATGCGGCTCGGGAGGCTTTCTGAAAGCATTGGGGAATGCCGGTTTTGTGCCTTTCGGCGTCGAATTCGATGCGGATGCGGCTGAAACAGCGGCCCGCCATACCGGGTTTATCGCGATGTCAGTCGAGAGTTTCAACCACTTAACGGAAAAACCGGCTTTTGATGTTCTTCATCTTGGCGATGTTCTTGTGAAGTACTCCCCATCTATAGGGCAGCTATCGAGAGAAAATAAGTTTGCTCATG
>JBAXBE010000018.1:0-54616 GCA_037142155.1 Chlorobiaceae bacterium
TTTAAGGGTTTTAACCAATTTAACCAGCTGTCCTATTTTTGGGGAGTATTTCACTTGAACATCTGCCCGATCCCGCGGCCAAACTCCGCGAATTATTGGGCTATCTCAGGCATGGGGGAGTGCTTTTTGTCGAAGGTCCGCTTGAAATCAATCCCAGCTCGGTTTACTGGTTTGCAAAGAGTATCGGCTTCATCAAAAGGGTGGTACACTGCAGCTTCAGGGCATCTCATCCTCCGACCCACCTGTTTCAGGTAGGAGAAAAGCAGCAGTCAGCCTTTTTCAAACGGTTTGATCCTTCTCTTGCCCTGCAGTATTGGCGCGTATCGGAATCAGGCTGGCCTTATGTTGAGGGAGGGCGAATCAAGCGGATCATTGCACATATCGCCTTGCGAACCGGAGGCATGAAGATTTTCGGTGTTACATTCGGCAACCGGTTTCAGGCACTGTACAGCAAAAAATGAATATCTCTGACCGGTAAAATTTTACTTTTTGTATCTGTCAGATCTTCCTCCATATGGTTTATACCGAAGTTTTTATTACAGGTAATCAATGAAGTCAGGCGTTCTCTATATCTCCTATGACGGCATGCTGGAGCCTTTAGGCCAGTCTCAGGTTTTGGCATACCTTAAGCGGCTGGCTGAAAACCGGCGGATATTTCTTCTCAGTTTCGAGAAGCAGGAAGACTGGGCTGACGAAACAGCACGACACCGCACAGCCGCATCAATTGCAGCGGCTGGGATTGTCTGGCATCCATTACGCTACCATAAAAAACCTTCGGCTCTGGCCACATTATGGGATATTTTCTGCGGTTTTACAGTTGGACTTTGGCTGGTGCTGCGCTACCGGTTACGCATCGTGCATGCCCGCAGTTATGTCTCATCCGTTATTGCACTTCTGCTGAAGCGATTCACAGGAGTGAAATATATCTTTGATATGCGGGGTTTTTGGGCTGACGAACGTGTTGACGGCGGTTTATGGCCGAAAGGTGGTCGATTGTACCGTACAGCAAAATGGTTTGAACGCAATTTTCTGCTCAATGCAGATGTAGTGGTATCTCTGACCTTGGCTGCAGTTGATGAGATGCGAACCTTTCCATATTTACAGGGAAAGATGCCAGAGTTCGAAGTTATTACAACATGTGCGGATCTTGAGCTGTTTCGACCTGCGCCATCAAACACCCTTTCTCCCGACCCCGCTCGTCCGTTTACGCTTGGTTATGTCGGTTCAGTGGGAGTCTGGTATCTTTTTGATGAAACTTTACGTTGTTTTCAGTTATTAAGAGAGCTGGTCCCGGATGCCCGATTATATATACTCAACAGGGGTGGTCATGGATATATTCGTGACAGGATGAAAGCTATGAATATTGATTCTGGTGTTGTGCAAATAGAAGCAACAGATCAGTCAGGGGTTGCCCGCGCCATGCAGGAGATGGACGCGGGCATATTTTTTTATAATCCCACCTATTCAAAAATTGCTACGGCTCCAACAAAACTGGGTGAATTTCTTGGCTGCGGGGTACCATGCCTGAGTAACCGGGGTGTTGGCGATATGGCCTCCATTCTCGAAAACGAAAAGGTCGGGGTTGCTGTGAGCCGTTTTGACGATGAGGTCCTGGTCCAGGCAGTTCATGACCTGCTTGAGTTAACAAAAACAGAGGGCATCAAAGCACGCTGCCGGAATGCCGCAATGCGTTGTTTTTCGCTGGACGAAGGGGTGCGCAGTTACACTTCTGTTTACAATAGAGTGGAAGTATAGGTTGAGGGTTCTGGCACTTTCACGCTACACCCGAATGGGTGCAAGCAGCCGGATGCGTTTGATGCAGTACAACCCCTGGCTCTATTCGGCAGGCATTGAAGTAGAGATATCGCCACTATTTTCGGATGAGTATGTTTTAGGACTGCAGCATAACCGCCGTCATGCAGGCGACATTGTTCGGGCATACCTTGCCCGGCTGCAGAGACTGCTTCAGTGCGGAAAATTTGATCTGATCTGGATTGAGAAAGAGATTCTGCCCTGGCTTCCGGCCTGGGTCGAGTTTATGCTGCTCGCAAAGCGGGTTCCTTATGTGCTTGATTATGACGATGCTTTTTTTCATTTATATGATCTGCATCCTCAGGCTGTTGTCAGATGGTTACTTGCAGGCAAGCATCCTGCGTTGATGCGCAAGGCTGCGCTCATTATTGCCGGGAACAAATATCTTGCCGATTTTGCCCGTAAAGCCGGTGCCGGCAGGGTGGAGATTATTCCCACAGTAGTTGATCTCGATCGCTACGTGAATCTGCGGCACAACAGACCGGATGACAGGTCTATGCCCTGTATCGGATGGATTGGCCAGCGAGCATCGGCTATGAATCTCATGAAGTACAAAGAGGTTTTCCAGCGTTTGTCAGATGAGGGGAGAGCATGTTTTTCAGCCGTAGGCATCGATGCGCAATCCTTTGGTTTACCCATGAAATCGGTGGAATGGATGGAGGATACCGAGGTTGCAAATATTGCCGATTTTGATATTGGTATCATGCCTCTGGTAGATGCCCCGTTTGAACGGGGAAAGTGTGGGTACAAACTGATTCAGTATATGGCATGTGCCCTTCCGGTAGTTGCTTCACCGGTTGGTGTAAACAGCGACATTGTCGAACATGGGATAAACGGATTTCTGGCGGATACAGCCGGGGAGTGGGAGCGTTCACTCAGGATGCTGCTGGAAGATAAAGAATTGCGCCGCCGTATGGGGCTTGCAGGGCGTCAGAAGGTGGAACGGGAATACTGCATTCAGGTTACAGGCCCTCGGCTTGCGGCGCTGTTAAAGGATGCTGCCATGGCTAACAATATTGGAAAATAACAGATGTGTGGGTTTACAGGTTTTTTTGGCACGGCTGCTGACAGTTCGAAGGATGGCATGGAAGCTATGGTTATGCGGATGGCGCTGGCTATTCAACACCGGGGGCCGGATGATGCCGGAGCCTGGGCTGACGGCGAATCCTGTATTGCTATGGGGCATCGGCGCCTTTCGATCATTGATCTATCCTCAGCAGGTCATCAGCCCATGCTCTCTGCCTCAGGGCGATTTGTCATTGTCTTTAACGGCGAGATCTATAATCATAATACACTGCGTTCCGAGCTTCAGGAGAAGGGTTTAAGCCCTGAGTGGCGGGGTCATTCGGATACCGAAACACTTTTGGCCGGATTTGATGCCTGGGGAGTGAAAGCCACGCTGCAGCGTACTGCAGGGATGTTTGCCTTTGCCTTATGGGACAAGGTTGAGTCTCGCCTCATTCTTGCCCGCGACCGCTTCGGTGAAAAACCGCTTTATTACGGCTGGACAGGCAGGGGAGCCCGGCGGGCATTTGTTTTTGGTTCCGAACTCAAGGCCCTTCGTGCATATCCCGGTTTTGACAATCCGGTAAACCGGAGTGCGCTCGGGCTTTATTTCCAGTTCTGCACGATTCCTGCTCCCTATTCGATATATGAAGATATCCATAAACTGCTGCCCGGAACCATACTCACCTTAAGAGCAGGGGAAAGAGCAAAAAATGAAGTTGTCACCGAACAGTACTGGACTTTGACCGATGCTGTGCAGAAAGGTTATGCTGACCAGCTGCAAGATGAAGGAGAAGCGATTGCCATGCTTGATGCCTCGCTGCGTGAGGCAGTAAAAATTCAGGCTGTGGCTGATGTGCCGCTTGGCGCGTTTCTTTCGGGCGGAGTTGATTCCTCAACGGTTGTAGCCCTGATGCAGGCGCAGTCCCGTCGCCCGGTTCAGACCTTCACCATTGGATTTGAAGAGGCCGGATTTGATGAATCGCCCCATGCATTGGCAGTTGCCCGCCATCTTGGAACCGATCATCATGAGCTTCGCGTCTCTGCCGGTGATGCACGATCTGCTATTCCTCTGCTGCCGAGGCTATATGACGAACCCTTTGCCGACAGTTCGCAGATCCCAACCTATTTCGTTTGCAAGGCGGCCCGTCGGAACGTTACGGTTTCGCTCTCCGGTGACGGGGGTGATGAGCTGTTTGGCGGTTATAATCGTTATTTCTGGGGAAAACGGATATGGAATCGCATTGCTTGGCTGCCGCCGGTATTTCGCAGGGCTTTGGGGCGGGGCATTCAGAGTTTGTCTCCTGAAGCGTGGGATGAACTTGGCGGCATGCTGCCGGGTTCACGCAGGATCTCCCGATTGGGTGACAAGGCGCATAAACTGGCCAGCCGCATGCAGACGGTAAAAAGTCTGGATGATCTCTATCGCAGTCTGGTGACCGAGTGGCCGAAAGATATGAATCCGGCAAAGGGAGCCGGTACTCTTGCTACACAGCTTGATAATGCCGCTCTTGTGGCGGGGCTTTCCGAGCCGGAGGAGCGCATGATGCTCTGGGACACTCTTACCTATCTTCCTGATGATATTTTGACCAAAGTGGATCGTGCGGCAATGGGCGTCCGTCTTGAAACAAGGGTTCCTTTTCTTGATCATCGCGTTGCTGAACTGGCATGGCGTCTCCCCCTGCATATGAAGATAAGAGGTGGTGAGGGTAAATGGGCATTAAGGCAGGTACTCTATAACTATGTACCGCGCGAGCTGATAGAACGGCCAAAAGCCGGTTTCGGCATACCTGTCGGTCAGTGGATTCGAGGTCCTTTGAGAGAGTGGGCAGAAGCACTTCTGGATGAACGACGTCTGGAAGATGAGGGCTATCTCAACGCTCTGCCGATACGAGCTATCTGGCAGCAGCACCTGAGCGGCCGCCATGACTGGACTGTGCGGCTCTGGACAGTATTGATGTTTCAGGCCTGGCTGGAGGAAACCCGATGACGGTCTATTGGCTTATGCTGCTGGTTCCTCTCATTGCGGGTATAAGTCCCTGGAAGGCAAAGGGAAAGCTGCCGGATCTTCAGTGGTTTCTCTATGGCGTTTTTCTGATACTGATCATCGGTCTGCGCCATGAGGTGGGGGGTGACTGGCAAAGCTATTTTGAGAATTACAGCGGACTGCAGGGTATCTCCTTTACCGAGGCAATGACAGAAGGAAGCATTTCCAAGGACTACGGGTTTGAGGCGATTCACTGGGTGTCATTGAACTATCTCAATGGCATCTATGCAACAAACCTATTCTGTGCCATGATATTTGTTGCGGGTTTACTCAGGGTATGTAAAAATATGCCCATTCCCTGGCTTGCACTGGTGGTGGCAATACCCTATCTGGTTATCGTTGTGGCTACCGGCTATACGCGTCAGGCATCGGCTATCGGTTTTATCATGTGGGGGATGATTGACCTTATGCAAGGCCGGCAGGCCAGATTCTACCTGATGGTAATACTCGGTACGCTTTTTCACAAGACTGCGCTCTTTATGCTTCCCGTAGGATTTCTGTTTACAAATTCGCTGACCAACCTGAAAAATCTCTTTTTTTTCATCCTCTTTTTTTTCATTGCTTTTGCCGGGTTTATGGCTGAGCACATTGCCCGTCTGACCTATTACTATGTGGAAGATACCCAGGGCATGGAGTCGTCCGGAGCAGTGATCAGGGTAACGATGAATGTCGCTTCAGCACTGGTATTTCTCTACTTCAGAAAGCACTGGGCTGAACGGTTCAGCGACAGAGGGTTATGGACTATCTACAGCGTTACCAGCCTTGTAATGTTCCCCCTTGCGTTTGTGATTTCAACAACGGTGGACCGCATGGCACTCTATTTTCTTCCCATGCAGCTTGTCATTCTGTCAAGAGTACCTCTCTTTATTCCTGGCGTCTATAACAGAACGATGTTTATACTGAGTGTCCTGGTGCTCTATATCGGTGCGCTGTTTGTCTGGCTTAATTTTGGTCAGCACTCAAGCCACTGGCTGCCGTACCAGAATCTCCTGTTTCTCTGAAGAAGCCGGCTACGGTAAAGATCACGCCATGTAACTTTTTTGCAGCTATCAGCTTTTCCCGCCCTTTATCTGACCTCACAGCTCAACCTCAGACAACTCTTTTCCATGCAAAGTATAATAGTTATTGGTGGAGGCATTCTCGGTCTCTCCACAGCACTGCATATTTTACAGGCACGTCCCGGAACCCGTCTTGTTCTTGTTGAAAAAGAGCTGACAATCGCTGCACACCAGACCGGCCACAACAGCGGCGTGATTCATTCAGGCCTCTACTATAAACCGGGGTCGCTGAAAGCCATCAACTGTCGAGAAGGATATGACCGGCTCCTCAGATTTTGCCGGGAGGAAAATATCAAGCACGAAATATGCGGAAAAATCGTTGTGGCAACCTCCCGAGAGGAGCTGCCGCAGTTACAGGAACTCCATCGAAGAGGAGTGGCAAATGGTCTTCAGGGGCTCAGATTTTTAAATCCGGCCGAAATCCGTGACATTGAACCGCACTGTTCAGGTATCAGTGGTCTGCTCGTACCGGAAGCGGGGATTGTGGATTACCCTGCCGTAGCTGAAAAGTATGCTGAAAAAATCACTGAAATGGGAGGAGAGATTCTTCTTGGCGAGAGAGCAGAGGAGATACGTCAGAAGGGGAGCCAGGTTGAGGTCATCGGCCGATCGCACACGTGGAAAGGTAACGCGGTTGTAGCTTGTGCCGGCTTGCAATCCGACCGGCTGGCCCGACAGACCGAACCAGCTCTTCCGTTGCGAATTCTTCCTTTTCGGGGTGAGTACTATAAGCTCAGGCCTTCATCTGCCCGACTGGTCAATCACCTGATCTATCCGGTACCCGATCCGGCTTTCCCGTTTCTTGGAGTACACTTCACCAGAATGATCAACGGAGGAATAGAGTGCGGGCCGAACGCTGTTTTTGCATTTGGCCGTGAAGCCTATCAAAAAACCGACTTCAACCTGCGTGATACGCTCGATGCCTTTGCCTGGCCGGGCTTTCACAAAGTGGCGGCAAAGCACTGGCGCAGCGGTCTGGGAGAGTATCACCGTTCGTTCAGCAAGCAGGCATTTGTCAGGGCATTGCAGAATCTTGTTCCTGAAATTCAAGCGGAAGATCTTGAACCCGGAGGTTCAGGCATCCGGGCCCAGGCCTGTGACCGCAGCGGAAAGCTGCTTGATGATTTTGACTTCAGAGTCAACCGCAATATAATTCACGTCTGTAATGCCCCCTCTCCCGCGGCCACGGCATCGCTTGCAATCGGTAAAACAATTGCGGATAATTTGTTATCATTGCTTCAATAAACTAACAGGAAACCAGGGTCTATGAAAATTCTTGTAACAGGCGGTTGCGGATATAAAGGTCATGTACTGATCCCGAAGCTGCTTGCGCGGGACTATGAAGTAATTGCTTTCGACCTGCAGTGGTTCGGCAACTTTTTCGAACCGCATAAAAAACTCACGGTTGTCAAGGGTGACGTGCGTGACATTGAATCGATCCCTCTGGCCTGTGTTGACTGCATTATGCATCTCTCCTCGATTGCCAACGACCCCTGCGGCGACCTGAACCCAAAACTGACATGGGAAGTAAGCGCCCTATCGACCATGCAGCTGGCCGACAAGGCTAGAAGAACCGGAGTCAAACAGTTTATCTATGCCTCATCAGGCAGCGTATACGGCATCAAGGAGGAGCTGCAGGTAACTGAAGAGCTCGAACTCAAACCGATTTCCGAATACAACAAAACCAAGATGGTTGCCGAGCGTGTTCTGCTCAGCTATCAGGACGATTTTGCCGTGCAGATAGTCCGGCCGGCAACAGTCTGCGGATATTCACCGCGAATGCGCTTTGACGTTTCAGTTAACCTGCTTACAATCCAGGCTTTGACCAATGGACTCATCACCGTATTCGGCGGCAACCAGATTCGTCCCAATATCCATATTGATGATATTACCGATGTCTATCTGCATCTGATCGATCATCCGGAACTTGGCGGAATCTATAATGCCGGATTCGAAAACATCTCGATACTGGATATAGCCCGGCTGGTTACCCGGCATGTGCCTGCAGGGATTGCCGTAACGGAATCAAATGATCCCCGTTCCTATCGTGTTAATTCCGACAAGCTGCTTGCTACGGGTTTCAGGCCGAAGAAAACAGTGGAAGATGCAATCGGTGAGATCATTGAAAAATATCGCGCGGGAACGCTCCGTGATGAGGACCATTTTTACAACCTGAAGTGGATGCAGCAAAACGACCTTGCAAAGTAAGTGCACGATATGATCACAAACAGCCAGGAAAAAGATTTTTTCACAGAATACTCCTGCCGGCTTCAGAATGTTCTGGCCAATGCCGACTGGTCCGGGGTGAAAAAACTTGCCGAAGATATGCTGCTCTGCTGGCAAGCCGGTCAAAGAGTATTTATCTGTGGAAATGGCGGAAGTGCCGCCAATGCCATTCATATGGCAAATGACTTTCTTTACGGCATATCCAAAAGCTTCGGGGCGGGGATGAAAGTGCTGGCATTATCAGCAAACCCGGCGGTCATGACCTGTCTTGCCAATGATCTGGGCTATGAACATGTGTTTTCGGAACAGCTCGCAGTTCAGGCAGTGAAAGACGACCTGCTCATTGCTCTCAGCGGCAGCGGTAACTCAGCGAACATTCTATGTGCTCTTGAAAAGGCAAAGGATCTCGGAGTAAAATCCTATGCGATACTTGGCTACAGCGGGGGCAGATGCCTGGAGCTTGCCGATGAATCCATTCACTTTGCTGTCGATGACATGCAGATCGCTGAAGATCTGCAGCTCATTGCAGGTCACATGGTTATGCAGTGGCTGTATGCGAACCGCCAGCCAAAACATTGATTTATGGATACCGTTTTAATAGTTGGAAGCAACTCCTTTTCAGGTGCCACATTTGCCGATTACGCCCTTCAGCAGGGCGCGCAGGTTATCGGCATCAGCCGGTCGCCGGAGCCGGTTGATGCCTTTCTCCCCTGTAAATGGCACAACCACTCAAATTTCAGCTTTTATCAACTGGACTTAAACCGGCATCTGGATGAGATCACCCGGCTTTTGAGGGAGAGGAGGCCTGCCTATGTGGTCAACTTTGCCGCCCAGAGCATGGTCGGCGAGAGCTGGCAGAATCCGGGAGACTGGTTCATGACAAATACGGTCTCGACCGTAAAATTTCATGACGAATTAAGAAAAGTCGATTTTCTCCGCCGATATGTCCATGTTTCAACCCCGGAGGTCTACGGCAGCTGCAGCGGCTTTGTCAGTGAGGATTTCCCTTTCAATCCAACAACACCCTATGCAGTATCCCGTGCGGCGGCTGACATGAGCCTGCGAACCTTCCGCGCGGTCTACGGTTTTCCCGTTGTTACCACCCGTGCAGCTAATGTATACGGCCCTGGCCAGCAGCTCTACCGCATCATACCGCGTACCATTTTATGCATACTGCTCGGCCGAAAACTGCAGCTCCATGGCGGCGGTGTATCAACGCGCTCCTTTATCTATATGGATGATGTCTGCGATGCCACATGGAGAATCATGCAGAATGGCCGTGACGGCCAGACCTATCACATCTCAACTGATGAAGTCATTTCAATCAGGGAGCTTGTCGAGCTTCTCTGCCGCAAGCTCGATGTGAAGTTTGAGGATCATGTTGAATGTGTCGGTGAACGTCTCGGCAAAGACTCAGCCTATCATCTCGACAGCTCAAGGGTTCGCCGGGAGCTCGGCTGGCAGGATCATACAAGGCTTGATCAGGGTATTGATGCATGCATAGCCTGGGTTCGGCAGAACTTCGAAGAGCTGAAAGTGCAGCCGCTTGATTACCAGCACAAACCCTGAACCTGATGATCAATTCAACCCAGCTGGCTGCCCGTTTCCGGGCCAGAGTCGTTGAGATGTCGCATGCAGCCGGTACGGCTCATCTTGCATCCTCACTCTCCTGCATGGATATCGTTACCGTCCTCTATCACTCCGTGCTCAGGCTCGATCCGCTCAATCCCGGATGGAAAGATCGCGACCGCTTCATTTTAAGCAAAGGTCATGCCGCCACAGCCCTCTATGCTGCGCTTGCCTGGAAGGGCTTTCTGACTGAAGAGCAGCTTGAAACCTACGGCCGTGCAGGCTCTCTCCTTGAAGAGCATCCATCACCGAAATTAGAGGGGGTAGAAGCGGCAACCGGCTCCCTGGGCCACGGCTTGCCCTGCGGCTGCGGTATCGCTCTGGCCGGACGTATCAAGGCAGAGCAATATCGGACATTTGTCCTGATGAGTGACGGAGAGTGCAACGAAGGCTCAGTCTGGGAGGCATCCATGTTTGCCGCAGCCAACCGTCTCGGCGCTCTTTGCGCCTTTGTGGATTTCAATAAATGGCAGGCAACAGGCCGCAGCAGGGAGGTACTTGCACTTGATCCGCTGGTCGATAAATTCAGGGCATTCGGCTGGGAAGTTCATGAGATTGACGGACACGATCATCAGCAGATTCTCCAGTCGGTTCAGGATGTATCGTCATCGAGGCAAAAACCTGTAATGGTTGTCGCCCATACCGTAAAAGGTAAAGGGGTCTCTTTTATGGAAGATGACAACAACTGGCACTACCGGATTCCGACGGCTGAAGAGGTTCAACTGGCAAAAGCAGAACTGGGTTTACTATGAGAAATGTTTTTGCAAAGACAGTTACAGAATTAAGCGACGTCTATCCCGAGCTGGTAATGCTTGCCGGTGATATAGGGAACCGTCTCTTTGACAGCTTCAAGGCAAGGCATCCCGACCGGTTTTATAATTGCGGCGTTGCTGAAGCAAACATGACAGGAGTTGCTTCAGGCCTTGCAGCTTCCGGAATGCGGCCGATAACCTATACGATCACCCCCTTCAATACCGTTCGATGCCTTGAACAGATCCGGCTCGATATCTGCTATCCCGATCTGCCGGTGATTGTAGTCGGCACAGGATCAGGGCTCTCCTATGCCGGACTTGGTGCCACCCATCATTCGATGGAAGATATTGCGATTTTGCGCACTCTGCCGAACATGCATATTGTCTGCCCTGCAGATCCCGTGGAAGTGCGGCTTGCCCTGCATGATGCCTTGCGGCTCGGGAGGCCGACCTATATTCGTCTGGGCAAAAAAGGGGAGCCGGTTATCCATGAGTCCGATCCGGACTTCAGAATCGGCAGAGGGATCACCATACGCAATGGCTCCGATGTTGCAATTCTTGGTGTCGGCAACATGCTCGCAACAGCTTTGCAAAGTGCTGAACAACTCACTCATCACGGTGTATCCGCGATGGTTGCAAGCCTTCACACCATCAAGCCGCTTGATGAACAGATGCTTGCCGGGATATTTTCCCGCCATAAACTGGTTATTGTTCTTGAAGAGCACTCGCTCATCGGCGGTGCAGGAAGTGCTGTGCTTGAATGGGGCAGTCTTAACAGGGTTGATCTCCGCAAGCTGATATGCTTTGGCGGTCCGGATCGATTTCTCTATGCCTGCGGTGAACAGAGAGAAGCCCGTGCATCTGTGGGTTTGACTTCGGAGAATATTTCGCAACAGATCTTAAGCCGTTTGCAGGAGCCTGATGCGCCTTGGTCTTGACTTCGACAATACACTCATAAGCTACGACGAGCTTTTCTATCAGGTTGCGCTTGATAAGCTGCTGATTCCGGAGATGATTGCCCGTCAAAAAAATGCGGTGCGTGATTATCTGCGTCAGAAAGGGATGGAAGATGAGTGGACACGCCTTCAGGGTGAGGTATACGGCCGTCGTATTCTTGATGCTGAACCCTTTGAAGGGATGCATGCTGCGCTCGGGATGCTTGCACAAAGAGGGGTTCCGATGTGCATCGTAAGCCATAAAACACGAACGCCCTATATCGGCCAACCATGGGACCTTCATGCTGCAGCCGCAGGCTGGCTTGCTGAGCAGGGATTTTACGATCCGGAAGGGCTGGGATGGGCGGAGAATCAGGTCTTTTTTGAAGAGACCAAGGAGGCAAAGGTTGCCCGTATACTGGCTCTTGGATGTACTCACTATGTTGATGATCTGCCGGAAATTCTTGAAATGCTTCCCGAGAGTATTGAAAAGATTCTCTTTGATCCTGCTAAAAAATCAGAACCCTATTCCGGCGGGAAACTCATGTTTTCATGGCAGGAGTTGCCGCGCCTGCTCGAACTGACCTGATGAGTTTTGCCATGGAGTCACTTGAACTCTTCTGTGCACGGTTTGGCATACAGGCACCGTTCACGCTTACTCCTGTCCGGAGCGGTCGCAACAGCGAGGTCCTGCTGATTGGAAAAGGCCGAAAGAAGTGGATTGTCAAGCACTACTTTCAGCAGGGTACGGACAAGCGTAACCGTCTCGCTGCAGAGTTCGGCTTTCTGACGTTTCTGAACAAATCCGGAGTTGCCGGAGTCTCTCAGCCACTGGGGATGGATCAGTCGCTGCAAGCAGCCCTCTACTCCGTTCTCCCGGGAACACGTCCGGAGATCGTCACTGCCCGCCATATCACCCAGGCAGCAGATTTCATCGGAAATATCAACAGGTTTCGCAATTCAGCTGCAGCCCGGTCACTTCCTCCGGCGGCTGATGCCTGTTTCAGCCAGCAGGGTCATATCAGGCTTGCTGAAACCCGAATTGATCGTTTGCTTGCCGCTCTCAGCCCGGAAAGCGGGGTGAAGGCTGAAGCCTGCCGGTTTGTGAAGGAGAGGCTCCGTCCATTATATGAGCAGTTGCAAGCCAGAGTTTCGGCACAGCGATCTCCATCTCAGCTGGCCGAACCGCTATCGCATGAAGAGCGGATACTCTCGCCCTCCGATTTCGGATTTCACAATACGCTTGAGCAGAATGGAGCGCTCTCTTTTCTTGATTTTGAATATGCCGGATGGGATGACCCGGCCAAGCTTATCTGTGATTTTATCTGTCAGCCGGAGCTTCCCGTATCGGCAGTTCAGGCCCGGCAGTTCACCGAAGAGCTGAGTATTTACTTTCCGTTTTCCGGTTCGCTCTCAGCCCGTGTCGAGCTGCTTCTGCCGTTTCATCGTCTGAAGTGGTGCGGAATTTTGCTGAACGAATTCAGAGAGGAGGCGCGGAGCCGGCGACTCCATGCAGGTGTTGAGTCAGAAGGCATGCTTGATCTTCAGTTTGTGAAGTCAAAAAGGTATTACAGTGAGCATCTTGCAATTTTAACCTGAATAATGAGTCATGGCCTATATCGATTTACTGTCGGCAATTCATAAAAGCACCCCGCGGGACTATCTGGCCAGGGTCAATGATCCGGACTACCCCAAGGCAAAGGCGGCAGAACTTGCCAAAAAGTGGGACTTTGACTACTGGGATGGTGACCGCAAGATCTGCTATGGCGGTTATCGCTACATGGAAGGCCGATGGGAGAAGGTGGCAAGGGCAATGGTTGAGCATTACGGCCTCAAAGAGGGCGACAGGATACTTGATGTCGGCTGCGGCAAGGGGTTTCTGCTCTACGACTTCACCAGGGTGGTTCCCGGTCTGGAGCTCAGCGGCATTGATATCTCCCGATATGCAATTGAAAATGCCAAAGATGAGATCAAAGATCGACTTACAATCGGCAATGCAACTTCACTGCCCTATCCTGACAACTATTTCGATTTTGTCTACTCGATCACAACGCTGCACAACCTCCATTGCTATGATCTTGACAAGGCGCTGCGCGAGATTGAGCGCGTCAGTAAAAAGAATAAGTATATTTGTGTCGAGTCATACCGCAATGAAGAGGAAAAAGCCAATCTGCTTTACTGGCAGGTGACCTGCGAAGCCTTCAACACCCCCGAAGAGTGGGAGTGGTGGTTTGAGCATACAGGATATAGCGGTGATCACTCTTTAATCTATTTCGAATGAGTCAGGCAACTATGACAGTCATACCTAAAACAATGAAGGCGGCAGTACTGACCGAACTCAAGTCGCCCCTGATCGTGGCCGAAATCACCATGCCCGCTCAACTGGAGATCGGACAGGTACTGGTTAAAATTCATTTCAGCGGCATCTGCGGCTCGCAGCTCGGCGAGATTGACGGCGCCAAGGGAGAGGACAAATATCTCCCCCACCTGCTCGGACATGAGGCTTCAGGCACGGTAACCGCCATCGGTCCCGGTGTCAGGCATGTCAGGCCGGGCGACAGGGTTGTACTGCACTGGCGCAAGGGCCCCGGTATCGAGGCTGAACCGCCCGTATATCACTGGGAAGGCAAGCGGGTCAATGCCGGCTGGGTAACGACGTTTAACGAATATGCAGTTGTGGCCGAAAACCGCGTAACAGCGATTCCCGCCGACAGCAATCTTGAAGTTGCAGCCCTTTTCGGTTGCGCCGTCACAACGGGTTTTGGCGTGGTGCAAAATAATGCCAAAGTGCAGATCGGCGAGTCAGTTGTGGTTTTCGGAGCTGGCGGCATTGGCCTGAGCATTGTACAGGCTGCATCACTGGTTTCCGCATACCCGATTATTGCGGTCGATATGTTCGACAACAAACTTCAGCTGGCGACACAGATGGGCGCCACGCACGTCATCAACAGTCGCAACGGTGATACGCGTCAGATGATACTTGATATTACGGGCAATGCGGGAGTGGATGTTTTTATTGACAATACCGGTCAGCCATCGATCATCGAGATGGGCTACCAGATCACCAAGCCGCAGGGCAGGGTCACCCTGGTAGGCGTACCCCGGAAGGGCAGTAACATCAATATCTACTCCCTGCCGCTCCACTTCGGCAAAGGGCTGAGCGGTTCCCACGGCGGAGAGGCCAATCCTCAAACCGATATTCCGCGTTATCTCGGTCTGTTCCGTAACGGGAAATTACCCCTGACACCATTGATCACAGATACCTACAGCCTTGATGAGATCAATACAGCTGTCAGCGATATGCGCAGCGGCAAAATTGCCGGGCGCTGTATGATCAGTTTTGATGCTTCGGCTTCCTGATTGTTGAGCAGAGCGTTAATGAAAAGCATGAGTGAGTGCATCAGCTGCTCCGGAGCTGAAGTCAACGTAATTCTTGATTTCGGTCAGCAGCCCCCGAGTAACCGTTTTTACCATGAGTCCGGTCACCAGATTGAGACTCATGCTCTTGCCGTCGGCCAGTGCGCTCTCTGCGGCCTTGTTCAGCTGATCAATCCGATGCCGGAGGCAATGGTGCGTTCGCATTACAGCTGGATCACCTATAACGAGCCTGAAGGTCATCTCGACCGCATGGTTCAGGATCTGAAGGTAATAGCGCGTTCAGATGCAGGTGCCCGCATTGTTGGGCTCACCTACAAGGACGACACGACTCTTGGCCGATTCAACCGTCTGGGGTTTGACAATACCTTTCGTTTTTCGGCAGAAGAGGATCTGGGGATTACGGATCCGCTGTCGGGTCTTGAGACGGTGCAATCCTCGCTTACACCCGGGCGGGCGGCCCGGCTGGTTCAAAAGTACGGGCAGACCGACATCATGATTGTCCGTCATCTGCTTGAGCATGCACATGCTCCCCTGCGCCTGCTTGAGTCGCTTGCCGGTATGGTCAAGCCTTCAGGATTTCTGGCGTTTGAAGTGCCGGGCAGCAAAACCTTTCTCTCTGCCTTCGATTACAGCTTTGTCTGGGAAGAACACATCGCCTATTTTACAGAGGAGACACTCGGCCGGTTGATGCAGAATGCGGGTTTTGAGTTTCTCTTTGCAAGGAAATACGACTATCCGCTCGAAGATTCCCTGCTTGCGGTTGTTCGCCCCGCCAGCCGTAACCGGCTTCAGAGCGCACCGGGAGAGGAGGAGATTGCGCTCGGTTACAACTTCGGTAATCACTTTGCGGAAGCTGGTGAACGAACCCGCCGATATCTGCAGCGGCTGAAGAGCGAGGGCAAACGGGTTGCCATATTCGGTGCGGGCCATCTGGCAGCAAAGTTTTTGAATTTTTTCGATCTCAGGGAGCTTGTCTGCTGTGTCGTTGATGACAATCCCCATAAAATCGGAATGTATATGCCGGGCTCGACTCTGCCTGTTCTCCCCTCCACTGCTCTGATTGAAAAAAAAATCGATCTCTGTTTGCTGTCGCTCAGCCCTGAAAGCGAGAAAAAAGTCATCGAATCCAGGCAGGCCTATCTCGAACAGGGCGGACGGTTCAGCTCAATCTTTGCTCAAAGTAAGATATCCTTTCAGCGTGAGGCAATATGAAGCGTGGGATAAGAAAAATCAGTGACGGAGTGTTTGCGGCAGAGGGATCCGTTGTAAGGCTTGGAACCAGGCAGATCTCCTTTCTGAAGCATCAGGCGGTCCTGAGTGCGCGGAAGCGGGCAAGGATCTGCACTCATCGTTCAAATGCGGATACCGTGCATGAGATGCTGATTGCCATATCAGCAGAAAGCTATATCCATCCCCACCTTCATCCGGGAAAAGCCGAGTCTTTTCATATTGTCGAAGGGTCAGTGGATGTGGTGGTATTTGACGAGGCCGGCAATATTATCGATGTTGTCGAGCTGGGTGATCTGTCAACGGGAAGAAACTTTTATTACCGGATTTCAGAAAACCTCTTCCATACCATATTGATTCACACTGATTTTCTGGTTGTCCACGAGGTTACCTCCGGACCATTCAGAGCCAATGAAACGATTCAGGCCTCTTTTGCCCCCCCGGAGAGCGCTGTTGATGACGCCTGCGCTTACATTGAAGGGGTTAAACAGCTTGTTGCGGCGCGGAATTATGGCCGCGGGAAGAAATCCAATACACTACCATGACACACGCAATCATTATCGGAGGAAGCAAGGGGTTGGGACGGGTTGTTGCTCAGCAGCTGAAGCTCAGGGGTGATCAGGTATCGGTGGTGAGCCGAAACCGGCCTCCACTCGCAGAAGAGGTTGATGGGGTGAACTACTACACGGTTGATATTGCCGATACGACTGCTTTGCAGCATGCCCTGGAGGGCTGCATCCTGCAGAGCGGAGAGGTCAACTATCTGATATTCTGTCAGCGATACCGGGGCAGCGGAGATGCCTGGACCGGCGAGATTGACGTCTCCCTTACGGCATCAAAGTTTGCTGTCGAGTATCTGCAGGATCGTTTCGTCAAGGGGAGTGACTGCGGAATAGTTTTTGTCAGTTCGGTATTCGGCGATCGGGTAGGCGAAGGTCAGCCTGTCAGCTACCATATCGGTAAAGCCGGAATGAATCATATGGCGCGTTTCTATGCCGTGAATCTTGGCGGCAAGGGCATCAGAACCAATGCGGTAACACCCTTTACATTCCTCAAAAAGGAGTCAAAAGATTTTTACCTCAATAACACAGAGCTGCTTGCGCTGTATGAGGAGATCATACCCCTTGGACGGATGGCCACAGCTGAAGACAGTGCCAATGTGATAGCATTCCTGTGCAGCCCCGCAGCTGCATTTGTGAACGGTCAGAATATTTACGTGGATGGGGGGCTTTCACTGGTATGGCCTGAAACTCTGGCAAGGAAACTCAAATCAATGTAATGGTGAACAAACAATAGTTATGAAGCCATCTGTAAACCGTCGTGACTCCTGTCGCCTGTGCAGAGGCAAAAACCTTGAGCTTGTGCTGCCGGTTGCAGCCTCCCCGATAGCCGACGCATACATGCCGACAGAGCAGCTTGCCGCAGCACAGGCACTCTATCCTCTTGATCTGTATCTCTGTAACGACTGTGGTCACATCCAGAATATTGATGTTGTTGACCCAGACCTGTTATTTCGCGACTATATTTTTGTGACATCAAGTTCTCAGGGACTGGTAGAACATTATCGTCGTTATGCCGAAGAGGTTACGGCTGATTTTTCGGTTCTGCCGGGTTCTCTTGTTGTTGAAATAGGCAGTAATGACGGATCACTCCTTAATTTTTTCAAGGTGAAGGGGCTCCGGGTTCTGGGCGTTGATCCGGCGCGGCGCATTGCCGAAGAGGCAACTGCCGGAGGAATTGCCACGCTGCCGGAATTTTTCACCTCAACACTGGCTGAAGAGCTGCGAAGGGAACACGGCCCTGCTGCAATCATTGCTGCCAACAATGTTTTTGCTCATGCCGACAATCTGTCGGATATCGTCAGAGGCGTACACTCGCTTCTTGACGATGACGGGGTTTTTGTTTTTGAGGTATCCTACCTTCCGGATATAGTTGACCGGTTTCTCTTCGACACAGTCTATCATGAACATGTTTCCTATCACTCGCTGGCACCTCTGGCCGTTTTTTTTGAAGGTCTCGGTATGCAGCTTTTTGACGTGCAGCGTATCAGCTCAAAAGGAGGTTCAATCCGGGGATTTGCGCAACGCATGCCGGAGGGCCGTCGCAGGGTGAGTTCAAGGGTTACGGAAATGCTTGCTGAAGAGGCACGGCGTGAGTTTTCCAGGCCCGCTCTCTATCAGCGCTATGGTGTTGAGATATCGAGGCGCAAGAAGGCACTCGCTGAAGTCATTGATGCAGCTCTCGCTGCCGGCCAGAGTGTTGCAGGTTATGGCGCCTCAACCACGGTTACCACACTGATGTGGCACTTTGATCTGACACAAAAGCTGGAGTTTCTTGCAGATGATAATCCGCGCAAGCAGGGACTATTTGCTCCTGCATGCTGTTTGCCGGTTCTCTCCTCTGACGAACTCTATACACGTAAACCTGATTATGTTGTCATTCTTGCATGGAACTATGCGGAACCGATCATTAAACGGCATCAGCGCTATCTTGACGAGGGCGGGGCTTTCATTGTCCCGCTGCCCGAACTTCAGTTGATAAGGGCTGGCAAGTGATAAAACATTGATTTCCATCAGCGCAACATACCATCAAAACAACTATTCAGGGTAGTGAATGAAATCAGGCATTGAAAAAAGTACAAGTTTTCAAAAGAACCCTGCTGCAAATCCGGTCAAGGTGTTTCTGGTTGAACTGACGCATACCTTCATTACCGTGGATGCCAAAAATACTCCGCTTGCGATCGGTTATCTTGCCGGATATCTGAAAAAGCATCTTCATTCAGCTGTTTCAGTAGAACTTTTCAAGTATCCCCGGAATCTCAATGATTCTCTGAAGGCGGGGTGCCCGGAGATCATTGCTTTTTCCAATTACATGTGGAATGAGGACCTCAGCTGCGCCTTCGCAAAAAGAGTCAAGGAGATCTCTCCCGGAACAGTGGTGGTGTTTGGTGGTCCAAACTATCCCGTGGATGAACATGAGCAGATGCACTATTTAAGCACTCACCCTGAAATTGATTTCTACATTGAAGGGGAGGGCGAAGTTGCCTTTTTTTTACTTGTTGATATGCTTATACGGCATAAGTTTGAATCTGGCAGTAAAGAGTACAGAGAGATAGCCGGGGTTCACTGCAATTCACAAGACCACATTTTTACAAATAGTCCTGCCAAAAGAATCAGTGATATTGAGGGCAATATCCCGTCACCCTATCTCAATGGCCTGCTGGACGAATTCTTTGACAGGAATTTAACCCCGCTTCTGCAGACAAGCAGAGGGTGCCCCTACTCATGCACCTTCTGTCATGACGGAGCAACCTACTCTTCGAAGACCTGTCATTTCAGCGTTGAAAGAGTAAAAGCCGAACTGCAATATGTGGCTCAAAGAACCCAGGTTCCTTCATTGACTTTAGCTGATTTGAACTGGGGAATATTTCCGCAGGATCTTCATATAGCTCAGGAGATAAAAAAAACACAGGAGCTGCATGGCTGGCCGTTAAGTATCCAGACTGCTACAGACAAGAATAACAAGGAACGTATTGTTGAAATGAGCAGGGTTCTTGGTAATGCGATGATTATCGGCGCTTCGATACAGTCAAGTGATGAGGATGTCCTGAAAAATGTAAAACGCCAGAATATCGGTTATGTCGCTATTGTTAAAATGGCAAAAGAGTCCTCCAACACAGAGTCGGTCACATTTACCGAGATAATCCTTTGTTTGCCGGGTGATACGAAGGAAAAACATATGAAGGCCGTATTTGATATGCTTGATGCCGGTATACAGGATATTAATCTGTATCAATATATCCTGCTGCCGGGGACGGAGGGTGCGACATCCGAGAGCAGGAAATTATTTGAATATCAGACTGCATATCGAGTCATCCCGAGATGTTTCGGGGTGTATGATATTTTGGGCAAAGAGATAATGGTTACGGAAATACACGAGGTTGTTGTAGGGAATTCTACCATGCCTCATGAGGATTATCTTGAGTGCCGCAGATTTGATCTTACATTGATGCTCTTTAACAACGGGCAGATTCTTGATGAATTATACCGCTCGATTGCGCATTTAGGCATTAACAGGTCTGCAGTGATTGCAATGGTTCACCAAAGGGCCACAGCAGTTGACTCTGATCTGTATGATGTTTATGAAGCCTATCGGGAGGATGAAGAATCCAACTTTTGGGCATCAAAAAATGAACTCATCCATTTCCTTCGTCATGAGGGAGGTTATGATCTCTACGTTTCAGGTGATCGTGGACGTAATCAGCTTCATTACTGGAAAAGTGTGGTTATCTTTTCCCGACTCGCCTCACTGCTTGACTGTGCGGTTTCCTGTGTCAAAGAGATTTTGATCCAGAAGGGTTTGTTGAATTCCGTAACCAAACTTTATCTGGACGAACTGACCGCGTTCATTCTTTTGAAGAAGGGTGATCCTACCCTGATTCATGAAGCCTTTACCTGCGAAGCCTCCTTTGATTTTTCAGCGCTTGAGAAATCAGCTTATGCCATGAACCCTTTTGAAGAGGGCGAAAACGGGAAATACAGGTTCAGACTGGCGCACAGGGAAGAGCGGAAAAAAAATATTTTAGCTTACTTTGACCAGTATGGTTCCGATCTTAGAGGGTTAGCTCATTTGACACACAGATATCCGGCCAGGATTCTTCACAGGGAAGTTGAGCTTATTGGTCAGACCTGAGAGGCGATTTCCCGGGTCAACGGGGCGGCTTTTTGAGTGCCATGCTCTCCAAACCTGTGGATATTAAACACGAAAAAATCTTTTTATGACTGAACGTGTGGTACTTGTTTCCGGACACTTTAATATCCTTCACCCCGGTCATCTTCGCCTGCTCCGCTATGCCAAAGAGTGCGGAGATCGTCTGGTTGTAGCGGTCGAGAGTGATCGTATTGCCGGCAATGCTGCGCATGTTCCTGAAATCCTGCGGCTGGAAGGTGTTCAAAGTAATAACTGGGTTGATGAGGCATTCATTGCCGATGAGCCTATTACCAATGTTATCAGTCGCATACGTCCCGATATCGTTGTCAAGGGCAAGGAGCATGAACTGCGTTTCAATCCTGAGCTGGCGGTGCTGGAGAGCTACGGAGGCCGGCTTCTGTTCAGTTCCGGTGAAATGGTCTTCTCTTCACTTGACCTGATCCGCAAGGAATTCAAAAACATTGATACCAAGTCTATCACGCTGCCGAATGAGTATCTGGCACGTCACGGGGTGAAAAAGGAACGGCTCACCTATTTGCTGCAGCAGTTTTCCCGACTGAAGGTCTGTGTCATCGGAGACCTGATTATTGATGAGTATATCACCTGTCATCCGCTGGGAATGTCGCAGGAAGACACCACCATCGTAGTCATGCCGGTTGATACCACCCGCTTTATCGGCGGGGCGGGAATTGTTGCGGCTCATGCCGCCGGTCTGGGAGCATCTGTACGGTTTATTTCAGTTACCGGCAATGATACAGTCAGGGAATTTGCAATTGCCGGATTTGCCGAGTCCGGCGTAGAGGCCCGGTTACTGGTTGATGACAGTCGGCCTACAACGCTCAAGCAGCGTTATCGCAGCAAGGGGAAAAGTTTACTGCGTGTCAGCCATCTGCACCAGGGAGCAATATCGGTATCTCTGCAGGAGCAGGTGCTCCAGGAGCTGGAAGAGGTCATAGAGGAAATCGATCTGCTCGTTTTTTCCGATTTTAATTACGGATGCCTGCCGCAGGCGCTGGTCGAGCGAATTGTTGCCATTTCTGCAGCAAAAGGAGTGGTTCTGGCGGCCGACAGCCAGTCCTCATCCCAGGTTGGCGATATAAGCCGCTTCAGGGGTATGGATCTGCTTACACCAACTGAGCGTGAAGCGCGTATCAGTACCCGAAATCGTGAAGACGGGCTTGTTGTTCTGGCGGAACAGCTTCGCCAGCAGGCATCAGCCAATAATATTCTTCTCAAACTGGGAGAAGAGGGGCTGCTGATCCATGCCGGAGACGGCAAGGCGGATGAATGGCTGACCGACAGGGTAGACGCGCTGAACTCCATTCCCAAAGATGTTGCCGGCGCCGGAGACTCGCTGCTCATAACAAGCGCCATGACAATGGCAAGCAGGGGCAATATCTGGGAGGCGGCTTTTCTGGGCTCTCTGGCGGCAGCAGTGCAGGTTGGTCGTGTAGGCAATACACCCATCCAGAGTCAGGAGCTCTTACGGGAGCTCATCTGATGCGCGCCCTTCTTCTTGCAGCAGGCTGCGGCACCCGTCTTCGGCCATTGACGAATGTGATGCCCAAATGTCTTGTTCCTGTCAAAGGTAAGCCGTTGCTGGAGATATGGCTTGAACGCCTGACCAGGGCAGGAGCAGGTCCTTTTCTTGTCAACACGCATTATCTTGCAGAGCAGGTGGAGCGTTTTGTTGATGCAAGCCCTTTCCGCGAACAGGTCACACTGGTTCATGAGCCGGAGCTGCTCGGCACAGCTGGTACTCTCATTGCGAACCTTCATTTTTTTCAGGGCCGTGAAGGAATGCTGATTCATGCCGACAACTACTCTCTTGCGGATCTTACCGCCTTCATGGAGGCACACCGGCAGCGCCCTGAGGAGTGCGTCATGACCATGATGACCTTTCGTACCGACAGGCCCTCAACCTGCGGGATTGTTGAACTGGACGGGCGGGGTGTTGTTGCAGGCTTTTACGAAAAAGATCCTGATTTCCACGGCAATCTCGCAAATGGAGCAGTCTACATTCTTTCCTCCGATTTTTTTGAGATGATTGGCAGTGACCTGTGCTCGGCAAAAGAGTTCAGCACGGAAGTGCTGGGACGGCTGACGGGGAGGATTTACACCTATGAGACCCGTGAGGTTTTTCTGGATGTGGGAACTCCGGAGATGTATAACAGGGCGAATACCGAGGCATGAGCTTGCTCTCTTCCCTCTCCGGCCAGATGAGTCAGGTTCGCGATGGCGGTCTGAAAATTGTTTTCAGAAAACTGAGAACCTTGATAACCTATCTGTTTAATTGTGTTTTCGGAGGAGCTATAGTTCTGGTTGCCTCTCTTGCAAGACCGTTTATTACCATCAGGTTCGGCACACTTTTTACATCGAGGATAGGGCACCTTGCCTTTAACATGGACAACTATCTCGCATCCAGACGCGAAAGAAAGAGCCATGAATGGGGCGTTTTTAAAACGGACAGGCATATTTCGAATCTGACGATATTCGAGCATTGGCGCCGGCAGGAACATCTTCTGTTCAGTAATGTTGCGGCGATGCCCTGTTTTTTTCTGGAGAAATTTTTTCCGGATTCGCCAATGCTGATATCCTATAAAAAGGAGATGTCGTATGAAACTGCATACGATTCACTTTGCTCCACTTCCCCCTCTTTCTTCAGGCTTACGGCTGTTGAAGAGCAGCGAGGCAATAAGCTGCTGAGTGATTTCGCCATCAACGGGCCGTTCGTCTGTTTCCATAACAGGGATTCGGCCTATCTCTCTTTTTTTGGTGATGACGGCAACCTGCATGATTTCAGGGATTTTGAATTTGATGATTACCGACTTGCAATTGAATCAGTTGTACGGCTGAATATTTACGCATTGAGACTGGGCGAGATTGTTGAAAAAAAATCAGCTCTTGATTTGCCGCTTTTTCAGGAGCTTACCGGATCAAAAAGGACGGATTTTTTTGAAATTTATCTGATGTCGAAATGTCTCTTTTTTGTCGGAGGAAATACCGGATTTTCAAATGTTGTCCGAATGATGAGGAAACCGCAGCTCATTGTTAATTTCCTTCCATTCAGGATCAGAGAATTGACCATCTACTCGGAAAATTCACTCTTTATCCCGAAAAAGCTGTATAAAGTCAAAGAGGGGAGATATCTGCGATACCGGGAAATGAACGCCCTGCCTTATGACATTCACTATAAAGGCGATTTTTTTGCCGATCATGGTATCCGGATTGAGAACAATACGCCAGAAGAGATTGAAGATGCTGTACTGGAGATGCACTCCCGTACAGAGGGAACATGGATTGATTCTGAAGTACAGTTGCAGCTTCAAAATCAATTCTGGAACTCTCTCGGTGATGAACCCGGACTGAACCTGCTGCATCGTGCATTAAAGTCAACTATCAGCAGTACCTTTCTTGAGAGGAACCGGAGCCTTCTCTAATTTTTCATTTGCCGATACATGAGTCCTGTTGAAAAATTCACTCCGCAATGCTTTATTCTTGATGTCGACGGGGTCCTGACCACCGGTCAGTTTTACTATACTGACAAAGGCAAGGTCATGAAGGTTTTTGGTCCTGACGACAATGACGGCCTTTCACTGCTCAGGCAGCATGTTGAGATTCGTTTCGTTACGGGTGACAAAAAAGGGTATCCTATTACACAAAAGCGGGTTGTTGACGACATGAAATTTCCTCTTGATCTGGTCAGCACAATACATCGCCTGGATTGGATCAAGGAACGTTACCAGCCGGAAAAGGTTATCTATATGGGTGACGGTATTTTTGATCACTACGTCATGCGCAAGGTCGGCTATGCGATTGCTCCGGCCAATGCCGACAAGCTTGCCCTGCAGCACGCCCATTTCGTAACTGAGCGATCCGGAGGTGAACGTGCTGTCGCGGAGGCCTGCCTGCATGTTCTGGGAAAATTTTTTACACCCTACAATCCGGATGCCCTGCCCGGTCTGCAAGGTAAACTTTCAGGGGAGTGGGCCGTATGATTCGTCAGAGACTCGATTCATTCATGCAAAAGAGGCGATGCACCCTGCTTGGTGTCGGCCCTATGAGCGTCAATTGTATTGATGCTGCAGTTGAGTTGTCCAACGACCATGAGGTGCCGATAATACTCATTGCCAGCCGCCGTCAGATTGACTCTGAAGAGTTTGGCGGCGGATACGTCAATAACTGGACGACGGCAGAGTTTGCCCGCAATGTTATCGCGCGCGATAAAAAAGGAAAGATACTTCTTGCCCGCGATCACGGCGGCCCATGGCAGAACACCAAAGAGAGGGATGCAAATCTCAGTCTGAGGCGTGCGATGGAATCTGCAAAATCCTCATATCGTGCCGACCTTGAAGCCGGTTTCCAGATTTTGCACATCGACCCGAGCGTTGATATTCATGGCACGCCTGATATAGACGAAGTTCTGGAGCGCATTTTTGAACTCTACGAGTTCTGCTGGAGTGAGGCTCAGCAGTTACGTCAGGATATCATTTTTGAAATCGGCACCGAAGAGCAGAGCGGAACGACCAACAACCAGGAGGAGCTGGATTACACGCTCAATGCGGTGCAGCAGTTCTGTAAAAAATTCCATCTTCCCCCGCCCGCTTTCGTGGTTATTCAATGTGGCACCCGAGTTATGGAAACACGCAATATCGGTTCATTTGACAGTCCGGTCCGGGTTGCTGATGAACTTCCGGCAGAGATTCAACTTCCGAAAATGATTGAGATCTGCAATCGATATGGCATTCTGATGAAGGAGCATAATACCGACTATCTCTCCGATGAAGCTTTGCACTGGCATCCCCGTCTGGGTATTCATGCCGCAAATGTCGCACCCGAGTTCGGTGTGACGGAAAGCCGCGCACTGCTGGAAATCCTGGAGGCAAACGGGCTTTCGGCTCTTTCGGAGCGCTTCCTGCAATTAGCCTATGAGTCTGATAAATGGCAGAAATGGATGCTGCCGGACTCACGGGCAACAGACCGTGACAAGGCCATCATTGCAGGGCACTACATTTTTTCAATGCCAGTATGTGTTGAACTGAAAAAAGAGGCATCTCAGGCGCTTGCCGCCAGGGGCATAGAGCTCGATCTCCACCTGAAGATGCGGGTCAAGCAAAGCATCCTTCGCTATCTTCGTAACTTCCGACTGGTGAGGTCTCTGTGAAACGCATAGCTACTATCATTCTTGATCGAAACCTGCCCGAGGTGACCGACCGGCTCTACGATCATCTCGTGCAGCATGACGGTGACATGACGGATGTTTTTGTTGTCGAAGCCGGCTCCGATGCCGACCGTCTTTCAGCGCATACAACCTGGTATGCAGACTGGCCCGATGCCTTGATTCACGGGTTGCGTTACTCCCGCGGCATGAATTACGGATTGAGCGAGTTATGGAAAGATGGGCGCTTCAGTCAATATGATGCTTTTTTTCTTCTGACGAACGATACCGAATTGCAGTGTGCGCCCACGTTGTCACCGCTTGTTGATATTCTTGATCATCACCCCCGTGTAGGTATTCTTTCACCCTGCTCCCGTCGCTGGGGAGAGCGGCTGCTGCTGCGCGAGCAGTCAACAAAATATTTCTGGTTCATCCATAACAACGCATACCTTCTCCGCCGTGAATTCGTGGAATCCATCTGCAATGAGGAGCAGCCGGACTTCATGCATTTTCTTTTTGACGGCTCAAACTTCCGTGGCTACGGTGCTGAAAGCGAGCTGATTGCAAAGGCCTATGCAAATGACTGGGCGGCGGCAATTACCGCTGAGGTGTGGGCAGGGGAGAATGAGTCGCATCTTGTTAATCGGGCCGATCTTATCAAGACAGAGGGCTATGAGAAAAATCTGGAGCTTTATGTTTCGGAAGGCCGTCAATGGATGCGCAAAAAGTACGGGTTCAACAGCCGTTGGTCGATGCAGCACTACGTGAAAAGCTTTTATGACAGCTTCTTTGAATTTCATCCTGAGTATAACGCTTTCCGGATTTAGGAATCTATTATGCAAATCATTGAAAAGCCATGGGGCAGCGAAGAGGTTATTGAGCACAATAACCGCTATATGATGAAGAAGCTCACCATGCATGCAGGGCATCGCTGCAGTCTTCAGTATCACAAGGTCAAATGCGAAACCATCTATGTCCTGACCGGACAGCTTCGAATCTATTCCGGCAAAACGCAGGATGATCTGACCTCAAAAGTCTACGGCCCTGACGACACCATTACACTTCCTCCCGGTATTGTGCACCGGATGGAGGCTGTTGAAGATAGCGTCTATCTTGAAGCCAGCACTCCCGAGATGGATGATGTTGTTCGCCTTGTGGACGACTATCAGCGGGCATCTCAATGAGCTATCGTGTCTGTATTCCGGCAGCAGGAACCGGCTCCCGGCTTGGAGATCTGACCCGGTATCTCAACAAGTCACTGGTCGGTATAGCTAACCGGCCGGTATTGTCACATCTGATAGAGCAGTTTCCCGCAGAGACCGAATTTGTCATTGCCCTTGGATATAAAGGCGCTCTGATTCGTGAGTTCGTTGAACTTGCCTATCCGGAGCGTCAATTCTTCTTTGCAGAAGTCGAACCGTTTGAAGGCCCGGGCTCCGGGCTCGGCTTAAGCCTTCTTGCCTGCAGCCGCTGGCTTCAGCAGCCATTCATATTCATCTCCTGCGATACGCTGGTAAAAGAGACAATTCCGGTTCCTGATCATAACTGGATGGCCTTTGCAGAGAGAGAGGAGCTTGATGCATATCGAACCCTTGCGCTGGATAATGGTTATGTCTCTGCGATCTGTGAAAAAGGCGAGGGACGGGAGGGTTCGCATAAACCCTATATCGGACTAGCCGGAATTCATGACTTTCAAGCCTTCTGGAGAGCTATGGATCAGGGCGGGGCAGTTGCCATCCAGACAGGTGAAGCGCATGGCATGCGCGAGCTGCTGACTCGCCGGATAAGGGCTTATGAGTTTACCTGGCATGATACCGGCAGCAGAGAGGCCCTTGCCCTGGCAAGGGAGAGCTACCGGGAATCCGGTTCGCCGAATATACTTGAGAAGGCAAATGAGGCGATCTGGTTTGTGGAAAAGAGGGTTATCAAATTTTCCGATGATCAGGATTTTATAGCCAACAGGGTCAAACGTGCTGATGAGCTGAAAGGCTTTATTCCCGAAGTGACAGGGGTACAGCCGCACATGTACTGCTATTCGCTGGTTGAGGGAAGAGTGCTTTCAGAAGTGGCCACACTTCCCCTCTTTGATCAGTTACTCCAGCACTGCAGCTCTTTCTGGACCCGAAAAGCACTCCCATCCGATAGCGCTCTCGTATTCAAGCGCACTTGCATGCGTTTTTACCGCGACAAAACTTTTGAACGGGTCGAACTCTTCTACCGGAATTGTTCAAAGCAAGATCGTAGAGAACCGATCAATGGCATTCCGATGCCGGAACTTGGAACGTTACTGCACTCGATTGACTGGGAGTGGCTTGCAGATGGACTTCCGGGCCGTTTTCACGGAGACTTTCACTTTGAGAACATTCTCAGGGATGCTGCCGCCCGGAAATTCACCTTTCTCGACTGGCGTCAGGATTTCGGCGGCAACCTTTTTACCGGCGACATCTACTACGATTTTGCCAAATTGCTCCATGGCTTGATTATCAGTCATGAGCTCATCGCCGGAGATTTTTATTCGGTTGAATGGCGCGAGGATGCGATAGACTATGATTTTCACCGCAAACAGATTCATGTGGAGTGTGAAAGGCGTTTCGGCGAGTGGCTCGAAGCAGAAGGCTATGACAATAAGAAAGTGAGGGTGCTGACCTCCCTGATCTACCTGAATATTGCAGCACTTCATCATTATCCCTACAACATCTTTCTTTTTGCGCTTGGCAAGGCAATGCTAAAAACGGAGATGGAAAAATAAATGAACTTGATTGAACGAAATGTTGATGTCGTATCAGGCAGTGCAAATGTAGATGTTTTGCACTCTATTGCTGAGTTTCCGGTATTTATGGGAAGTGTCGATCAATCTTTTGAGACGGATCTATTTGCAGAGCAGACCTGGTCTATCAGCAGGGATACGGGGATTCTTCAATTAGCCAGGCTCATACCGTTAGATATTTTATATCAATCACAGCATGCAGGTGCAGTCGGCGGAATTTGGATGGAGCATCACCGTCGGTTTTCAGAATTCCTTAAAAGTTTTTCGCCTTTATCGGTGCTTGAAGTGGGCGGAGCGCATGGAATTCTTGCCAAACTCTATCACGCCTTCAACCCCATTTCCTGGGCAATTCTTGAGCCGAACCCGGCGCCTGTCGATGGATGCAAGGCACGTTTTATAAAAGGTTTTTTTGATGAACGCTTTACCTCCCCGGAGTATTTTGATACGGTAGTGCATTCTCATGTTTTCGAGCATATCTATGAACCGGACCGCTTTATGCGCCATCTTTCGGGGTTCATTGCTGAAGGCAAACATCTTGTTTTTTCGGTACCCAACATGCAGGTGATGCTTGAACGCAAATACACGAACTGCATCAATTTCGAACACACGGTTTTTCTCACCGAACCCTACATCGAATACCTGCTGGCAAAGCATGGCTTTAAACTCCTGGCAAAGGAGTATTTTCTTGAAGACCACAGCATTTTCTATGCGGCTGTGCGCGAGAGCCTGGTGCGGCCGATTACGCTTCCTTCCGATCTTTATGAAAAAAACAGGCAGCTCTATCTTGATTATGTCAACTACCACAGGGAGCTGATCACGGATCTGAACAGCCGAATAGCTGATACAGCGCATCCGGTTTACCTTTTCGGTGCGCATATATTTGCCCAGTATCTGATAGCTTTCGGCCTTGACACATCCCGGATTGTCAGCCTGCTGGACAATGATCCGCAAAAACAGGGCAAACGCCTCTATGGAACACGCCTCACCGTATACTCTCCGAAAGTATTGCGGGATGTGAAAGAGCCGATGGTCATACTCAAGGCAGGAGTCTACAACAAGGAGATCAAGGAGGATATTCTGGGGAATATCAATCCCGATGTCCTGTTCCTTGAGTAAAACATCTGTCCGGAGACTATGGAAACAGTGGTCAGTATATTTGCAAATTTTTTTATTGACAACGAGGAGCGGCTTCAGCGGATGAAGGACTCCTATGCATCAATGTCAAGCCTGTACAACCTGAACTGGATTGTCAACATCAGGGGCGCTTTCAGGCGTGAGGCCGCTGCTGTATTGAAAAGCAATAAAAATATTGCCCTCTACCATTTGAAGAGTATTGACGGATGGTTTTATGATACAACGAACCTCTTCCGTCAAGTCCGGTCAAAATATGTCCTGTTGTGGATTGAAGACCATATCTGTATGCGTCCTGAAAAAGTTGTACCGGTTGTCGAGGAGATGAATTCAGCGGATGCGGATGTCCTTACCTATACCTTCTGGCAGGGCGGAAAGATGCAGAGGCGTTATGGCGGTGTGCCTAAAAAAAATGGACGTGAAATTGACGTTTTTGAACATACGAGTGCAAATAACGGAGTAATCCAGAAAAATGAAGGCGGAAGTTATCTGGTTTCCTACGCATCGATCATTAAATCCGATCTTGTACGGAAAATTCTTGTTGAAAAAAAAAGCGATACCCTCTGGCCGAAAGAGACGCCGTTTAATTTCGAGATAACTCCTGGGGATGAGAAATGGCTTCCGCTGAGACGTGCAGTTCCTCAGTATGAGTTGTTTGCAGTTATTGATGATGATCACGGCAGTGACTCTGACTCGCTGATTTCGCGTAATCTCTATCCAAATCGCCAGGAAAGGCAATCCTATGCAATCCCCCGGTCGGAATCCAGAATCATGAGAGTTTCAAAGAGGCTTCTCACTCCGTTACGTAAAACATGGAGCTATCGAAAGGCAATTCAGAATCTTGCGGAACTTTCGCATCACCGAGTCGGGTATTTAAAATCCCTGATATTTGAAAATTACTGTTTGAACAGCGGCGTTGCGTGGATAAACTACAAAGCCCAGGAATTTCTTATTGACTACGTGAAACCCGGGATGAAGGTTTTTGAGTATGGTATCGGCGGGAGTACCTTTTTTTTTCTTGCCAATAACTGCACTTTGCATACGGTGGAACACAATGCCGAATACTATGAAAAAATGCTTGCCCGGCTAAAGGGCAACAAGGGCAATTTTCTGCACGATCTGAAGTTGCCGGAGGTAAGTAAGCCACAAATAGAGCATGACCCCTCGGATCCTGACCTCTGTCACTCTTCTGATTATCCCGGCTATACCTATACAGCCTACAGGGATGTTATTCTCTCTTATCCTGACAGCACGTTTAATCTTGTCATGATTGACGGAAGAGCCCGTACTTCCTGCTTGAAAGCAGCAATTAAAAAAGTCAAGCCAGGCGGTATTATCGTTCTCGACAACAGTGACAGGGGTTACTATACCGAGAAGCTGCTCAGTCACCTTTCCGGATTTCGTGCTGCAATATTCAGAGGGCCGACTCCCGGATTACTGCATTGGGAGACAACAACCATCTATGAGAAAACGCTGAATTGACAGATCATCTTTCTTTCCGGTTTTCGCATAAGCCGTCACCAGTGGCTCTTTTTGTCTATGCACGGCCGGAGCATACCCGCAGAACGTTGAGTGCTCTTCAGCAAAATATGCTTGCTGAAGAGAGTGATTTGATAATTTATTCCGATGCGGCTCGTTCCCGGGAACAGCATGATGCAGTTCGAGAGGTTCGTGCACTTCTGGAAACAGTATCAGGCTTTCGCTCTCTCACCATCGTTCACCGGCCGGAAAACTTTGGACTGGCTAAATCCATTATTACCGGAGTGAGCGAAGTACTTGAAAAGTCAGAAAGTGTCATTGTTCTGGAAGATGACATGGTTACCTCACCCTATTTTCTCGGCTTCATGAATGGGGGGTTGGACCTTTATGCCGATAATGAGCGTGTTGCAAGCATTCACGGCTACCAGTATCCGGTTCGAGAGAAACTTCCCGAAACCTTTTTTCTTCCCGGAGCGGATTGCTGGGGATGGGCAACATGGCGTCGCGGATGGGCCCTGTTCAATCCTGACGGGCAGTATCTATTGGATGAACTTCATCGACGCAAGATGATCAGGGAGTTTGACCTGAAAGGGGCTTACCCTTTTTCACAGATGCTGGAAAATCAGATTAACGGGAAGAATGATTCCTGGGCCATACGCTGGTATGCGTCAACGTTTCTTGCAGGCAAGCTGACCCTCTACCCCGGTCGCAGTCTGGTTCAGAATATCGGTAATGACCTCTCCGGAGCGCACAGTGGGGTCACTTCCAAGTATGATACTAGGCTGAGTGAAACGCCCATTGCTCTGCTTGATATCCCTGTTGAGCCCTCACGCAGGGGGATGAAAGCAAACGAGAGGTTCCATCGTCGGCTTCAGCCATTGTTCAGACGAATTGCACACCGTTTGATCCCCGCCAGCGGAATAACCATATTCAAAAAATATTTGCATATTTTTTATGACAGAAATCCGGAAAAAGGTATTACTCTCAAACGCTGATTACATGAGCCCTGAACGTGATCGGCAGCATTAATCAACTTCTTTATAATCAGATATTGGTGAGATAACAGAACGCTTATGCAGGAAAGTCCGCTCACAATAATATTGACCATTAAAGGTCGTACTCCGTTTACACTTCGCTGGATGCGCTATATGAACGATATGAAGTGTGCGCATAGAATACTTATAGCTGATGGAGGCAATGACAAGGAAATAGAAAATCGCTTAAAAGAGTATAAAAACTATCCTGATCTTTCATATGAATATATCCGGTATCCGTATGATGCGGATTTTGATTGTTATTATGACAAGCTAATGGATGTTGTAAGCAGGATAACTACGCCGTACGTTCTTTTTGCCGATAATGATGACTTTTATTTGCTCGATAAAATTCCTTCATACATAAAGTTTCTTGATGCAAACAGTGATTATGTATCGTGTGGCGGCTCTCATGGTGCCCTGGAGATTCTCTCTGATGCAGGTGAGACTGTAAATGCTTATAAAGGAATAGGTTATTTTATCCGTGAGTACTGCGGCATACTTAGAACAATCGCCTCTTCATCTCCTGTTGAAAGAGTATGTTATTTTTTCCGACATACTGATACTGATGACTTGTGGATGAACTGGTATTTCATTCACAGAAGCTCAGCTATCATAAAGGCTTATGAGACGCTGAAAGTGTTGAGGCTCAGGGAAATTGTCGGATTTGAAATATATGTATTGATCTATTTACTCTTTTCAGGCAAAAGCAAAGGAAATGATGAACTGTTTTATATTCGGCAAAAAGGCACATCACAGTTGACGGCATCAATCAATGCGGAATTGAATCTTGTAGAGAGGTTTGTTAAAAATAATGTTTTTTATGAGTTGCTTAGTGCATTGGAACATTTGCCGGTTGTATTGAACGAAAGCGAAAAAGATGCCGTTTGCCGTTCTCTCTCTTTATGGTTCGGGCTTCATGCTGCCAATCTTTACGTCTCTGCCGGAAAGTATAAAAATCTGAAAAGTATATACAGACGAATTGTCAGCGGAAACTATTATTTCGCCGGCTTGTTCAGAGTGTTTTCCATGCATGCATCAAATATTATTCGAAAAAATAAATTCAGGTACGTACGCATGCCTCTATTGGAGAAATATATCATAGAAGGGAAAGCATAGTTGCGACACATTTCCATTACCATAATTACATCAACATTCAATTCAGCTGAAACCCTTCCTCGTCTTATAGGCGCATTCAGAAAAGCCAAAATTGAGGGTATTGAGTGGATTGTCGTTGACGGGGCTTCACAGGATAATACGGTAAACCTGCTTTCGCAGGCTTCCGATGTTGTGGATGCCTTCATATCCGAGCCTGACAGGGGAATCTATGAGGCATGGAACAAAGGCGTCAGGATGGCAAAGGGGGAGTATATCGCTTTTATCGGTTCTGATGATACGGTTTCAGAGCGCTGTTTCAGTGAAATGCTATCTGCTCTTGACGGCGAGCACAATGTTATTGCTTTCCGAACAGCAGTGGTCAGTAATGGTCATGAAGTTAAAGAGCTGAATATTGCGCCGTGGCAAAAGCCCTGGAATTATCCGGTCAATATCGGATTTTCCCATCCCGGTACACTGCATAAATCCTCGTTATTCAGTAAAGGATGCTTTGATGCCAGTTATAAAATTGCCGGCGACAAGGAGTTTCTGCTGAGAAATGCCTCTCTGCTGAAGCCGAAAATTCATGTTACAACCGAGCCGGTGCTTTCGTTTTATCTTGGTGGAGTAAGCAGCGATGAAAAGAACATACTGGTATCCTATAATGAAATACTCCGGATACTTGCCCGGGCAAAACCGAAAACAATCGTTTTTTATATAGAGATGGTTCGTCTCCGTCTGATGAGTATCCTCAGGCGAACAGGACTATTAACAGGATAGCATTGAAAAACAAGCATGTAATTATCATTTCATCCATTGACTGGTCAACGCATTGGCAGATGCACCATCAATTGGCAATGTCCCTGACCGGCCAGGGAGCCAAGGTGTTGTTTATTGAAAATACCGGTGTGCGGGGGCCTCAGTTAAAGGATTTCGGCAGAATCGTCGATCGTGTTCGCAGGCGCCTCTCCTCCCTGCACGGGTTTCGGGAGATAGAGCAGAATCTTTGGACCTATTCCCCTGCATTTCTGCCGTTTCCCTATAATGCCGCAGTAAAGAGCATAAATGTAGCGGTCATATCAAAATCGATCCGGCAATGGATGCGTGTTACCCGTTTCACTGATCCGATTGTCATCTCCTTTCTGCCTACACCGCTTGCCCAGGGATTGATTGAAAAAATTGCTCCGGCACTGACAATCTACTACTGCGCCAATCATATGGCGGGCGCGTCATCCGCTACAAAAAAACTCAGATACTGGGAGGATCTCTTTTTCAAAAAAGCTGATCTTGTTTTCGCAATATCAGAAGCCATTATTGAAAGAGCCCGACCCTTTACCCGCTCTGTTTATTCATTTCCGGCCGGAATCGACGAAGCGAAATTCATGGTACCAAAGGAGCAGCTGGCTACTCCTGACGACATAAAGGCCGTCAAACGGCCGGTTATAGGATACGTCGGTGCGA
Source organism: Chlorobiaceae bacterium (assembly GCA_037142155.1). Taxonomy (GTDB): domain Bacteria; phylum Bacteroidota; class Chlorobiia; order Chlorobiales; family Chlorobiaceae; genus Chlorobium. The sequence continues at coordinate 34,905 of JBAXBE010000018.1, forward strand.
TAAGTGATGTTTTTGACCAGGAGATGGTTGCAGCACTGGCCGATGCACTGCCGGATGCTACTGTTGTGCTTGTCGGTCCGAAATACACAACCACTTCCCTGCTTGAGCAGAAATCAAATATTGTGCTTCTTGGAGAGCGCTCACATGAACTGATGGCGGCATATATCAGCAGTTTTGACGTTGCGCTTATACCCTATGTTGTCAATGAGTTTACTGACAGTGTCTATTCATGCAAACTCAATGAGTATCTTGCGATGGGTACGGCTGTTGTGGCCACGAACATGCGCGAGATCCGTGCATATGAGAGGCGTTATCCCGGTGTGATATCAGTTGCTGCCGGTGCGGAAGAGTTTATCGGAAAGGTCAGGCAGACGCTGGACAATCCGCAATTTCGTTCAGCGGATGCGGTTGAGAAGCGCAAGGAGGTGGCTCGGGAGAATACCTGGACAACACGCTTCAAGGGGATTATGACGGCCATCGACAAACATCTGGCCGAAAAGGCGCTGCAGCAGCCCAATAACTGGAAGGAGAGTCTTCAGCGCTATTATACCCGGCACCGTTCTGCATGGATGATGCCGCTGACCGTTCTGCTGATGCTTTATCTCGTGACCTTTCATTCGCCGTTGTTCTGGTTTATCGGCGACCAGCTTGTGGTCAGGCATGCGCCCCTTAAAACAGATGCCATTGTTGTGTTCAGCGGTAACGGAGAGTCAGCCTACCGCAACGACAGCTACCAGAGAAGAGCGCTTGACGCGGTCCGTTTCTACAGGCAGGGATATGCGCCCCATATTTTTCTTTCATCCGGCAAGGAGCAGGATCTTTCGGAGGTTGAGGTTATCAAACTCTATCTCGAAGACAAGGGGGTTGCCGCATCCGCCATTCATATTCTTGACAAGTATCCAAAAAGTACCAGTGAGAATGTTGAGATGGTCATGCAGCAGCTTCGACGGCAGGGTGTTCACTCCATACTGTTTCTGACCTCTCCCTATCATGGCCGTCGTGCGCTCTGGACGTGGAGAAAACAGGCGCCTGATATCACAGTGCTGACGCCGGCAGTGGTTGACACTCCGCCTGCAGATCCGCAATGGGGGGCAACTGTTGATCATATTTCCGTGATTATCTACGAGTATGCAGCGATTGTCTATAACTGGTTTCAGGGAAGATTGCGTATTGTATAGCGCAATTGCAATGGTTGGACCAAAATGTATGCTCAACAGAATCGAATGGAGATCAGGATCAAGCGTTTCAGATTCCGGGAAATGGTTGAAGTGAATGGCTGATTTCACTGAACACAGAAAAAAATGAAAATCTCTATTTGCATTCCTGTCTACAATGCACAGGAAACCATTGAAGAACTTGTCTCCACCGTAGAGAAAGAGCTGCAGGATTATGAACTTGAGTTTGTTCTGGTCAATGACGGCAGCAAGGATAAAAGTGAATCGGTGTGTGATTTTCTGGCCCTGAAAAATGAACGAGTCAGGTTTATATCTTTACGCCGGAACTATGGCGAGCATAACGCTGTGATGTGTGCATTAAATCATATGACCGGTGATGTTGCTGTGATCATTGATGACGATTTTCAGAATCCCCCGGAAGAAATTATTCATTTAGTCAGGGAGATTGAGAAGGGGTTTGATGTCGTCTATTCGTTTTATGCAGAGAAAAAGCACAATCTTTTTCGCAATCTGGGAAGTCAGTTCAATGACCAAGTTGCATCCTGGCTGCTCAATAAACCCCGGAATCTCTATTTATCAAGCTTCAAAGCAATCCGTCGGGAAATTGTTGAGGAAATCATCAAGTATAAAGGACCGTTTCCCTATGTAGACGGTCTTATCCTTCGAGTCACAGATAGTCTCAGTGCTGTCCAGGTCAAGCACCAGCACCGTGAGGTCGGCAAGTCCAACTATACTGCAAAAAAGCTTGTCTCCTTATGGTTGAATGTGTTTATCAATTTTTCAATAAAACCGTTACGGGCATTTACCCTGTTTGGTATAGCTATAGTGGCTCTAAGCGTCTTGCTGATTATTTATCTGGTTATAGATAAAATTAACAATCCTTATGACACCAAGGGGTGGGCGTCAATTATGGTGAGTATCACCTTTTTTTTCGGGATACAAATTATTTTTCTTGGATTGATGAGCGAGTATATAGGCAAGCACTATTTGACAACCAATAACACTCCGCAGTGGACGATTAAAAAACGCTCTTTTTAATCAAAATTGACCTGCCAAAAATAAAGCTCGATAACATTAGTTAAGACAATGAGAAAGGAAGAGTATTTTTTAATGAGTTCTGTTGAGGAGTCCATGTGGTGGTACCGGACTCTACATCAGATTGTTGCCAATGCCATAAAGCATTATGCGGATGCAAACAGCATTACTCTTCTTGATGCAGGATGCGGTACAGGGGGGATGCTGAAGTTCATAGGTGACCGGTTTCCCTCTGCTTCTCTCTATGGATTGGAATTAATGCCGGAGGCATGTGATGTTGCCCGCCTGAAGTCGGGAGCAGATATTAAGTCAGGCACAATAGAGTACATTGAGCATTCTGACTCGTTTTTTGATGTTGTCGTCTCTCTTGATGTTCTTGGATATGATCTTGACAGAAATCTCGCGGTTTCGGAGTTTAATCGGGTACTCAAGCCGGGCGGCACTCTTCTGTTGAATCTGGCGGCGTATCAATGGTTGCATTCATATCATGACAAGGCAGTTGGTCAGAAAAGCAGATTTACTCTGCGTGATGTAAACCGGATGCTGGAACGGCATGGATTCAGAAAAGTATATGGTTCCTACTGGAATTTCCTCCTTTTCCCCTTGATGGTTCTCAGAAGAAAGTTTGTTCCTGGCGGATCGGCAAGCGATGTTAAGCCGTTTCATCCTGTTCTGGATTACCTGTTTAGCAAAACAGGATTTATAGAGACCCTTATTCTTGATAAAGGAATTGTAGTTCCGTTTGGAGGCTCTGTTTTTTTAGTCATGAGAAAAAAATAACAAGAGAACTTGTCAGTATATATGCGGCATTTGCTTCTGGGATAAAGAAAAGTTATGACTGTATCATTGAAATCGAAAAATATTATTGCGGCTTTTGTATTTCTGCTTGTATTGCTATACCTGTTCATCGGGACTGGTCTTCACGCCGACGATTACAGTGCTGTAGGCAGATGGGGCGATGTGTTGGATTTTTTGAATCCTGATCCCAAAAAGAAAAGTATTCTGCTCTATCTGTTGCCCACGTTCTACACGTTCTGGTGGCCATATTTTTTAATCGGGTTTCAGCATCAGTGGGTTTATGATCTGATTAAAATGGCGGCTCATGCAATCAGTTTTTATTGCGTCTATCGATTTGCCTGTGATTATTTACCTCGTGACCGGGCAATGCTTGCTTCTGCTCTTTTTCTCTTTTCTCCTTTGCACGATACGACGATGTACTGGTACATGACTGTGCCTTATATTTTTTTTCCTTCCGTTATTCTCTATGCACACTCACTGATCCGGCACAATAAAAACGTTTCCGGATTATTGCTGCTCCTTCTTGGGTCATTTTCATATTACTTTTCTCCCCCATATCTCCTTGGAATGGCTTGTGTATTTCTGTTTGAACGAAAATACCGAAAGGCTTTACTGGTTGCTGTGCCGGGGGTGATCTATATTTTGTACTACTTATTTGTCAAATATACCTTCACTGATGTCGATGCCAGAATCAATGGAGGTCTGAGTGTTGCCGGGATAATCAAATCCCTCATCATGCAGCCGATAACTTTGCTTGAGGCTGCAATCGGCCCTTCATACTGGTTGAAAATTTATTATTCGATGGGCTCAATCAGCCTTATATCCTTTATTATTGCAAGCGGAATTGTTCTCTATCTGCTGCTGAAATCCAGCTCCTTTTCCGATCCACCTGCGGCTTCAAAGTCACTTTATTTCGGCTTGCTTTCTGTGCTGCTGCTCTCATTCGGCCTTTATTCCCTGACACTCCTCTATCACTACTCTGTATTCAATACTGCAAACCGGGCAAATGTCTACGTGGCATTGCTTGTTGCTTTTTTATTGACACTTCTGCCTTTGAACAGAAAAACGGTAGTTTTGTTTGCATTGATTTTTATAATGCCGGTTTTCGGCCTTTCGGACCACTGGAAGGCATGGGACATCAATCAGAAGAGAATAATCGAGAATGTCAAGAACAATAGGCATCTTAGTGAGATAGAAGCCGGGAGTACACTGCTGGTTACCGGCAATAGTTACAGCAAACTAGGACCTTTTGCACATATAGATTTTTTTATTTCACCATTTGTGATAAAGAGCATATTCAAGCAAAGCGTCAATACTACGGATATTCTTGCGTGTACCTCCTACCTTTATATCGATCATGGTTTTCTTGTTGACCCCAAATTTGATGAAAAATACCAACTGACGCATAGGATATATGTTTACGACAGCGTTCAGAATTCTCTCAGCGAGATAGCGCTATCCTCACTGCCTCAGCTTTTGTCGCAAAGACCTCGGGAGATACAGCATTGGGTTCAGTTAGCAAAAGGCACTTGGATTGAATCGAGTATTGTCGCGCTTAGTCCTAAACTCTCTTATCTCTTTCAGTAACTTGATGTCAAAGAAGAACAAACCGAAGATTCTTATCACAGCCAACACCACATGGAATCTGGTCAATTTCCGTAAGGGGCTGATTGCCGCCCTGATAGAGAAAGGATTTGATGTTGTTGCTGTTGCACCGGTTGATGAGTATAGGGGGCGGCTGGAGCGTCTCGGGTGCCGTTTTGTCCCTCTTGCTATGGATAATCAGGGGACGCATCCGGTTCGTGATTTCCTGCTTATGCTTGGCTTCCTGAAGGTGTTTTTTCGTGAGCGGCCGGACGTGATTCTTGCCTATACGGTGAAGCCGAATGTTTATGGCTCGCTTGCTGCAGTGTTGCTGGGCGTGCCGGTGATCAATAACATTGCCGGGCTGGGAACGGCGTTTATTCGTGGGGGATGGATGGCCAAGCTTGTCAGTGGGCTCTACCGGGTTGGCCTGAGCCGGTCCAAACGTGTCTTTTTTCAGAATGATGATGATCGCGGCCTGTTTGTTGAGCAGGGGATGGTTAGGAGAGCACAGACGGATCTGTTGCCTGGGTCGGGCGTTGATTTGGTGCATTTTAGTACATCTCAGTTTGTTCCTGTTTCAAAGGGTGAGGGCCAGCTTGTTTTTCTGATGGTTGCCCGGCTGCTTTGGGATAAGGGGGTTCGGGAGTATATCGAGGCGGTACGCATGGTCAGGGAGCGCTACCCAGAAAGCCGCTTTCAGCTGCTTGGATTTCTTGATGTGAAGAATCAGACGGCTGTTCCTCGCCAAGATGTTGAGATGTGGGTTCAAGAGGGCCTCATAGAGTATCTCGGAACATCGGATGATGTAAGGTCTTTTCTTGCTGCGTCAGACTGTGTTGTTTTGCCATCTTATCGTGAAGGGACTCCACGCTCTTTGCTTGAAGCGGCTGCGATGGGCAAGCCCCTTATTGCCACAGATGTTCCCGGGTGTCGTGAGGTGGTTGATGATGGGGTTAATGGACTGTTATGCAGGGTTCGCGACAGCAGGCATTTGGCTGAGAAGATATGCTCCATGATTGCAATGCCGGTTTCGGAGCGGGAGGCGATGGGGCGGAATTCGCGTGAACTTGTTGAGCAGAGGTTTGATGAGCAGATCGTGATTCGGAAATATCTGGAGGTGATTGAAGAAATTTTGGAGTGAAGAGGGTTGTCCACGAATTGCACGAATTTTCACGAATTGGACGTGCCCCCGTCTATAGGACCACTTCTGCTTGGTAAAAATTCTTTTGCTGAACCAGAAATTCTTCCGGTGTCAGCTTCCCTAAAGAACTGTGCGGGCGGATTGAACTGTAATTCACCAGCGAGGTCTTCATAACGGCTGTCATCAAAGAGGCCGAAGTGAAGCTCTCCATGGACGGTAAAGGTCGGGCTATTGACAATGTTTTCATTGAACGGTTATGGCGTAGCGTCAAACATGAGTACATTTACTTCAGCCCTCCGGCCGACGGTCTTGAACTCTACCAAGGACTGAAGAACTGGTTCACTGATTACAATACGACCAGGCGGCACAAGTCTCTCAAAGGAGAGGTTCCGGCCACTATCTATTACTCGCAGCAGGTCCAGGCCCCGGAGGCAGCATGAGCAACCTTATTTTCTCTCGATAGCTGCCCTATTGATGGGGAGTACTTCATATCTTCTGATTGCCCTCGACTATGTCGGGGGCTTTTTTTTGTGAAGTAATTCGTTGTTGTTACCTTGTGTTCCGGAAGAGGGAGCATCGGTAACAACTTTTTTTTGTGTCGTATGGATGAGGTTCTGAATTCGCAGTGGTATGCTGTTTATGTTCGGTCTCGACATGAGAAGAAGGTGCATCAGTTCTTTTGTGAGAAGGAGCTGACGAGTTTTCTTCCATTGCTGGAGACTTGGAAGCAATGGAGTGACAGGAAGAAAAAGGTTTTTGAGCCGCTCTTCAGGGGGTATGTGTTTGTGCATATCGATATCCACACTGAGCATATCAAGGTGCTGGATACGGAGGGGGTGGTCAAGTTTGTGGGGATTGCGAAAAACCCTTCGGTTATTAGAGATCGGGACATTGAGTGGCTGCAAAAGCTGGTTCGGGAGCCTGATGCTGTAAGCCGGACTGTCGATTCGTTGCCGGCGGGTCAGAGGGTTAAGGTGCTTGCGGGTCCGTTCAAGGATTTTGAGGGGGTGGTTGTGACGCATGGGAGGGATTCACGGTTGGTGGTGTTTTTTGAGAGCATTATGCAGGGGGTGGAGGTGAGCATTTTCCCTGATGTGCTCGTGAAGATCTAGGGGGAGAAGAGGTTGGTCCACCAATTGCATGAATTTTGACGAATTAAGAGGAAGGTGCCGAGTGAAGAAAGAGAGTGGTCCACGGATTACATGAATTTTCACGAATTGATATGATGAACCGGCGGATGGCCGTTTTTTTTATTTATGGGCGCACGTCCATACCTCAGATTTTCGTGGATTTCGCACAACCCTTGGAAAGGTATTTATGGCTGCCTATCTTACTTGTAGAGTACGCAAGACAGGTGGTACACTATGCTCCAGAATGCTCAGGTTAACTCGGAGGGTGAGTAATGCCTGAAATAGCAAGATTTTATGGGATAGTCATCAAGTTGTTCTTCGGTGACCATGTACCACCGCATTTTCATGCGGTTTACGGTGAGCATGTTGGTTTATTCCATATGGACACTATGGAAATGATTGAGGGTGATTTACCGGGTAGGGCACGGAAATTGGTTAATGAATGGGCTTCAATGTATAGGCTGGAATTAAAGGAAATGTGGGAAAAACAGGAGTTTCATCATCTTCCCCCTTTGGAGTAATGCTATGAATTATCCGAAAATAAAAAGCGCACAAGCCATTGATAGCCACTCTCTGCTTGTTGAATTCGATAATGAGCAGAAGAGGCGGTACGACATTAACCGTTTGCTTGATAAGGAGATGTTTGCTCCATTGAGGGACGAATCATTGTTTCGGGCTGTAAAGGTCGATGTTGGAGGCTATGCTGTTGTGTGGAGGAGTGATATCGATATTAGCGAGCATGAACTATGGATTCATGGCGATGCAGTGTCATGAAGATTTCGCGATTGTCCACTAATTGCACGAATTTTCACGAATCAAGAGGGAGGTGCCGAGTGAAGAAAGAGGGTGGCCCACGGATTACACGAATTTTCACGAATTGATATGATGAACCGGCTGATGGCCGGGTTTTTTATTTATGGGGAGATATTGTTTATTTTTATTGGGTTACAGCGGAATTTAGCTTTTGGGGGTCCATTCAATTTTTATGGGAGGGGTTTGTGACAGATAAGGAGCATGCTTCGGTTCGGGATATATTCAGCTTGCCGGTTATTGTGGCGGCGTTGGGGTACTTTGTCGATATTTATGACTTGGTGCTGTTCAGTATTGTTCGGGTGCCGAGTTTGAAGTCGTTTGGGCTCGGGGGGAAGGAGCTGATCGATTACGGGGTTTATCTGTTGAACATGCAGATGATCGGCATGCTTGTGGGCGGCATTCTCTGGGGGTGGCTGGGTGACAAGAAGGGGCGGCTGAAGATCATGTTTGCCTCCATTCTGCTCTACTCCGTCGCCAATATTGCCAACGGGCTTGTTACGTCGCTGCCGGCTTATGCGGCGTTGCGCTTTATTGCGGGCGTGGGTTTGGCGGGTGAGCTTGGGGCGGGCATAACGCTGGTGTCGGAGGTGCTGCATACGAAGATCCGCGGATACGGGACAATGCTTGTGGCCTCAATCGGCGTTTCGGGCGCCATTCTTGCCAACATTGTGGCCAATACCTATGAGTGGCACAACGCATTTTTCATCGGGGGCGGACTTGGCTTGCTTTTGCTTTTGGCCAGGGTGAAGGTTGCCGAGTCGGGGATGTTTCAGAAGATGGAGGAGAAGAGCGGGGTCAGCCGGGGGAACATGCTTGCGCTCTTTACCAGCCGGGAGCGGTTTTTCCGTTACCTGAACTCTATTCTGATCGGGGTGCCGATCTGGTTTGTCGTCGGCGTGCTGATCACCTTTTCGCCGGAGTTTGCGGCGGAGCTTGGTACGACCGGACCGGTTTCAGCGGGCAATGCGGTGATGTTCTGTTACCTCGGTCTTGTGTTCGGGGACCTTTCGAGCGGGCTTTTGAGCCAGCTTTTCAAGAGCAGGAAGAGGGTGATATTGCTTTTTATGCTGCTGACGGTTGGCGCGGTGGCGCTCTATTTCCTGCAGGGGCATCAGAGTCCGCAGTTCTTTTACATGGTCTGCGCATTTCTCGGGTTTGCCGGTGGATATTGGGCGATTTTCGTGACGGTTGCAGCCGAGCAGTTCGGCACCAATCTGCGTGCTACGGTGGCTACCACGGTACCGAACCTGGTGCGGGGGATGGTTGTGCCGATTACCATGCTCTTTCAGTTCAGCAGAGGGCTTTTGGGGCTTGAGTCAGGGGCGCTGCTCGTCGGAGGGATATGCATTGCGGTGGCGTTTCTGTCGCTGAGTGCTCTCGAGGAGACCTTCCACAAGGATCTGGATTATTATGAGGAGTTTCTTTGAAGAGGGTCCACGGATGGGGAGAAGAGGTCTGGTCCACTAATTGCACGAATTTTCACGAATTGGATTAAAAGAGCTCTTGGGGGTTGAGTTCCAGGAATTCCTGCCAGGGAATGCCTGAGTTGCCGACAAGCAGGATTTTATGTGGATGGTATGTTTTTGCAAATACCTCCATGCCGGATGCGTTCTGTTGGCGGCCGCTTTTGATTTCGAGACCGATCACTTTTCCGCCATGTTCAAGTACAAAATCAACCTCATGGTTTCCCTGTCGCCAGTAGGTCAGGCGTAGCTGGCCGGTTTGGGCATGATGGATGAGGTGTGCGCCGATTGCGGATTCAACCCATCGCCCCCATTTTGCCGGATTTTGAGCAATTTCTTGAAATGAGCGGTCTTGGGTCGCGCTGATGAGCGCGGTATTATGGACCTGAAATTTTGGGCTTGATGCTCTTTGCCGAACCTTTTCAGGGCTGTATTTTTCAAGGCCGCCAATTAATCCCGCGTTATCAGGCAGGCGAAGGTAGTGTGCGAGGGTTGTGGTATTGCCTGCATCCTGAAGCTGGCCCATGATTTTTGTATACGAGAGAGTCTGGCCGGAGTAGTTGCAGCCCAGTTCAAACAGCCTTTTCATAAGGGCGGGTTTATCTACCCGAGTAAGCATCAGGATGTCTTTTGAGATGCTTGTTTCGATAAGGGAGTCGGAAATGTAACGGGCCCATCGTTGTTCATCGCCAATAAGCGGAGCGGCGCCAGGATAGCCGCCAAACCAGACGAATTGATCGTGTGTGAAATCGAATGCTTCTTTCATCTCCCGGAAAGGCCAGTGCCCTACATAGATGGTTTCAAATCTGCCGGCTAGCGACTCAGTCACTCCTTGTTGCAGGAGAAGTCGTGACGATCCAAGGATGAGAACTTTCAGCGGAAGCTGGTTTATTGAGTCGGCATCCCACTCTTTTTTAACGGACTCACTCCAGTTGCCGATTTTCTGGATTTAGTCAATAATGAGGACGGCGCTTTCGGCTTTTGCCGTTCGAAGTTTGAGGCGTGCGATTTCACATTGCCGGCTAATCCAGATTGCCTGATTTGCGGCGACCTGGTCCGCGGATGCAAAATGAACAGGCATAGGGGTCGAATGCATAAACTGCTGGGCAAGAGTTGTTTTGCCCACTTGTCGAGGTCCGTAAATAACCTGAATGAATCTCCGGGGTTCCTTTTCAAGTCGTTGAGTTAACAGTGCCTGCTGTAATCTTTCAGTGAGCAATGTTTGTGACTTTTTTTTGTTGAGTAATTTTACTCAATAAAGTGAGTATTCAGATTAAGATGAAGAGGTTGGTCCACGAATGGCACGAATTTTCACGAATGGGGAGAAGAGGGATGGTCCACGAATCCCGAATTGTCGGGATTTTTACGAATTGTTGGGATTGCGGGGTTCCAGCCGCGTGGCGGCGGTATGGTGGTAGCTGCTGTGGGGCTGGTTACCGGCATTTCGCCCCCGCTGCGTCGGGGTCTGGGGGAAATGTGTGTGTGTGTGGGTGCTCCGGTGCGATGGTTTGGCGCCTATGGCTACCGTCATGCCGCTCCTCTGGAGCTTTGGAAATGCCGTAGGCGTGTGATGTTGGTAGCGCCGGACATAATGCAATACCCGACCAGCCGCGTAGCGGATTAAATAATTCAAAATCCGGAATTAATCCAAAATCTCCTTCTTGAGGAATCTTCCGGTGTGGGAGTGTGCCATTTGGGCGATCTCTTTGGGGGTACCCTGGGCTATTACCTGGCCGCCTTCGCTGCCGCCTTCGGGGCCGAGGTCGATGATCCAGTCGCTGTTTTTGACGATATCGAGGTTGTGTTCGATGATGATGACGCTGTTGCCTTTGTCGACGAGTTTGCGGAGGACCTCAAGCAGGTGCTGGATGTCCTGGAAGTGGAGGCCGGTGGTTGGTTCGTCGAGGATGTAGAGGGTCTTGCCGGTCTGGATTTTGGCGAGTTCGGCGGAGAGCTTGATGCGCTGGGCTTCGCCGCCTGAGAGCATTGGGGAGGGCTGGCCGAGCTTGAGGTAGCCGAGTCCGACGCTCTGCATGGTGGTGAGGATTCTGCGGATTCTCGGGAAGTCGACGAAGAACTCCGAGGCCTCCTCAATGGTCATCTCAAGCACGTCGGCAATGGATTTGCCGTGGTATTTGACGAGCAGGGTCTCTCGGTTGTAGCGTTCCCCTTTGCAGTTTTCGCACTGGACATAGACGTCCGGCAGGAAGTTCATCTCTATTTTCCTTGTTCCCGCTCCCTGGCACACTTCGCACCGTCCCCCCTTGACGTTGAAGCTGAACCGTCCGGCCTTGTAGCCGCGAATCTGGGCTTCGGGCAGGCGGGTGAAGAAGTCGCGGATGAAGGTGAATGCGCCGGTGTAGGTGGCCGGGTTGGAGCGCGGGGTGCGGCCGATGGGCGACTGGTCGACGTTGACCACCTTGTCGAGCAGCTGGATCCCTTCGATGCCCTCGTAGGGGTAGGTCACCAGCTTCGAGCGGTAGAAGTGGCGCGCGAGGATGGGGTAGAGCGTTTCGTTGATGACGGTCGACTTGCCTGAACCGCTGACTCCGGTGATGCTGACGAGCGAGTGCAGGGGTATCGAGAGGTCGATATTTTTCAGGTTGTTGCCCCTGCATCCGGTGAGCTTCAGGAACTCCTCCGGCTCGTTCCCCTTATGTTTCTCCCCGGTGAAAGAGACCTGCCGTGTTCCGTTGAGGTACCCTGCGGTGAGCGAGCTCAGGTCGAGCCCGGATGCCGGCCCCTGGGCGATGACCTCGCCGCCGTACTCTCCGGCGCCGGGGCCCATGTCGATGATTTCGTCGGCTTCAAGCATGGTGTCTTTGTCGTGCTCGACGACGAGGACGGTGTTGCCGAGGTCCCTGAGGCGCTTCAGCGAGGTGATGAGCTTGTGGTTGTCGCGCTGGTGGAGGCCGATGCTCGGTTCGTCGAGCACGTAGAGCACGCCGCTGAGCTGCGAGCCGAGCTGGGAAGCGAGCCGGATGCGCTGTGCCTCGCCGCCCGAGAGGGTCTGTGAACTGCGGTCGAGGCTCAGGTAGCCGAGCCCGACATTGAGCAGGAACTCCAGGCGTTTAATAATTTCATGCAGTACCGGCGTGGCAACGAGCAGCTCTTTTGGGGTCAGCTTTGGCGGCAGCGCATTGAAAAAGGCGAGTGCGTCGGGCAGGGGGATGGCTTCGACTTCGGCGATGTTGAGTCCGTCGATTTTCACAAGCAGGCTCTCCTTGCGGAGCCTCGCCCCTTTGCATGCCGGGCATGACTGGCGGATCATGTAGCTCTCCGCCCACTCGCGCACCTTTGCCGATCCGGCGTTCAGGCGGATCTCCTCGACGTAGGGAAGCATGCCGGGGAAGGGCTGGGGGTAGAGTGTATCGCGTCCGGAGTAGCTGTAGCTGACGTTGAAGGTCCGGCTGCCGGAACCCTGAAGCAGAATCTCCATCGCCTCGGCCGGAATATCATGAATAGGCGTGTCGAGCGTGAAGTCGAACTCTTTGGCGATGGCCCGGATGACCTGCCAGAGGTTCCTCTTTCCGGGCTTGCCGAAGGGGTCGAGCCCGCCGTCGTTGAGCGAGAGCGAGGTGTCGGGGGTCATCAGTTCGCCGGAGAGCTGCATGAGCTCGCCGATGCCGTTGCACTCGGGGCAGGCTCCGTAAGGGGAGTTGAAGCTGAAGTGGTTCGGCGCCAGGGTGTCGACCGGCACGGAGCCGTCCGAATAGGCGTAGCGGGTGCTGAAGACCAGCTCTTTCAGCTCGCTTTCCACCGGGTCGCAGATGACCGATGACTTGTGTTCCGACATGGAGACGGCAAGGCCGACGGCCTTTTTCAGGCGTTCACCGCACTCAGGCCCAATAACCAGACGGTCGACGACCAGTTCGATGGAGTGACTTTTGTATCGCTCGATCTGCATGTTTTTTTCCATCTCACGGTACTCGCCGTCGATGCGGACCCGCAAAAATCCCTTCAGCAGCAGTCGCTCAAAGAGTTCGCGGTAGTGCCCCTTTCGCCCGGTGACGAGAGGGGAGAGTATCTGGACCTTTGTGTCTTCCGGGAGCGCGAGAATGGCGTCGCATATGCTCTCCTCACTCTGCTTCTGCAGCATATGGCCGGTAACGGGGTCGTAGCGCTGCCCGGCCTTGGCGTAGAGCAGGCGGATGAAGTCGTGGATTTCGGTTATGGTGCCGACCGTCGAGCGCGGCGAGCGGCTGGTGCTTTTCTGGTCGATGGAGATGACCGGCGAGAGCCCCTCAATGAAGTCGACGTCCGGCCGCTCGATGCTGCCGATATACTGGCGTGCGTAGGGCGAGAGCGTCTCCATGAAGCGGCGCTGGCCTTCGGCATAGATGGTGTCGAAGGCGAGGCTGGATTTGCCCGAACCGGAAAGGCCGGTGATGACAACAAACTTGTTGCGGGGGATATCAAGGGAGATGTTTTTCAGGTTGTGGACCCGCGCACCCTTGATAGTGATATGACTGAACTCCATAGATGCTTTTATGCTTGCAAAACGATTCAAACGGTATCGAGGCGCCAATGGTTTCGGCCACCAAAAAAACTCTGTCTATCATGGTACGAAAATCGTGGGAAGGAGCCGCTTGATTTGAAGAGATTTGTCCACGAATTGCACGAATTTTCACGAATGAAAATGCCGTAGGCATGGCAGGGTGGTAGCCGGGGAGGGGAATTTCCGGGCGTAGGTGCCGCCCCCCCATCACAAAGCATCCGACACGTCGGGGCGGAATGATTGTTGGGTTGGCGCGGTCCATGGGTTGGCACCCATGGCTATCAACATGCCGTCCCTACGGGACTTGAGCATCGTAGATATTGTAAAAACCTTATAACCGCGGAGCGGTGACATGGCGGTAGCCGGGGATGGAAATCCCCGGGCGACGCCGCATCGCCCAACCCCCCATCACAACGCACCCGACGCGTCGGGTGCGGGGTGGAAACACGAAGGCCCCGAATTGTGTCGGGGCCTTCGTGTTTTTCTGTTGTTGCTACAGCCTTAGTCCTGGAGGGCGGCTCTGGCTGCTGCGAGTCTTGCGATTGGTACCCTGTAGGGGCTGCAGGATACGTAGTTGAGGCCGATCTTGTGGCAGAACTCAACTGACGAGGGGTCGCCGCCGTGTTCGCCGCAGATGCCGAGCTTGAGGTCTGGCTTGACGCCTCGTCCCTCTTTGGCGGAGATGCTGATCAGCCTGCCGACGCCTTCGATATCGATGGATTCGAAGGGGTTGCGGGCAAAGATCTCCTGCTGCTGATAGATCGGCAGGAACTGGCCGGAGTCGTCGCGGCTCATGCCGAGGCCCATCTGCGTCAAATCGTTGGTGCCGTAGCTGAAGAAGTCGGCGGCTCTGGCAATCTGGTCGGAGGTGATTGCGGCACGCGGCACTTCAATCATGGTGCCAACAAGGTACTTGACGCCGGCGCCCTGTTCGGCGATGACGCTTCTTGCGGTCTTGTGGATGATTTCGCTGGTGATCTCCAGCTCCTTGACGGTGCTGACCAGCGGAACCATGATTTCCGGGATGATGTCACGCCCCTCTTTTTTAATCCTGCAGGCGGCTTCGATGATTGCGCGGACCTGCATGACGGTGATCTCCGGGTGCAGGATGCCGAGGCGGCAACCACGCAGACCGAGCATCGGGTTGAATTCGTGGAGGTCGCTGATGCGCTCTTTGACGAAGGCAACGGTTCTGCCCATCTTGCTGGCAAGGGATGCGATTTCGCTGTCGGTGTGCGGCAGGAACTCATGCAGCGGAGGATCGAGCAGCCTGATGGTGACGGGGCGGGCGCCCATCGCCTTGAAGAGGCCGTAGAAGTCGTCGCGCTGGTAGGGAAGCAGTTTTTCGAGAGCTTTTTTGCGTCCCTCAACGTCTTCGGCAAGAATCATTTCGCGCATGGCGTCGATGCGCTCACCGCCGAAGAACATGTGTTCGGTGCGGCAGAGTCCGATGCCTTCAGCGCCAAAGGTGATGGCGATTTCGGCCTGGTCGGGCTGGTCGGCGTTGGTGCGGATGCTGAGCTTGCGGTATTTGTCGGCCCACTCCATGAGCTGCTTGTAGATCGGCCATGTCGGTGCATCCTCGGGCTTGAGGGTTTTGTCGACAAGCACCTCGATGATTTCGGAGTTCTTCGTCGCGACCTTGCCGGCAATGACCTCACCGGTGCTGCCGTCGATGGAGATGTAGTCGCCCTCCTTGAGGACGGTATCTTTGCCGCTGACACGGAGTTCGCCTGTCTGGTAGTCGATACTGAGCGCTCCGCATCCTACGACGCAGACCTTGCCCATCTGGCGTGCGACCAGGGCAGCGTGAGAGGTCATGCCTCCGCGCTCGGTCAGGATGCCTTCGGAGGCGGCCATGCCCTTGATGTCTTCAGGTGAGGTCTCGATTCTGACGAGGATGACCGGATCGCCGTTTTTGCCTGCTTCGTAGGCGTCGACTGCGTTGAAATAGATTTTGCCGGTGGCGGCGCCCGGGCCTGCGTTGAGGCCTGTTGCCAGAAGCCTGCCTTCAGCGATGGCTGCGGTTTTCTCCTTCATGTCGAAGACCGGGCGGAGGAGCTGGTTGAGCTGCTCTGGCTCGATGCGCAGGAGTGCGGTTTTTTCGTCAATCAGCTTTTCGTTGTACATGTCGACGGCAATCTTGACGGCGGCCATGCCGGTACGTTTGCCGACGCGGCACTGCAGCATGAAGAGCTTGTTGTTCTCGATGGTGAACTCGATGTCCATCATGTCGTGGTAGTGGTGCTCCAGAATAGAGCGGATCTCGTCGAGCTGGCCGTAGATGCCCGGGTTGGCCGCTGCAAGCTGGTCGATTTTCAGCGGGGTTCTTGTGCCTGCCACGACGTCCTCGCCCTGAGCGTTCATCAGGAACTCGCCGTAGAAGATGTTGTCGCCGGTTGCGGCATCGCGGGTGAAGGCCACGCCGGTTCCGCAATCTTCGCCCATGTTGCCGAACACCATCGCCTGGACATTGCAGGCGGTGCCCCAGTAGCCGGGGATGTGGTTGAGCTTGCGATAGACGATTGCCCGGTCGTTGTTCCAGCTGTTGAAGACGGCGCCGATTGCTCCGCGGAGCTGCTCGTGCGGATCTTCGGGGAAGGTGCGTCCGGTTTTTTCAAGGATAGCTGCCTTGTATTTGGAGACGATATCCTGCAGGTCTTCGACTTCAAACTCGGTATCGAGCTCGATATTGAGTTCATGCTTTTTGGCTTCGAGGATTTTCTCGAATGGATCGATCTCTTTCTTGTCGACTGGTTTCAGGTCGAGCACGACATCTCCGTACATCTGCACGAAGCGGCGGTAGCAGTCCCACGCAAAGCGCGGGTTGCCTGATTTTCTTGCAAGGCCGTCGACGGTCTTTGCGTTGAGGCCGAGGTTGAGGATGGTATCCATCATGCCGGGCATCGAAGCGCGTGCGCCTGAACGGACCGAGACAAGAAGGGGATTTTCGGGATCGCCGAAGCTCTTGCCGAGAGCTTGCTCAACTTTGCGGAGTGCCTCGGGAATGTCCTGTTCGAAGAGGTTTGTCGGGTAGGTTTTCTGGTGGTCGTAATAGTAGGTGCAGACTTCAGTCGAGATAGTGAATCCTGGAGGGACCGGCAGACCGATGTTGGCCATTTCGGCCAGGTTTGCGCCTTTGCCGCCGAGAAGGTTTTTCATGGATGCATCACCTTCAGCAGAACCACCGGAAAAGCCGTAGATGTACTGTTTTCCAGCCGTCTTGTCGTTGCTAATCTTGGATGTTGGCATTTTTTTCAAGAGTAATTATTTTTTTTCACCGGGCGAAAAGAGCCGATATGGTGAAAAAGCAGATGAAGTTGACTACTATTACTACGAACCGGAATTTAATAAAAAAACCGGGGCTATAAAACTCTTTGAAGGGGAGTTTATCATCCCCGATTATTTCAGTTATGGATGTTCAGCTGATTGTTATTCTGCTGCAGATTGTGCGCATAGCTGTGCCCTATGTGCTCACCTCCGTCGGCGCAACATTTTCCGAGCGCGGCGGTGTCGTCAACCTTGCGCTCGAGGGTCTGATGCTCGCCGGTGCTTTTGGCGCAGCATACGGCCAGTACCGCACCGGTTCTGCCTTGGTCGGGCTTCTTGCGGCGCTCTTTGCCGGACTTCTTGTGGCGCTCCTTTTCGCATTTGTCACCATCACGCTCAATGCCGACCAGATTGTTGCCGGCATCGCCATCAACCTGCTCGTCATGGGCGCCACCCGCTTCGGCCTCACCCTGCTTTTCGGGAGCTCCATGAACTCCGAGCGGATTGCGGGCATGGAGGTACCCTCTCTCTTTTTGGACCCACTTGTTCTTCTTGCCATAATCGCTGTCGCCCTTGGCCATTATCTGCTCTATAACACCCCTTACGGCCTCAGGCTCCGAGCCACCGGCGCAAGCTCCGAGAGTGCTGAGAGCGCCGGCATCAATGTGGCCCGCATGCGCTACTCAGGAGTGATCATCTCTGGCGCTCTCGCCGCTCTTGGCGGGGCGTTTCTTGTTTTTCAGCAGCACACATTCACCGATAACATGACCGCCGGCCGTGGCTATATCGCTCTTTCAGCGATGATTATCGGCAGGTGGAGCCCTCTCGGCGCGGCCCTCTCGAGCATCATGTTCGCCGCTACCGAATCCATGGAAATCTGGCTCCAGACCGGCTGGCTCCCCACCCAGCTCGTGCAGTCTTTTCCGTACGTCGTAACGCTCGTCGTGCTTGCGGGGTTTGGGAGAAGGGGGAAGAGAAAAGTGGACTGAAGTGGACAGGAGAAGAGGAAGAGCGTGTGGGGGATGTTTTTGATTTGTCCACTTCAGTCCACTATTGTCCACCCTCTTCCTGTCCACTCTCTTTTGTTTTTTAAATCAAAGCGATGACGTCGGCGACAAGCTGGTCGATGCCTTTGGCTACTTCGGAGATTGTTGGGCCGAGCATGTAGGCGGGGGTGCTGACGACTTTGCCTTTTTTGCTGATGTGGGAGTTCCATACCGGGCAGGGAATGTGCTTTGCTCCCATGGCTTCGATGCTTTCGGCGGTTTCCGGATCGGTGCCGATGGTGAGTTCGATCTTCTCGCGGCCGAGTACTTTTGCGGCGATTGCGGGGGCGATACAGATGAAGCCGAGGGGTTTGCCCGCTTTGTAGAATGATTGTATGGCTGAGGCGACTTCCGCGTTGACGTCGCATTCAGCTCCTTTGAAGGCGAAGCTGCTGAGGTTTTTTGCGACGCCGAATCCGCCGGGCAGAATCAGTGCGTCGAGCGAAAGGGTGCTGATCTCCTTGAGGTCGGTAATCTTCCCTTTGGCGATCCTTGCCGATTCGGTGAGGACATTGCGCGACTCGTTTGGCGAGGCTTCGCCGGTGAGGTGGTTGATTACATGGTGCTGATCGACGTTCGGTGCAAGGCATGCCGCTTCAGCCCGGGCCCGGTCGATGGCAAGCAGGGTGAGCACCGCTTCTTGGATTTCAGCTCCGTCGAGGAAGCCGCAACCGGAAAGAATGACGCCTATTTTTTTCATGATTTGACTTGTTTGAGTGTCTTGTTGATTCAACATGCAGCTCCTCTGGAGCTGAAAAAATATGATGTGGATCGTTCCTGCCCAAGGGCTTCACCCCTGGCTACCGACATTTCATGCCTACGGCATTTTACAAAGCCGCGGAGCGGCGGAATGTTGGAAGATAGGCCCCCCGCGATTGAAGGTGAATATCGTGGGCATGACCTGCTAGAGCATTTTTCAAAAATAACCAAATCGTCGGGGATTTCCTGCCGGGAACTCTCTCGACGGCCTGGCGGTTTTTTTCGTAGTTTGCCTTAATGTATTCCAATCATTACCTTTATAAAGGTACAAATTTGTATCTTTTTCCTCTTTTTGTTGCATAACACACTCACTCTGTCTTCAAGTTTTTACCAGGTGCATTATGATTACTCCAAAAGAAACACTGCTGCTCGTTATCGATGTTCAGGGGAAGCTGGCTCAGTCCGTTTTTCATGCGGACGCGGTTGAAGCCAGTATCAGCAAGCTGATTCGGGCATGCCAGGTGCTTGATGTGCCGGTTCTCTTGACGGAACAGTACCCGAAGGGTCTTGGCCACACCGTCGAGCCGTTGCGTGAGCTGCTGCCCGGAAACATCCCTGTCGAAAAACTCTCGTTCAGCTGCTGCGGAACCCCTGAGTTCATGCAGCGCCTTCGCGCCTTCAAGCGGAACGATATTCTTGTGGTCGGCATGGAGACCCATGTCTGCGTCTACCAGACCGCGGTGGAGCTGATTGAGTTCGGCTTCAATGTCCATCTCGTGACCGATGCGGTATCGTCAAGGACAGAAGAGAACAAGAATCTCGGCATCCGCTGCATCGCAAAGGCCGGAGCAGCTCTCACCAGTACCGAAATGGCCGCTTTCGAGCTCCTTCGTGTTGCCGAAGGAGACCAGTTCAAGGCGATTTCCAGAATAGTGAAAGAGTAAATGCCGTAGGCATGAGATGATGGCAGCCGGGGATGGCAATCCCCGGGAACGTTCAGCGCCCCCCCGTTCCAAGCCCCCGAATCGTCGGGAGCGGCATAAATCGCAGATTCGAT